>JBGSPU010000089.1:0-92134 GCA_041738415.1 Bythopirellula sp.
GATAAAGGCAAAGAAGAACAAGAAACCAAAATGCTATCTGTTCCCTGACACGCCAGAGATGCTAGCAGAGCTAAAAGGCTTGGTTACCGAATATCAAAACAATGCGGGTGGTGGAAGGGGGCATCAAGATGCCTGATCGAATCCATCTGGATAATCCATGTATTGGTGGGCTGCTGGATCATCCTGGGGTTTCAGGCCACAGTCTTGCTCCGCAGCAATGTACATGCGTGAAGCGGGTTGTGGTTCGACCGTGCGAACGGGAACTTCCCATCTTGGGTCTGACTCACGACTCCGAATCAAGCAGTACGACTCGCGATCTGCGGCGCGGCGGTACTTCGTCCGGTTACACCCTTCGAGCAACGCGCAGACGAGGGCAAGAACGCACATTGCTATGAGGTTCGCTGCAACTCGACGTGTAAACAACCCGGACATAGACGACCGGTTCACTGCTAGCAGTTGGAGTAAGAAAAACGGACACTGCCAGTTCTATCGGTTAGTCAATATGGACCAATTGTGGCTGAACCGATCTTTAAGTTGACCTTAATGCCAGCATTCAGTCGGATTTGAGAAGGTTTAACGGTCGGGAAAGCTGTGCGTCCTCTTGTTGTCCGAGACATGACGGGCCTCGTGGAGTTCGGGCGTGCAGAGCCCGAGTATGGCCCAAGAATGTATTGCCTTGCAGGTTAAGTGGTGCCTGAGCGGTTTCAAGGCAAAAGTCATGAATTGAGTACCCCAAGAATTACCTTCGCCGAGTCCACCCATAACCGAGTAGTCCGGCAGCCAACAACGCGCCGGTCGCTGGCTCGGGAACCTGAAACGGTCCGCCCACCAATAAGCCAGGTGGGTCCTGGGCCGTCTTGCCGTGGTTGCGTTGCCAGATGAGGAAGTCGGCTCCATCGCTGTCATCATCTTCATCCGCATCGGCGCTGTTATCCACGTGGTAACTTGCCTGCCATTTTTCAAGATCAGCGCCATCCACATTGCCGTCGCCATTGAAATCGCCCGGTACGACTGCGTCGGTCACGAGTTTGTAAATGGCACCCGTATTGGCTGGCGGATTGTTGATGCCGCTGCCAATGTTAACCAGGTAGAGATTCCCAACCGCATCCTCGGCGAATGAAACAATCCCGCTTAGCGTACCTACATCCGGCGGAATGTCAGCCTTGATGTTATCAACGGTACCAGTTGGATTGGCCGGGTCGAAAGTCCAGATATTAGAGGAACCCGAATCAGCAAAGTAATACAATCCTTGCAATTCAGGATCAGGTCCTCGATAGATATAGCCCCCAGAAACAGCAAAACCTTGAAACGCTCCCGTGCCACGGCCATAATCATAAACGGGCGGGACGTTAGGGGTCGGAATGGGCTGTCCGTTATAAGTAGGATTGAATCCTGTTCCTTCAAGAATTCTCCAGCCGTAGTTTTCACCACCAGAACTACTTGCCGGTTGGAAGTCGATTTCTTCGCGTGTCTGTTGTCCGACGTCACCCATCCAAAGATCGCCTGTCTGTCGGTCAAAACTAGCCCTAAAGGGATTGCGAAGTCCATAGGCCCAGATCTCGTCGTCCCCAGTTGCTCCCACGAACGGATTCGAAGCGGGATTGCCGTAGTTTCCCCCTGTGCCGTTTGTACCATTGACGTCAATCCGCAGCACCTTGCCCAGAAGATTGTTGGTGATATCCTGGGCGTTGCCCGTTCCCGCGGTATGTCCCGTGCCGGTGTCGTCTCCATTGCCTCCGTCCCCAGTCATGATGTAGAGAAACCCATCGTTCGGACTAAATCCTATCCACCCTCCATTATGATTCGATTGGGGTTGATTGAAGGCCAGTAACTCTGTTGCCGCCGCATTGGCAATATTCGGATTAGCTGAGACGGTATACTCGCGGATGTGTGTCCGTGTCGCTGCCGTTCCGCCATCGTCGTCGACCGTCACGTTAATGTAAAACTTGTCATTATTCGCGTAATCAGGATGGAAAGCCAAACCGAGCAGGCCCTCTTCATTCGAGCTGCTATCCGTATCAGGTACGGTCAAGAACGGAGTGGCGTTGATCGTTCCGGAGGACAAGTTCAGAATTTTGATTGTCCCTCCTTTTTCCACGATGAAAAGACGCTCGGTGTCACCAGGCGCAAATGTAGCAAACACAGGACGATTCAACCCAGTTGCCACCCGTTGCAAACCCACGGCGGCAGCGAAAACCGACGCCGCTCCCCAACTCATCCAAGCCAGTGCTAGAATCATCGTGCGAATCCAAGAAAAGTTAGACGCATATTTCGAGCCAGATAATAGTAGCATAAATTGCCTCACTTGTTCCGGTCTAAAGATTTGCATCCAGACGGTAAGTATCGCAAAGTTGCCCGCTCATTGCAAGAAAAAAGAACAATCTCCGGATGAATTATCTACTCCGCATCCGTCCAATCGTCTAGCGAATCGCTTAGTTCCTGCAACATCGCGACGGCCTGCTCGACTTCAGGGACGACAATGCCATTTTGTCTGCCTGCTAAATCGCACATTGCCAGACAAGACAACTCGTCGAAATCCTCAGCGGATTCGAGCCGTTTCCGAGCTCGGACTCCTAACGACCCAATGATGTGCGACTTGGCAACGGGCAAATATTCGACAAACCAGAGAGTACGTTCGGTAACGATTCCCGCAAGTGCCTTAAGGGTGGCAGCCAAGGGTTGCTTGCGATCGATGGCCTTTCCCACATCGTGCAGCAGCGCCGCCGTGAGCAATTCCTCGTCGTAGGGAAGTTCCTCGCGAGCTAGCATGAAAACTTGTAGGCTATGATAAAGCGCGTCACCTTCAGGATGTGATTGGGGTCTCTGCATCACACTACCCAAGGGATGCAGTAACTCGGCGTACGCAACAAAGCGGCGATTCCACTCCACAGGTTGATCGGCGCGGGCAAGTACACGTATTTGCTGGCCGACTTCCGCATCGGAAGGTATATCGTTTTGTCGAATTCCTAATGGATAAAGTCGTTCGACTGCCGAGCGACGGGCGTCGGAGTGGCGCATCTCGGGTTGCTCACGAATGAGCCTGGCTGCTTCCCAAGCGATCTGGCGGCGTACTTTGGAATGCTTCACGGGTAAGCGAATATCGGCTGGAGGTCGACAGCGGGGTTCGACAATCAACGAAAAACGAATCCTGAAAGTCCATTCTATCGAGTCACCGCCAACACTGCACTATCGAAATCACAAGCCTCTGAGGCAGACTTATTTTTTTGCTTAGACTTGGTCCGCGCGTCCCTCTTGCTGAGACACACGCGGCGAAAATCTTCCTCGCGCGAGACAAAGGCTTCGACCACTGCGGGATCAAATTGTTGTGCATAGCGGGTGACGATCCAATCGCGGGCAGCCTCATGCGAGACTGCCTTTTTGTAGGGCCGATCTGAGGTGAGTGCGTCGTAGACATCTGCTAATGCGACGATCCGGCCAGCCAGGGGAATCTCCTTCCCGTGCAGGCCTTGAGGATAACCGCTACCGTCCCAGTGCTCATGATGGCTGGCGGCAATCTGCTCGGCAACCTCCAGAAAATCATCGGCTCCGAGTTGATTGCGAATTGCAGCCAGGCATTCCTTGCCGAGAGCGGCGTGCATCTCGATGGCTTTGCGTTCAAGGGGTTTAAGAAGATCAGGTTTGAGCAGAATGGCATCAGGTATGCCCACCTTGCCAATGTCGTGGAGTGAGGAAGCTGCCGTCAGGTCGGCCACAAAACTCGGTGCGATCTCTGAGTTTGTGCGAGCCATTTCAGTGGCAAGAATTGAAACATAGGACCTGATTCGCTCTAGATGCTTCCCGGCGTCGATGTCGCGAAATTCGGCCAGGCGTGCCAATCCGAAGGTGACGGCATTACGCGTGCGAACCAAGGATTGGGTTCGCTCGGTGACCTGGAATTCAAGCTTTTCATTTGCCTTGGCCAGTCCTGCCTCATAACGATTGAGCAACAAGACGGTGATCATCGAGGTTGCTCCGACCACAAATGCAGCTAAGATATAACCAATCTGCATGACTGGCCGGATTGTCGAAGCGACAAACGACGCAATGGCACTGTCTGATTGGTAAACTCCCAAGATGGCATTGATGCTGGGAATACTGAACCCCGTAAAGGTGTGTAATTGCCCGTCCAGATCTACCTTGCCACTGACGATGGGCAGTCGCTGGGACTCTGCCTTTTGGACCAGTTGCGTGATGGGCCCGGAAGAATCGTCGTTAATCAAGAGGCATCTGCCGGGGAAGAGTCGCAGTAGTCCCGGATCGGCCTTGAGGTCTGGATGACACAACAAGGCTCCATTATCTCGACGCATGAAACACAGGACACCATCGTGTGGGATGTTTGTGATTTCGCATAGCTGTTGAAGTTTCTGCCAATCCTTCGTGCCGGGTTCGGAGGTTTTGATTTGAAGTTCCTTGACTTCTAGGGCAAGTTCGTGCGCTTCAGCCTGGCCTGCAGAAGTGACATAGTCGTTGACTACGAATTCGTAGGTTCTCCACAGCCACCCGGTTGCCCAGGCAACTCCAAAGATAAGGCACCCAGCCTGTGCTGAAACTAATAATGCCAAGAGAAAACATCTGCTTCTTATTTGTCGTCTTGTCATTACTCTCAGAGCGTTGCGGGGGGCGTAGTGACATGTTGCGATCTGGAGGCACCAATCTCCAAATTCAGCAACGAAGTGGGTGAATCAGAATAAGAATAGCTTGCGGTTTACCTCATTTTCCCACTTCATTGGAACGATTAGAAGCAATTGATCCCCCCTTCTCCCTCAATAGGTAATTTCCTCATAAACGGCTTGACCCGCCCCTCTTGAACGTCACAATTGGCGAGAGAGAGCTTCTCGCTGCAAGAATCCCTGTATCACTATGTCTGGTAGGTCGCGCATGTCTCTGCTTATTAAGAACGGTCGCATCATCACCGCATCGGAAGAATTTGTCGGAGACATCCTCTGCGAAGGGGAAGTCATCACGCAGATCGCTCCTCACATCAATGGTGGCGCGGGTGCTGAAGTCATCGATGCTTCGGGTAAATTCATCTTTCCAGGCTTCATCGATCCCCACGTCCATATCTATCTCCCTTTCATGGGAACGTATGCCAAGGATACTTACGAGACAGCAAGTCGAGCAGCACTCGTCGGCGGAACAACGACCCTGATAGAAATGTGTTGCCCTGCACGAAATGACGATTCCTTGGAAAGCTACGAGTTGTGGCTCTCACGTGCCGCACAGAGCGCTTGCGATTACACGTTTCACATGGGAGTTTCGAGATTCGACGACCAAACGGAAAGCCAACTCCGTGAAATCGTCAAGCGTGGCATCGCCTCGTTCAAGATATTCTTGGCGTACAAGGGTGCCTTTGGCATCAACGACGAGGAACTTTTTAGTACTCTCAAACTTGCGAAAGAATTGGGGGTGATCGTCACCGCCCATTGCGAAAATGAAACGCTTGTTGCCCGCCTGCAGGCTCGCTTACTGTGCGAAGGCAAGACTGGCCCCGAGTGGCAAAATGATTCGCGACCTCCGCATGTCGAAGCGGAAGGCGTTCATCATCTAATGACCTTTGCTGAGATGACCGGTGCCCATGTCTACTGTGTTCACACTTCATGCCGTGAAGCCCTCCAAGCCGTACAGCAGGCCCAATTACGTGGGGTTCATGCCTGGGTTGAATCAGTGATTCCGCATTTTGTGCTTGATAAATCCTACACAGAAAAGCCCGATTTCGAGGGTGCCAAGTACGTTATGTCTCCACCACTACGCGATGCGAGCCAACACGACGCACTCTGGGCGGCACTCCGTTCGCGCTTGATCAGCACGGTGGGAACTGACCATGCTCCGTTCGATTTCATTGGTCAAAAAGATATGGGCCGCGACGATTTCACTAAGATCCCCAATGGCATCCCCTCTGTCGAAGACCGAGTGAATATTCTCTACACCCACGGCGTCTGTCGAGGACGGATCGATCTCAACACTTTTGTCGATGCAGCCAGCACCCAGGCTGCACGTCTTTTTGGACTCTATCCGCGTAAGGGAACGATTCAAGTGGGCAGTGACGCGGACCTCGTAATCTACGACCCTGACTACCGTGGAAAACTCACCGCCGACCAACAAGAAATGGCCGTGGATTACAACGCCTATGAAGGTTGGGAGGTCGAAGGACGACCGACTCTTGTGACGGTACGCGGCAAAGTGCAGGTGCGCGACGGCAAGTTTGCCGGAGAGTTGGGCCACGGACAACTATTGACCCGCGCGCCGACACATTTTTAGCGAGACAGCCTTTGTCACCTTTTCTCAAGTGTCAGCATGTAATAACGATGGACGCCGCTTCTCACGGTGAATGGCATCAAGAGACCCGAGATGGCGTTCTCCAATAACCGCTGTGGAAATGCCTTGAGGAAAGCCCGTGCCGCCAGTGGCATCTTGAAAAATCTGCGAGACAGACTGTAGAAGCGGGCCAGGTTGTGACTGATATCAGCCGAAAAGTCCCGTTGTTCAAGTACGAATAACCCTTTTTTCTCAGCGTGTTGGAGCCAATCAGCAAGCACTGCAAATTCTTCGACAGCCATCGTTTTCTCTACCAGACGGGCTGCCAATTGCATATCGGGATCGTAATCGTCCAGCGGTGCGTCTCGAAAACAATCGATCACGACCAGTTGACCGCCGGGGCGTAACACGCGGTGAATCTCGGCAAGGGCACCCTTCCAATCGGTTCCTTGACAGAGGCATTCAACAGCAAACGCGGCATCGAAAGAGTTCTCTGCGAATTGTAGTTGGTGAAAATCACCCTGCTCATAGTGGACGTTTTGTAACTGATTCGAATCCTTGCGCGCAGACTCCACGTGCTCCGCGGAGAGATCGACACCAGTAAACTGGCAAGCAGGCAATCGACTAGCCAGATTACGGAGGTTGAACCCCACTCCGCAGCCAACTTCCAGAACCTTGTCGTCTTGGTGCAACTTCTCAGCAATCAGGGTTACCTGCCCCAGATAGCCGCTCGTGGAGAATGCCTCGTCGCAATTGAGGGCCACATGCATGGCCCCCTCTCGAGAATGAAACAGCCGATAGCCGCGGTCGCTTTGGCGATAGTATTCGAGCACACTCGAAGAGTCAATGCTGCGCTCGGCAATGGCCTGGGTATCGAATTGTTTGGCAGCTATCTGCAAGCATTCGACAAGCGACAAGTCAGGAATCGAGGCAACCTCCATGCTGGCGACGGTCCTCTTTGCTTAACCACGCGCTAAGGCATCTGATTGATCGACAAATTCATCACCCGTCCACTGCGCATCGTCGCGAATCATCCGCTTATCGTGCTCAGCCTTGGCAGCAACACGGCTGGCCGCCTGCCGTTTTACGAGATCGGCGTGTGTGGTGAAGTACTGCACACTGTGCCCTTTGAAATCGTCCAGCGTCTCAAACTTATGCTTCTCCATGAAAGCGAGCAGTTCGTCGCACATGTCTTGAACGATGCCGTATCCAAACTTCATCACCCCAGTACATACCTGAACGGTGTCAGCACCAAGCAGAATAAACTGGGCAGCATCGTTACCTGTTTCGACCCCACCAATGCCACTGAGCGTGCAGTCAGGGTATTCATCGCGGATCACCCTGGCAATTTCCATACACATCCGCAGAGCGATTGGCATCACTGCTCGACAAGAATAACCGCCGGGCGTGGTGTAGCCTTCGACCTGAGGTTCGGGCCGCAAGGTATCCAGGTCGATGCCCAACACGCTACGGATTGTGTTGATGGCGCTCACCCCTTCACAACCCGCCTTCAGGGCTGCCCGGGTGGGATCTTCAATGTGCGTGACGTTGGGGGTCATCTTGGCCCAGACGGGCACCTTGGCCACGGCGTTGACCCAACCGGAGACTTCGCCCAAGATGTCTGGATTCTCGCCCATTGCCGACCCCATTTTGCGCTCGGGAAGACCATGCGGGCAGGAATAATTCAGTTCAAAAGCGTCGACACCCAAGTCCTGGCATCGTTCAACGATCTCGACCCAGGCGTCTTTGTTAAACTCCTCCATGATCGATGCGATCAAAATCCGATCGGGATATTTGTCCTTGACTGCCTTAAGTTCTTCAACCCAAATGTCGAAACTCCGATCGCTGATGAGTTCGATATTTTCCCATCCGATGATCTCCTTCGAGTCCCGTGCCCGAAGGCGTGCATACCGGGGTTGGACATTTATTACCTTGCTTGCATCGAGACTGATCGTCTTGCAGATGACAGCCCCCCAACCTTCTTCAAACGCCTTGCCGATCACGTTGCCATTGGTTCCTGGAGGACCTGAAGCGATCACGAAAGGGTTGGGCAGCTTTAAACCATTGACGGTTGTTTCAAGAGTAGGCATCAGAAAACCTCCGCGAGTGAACAAGGGCTACCTGTAGTTTGTCGCATCGTGCGGGCAGAGTCAATCATCATCACTCAGCCATACACGTTATGCAAGATTCAATACGCGATAAATGCGGTTGTCCACCAGTGAGTCAGCAATGAACTTCGCGCCGGGGAATTCGTGCGTGAGAGAATGGCCGCCAGGGACGGCCACCGCGTAGGTTCCAGCGGCGACCGCCGCTTGGCATCCAAGCTGACTATCTTCCAGGACGAGCACTTCCTGGGGTTGGCAGTCGTGCTTCTTCGCAGCCAGCAAGTAGACATCAGGGGCCGGCTTGCCGTGTTCGATGTCATCCGCTGACAAAGTAAAAGTGAATCGATTGGTGAGGTTAGCGAGTTCAAGCACATGGTCGAGAAATTCACGTGTGCTACTCGTGGCGATCGCTTTGGGCAACTCCGCCGTTTCTAATGCGTCGAGCAGGGGTAAGAGTCCGGGCATCAGCGCAAGGCGAGTCTCCAAGAGTTGTCGCATCACTTCCATGGACTCATTCGCAAGGTCAGGCACAGTGGTGTCGAGTCCGTGATAGTCAATCATAATCTGCAACGCTTTAGGGGATTGGCGACCCATCATTTGATTGAGAAGTTCATCCGTGAATTCGTGGCCCCGGCGCGCCAGCACGGTGCTCCCCACTTCATGATAGAGCACTTCCGTGTCGAACATCAGGCCGTCTAGATCAAACACGACCGCACGCAAAGGTGTAGCGGGCTGAGGAAAGTCGGTCATGGTGTCGTATAACTCCCAGCTTTTTCTGTGGACAGAGATGAATTATTTGGTGTGATTTGATAAATTGTAAACCAGGCATTTTCAAAGACCACCGGCAGAGCTAGCGGAGGATACTCTCTGGCGAGGACAAAATCGATTCCATGTAGCGAAGCAAGCTCCCGGATTCGTTCCGTTCCGACTTCACCTAGTGAGCGGTAGGGAACCTGTTCTCCCCATTCATTTTCGTGCATGTAAATATCTTGGTAGCGACGAAACCACTCGACAATCGACCCAGGGTCTTGGGGCACGTCTTTCCAATTGAAAAAGTCCGGTCGCTCAGCGTACCACTTGAAAGATTGCCCAAGCCTCGGGATCAAAAAAAGCGCGTCTTCAGGTGTATGTTCCCGTGCCCAATTGCAGGCTTCCTGCCAGGCGAATCGATCTGAGATTTTGGAATCACTGGGAGCCGTATTATCCAGCCCCCGCAAGACAGCGGTCTCCAGTAGTAGCGCGGCTGGTGCAACTATCGCCACGATCCCCAACAATAGTACGGCAGGAGTTCGCCGGTGAACCACTAAACTGAACAACCATGCAGCGGATAATGAAATCGCCAGCGGTACGGCGATATCCGCCAGGCGAAACCAGTAGAATCTCAGCAAATTGGCGGAAAGGGCAGGGTAGTTCCAGGTAGCAAATTCCCCTACGATTCCCAAGGCTCCAAAGACCACACAGGAACCGGCAAATCGCTGTATTCGCACGAGTTGAGGCAGAGAACGAGACGGCAAGCGCCCACAAGCACGCCACAGCCAGAGAAACGCCGCCAGCAGGAGGCCAAATCGCCAGGAGTGGCTCAACAATTCAGCACGGGACATGGTTAGCGGTGCCAAATGATGCGGCAGGCGCTGGAAAACGTAAATCTGGTTGGCTTCTTCTCGAATTGACTCGGGTGCATGACTGGAAAGCATCAGCCCAGGCAGTACTCCGGGAAGCGACAAGACTCCCCCGAGCAACAAGGCTGGAATCATTACGCGCAAAGTCGGTCGAGATTCTTTGTCTTCCAAGCCCCAGACAACTAAGGCCGCAATCACCGACCAGCCCCCTACCAAGACATGCCATGCCGAAGCAACTCCCAATAAGGGCCAGACACGGAGCCAATTCCCACGGGCAAGTTCTGCTAGTGCCCAAAAGACGAACACATAAGCAAAGCATTTCCCTTCCACGCCGCCGACAACCCATTCCCCAGCGAAATTTCCCCAGGTAATGAGCGTCACCAACAGCATGGCGGTAACCACCGATAGATATTTCACAGACACGATCTGCCAACTGAGCCGTTGCCACGCCCATGCCAGTCCCCCCCAGGCCATGATCCGCCCCAACCAGGCAACCGTCGGCAAGCTGAACCATTTGGTCAGCACACCAATAGTCCAATAGAACAATAGGTGTGGATCAGCCGACTCCAAGAAGAGATCCCCGGCACACCACGCAGGATTCCAGTAGTGCTTCGCCTTCGCCAGATAATGGGCTTCGTTAACGTGAGGGACGGGAGCCCCTCCCGCAACGAAAAAAATCACCAAGATCAGCGCGATTTCCAACCACCGAGCGGTCGCCGTTTGATGTTGAGCCGAGATGTCTCTGTTTCGGGCCATTCCCACAGGTTAGGGGGCAAGCACAAGACAGGCAAGGTTAGCCGCACCACCCAATTTGCGTTAGCCGCGACGCGTCCGACGAGTCCTGCTCGTCAGAGCGGAGCGCGAGAAAGTACGAGGCGTATTTTACGTATCCCCCAACTTCATCGAATTTGGCATGCCATAACTCTTGTTCCAAAGCAATCAATTCGATCACACCGTTGCTCACTTTGAGATCAGTTGCTCAATCGTCGCCAGAGAAATCTCGCGAAAACGCATAAAATCTTGGTTGATTGAATTTGGCGCGCCATTTGCGGACAATTCAACTGGAGATCAGGGGTCATTAATACAGAGTTCCAAGTGAGGAGAACTAAAATGAGAAATCTATCCTTTTTCGGTGCGGCGATCTTGCTTGCCTGCTTGCTGATTGGTGATGCAAACGCCCAGGGCGTCTACTATGCTCGGCGCCCAATTTATCCCTACGCAGTTCCTTATAACTCTTACCCGGTTCCCTCCTATTCCTACTACGGTGGATGGTATCCGGGAAGCTATGGCAATATCTATGGCAACTATGGCTCGTACCACGTGATGACGCCGTACTGGAATGGCGGGTATAGATATCGCTCTTGGTAGGATACTTTGATGTGAGGTAGGGTGCCGCTTAGAGTATGCGCGGTCCTCACCGAATTAAGTTGGCACTTTGAAAGCGATACAACGTCTGATGCAACCGGGTTGGCGGTCCAATACGAGAAACCTTTTCAAAATCGAAAACCATAAACGAAGGAAAGGACTTTGAAAAATCGCAAGACGAGCCAACTCCGGTTCACCGATTTGTTCGCCACGAACGATTATGTTCAGCAGTTTCTAACTACCACAAAGGACACGAAGCGCACGCAGGAATCACAAGACGAAACGCTTGAGGGTGCAGGATGCCATCTTTAATCCAAGCATTCTCACCTACTCACAACTCACCACTTACCATCTCAATACGCATTTTCTTGCTTAAAGACGACCATGATGGTTTGCAGCAAGATTTTCATATCCATCCAGAGGGTCCATTCCCGAATGTAGCGATGGTCGAACTCGATGCGGCGTTCCATTTTTTCCAGCGTTTCGGTCTCACCCCGCCAGCCATGGACTTGGGCGAGGCCCGTTATGCCGGGCTTCACTTTGTGGCGGAGCATGTAGCCTTCGATCAATATACGATATTGCTCATTGTGGGCTGTGGCGTGGGGCCGAGGACCGACGAGTGACATGCTGCCCCCAAAAACGTTGAACAATTGTGGCAACTCATCAAGTGACGTTTTTCGCAAGAATCTGCCCAATGAGGTGATGCGGACGTCGTCCTTGGTTGCCTGTTGAATGACGGCCCCATCATCGCAGACCCGCATTGATCGAAATTTCCAAACCCGAATTTCCTCGCCCATTAAGCCATATCGCTTCTGTCGGAAAAACACAGGACCTGGAGAAGAGCATTTGACCAACATCGCAATAAATGCCAGTGGCAGTAACAAGATCGCCAGCAATACTGAAGCCATCAATAGGTCAAAGCCCCGTTTCAATACACCGTCGATGCCCGTGATGGGAGTCTCGAAAACACTCACCACAGGCAGGCCATTGATCTGATTCCAGCGGGCGTGCAACATTTGAAACACAAAGAAATCAGGAACAATATAAACCGATGCCGTCGTGTCGCTGAGTTTGCTGAGATAGTCGCGGATCCGTTTCTCGGCCCGCATGGGAAAGGTGATGAAGATCATGTCTACTTCGCCGCGTCGAGCCATTTCCGCCAGTTGATTTAACGTACCAGCACGAGGCAGGTCACGCCTCATCGATTCCTTGATGCGATTGGAAGGTCGATCGTCGAAGAAACCGGCAAGCTCTAATCCCAGCTCTTGCGAAGCCTGAATGTTGTCGGCAAGTTGCAAGCCAAGCGGGTTGAGTCCGCAAATCGCGAATCGACGTGTGTTGAATCCACGTTTGCGCAAGCCCTTGAGTACCAACCGAAACACCACGCGGCTACTTCCCATTGCCAGCGGCGTAATCAGCAGCCAAATGATTTTGGATTCGTAACTGAAATGCGCGTTGAGGCGGGTCAGGAGCCCAGCACCCAAAACCAGCGGAGCAGTGTACATCCAATTTAACAAGAGGCAGTACAACTCGAGCGCCAGTCGAGAACCCCGCCAACTGCGATACAAGCCACTGACTTCGGAGGCGATCAAGTGGATCAACAGTGTGGTGGCTGCGATGACCGCCAGGTCCTGAACCTTAGCCAAAGGAGTCAATTGCGCCGCCAACGTGGCACCGCAAACGATTCCGAACGCATCGAGCAACCGATAAGCGATGCTGACCAGCGACCGATGGGTCCGCACGTTGTAGTTGCCGGAAGATACCACGTTAAGCATTCCTTGAAAGAGTTTGCTGACAAGCCGATGTTGCGCACAGGATGCGCAGCGACGTTTTGCAAGTTTACGTTCCAGTTTGGTGGTTGAACAAGGTTTTTGAGCAGAGATGCTTAATGTTGAAAAAAAGCTACATTTCTAGTCCAAGAGCTATCCCTTGGGCATTGTGGGGAACTTTTTGCTTCGCTTTTGCGTCCAACACGCTAGATATCGGAGTTGGCTCAGATATGGCTGGACCGCAGAGGCACTTCTGCCGTAGAACACTGGTACACTTATCGCGTCTCGGAATTCAACCTCGGCATTGTCACTGGTAGGCATGTAGCGTATTCGAGGTTCTATTCTGAGACGACTTGGGTATCTCTCGGGAAGACTTAGCAGGTTATTACCCGTCAAAGCGGATCAGTTGATGGTGGCACCATGATAAAATTTTGTATAACCATTTTTTTCCTCTTGTTTTTCGTTCTGCCTGGTCAGGACGAAACCTCCATGTTTCAAGTAGCCAACAAGCTCTACCACGAAGGGAACTACCAGGAAGCACTTGTTGCCTACGGGCGGCTATTCGAGAAGCCCACAGACGCCTCTTCAAGTCAGCTCGTGACGAGTATCCAACGCTCGCTGGACTGTTATCGCCGATTGAATCGGCAGGGCGACATTGACGCTTTTTTGGCTACGGTTGTGACCAATTTCGTAGACGATTGGCAAGTGCTGGCGGCAGTTGCCGAGGGTATTAACTCCCTGGAGCATTACGGTGTGATGACTGCGGGCGAGTATGTCCGCGGTCCCCAGCGCGGTGGGCAAGGCAGAGTGGTCAATTCGATCGATCGCGATCGGGTGCGATCTCTTCAACTCTATCGGCAGGCGTTTGAGCTTCTCTCTAACCGCGCCAAGGACCGCGACAGTCCGGAAGCATTTGATTTCATGCGCGCATTTGCCGATGCGCTGCGGCAACCTAGTGCACAAGGAGAAGCATGGCGGCTGCAAGAGCTAACCGACCTTTCGCAACTTCCCGACTTCGAAGCAGGCTGGCAACATCGGTCTTTGGGAACTTCAGGTGCCCCCGTCACGAGTGCTGGAGAGCCAGTTTTCTACCTTGTCCCAGATTCATGGGAAGCTGCTGCGAGTGATGGCGAACGGTGGCGGTGGATTTTGAGTCAGTTGGTCAATTGGCAGCCACCCAAGCGAACCTACGTCTTGCTTACGAGGGCTGAGTTTTTGCAGTCGCAATTCGGCGTACAAACCCTCGCTGAGTATGGCTGGTGGTTTGGCCGCTCACAACAAACGGACATCGAGAAACAGGAGACGGGCACTTTCGATCTTCACACACTCAGTGAGCAGGAAACGATCGCTCGATTGGCGAACGGAATCAAACGTTTCCAGCTTCCCGACGATCACAACTTCATCAAGCTCTTCGAGCAAGCTGCTGCCGAGAATGCCGACGCGGAGAATGGTTCCAGACTCGATGCCTGGACGCAGGCGATCACCTCGCTAGCAGATCTCTTCGAGAATCGTCGGCAATATCCCCGTGCTGCAGAATTCTGGCAACAGTTGGCAAATCGTAATGTCCCAAGCAGTCAAGCGGCACGTGACCGGCTTGCTCAAATCACGGGCAAATGGGGCCGCTTTGAGCCAGTCTCGTCGCAACCTGCTGGGGCGGGAGCCACGGTCGATTTTCGTTTCCGCAACGGCAAGCGGGTCGAATTCGTCGCCGAGCGAATTGAAGTGCGCCAGTTGCTCGATGATGTGAAGGCTTATCTCAAGCAGAATCCCGAGAAACTTGACTGGCAGAAGTTGCAAATCGAAAACATCGGCTATCGATTCGTCACTCAGGATCAGCAGAAATACGTCGGGGCAGAGGTCGCTCGGTGGAGTTTAGATCTCACGCCGCGAGAGAATCATTTAGATCGCCGCATCACGGTAACCACGCCACTGCAAGAACCCGGGGCCTATTTGCTTACTTCTAAGATGGCCGACGGCAATACGACGAGCATCGTCCTCTGGCTCAACGACACGGCCATTGTCAAGAAACCTGTCGAAGGAAAGTCGCTCTATTATGTCGCCGACTCGTCGACAGGCCGCCCCATTGCAAATTGCAATCTTGAGTTCTTTGGGTACTCACAGCAGCATTTGGACGGGAATCGTTTTCGAATCGAAACGAAAAACTTTGCCGAAAAGTCAAACGCCGAAGGTCTTGCGACAATAGACTCCGACGAAACGAATCGCCGTTTTCAGTGGGTGACTATTGCTACGACGCCTCAAGGACGATTTGCTTATTTAGGGTTCAACAATATCTGGAGCGGTGACTCCTATGATCAGGAGTATCAACAGGTCAAAGTATTCTCGATCACTGACCGGCCCGTGTATCGGCCCGGGCAGGAAGTGCATTTCAAATTCTGGGTAGCGCAGGCCCAGTACGATATGCCGAACGAGTCGCGATTTGCGGCTAAGTCGTTTCAGATCGAGATCCGCGATCCGCGCAATGAACGCGTTTACAGCACACAAGTAATCTCGGATTTGTATGGCGGATTGGCAGGAAGTTGGCCGGTCCCCGAGGGCTCGACTCTGGGGCAATACCAGATCAACGTGGTGAACCATGGTGGCGGCACGTTTCGCGTGGAGGAATATAAGAAGCCGGAGTTTGAGGTCAGCGTCGATGCCCCCGCTGAGCCAGTCGCATTGGGAGAAAAAATCACCGCCAAGATCACGGCCCGCTATTATTTTGGCTCACCGGTGACCAACGCCAAGGTACACTACAAGGTGCTCCGCACGAGCCATACGCAGCGCTGGTATCCACCTTCCCCGTGGGACTGGCTCTATGGTGCGGGTTATGGTTGGTTCGGAAAAGACTACAGTTGGTACCCCGGCTGGCAACGTTGGGGCTGTCTGCCGCCATCACCCTGGTGGGTCTGGCGTGCTCCAACTCCTCCGGAAGTCGTCATGGACCAGGAAGTATCCATCGGTGCTGATGGAACGGTCGAGGTGGAGATCGATACTTCCCTGGCGAAATCGCTTCATCCTGACGAGGACCATAAATATCAGATCCAGGCCGAGGTGGTCGACGAATCCCGCCGGACCATCGTCGGTAACGGCAGCGTGCTGGTTTCCCGAGAGCCATTCCAGGTCGTATTGTGGACGGATCGCGGGCACTATCGCACGGGTGACACCATCACCGTTGGCACGGCAGCAAGAAATCTCACAGGCAAACCAGTCTCTGGAACAGGCACCCTGCGGTTGTTGAAAATCCTCTACGAAGACGGTAAACCAGTTGAGACTGAAGTTGGTCGGTGGGAGCTGAATCTCGGTGAGCAGGGCCAGGCGGAAATACCTATCAAGGCCTCGACCTCCGGGCAATATCGTCTGTCCTACGAACTCACGGATGCCCAGAATCACACGGGTGAGGCAGGACACATCTTTACGATCGCTGGCACCGACTTCAATGGAGCGGAATTTCACTACAACGACCTCGAAATCGTCCCCGACCGCCGCGATTATCAGCCGGGTGAAAAGGCCGCGCTGCGGATCAATACGAATCGCATTGGCGCGTCAGTGCTTTTATTTGTCCGCCCCGCCAACGGTGTCTATCAGCTTCCCCAATTCGTCGAGCTCACCGGCAAGAGCACGATCGTGGAAGTCGAAATCACGGCTAAAGATACGCCCAATTTCTATGTCGAAGCAGTGACGGTGCATGGCGGTAAGGTGCATACATTAGTCCAGGAAATTTTCGTCCCACCGGTGCAACGTGTCTTGAATCTGGAGGTCGTGCCGTCGTCACCTGTTTATCAGCCGGGCCAGGAAGCGAGGGTTTCGCTCAAGCTGACGGATACGGCCGGTCAACCTTTCGTCGGTTCTGTGACTCTTGCGGTCTACGACAAGGCCCTCGACTACATCGCGGGTGGCTCAAACGTGGCTGATATTCGGGCATTCTTCTGGAAGTGGCGTCGCAACCACAATTCGCGAGGTGAGACGAATCTGCAAGGTTACAGCCCTGTCCTGGTCAAACCCGATCAACCGACCATGGGCAATCTGGGGATTTTCGGTGAGAGCGTCGTTGATGAAATGGGTGGAGATCGTTTTCGAAAACTGGAATTGCGACAGCAGAGCCGTACACCGCTGATGTTAGGTGTACAACTGAATGAGTCGATGCCGATGGCCGCAGCGAGGGCGGATGGTGTAGGAGCCTTCGATGATCGTGCAGAGACAAAGTCTGCCAGTGAATCCGCTGCCGAAACTCCCGAACTTGTTGAACCTACCGTCCGCCAGCAATTTGCCGACACGGCTTTTTGGAAAGCCACTCTGGAAACCAATGCCGAAGGGATTGCCCAAGTCGATTTTCCGATGCCGGAGAATCTCACCGCCTGGAAAATTCATGCCTGGGGTATGGGCCATGGTACCCAGGTGGGCGAAGGTTCCGCAGAGGTTGTCACTCGAAAGAATCTGATTGTCCGCTTGCAATCACCTCGATTCTTTGTCGAACGAGACGAGGTGGTGCTCTCGGCCAACGTGCATAATTATCTCGCTACCGAGAAGCAGGTCCGCGTTTCGCTAGCGTTGGAAGGAGACACGCTTAGCGGCCCGGCGGAGCTGCAGCAGACCGTCATGATCCCCGCCGATGGCGAGCAACGTGTCGATTGGCGTGTGAAAGCTGTGCGCGAGGGAGAGGCCACGATTCGCATGTCGGCCCGCACTGACGAAGAATCCGACGCCATGCAATTGACGTTTCCTGTGCTGGTGCATGGCATGCTCAAGACCGAGTCGTACACAGGCGTGCTCCTTCCTGACGATAAGTCCGGCGAATTCACCGTCACCGTCCCCAGCGCGCGACGGGCTGAGCAAACGCGGCTCGAAATCCGCTATACGCCGACCCTTGCCGGGGCGATGGTCGACGCCCTTCCGTATCTAATCGACTATCCCTATGGTTGCACCGAACAGACTCTCAATCGCTTTCTCCCGGCGGTGATTACCCAAGAGACCCTCCGGCAAATGAATCTCGACTTGGCGGCAATCCAGGCCAAACGCACGAATCTCAACTCACAAGAGATCGGCGACGATCGCCAGCGCGCTGCTGGCTGGAAACGGTTCGACCGCAATCCCGTGTTCGACGATGCTGAGCTAACCAAAATTGTCAAGTCAGGCGTGAATCGGCTTACCGAGATGCAACTCAGCGATGGCGGTTGGGGTTGGTTTAGTGGGTTTAGCGAACAGAGCACACCCCACACCACGGCCGTCGTCGTGCATGGATTGCAAATTGCCGTGGAGAATGACGTCCCCTTGGTGCCCGGAGTGCTGGATCGAGGCATCGCTTGGCTTATGAACTACCAAGCCGAGCAGGTACGGCTTATCGAGAACTACGAAGTCCAACAGAAATTGCCTGCTGAGCAACGTGATAGAATTCGCTCGAAACCGTACGCAGACAATCTCGATGCGTTGGTATTCATGGTGCTCACCGAGCATACCCAGGCATCTTCTGAGACCAATGATGCCATGATCAAGATGCGCGAGTATCTCTACCGCGACCGCACCAAGCTAGCCGTCTACAGCCTGGCGACTTATGGAATAGCCCTGCAAGCTCAGGGAGAAACCGAGAAGCTCTCAAGGGTCATGCGAAACATCAGCCAGTACCTGCGCGAAGACGACGAGAATCAAACCTGCTGGCTGGAACTCCCCGGCGGAAGTTGGTGGTATTGGTACGGCAGCGAGTACGAAGCCCACGCATACTATTTAAAACTGCTCGCGGCAAACGAGCCAAAGAGTACGATTGCCCCGCGGCTCGTGAAATACCTCTTAAACAACCGTAAGCATGCCACCTACTGGAACAGCACCCGCGACACGGCACTTGTGATCGAGGCGTTTGCCGACTATTTAAAAGCAACCGGCGAAACGGAGCCCAATGTGACGCTCGAACTATGGATCGACGGCGAGCAGCGCAAGTCAGTTACCGTCACCAAAGAAAACCTATTCACCTTCGAAAACAAACTCGTTCTCACGGGCGAAGAACTCGCTGCGGGACGACACACCGTCGAACTCCGCAAGCAAGGCGAGTCGCCCATTTATTACAGCGGTTATCTCACGAACTTTACGCTGGAAGATGACATCAAGGCTGCCGGTTTGGAAATCAAAGTTGAACGCAAATACTTCAAGCTCACACCGGCAGAAAAGCAGACAACTGTAGAAGGTGGCCATGGCCAGGTCGTTGAGCAAGCCGTAGAAAAATATGACCGAACTCCGCTTGTGAACTTCGCTGAGGTAAACAGCGGCGATCTTGTGGAAGTCGAACTTACGGTCGAGAGCAAGAATGACTATGAATACATTCTCCTCGATGACATGAAGGCGGCGGGACTGGAAGCCTACGATGTCCGCAGCGGCTATAATGGCAACCAACTGGGCGCCTACGTGGAACTCCGCGACGAACGGGTCACGCTGTTCCTGCAGCAATTGGCACGCGGCCGGCACAGCATCTCCTATCGCCTCCGCGCCGAGATCCCTGGTCAGTTCAGCGCGCTACCCACCAAGGCTTCCGCAATGTACGCTCCAGAGTTGAAGGCGAATTCGGATGAGATGAAGATTCGGGTGTTGAAGTGATCTGCCAGAAAATTCGCAAATCTATTGAACTAACTCAGTACTAAGCCACCGGCTTTGCGGGTGAGAATTTATTTCTGATTGAATGGAAGGACAACAGGATTCATATCACCCATGCGACCGCTCCAACCCGAAATTGAGCGGCAATTGCGGGTCATTTTCCCGCTCGGGGTCGAGTTCCTCAAACAGCAGGCTCGGCTGGATGTCGTGATTGTGTTGATACTTCGAGGAGTATTCTTCAATGGGGCCAGTGAGTTCGTGGTAGATGATTTGACAGATCTCGGTACCCGCGTAGATTCGTACGGGTTGGACAGCGAACATCTCAAGCGTCCAGAAGCCCTCAAAGCCCACATCGCCAAAACCGGCAGTCACATGCACGAAAAGCCCTAGTCGGCCAACCGACGAACGGCCTTCGATCTGCGGGACCAGGTTGCGGGTATGGGTTCGCTCCACCGTGCGTCCCAAGTAGAGCTGATTGGGGCTGAGAATAATACCCTCCTTGGGAATCTCGATACGGCGGACCCGATTCGCCTTGGCCATGTCGAGTACCACTTCCTCGTAGACCATCAACTCATCGTGCAGGGTGAGGTTGTAGCTGTTGGGATTGATCTTTGTCGGATCAAAAGGATCGATATCGATGTCCTCGCCCATGCGGTTGAGGATTTCTTTTCCAGAAAGAATCATTGGGATTAGCCAGCAATTATTAATAGTTGGTTTTCAGTTGATTGACCGCAATGCAACGCTTCGTAGGACTCTTAGGTACTCACTCCAATCTTAGGGCAAATATTTTCCAGCGAGCAACGTTCGCAAGCCGGTTTGCGTGCCGAACAAACCTGCCGGCCGTGAAGTATCATGCGATGCGAAAAGCCGATCCATTCGTCTTGTGGGACAAGCTGGATTAGGTCTTGCTCGACTTTCACTGCATCCTTTTGTGTAGTAAGCCCCATCCGCAAACTTAGCCGTCCCACGTGGGTGTCTACGACCACACCCGTCGGGATACCGAAGGCAGTTCCTAGCACCACATTAGCCGTCTTGCGTCCGACACCCGCAAGTCCTACCAACGCCTCGAGATCCTGCGGAACCTGTCCCTTATATTTTTCCACGAGTTCCGTGCTACAGGCCTTGATGTTCTTGGCCTTGTTGCGGAAGAAACCCGTGCTCTTGATGGCTGTCTCAAGCTCCGAAAGCGGTGCAGCGGCGAAATCGGCTGGTTTTTTGTACTTGCGAAACAGGTCTTTGCAGACCATGTTGACCCGCTCATCGGTGCATTGGGCGGAGAGAATCGTCGCCACGAGCAGTTGAAAGGGCGTCTTATGCACCAGGGCACAATCGGCATCCGGATACTCGGCCTTTAGCCGCCGAACGATTTTCGCAGCGTGAGGTTTGAGCTTTCCATCGGAAGTTGTTTTTTTCACTCCGCTGGTTTTCCGAGTAGCCGGTGAAACACGTCTTGGTGGCATGGCATTCGGCGTTGTAGGGATATTGAATTGGTAGCAAATAGGCTAGAAAAACCGACTCTTCAGGGCCAATTCCAGGCCGCAGCGATGTTTCTGGTGAGAAGCCCAATGGTGCGAGCCATTTTCCGCCCGCTGAGAGAAGTGTCAAGTGATCGGTTTATCTAAGGATGAAAGCACTGGGTAAATTCTCTCCCGGGAAGGTGCGATCCCGGTTGGCCGCCGAGAGCGGGATCGCCTATAATCTCCTTAGTACACCTACCCGCAATGAATCCCACCGACCGAGGACCCCATGGCCAGCGAAAGTGTCAGCGATTGTAATAGCTACGATCCGCTGTATTTGGTCGGGATCAAGCATTTCAACGTCTGCGATTTTTTTGAAGCCCACGAAACCTGGGAAGAATTGTGGACTGAGTATCGGGGCCCTGCCCGCAAGTTTTACCAGGGGTTGATCCAGGTAGCTGTCGCCCTTCATCATTTTGGCAATGGCAACATTCGTGGCGCGAGAAAAGTTTACCACACAAGCCTCAACTACTTGGCTGATTATCCGTCGAACTATATGGGACTCGATCTTCAAAGATTTCGTACGCAATACGAGGAGTGCTTTGCGGAAGTATTGGCCAGCGAAGAGGAGTATCCGCAACTTGAAATTGTACCTGACTTGATCCCTGAAATACATTTGCAGCCCGCCGTGGCAGACACTTGAAAAAACCAACGCGGTTGAATAACCGCGATCAACATTCAGTGAAAGTAACGTGAGAATTATGGTTCCTTGGAATGCAGAGGATTTGATATTCGACGAAACCCGCTTCAAAGGGACGGCTCGTTTGTTTCCGCTCCCTGACTTGATAATGTTTCCCCATGTCATGCAGCCCTTACATATTTTTGAGCCACGTTATCGAGACATGCTCAATGAAGCACTAGACAGTGATGGTTTAATTGCAATGTGCATGTTTGCCCCGGGTTGGGAGTCAGACTACGAAGGTTCGCCTTCGCTTTTGCCTCACGCCTGTTTAGGCAGAGTCGTCACGCACCAACGAACGGCTAATGGAGAATACAATATTTTGCTTTTGGGGATGCGGCGGATTCGCATTGAGCGCGAGTTGCCCTCACCTCGGTCCTTTCGTATAGCAGAGGTGACCCTGCTCGATGACTATTGCAAAACTGGCAATGACGACCAGCGTGGCGAGTTGCAGGCAGAGCTTACTAAGCAGTTTCAGGATTTCCTTCCGCAGGGAAAATCTATGGATGGTGCGCTGCAGGAGATCTTGGCAACGGAGATTCCTTTGGGGGTCCTCACCGATTTGGTAAGTTTTGCCTTACCGATGGAGCTTCAGCAAAAACGTGATTTGCTCGGAGAGTGCGACATCGACAAGCGCGCCACCATGCTGCTATCCGCGTTACACTCAAAAGGTCGTGGTCGATCCTCACGCCATCGAAGATTCTTCAATACGTTTCCTCCTTTCAGCGCAAATTGATGAGTCTGCGCATAATTCAGTCGGTTGACGTTCCCCCTGGCGAGGACGTAATATCGAGCGTTTGGCCAGCGACGGATTGAAATTCGTCATTTTTCCCTAGGTAGATCGAACATGAGTACCTCCGTCTCTAGTTGCGAGATCGAAGAAAACATGCCCAGCGAACTGACTGCGGTCGATTTGCCACGCATCGAGAGAGCCGTGCGTGAGATTCTTTCTGCCGTGGGCGAAGACCCTGACCGGGAAGGACTGCTAGAGACCCCCGCGCGTGTGGCTCGGATGTACGCTGAACTCTTTAGCGGTCTGCACACCGATCCAAAGATTCACTTGCAGAAGTTTTTCACTGAGAAATACGATGAAATGGTGCTAGTGAAAGACATCGCTTTCAACAGCATGTGCGAACACCACATGCTCCCGTTTATAGGCAAGGCTCACATCGGCTATGTACCTAACGGCAAAGTGGTTGGGCTAAGCAAACTGGCTCGCGTGGTCGAAGAGGTTTCTCACCGGCCCCAGGTGCAGGAACGCATGACTGAGCAGATTGCCGATCTCTTGATCCAGGAACTCGAAGTGAAGGGGGTGGCAGTTGTGATCGAGGCTTCGCACTCCTGCATGTCGATTCGTGGCATCCGCAAGCCAGAGAGCATGTGCGTCACTTCAGCGATGAAGGGTTTGTTTCGCTCAAATTTATCAAGTCGCTCAGAAGTCATGACTCTCATTTACGGTGATCGGCGTTAGTGCGACCGGCGGTCGCTGAATTTGGCCATGCAACTGCTCATTCAATTCCTGCTGCGACTTTCCTTTGGTCTGGCCGCTGGGATGGCGATTACCTCGTCGAAACAAGTTACCAGCGGCTACTTTCGCAATCACCTCTATGTGACTCTGGGACTGTCGACACTCGCGGCGTTAGTGAGTTATTCAGTTGCGCCAGAGGTGTTTTGGTACGCCGCAGGTGCAGCGGGTGCGAGCTACTTGGGGTCTGTTGGCTGGCTCTACGAAAAATCTAATATCGGCAAGGCATGCTTGCTGCTTGTGATATTATCTTCGCTCACAGGTTTGTTCATCCAACAAGAGGCTGCAATCGATCATAAAGAAACGGAGACAGGCTCTTGGAGCAACTATTTCCCTGGAATTGAACAAGATCAAGTGATAACGGCTGAACAATCTAAAAAAATGGAGCAGCAAGCTCGCTTCATGGGCTACTCAGCGGGATTTTTGGGCTTAACTTCTATGACGAGTTCTGGCCTGCTGCTCGGAATGACGATGGCTGCGATGTTGTTGGGCCACTGGTATCTCAACACACCGACGATGGAATTAGCTCCCCTGCGGCGGCTTATAATTGCCATGGAGTTGGCCGTCGCATTTCAGATGATGATTTCCGCCCTCGGTCTGTGGGGCGAGCTCGAGTACGCAAATGAAATCCCCACCCAGTGGTGGCTATTTCTGTTGCTGCGATGGTCATTCGGACTTGTGGGTGTAGCCGCATTGGCTTGGATGGCATGGGAGACGCTCAAGATTCCTAACACCCAAAGCGCGACGGGAATTCTCTATGTCGCAGTTATCGGCACGTTTGTAGGTGAAACCATGTCGCTACTACTGTCTGCCGAGTCGCTCTTTCCCCTATAATGAAAGCAGCCGTTTGTGGCTTAGCCCATATCCAGCAATAGGATACCCTGCGACAGAGAGCGAGAATTGCCGTGAACATAACCTATGCCTGCCCTGCGTGCGACACCCCGGTACGGACACACTTCGATGCCACCACGCGAGAACTTGACTGTCCGCATTGTCAGCAAAGATTGACTGTGCCGGCGGACGCAGTCGAGAAAAATCGTGTGCGGCGCTGTCTGGTCTGTCCCAGCATGGATCTATTCGTCCGGAAGGATTTCCCCCAGCGACTGGGCGTGCTGATTGTGGCCATCGGGATCCTGGGGAGCTCGATTGCCTGGTACTACGCCAACTTACCCTGGACTTTTGGCATCTTGTTTGCTACTGCGCTAATTGATCTATTGCTTTATTCATTCGTGGGGGATGCCCTGATGTGTTATCGTTGCCAGGCTCAATATCGTGGTGTCGCCGAGATGGATTCTTTTGGGAACTTCGATCTAGAAACGCACGAACGCTATCGGCAGCTTCACGCGCGGCTAACTGAAACCCAGCACAGAGTGGCCCCCCCAGGATGATTGGCTGAAATCCTCCCAGCTTGCAACGAATCAGGCCAATAATTCAATAGGTACCATGCATCATGGAAGTCGAAAGGCAGCGGATCCAAGAAGATCTGCGAGGACAGATCGCTGGCGATGTCCATTGCGACGACCTATTTGTGCAGCTCTACTCCAGCGATGCGAGCATCTACGAAATCCCGCCACTCGGTGTAGTTCGTCCTCGGAATGTAGACGATGTCGTGGCAACCGTGCGGTATGCAGCCGCTAACGAAATTCCACTTCATGCGCGAGGGAGTGGATCGGGACTTGCCGGAGGGGCCTTGGGACGAGGCTTGGTGGTGGATTTTTCCCGCTACTTGCGCAAGGTTCTCCAAGTGAACGAAGACACTGTACGCGTGGAAGCTGGAGTTGTTCTCGACGATCTCAATCGCCATCTGGCCAGTAGGAGACGGTACTTTGGTCCCGATCCCGCTACCAAACAAGTGACCACCGTTGGCAGTATGGTCGCCTTGGATGCCTCAGGGAGTCACTGGCCCGTGGTTGGATCGACCCGTAGACACGTCGAGTCTCTGCAGGTAGTGATGTCGGACGGCGAAGTGAGAGAACTCGCTGCGAATGACATACCATTGAAAGGGGCATCTACGGGTACCGAGCAGTTGGCCGGCAGACTCTCAGATATTCTCGATAAGTACGACGAGTCAATTCGCGATCATCAGCCCAAAAGTTGCGTCAATTGCAGCGGCTATCAATTTGATGACTTACGCGTGCTAGGACTTGGTGGTCCGCAGGTGAATCTGGCACATTTGCTAGTGGGAAGTGAAGGGACCCTCGGGTTGGTGACGGAGGTCACCCTGAAGACATTGCCTTTTCCGGAACACGAGAGCAGCTTATTGCTCTATTTCGATTCACTGGATAAGGCAGCCCACGCGACGCTGGAATTATCGACTCTGGGACCAAGTGCCTGTGATCTCATGGACCGCCGTCATCTAAGTATTGCGCGCGAGAGTGATCCTCGCTATGAGTTTCTCATTCCGCTCGAAGCTGAGGCGGTGCTCCTGGTGGAGTTCCAAGGGGATACGGCCGATGAAGTCCATGCGCGATTGGCCAAGACAGTTGCCCTTGTGAAAGACAAGCTGCGCTTGGCAGCGGGGGCCTATATAGCGGCGGACCTTCTCGATAACGATTTATTATGGCAACTTGCACGGCATTATACCCCGACGTTGTACCGATTGAGAGGCTTGACTCGTCCGTTGCCTTTCATAGAGGACGTAGCTGTCCCTCCCGAGAGTTTGCCGGAGTTCCTGCCGCGAGCTCTTCAAATTTTTCGGCAAGCGCAAACAACGACTTCTTTGTTCGGGCACGTCGGTCATGGACAGTTGCATTTTCGCCCTTTTCTTGATTTAGCCAATTCCGAAGACATCAGCAAAATGGATCTTTTGGCTACGAAGCTCTACGAAGAAGTATGGCGAGTTGGCGGCACAATCAGCGGCGAGCATGGTGACGGACTGAGCCGCACGCCATTCGTTGCTCGGCAATTCGGACCCCTAGCATCTGCTTTCCAAGAAGTTAAGGCACTCTTCGATCCACGCGGTTTGCTTAATCCAGGCAAAATTGTGCCTCTGGGAGAATATAGCCTAAGTAGCAACTTGCGGCATGTGCGTTACCCGTTGTTAGATTCTGTTTTCTCTGCCACTACACAAAAAGATGCCGACAAGTCTTTGGAAGCGACTCGGATCGAATTGCAATTAGCATGGCAACCGGAAGAAATGGCCCACGCCGCCCGCAATTGTAATGGCTGTGCGGCATGTCGTACGACATCTTTAGAAACTCGGATGTGTCCGATCTTTCGCTATGCTCCTCGCGAGGAAGCTTCTCCCCGTGCAAAGGCGAATCTGGTACGAGGTGTCCTGACAGGCACTCTTCCTGCCGAAACCTTGCTCGAAAGTCAATGCAAGGAAATCGTCGATCTTTGTGTGCATTGTCACATGTGTCGCTTAGAGTGTCCAGCAAATGTTGACATTCCGAAACTCATGGTTGAGGCGAAAGCAAACTACATCGCTACGAATGGCGAATCGATGAACCGTTGGTTCATGAGTCGTGTTGACAAACTCTGCTATTTGGGATCGCGGTATCACCGTGTTGCCAACTGGGCCGTGGGAAATCACATCGCCCGTTGGTTGATCGAAAAGATGTTAGGAATATCGCGGAGTCGCAAACTCCCTCGTTTTCGCCGCCAACCTTTTCTCCAATCTGCCGCCCAACAGAAAATTCAGTTGCCTGAGAAGAGTGGCTTGGAAAAAGTCCTGTATTTCGTTGACACCTATGCAAATTACTGCGATACCCAATTGGCCGAGTCGTTTGTTGCCGTGCTGGAACACAATGGGATTCCCATCTATGTCCCACCTCGTCAGCAGGAGTCTGCCATGCCATTTATTGCCCGGGGTAAAGTGACTCAGGCACGGAAAATAGCAGAACAGAACGTCGCCCAGTTGGCTGAGGCGGTTCGCCAAGGCTACACAATCGTGGCGACAGAGCCGTCCGCAGTCTTGGCTCTAACGCACGAGTACTTGCAACTATTGCCGGACGATCAGGATGCAGAAATGGTTTCCCAAAATACCTCTGAAGCCTGCCATTATCTCTGGCGACTTCATCAGCGTGGGAAATTGCTCCTCAACTTCGAATCGCTGGATATTTCCATTGGTTACCACACTCCCTGCCACGTTAAAGCCTTGGAAATTGGCACCCCCACCCAGAGTTTATTGGGTTTGATTCCTGGTCTAAAGATCGAGCATATCGAAAAAGGATGTAGCGGTATTGCCGGAATGTACGGTTTTCAACGGGACAATTACCGCAACAGTCTACGGGCCGGATTGCCACTGATTACGGCGATGCGCACGGGCTCATTTGCCGCAGGGACGACTGAGTGCAGTGCCTGCAAGATACAGATGGAACAAAGTACCATGAAGCCAACCATCCACCCAGTAAAGATTCTTGCGATTGCCTATGGGTTGATGCCCGAACTTCGACAACTCCTCGATAGCCCAGGCCGAGATCTGGTGGTAACATGAAAGTAACAGTGAAGATGTTTGCGGCGGCCCGCGATGCCGTGGGAGCGCCGGAAGTAGTTGTGGAACTTCCTGAACTTGCCAGGGTGAGCGACATGCGAATTGCTTTGGCGGCAGAGTATCCACGGGTAGCCCCGTTGCTTTCCCAGGCTCTGTTTGCCATTAACGCCCAATATGCTGAAGACGCGTCTCCAATACCCTCAACTGGTGAAATCGCCTGTATCCCCCCGGTTAGTGGGGGCTAGATAAGTTGCGACAATGATACAACTAACAAACGAACCAATTAACACCGAAAACCACTTAAAACAAGCCCAGAGTCCCGCCTCGGGTGCGGTACTCTTGTTTCTCGGGGTTACTCGGCAACACACGGGTGGCCGTGAGACTACTGAATTGTTTTACGATGCCTACATTGAAATGGCCGAGCGAGAACTGACTGCGTTGGAAGCGGAGGCTCGCCATCAATGGGGGCTGGACGAATGTCTGATTGTCCATCGCTTGGGTAAAGTGCCGCTGGGAGAAGCAAGCGTAGCCGTGGTGGTGGCAAGCCCACACCGTCGCGAGGCATTTGCTGCTGGTGAATGGTTGATCGACTCGCTCAAAGAACGCGTCCCTATTTGGAAAAAGGAACTTTGGTCCGACGGATCCAGCGAATGGATTCATCCGGAGCATGACAATAAACACGCCCGATCTACCTTAGCATCGAACGAATGAACACTTTCTGGCCAGTCACGAATTCTGAATTGCCTAGCGTTGGCCAACCACTTGTCGACCTGCATGGTCGCGTCCACACCTCGCTACGGGTGAGTGTGACTGATCGCTGTAATATTCGCTGCTTCTATTGCATGCCGTTAGAAAACGTAAACTTCCGGCCCCGCGAAGAACTGCTCACCTTTGAAGAAATCGAACGATTTGTACGCATCGCCGTCACCCTGGGCATCCATAAGATTCGGCTGACGGGGGGCGAACCCTTGGTGCGGAGTGAGTTGCCACTATTGGTTGCACGGTTGGCGGCCATAGAGGGCATTAGCGATCTGGCCCTCACCACCAATGGCATTTTGCTCACAGAACAAGCCGCCACCTTGAAGGCAGCAGGCCTCGATCGATTGAATGTGAGTCTCGACTCCTTGAGCGAGGAGACCTTCCAGAAGATTTCCCGGCGTAGCGGCTTGGAACGGATTCTTAATGGACTCTTCGCAGCGAGGGAAGCGGGCTTCACCGACATTCGTCTCAATGCGATCGCAATCCGTGGGCTTACGGAAGCGGAAATCGTTCCACTAGCGGAGTTCGCGCGCACTCATGATTTCGAGTTGCGATTTATCGAATTCATGCCTTTGGATGCTGAGAATCTTTGGGAAACAGAGAAAGTTCTCACGCGCCAAGTAATTCGCAAGACTTTGGAAACGGCTTTCTGTCCGCTATTGCCCAGCCCGCGGCTCGATCCGAGTCAGCCTGCCGTCGATTTTCACTTCGCGGATGGTCGTGGTCGGATTGGGTTCATCAATCCGATCAGTCAACCCTTTTGCTCAAGCTGTAATCGCCTGCGGATCACTGCGGAAGGGCAAGTCCGAAACTGTCTGTTCTCCACGACGGAGTGGGATGCGCGGACCCTGTTACGCAACGGGAGTACCGACGATCAGATTCGAGAACTGGTCCGCGACTGCGTGCTTCACAAGCAGCCTGCTCATGGAGTGGGTGAGGCGGACTATGTGAAACCCGAGCGGGCCATGTACCAGATTGGTGGCTGAGCGTGGAATCCTCGACTAGAAGTCAAACCACTCGACGCCGGATCTATCTGGACAATGCCGCCACTAGTTGGCCCAAGCCCCCCTGCGTGTACGAGGCGGTTGAAAAGTATCAACGTGATATTGGAGCTCCCTACGGGCGAAGTGGATATCGCGCTGCCGAAGAAGCCCATCGACTGGTTGAACGGGCTCGGCAGGGGATTGCTAATTTAGTCGGCATCGCGAATCCCAATCTTGTCGTTTTCACCGCCAATGGGACCGACTCCCTCAACACGGCAATCCTCGGCATTGTTCGCCCGGGAGATCATGTTGTCACCACGGTGTGCGAACACAACTCCGTTCTCCGGCCGTTGAGGCATCTGGTTGACCACGCCGGTGTTGAAGTGAGTTACGTTCCCTGCGATGGAGCAGGATTTGTTTCACCGGACGACATTCTCCACGCGCTGCGCCCAAATACGCGATTGGTGGCGGTGATTCACTCCTCCAATGTAACGGGTGCCATTCAGCCAATTGCTGAAATCGGCAAGTTGGTTCACACCTACGAAGCGTATTTTCTCGTGGATGCAGCCCAGGCACTGGGTCACGTTCCGATCGACATGAGTGCATGCCAGGCAGATTTGCTTGCTGCGCCGGGACACAAAGGACTGCTGGGACCGTTGGGTACAGGAATGCTCTGCTTGAGTGAACGAGTTCGGGAGGAACTCCGGCCACTCCGATGTGGCGGCACCGGCAGCGTAAGCGAAGACGAACGCCAACCCAAACAATTGCCACAGAGGTTCGAAGCCGGCAATCTCAATGTTCCTGGATTGGCAGGACTTGCAGCGGCTATAGAATATCTCCAGCAACAAACCAGCGATGCTTTGCAGTCCCACCATCATCGGCTTACCGAAAGGTTATTAGCCGGCTTGGAATCTCTCCCCGGGGTAAACATTTACGGACCACCTGCCGACCAACCCCGGATAAGTGTGGTCAGTTTCAATTGCGTCGGGTATGATCCTCAGGAGTTGGCCGCAGTATTGGAAATGTCGGCTGGTGTCGAGTGTCGAGCGGGGCTGCATTGTGCTCCGCGGATGCATGAATCGCTGGGAACTCTGAATAGTGGCGGTACGGTGCGGCTCAGCCCGGGGTGGGCGACCAGAATGGAAGAAATCGATACAACCGTTGCTGCCCTGGAACATTTGTTGGCAACTCCCGCCGGCTAAACACTGTAGGTAGAACATATCTGGTATGACCAAATCTGCCATGAAAAAAAACGCTTCTGATCAAGAACCCTGGTACAAGGACGGACTGCGGTTTAAATGTACTGGCTGCGGCGATTGCTGCACCGGTGCGCCTGGTTATGTGTGGGTGAATCAACAGGAAATTGATGCCTTAGCGGCACGGCTCGGGATGAAAGTCGAGAAATTCGAAGCGAAGTATGTCCGTCGGATTGGGGTCCGCCGCAGTCTCGTGGAATTTTCTAACGGCGACTGCGTCTTCTTCGACAACCAGACCCGCAAGTGCAATGTCTACAACGAGCGCCCCCGGCAATGCCGAACCTGGCCCTTCTGGAACTCTAATCTAAAGACCCCGGAAACCTGGGCCGAGACTTGTGAGTCCTGCCCTGGTAGTGGTAAAGGAAAGCTTTATCAGCTTGAGCACATTCAACTACAGGCGGCCGTGTTTAATGTTTAGGGGGCTACATCTGTCGTTATGAAATGTTGAACACTCCAATCAGTGCGCACACTTCGAGTTCCTAACGGTCCAAGTTTCCGCAGACTGCGCAAATTTATTGAACGGGAGGAGAGAGGTAACGGAGGCAATGAAGGATGTGCAAGAACACTAACCTTCGCTAATCATCGCTAATTACTCATACTGAAAACAGTCCAAGGAATGAACCGCAGAGACGCAGAGACGCGGAGATAATTCTCGTTAATAAGCAGTGAAAGCATCTCCTCACCAGATCAACTCAGGCAGCGGTTTTTTCTGCGTCTCTGCGGTTAAAACTCTTTTCACTTTAAGTTAATTAAATTAGTGAAGATTAGCGTTCCTTTCATCCATTCCTTGCGATTCTCTATTTTCTCAATTCCTCCTGTGCAATGCTTTGGTTGCGGCCGCTGGCCGCGCTGGGCAATCCGTGGCTAGAATTCTCCTAGGACCACCACAGGGTACAGTAGTATTAGGTAAAACTGTGACCGGTCATAGACAAATCTCGTCTCGTCAGGCAAAGTGGAGGGACTCACCACAATTCCGCCAGTTTTCTTACCCATGTCAAATTTCCCCGCATCGCTGCTCTCTACTTCGACGGCCATTCCCAAGTGGCCCGATGGCATCGATGCCTCGATCACGGCGAGCTATCTCGCGGTGATTCTGGGTATTCCCCTCCTGGGATACGTGGTGATGGTACTCGATTTCCGTCGCTATCTACGTTCGCTGCGGCGTGCTTTGGTGGTCGTCTCAAATGTGGTGTTTACGGTCCCCTATTGGGCCCTCTTCGAGCGTCCGGCATGTTTGCGCGCCCTCGACTTGAAGATGCCTTGCACCGAGGCGGAAGTCCTGGCCGCCTACCGTGAAAAAGCTAAGACGCTTCATCCTGACCGTGGCGGTGATCTACAGCAGTTTTTGCGACTTCAGAAAAACTTTGACCAGGCCCTCACTCTAGTTCGCGGTGGGGAGAATAACTCACAAACGCAAAACTCGTCTGAAGAGCGTTCGGCGTAGGTTTACTAACCTTGCAGCTAGGCCTGGGGCCAGGCAAAATCAGCCGAATCACGTTAGCGACTGTTTTTTCGGCCCCGCTGAAAAACCAAGTGCTAACGCACAGCGGCTGATGAATGCTTCGGATAAGTGGTGCTAGCGTTTGATCTGCTCTTGCTAGTAATGGCGAAAAAGGGCTACTATCTCGGCCTCTAGAAAACCCATTCGCTTGCTCGCTGCCAGGGACGACAACGAGCGCTTCATCAGGAAAGGATTCCGACATGCCAACCCCCTTGGCCGAATTGGCGCGACTCGTGTCAGGTCAACTTCACGGCGTTGGCACCCTACCCATTAAGGGATTTGCGACGCTCGACGTTGCCCAAGCTGGCGAGATTACCTTGGTCGACAATACGGATCGAGCTGGTGCGTTGGAGGATTCCCCTGCCATCGCTGCCATCGTCCCCAGCGATTTCCCCGAGGGTTCCAAACCAACCATCGCTGTTCCCGACGTTCATGCGGCCTTCGCCCAGATCGTCGCCCATTTTCGTCCACCCAGAAACCGGGCTAAGTGCGGCATCAGTCTCGCTGCCTGGATAAGCCCTACCGCTAAGCTGGCTGCCGACGTCGAGGTACATCCCGGGGCAACCATCGGCGACCACGTGGTAATCGGCAGCGGAGCAGTCATTCATTCCGGCGCGCGAATCATGGCTGGCTGCATCGTGGGCCGCGATACAACGATCTTCCCCAACGTCGTCCTCTACGAAGACACCCACGTCGGAGATCGCGTCATTCTGCACGCTGGCGCAGTGCTTGGTGCCTACGGCTTCGGCTATCGCGAAATCGAAGGGGAGCATACGCGTGCCTCACAACTTGGTAACGTGGTGATCGAAGACGACGTTGAGATCGGTGCCTGTGCCACCGTCGATCGCGGGACCTATGGTGCCACCACCATCGGCACCGGCACAAAAATCGACAATCTCGTCCAGATCGCTCATAACTGTCGCATCGGCAAACACAATCTGATCTGTGGCCAGGTAGGAATCGCGGGGAGTACTACCACCGGAGATCGTGTCGTCATGGCTGGGCAAGTGGGTGTGCGGGATCACGTCCACATTGGCGATGGTGCGGTACTTTGCTCCAAAGCCGGAGTCCCCAATAGCGTCCCCGCCGGCGAGGTGATGCTGGGTCAACCTGCCACTCCTTTGCGGAGGCAGAAACTACAAATGGCTGCCATCGCCAAACTGCCAGAGATGCGACGCGAGTTCCGCCAACTGCAGCAGCAACTCGCCAAAATGCAAGAGCAAATGCCCTCAGCGAATGAAGATCATCCTAGCGAACACGCAGCCTAGAGTCGCGCAACGATGATCAGAACGATTTCCCCACCATGCAATTCCTCACCAACAAAAAACACGACTTCTTGAACGAAACCGAGCGCCCTATTGGTCTGTTGGCCGGTTGGGGTAATTATCCCCGAGCCATTGCCGAGCAGCTCCGTTCTCAAGGCCGCCCCGTAGCCGGTGTAGGAATTCTCGATCATGCCGATCCCCGTCTGGCCGACCTCTGTCAGCATTTCGATTGGATCGGGCTGGGTGGCATCGGCCGCGCGATTCGTCTCTTCCGGCGCTGGGGAGTTCGCGAAGCGCTCATGGCCGGCAAGGTGCATAAGGTGCTGCTCTACCAACCTGGCTGGTGGCTCAAACATCGCCCCGATTGGACATGCATCAAAGCGTTTTCACCTCAACTGTTTTGGGGGAAATCTGACCGCAAGGACGACACATTGCTCTCGACCATCGTCGATGCATTTGCTGCACAGGGAATTCTTTTTCAACCCATCACCCAGTTTGCACCCGATCTGCTCGTGCAGCCCGGCCAACTCGCGGGCAAAGCGCTCACAAGTAAACAAGAGAAAGACGTTTCCTTCGGTTGGCAAATTGCTAAAGCCATGGGTGGACTCGATGTCGGCCAAACCGTTTGCATTAAGAATCAAACCGTCATCGCCGTCGAAGCGATCGAAGGAACCGATCTTTGCATTCGACGTGCTGGCGAACTCTGTGGCGCTGGCGGGATCACCGTGGTGAAAGTTGCCAAGCCCCACCAAGACATGCGGTTTGATGTCCCCACCGTGGGAATTAAAACCTTGGAGTCAATCGCCGGCGCGGGAGGGGGAGTCTTAGCCATCGAGGCTGGGAAGACAATCCTGCTCGAACGGGGTGAATTCTTACAAGCTGCCCGTCGGCTTGGCATCTCGGTACTCGCCGAGGCGGACGCGACTCTGGCCAGCGCGGCAGCTTGAATGTCGTCCCTTCAGGCCACTCAGTGCCAGCAATCGAACAAGCTTGCATGGGGGACCTCTTCTTCGGCTTTTTGAGGTTTCAACGGCTGTTATGTCTATGCGGATTGAAACCCAACAGGCGCAATGCTTCTAAGTCATTTATTTGCAAAGAGTTACGTCCGATGACATGCTGACTCGGGAACCCCATTTTCTTTCCCAACTAATTCCAATTCCCTCAAGAAAAATCTTTGTCTATTTGTGACAATGAGCTTATAATGACGGGATGAGAGACGACGGGGTTGCTACCCCCGACTTCTCGGTGTCCGTATCTAACTTTTTTTACTTTCCTTCAGGTTTCATGGGCTGGGCGCCAGTGATTTGATTTTACAAACGGTTTTCCTGGCAAGAATAGCGAGGGAAATCCGTGGGGCAATTCTAAGGCGGACGCTGAACTCGTCCGTCCTGGAGCGAGAAATGGCAACTACGTATTCTTCTACCTCTCTGGAGTCTTTGGCGTCGCTTTCGCCTGAGAACCCTGACAGCCTCTTTGTGGGGCAAGATCCTTCAATCAATCGCATTGCACACCACACCGAGCGGGCAGCTCAAGTGGAATGCACCGTCTTAATTACTGGCGAAACCGGTACCGGCAAAGAAGTTTGGGCGCGACTCCTGCATCGCCTCGGCCCGCGAAGCCAAAAGCCCTTCTTGCCAGTCAACTGCGCGGCTCTGACGCCGACGTTAGCCGAAAGCCAATTGTTTGGCCACGAGAAAGGGGCCTTCACCGGCGCCGCTGGTGCGAGCTTGGGTATCTTCCGTGCCGCCCACGGCGGAGTCGTGTTCCTCGACGAAGTCGGCGACATGCCGTTGGAACTGCAACCAAAATTACTCCGCGTCTTGCAGGAAGGCGAAGTCACGCCCGTGGGTTCATCCCGACCGCAGATTGTCGACGTGCAAGTCGTGACAGCCACCAATCGAAATCTCGAACGAGATGTCGAAGAAGGCCGCTTCCGCGAAGATTTGTATTATCGACTGAATTTGGTCGAGTTGCAGATGCCGCCGCTCAGAGACCGTGTCGAAGACATCCCCCACTTTATCGATTTCTTCTCCAAGAAATTCGCCGCCCGCTACGATCAACCCGTCTGGGAGCCGAGCCCCGAAACGCTGCGCAAGTTCTGTGAATACCGCTGGCCAGGCAACGTGCGCCAACTCGGCTACGTGATCGAACAGAGCTACGTCTTGCAGTGTGAACCCATCCTGCCGGGTACGCCCGAACCCTTATCGGGTCGCAACTTGAATCTCCCTTTCACCAACTTGGGCAGACTCCGCGAGGTAGCCGTGGAACAAGCACTCCGCACCACCAGCGGCCACAAAGGCCGCGCAGCCGAATTGCTCGGTGTCCACCCCAACACTTTGACTCGCATCCTGGCGCAACTGGGCGGGGAAGAATAAACCGCTCGCACTGGGGAACTGAAGCGGATCATTCAGGAGTCGGACCGTAGCTCAAACCCAACTTGACTCGCTCGCCAAACTATCTCGCAAGGTTTGCAACCCTCTGCGCAATAGTCCCGCAACAGCCGCTGGAGTCTTCTCCAGCGCCCCACAGATTTCGGCCAAAGAGGCTCCGTCGATGTGACGCATCGTGATTGCGGTTCTTTGTGAATCAGGCAAACTCTCAATAGCTTTGGCCAAGGCAACCTCCTTCTCGGCATTGACGATTGCTACCGCAGGCGAAATTTCTCGATTGGAAGAAACATACCAAGAGAGGCTCGCGTCGCTCTCATTGGTAGTTTGAAGCTGCGTATCTCGGCGCAGATCGCGCTTCTCAGCGTGGTGATAGCGAATCACATTCTGGATGTTGTGGCGATGCATCTGCTTCAGCCAGGCAAAGAACTCGTGGGGACTCTGACCTTGAAAATTGCCGAAATCTCGGCAAACCTCGATGACCGTCATTTGCACAACATCAGAATCCCCTTCCCGAGTCCGCACTTTCGCTCCCAGCGACTGACGAGCCATCAGAGTGAGCAGCGGCCGACAAACCTCCAACAGCCGATCCAACTGCTCGCGATCATTCTTCGCAGCCAGGAGCGCGGACGTCATCCGCTGTGTCGAAAAGTTGGAGATGTCTGCTTGGTTCGTCATATTGTTTACTCTACTACAATAGGCACCAAAAGTGTGGCACCGAACCGCACCCAATAAATCTTCATAAAGTTTCCGGGAATCCGCGGTTACTCTGCGCAGCAACCGTGCCTAGAATCTTAGGCCGCAAATCGTTTCAATAAGCCCCGGCCTGAAAGGGCTAGACCGAACACCCCTTACCCCCCATTAGCAGGGGATGGAAAATTGATTGCAGGGATTAATTCGCATAAGTATAATCTGCAAACAGTGAGTGAGCCGATTGACATGCACTCGAGGTCGAATTCCGATATGCTCCGCTTCTCATTCTTCATCGGTTTTGTCACAGCTTCATTGCTGTCTGCCCAAGCCGCCAACATCTGGCTCTCCTCATCGGGCAACATTGGCTCAGGGTCCACCCCACCTGAGATGTTGGGCGAACTGCAAACAATCACTCATCCACCCAGCGACATGCAAGGGACTTTCTTTATCTGGGCGCGACCCACTCCTGACAAAACCTTGGAGAACTGGACGCTCAGGGCAATTTCGTCGAATCCCAGCATCGTGTCGCTCAATAATCCATCCATCGAGGCGTTCAACCCAGTGCTAGGAAACAATGGTATACCCATCGTCCGCTGGCAAACGATCTCTGAGCCTGCCGATCCTTCTTTGTCAACCAGTAGCTTGAAAGGGCTTAATATATTCGGGACAGATCGTATGGGAATCGGCATCGGGCCTGATAGCGACGGCTTTCCCGTGCCGGGTGACCCACCCATTCCGGATGACTATGTTGATCCACTCTATCATCAGGCAACCAACGCCTGGCTACTCGCCAGTATTGATTACACCTTGCACGGAGTTCTCGGTCAGGCAGCCATCCATTTACAGATAGGAGAGCTTGGCCTCAATTATCGTGGAGAAAATTCTTCCGCAGCGAATGTTGTCTTTGGACTGACTAACGATCCTGCTCTCAATGCAGATACGCAACGAAATATCAGCAGCGTGACGGCCGATTTATTCATCTCCGTAAGTGACGTACAGACTCCGAACGCCGACTTCGATGGAGATGGCGATATCGATGGCCGTGATTTCCTCACCTGGCAACGCGGCCATGGGATCACCAGCGGGGCCCTGCCGAACCAGGGAGATGCTAACTTCGATGGCGCAGTCAACTTTATCGACTTGAGTATTTGGCAAACCCAATATGCCCAGCCTCCGCCGCTATCCGCAGTTGCTGTGGCGGTCCCTGAACCTTCTTCCGAGGCCTGTTTGTTTCTACTGGCCGTGCTCTTCATCTTCACTATGACCTGGGATGGTCGTAGATATCGCTGTCAGTATCGTCCATCGGTATCCAGGAGGTGCTGAGATGGGTTTCAGACAAACTGGATTCGATAATTTACCCGTAGGACGGTCACTCCTGGCCGTTGGGGAGAACACGGGCAGCAAGAGTGCCCATGCTACAATCGCTGCTTGCCCAAACCTGCTGGTCCATGCAAAAAAGCGATTTTCGGGGTTCACACTCGTAGAACTTTTGGTGGTAATCGCCATCATCGGGGTGCTGATCGCCCTGCTGTTGCCCGCGATTCAGGCGGCCCGCGAAGCGGCGCGGCGATCGAGCTGCACCAACAACCTGAAGCAAATCGGGCTGGGCTTGCAGAATTACCACGCTCAGCACAAGTCCTTTCCCCCTGGAGCGCGGCTCCACGATTTGGAGGACAGCGTCGGGCTCAGTTGGCGGGTATTTATTCTCCCCTTTGTTGAACTGGGCAATATTTACAACGAGATCGAACCGTTGCCCAATGGTGGCGCCCGCAGTTATGCCCATCAAAAGACGATCATGGATCTCTATCTCTGCGCCAGCATAGAGCGTCCGGAAAACGCTGCCAATACGCTCAAAGAAGCCCACTATGCGGCCGTCTCGGGGACCAATATCAACGACGATTATATGGACCTCGAAGACATCAGTTGTGGGGACATTTACACCAACGGCATTTTTTATCCCAACAGCTTCACGCGTATTGCTCAAATCACCGACGGCACGTCGCATACGCTTGCCATCGGGGAGCGGACCTACATTTTTCGCGACTGGATGGATGGGGCAACCAAGTTTGGGGTGCCTCTCAACGGGCCCATTCCCCCCAATGCCGAGATCTGTACCGGTGCCGCCAAGAACACGCTCTTTCCCCTCAATGCCGATCACAACGAATTCGGCTACTACCGCTTCGACCCGAAAGCTCCGGCCGGCTCGCAGAAAACGATGCGGCTCAACGAACTCCCCTTTGCCAGTCAGCATCCAGGGGGAGCTCACTTCGGCTACGCCGACGGCAGCGTGCATTTCTTGAGCGATTCGATCAACTTCACAACGTATCAGGCAATGTCGACCAAGGACGGTGGGGAAGTCGGAGAGGAATTGCCCTAGTGGAGCGCCTCCTTTGAAACACATATTGATCATGTCGGGCTGCCTACTCCTGCTGATGGGATTAGCTGCAGCAAACCATGCGCGTGCCCAGGTCACCTCTACCTGGAACGGCACCACAGGCAACTGGAGCGACGCCACGCGTTGGGACACTGATCCGCTGTTTCCCAATAATGGCAATGGGGGGAATGACTACAACGCGGCCATCAGCGGCGGAGAGGTGACGCTCGATCAGAATATCGTCATTGAATCATTGACGATGTCTGGCACCCGGCTTACTGGCTCAGGTGATCTCACGCTAGAGGCCGCATCTACGTGGACGGGTGGCTTTCTTGAGGGGACAGGTCAGTTGATTATTGACACCACCGGGTCACTCTCAGTCACGAACTTCGCTCTCCGCAGAGAACTCGTAAACAACGGTGCGTTCTCTACCACAGTCAACAACGCGATTACGTACGAGGATAGCAGTTTCCAGAACTTCGGCACTTACACGGCTAGTCCCAGCACGACACAACTAAATCGAGGAACGGGTGGAAACAATCATTTCAACAATCTGGGGACTTTCATCAAGCAAGGTATAGGAACCACCCAGTTTTCGACGCTCACAACAGGCGTAGCTTTCAATAATTCCGGTCTGGTTGATCTTCAACAGGGAACGCTTCGCCTGGATTCTGGCGGCACGCATTCTGGCGATTTCGCCATCGCATCGGGTGCGGTGCTGTCGCTCAGTGACACCCACAATTTTGAGGTCGGCACCGCTATCAGTGGTGCAGGCACCTTTCGGATTACGGGCGGTACGACAAACGTCAATACGGCGGTTACTATTGGACAACTCGAGAATACCGGCGGCACACTCACTGGAACCGGAGATATTACCATCAATGGTGCCTCGAGTTGGACCGGAGGCTTTCTGGAGGGCACCGGCGAATTAATCATCGATCCGTCAGGTTCGCTCGCGGTGACCAATTTCGCCCTTCGGAGAAACCTTATCAACGATGGTGTCTTCTCGACCACCGGCATCAGCGGGATCACCTATGAGAACGCCACCTTTCAGAACAACGGCACTTACACGGCCAATCCGAGTGGATCGCAACTAAGCCGGGGGACAGGTGGAACCAACGTCTTTAACAACGTCGGTACTTTTGTCAAGCAGGGTTCCGGAACCACTCAGTTTTCCACACTTACTACCGGTGTGGCCTTTAACAATTCAGGTTTGGTGGATATTCAGCAAGGAACGCTCCGCTTAGACGCGGGGGGAACACAAACAGGTGATTTCTCGGTGGCACAAGGAGCTACATTGGTTCTTTCCGGCATCCACACCTTTGAAGGAGACAGCGAGATCAACGGCTCGGGAGAACTGAGCATGGGCAGTGGAACCACAAGCTTCAATGGCACGACCACCGTGAACGCAGATTTCGAACTTGCCTCGTCAATTGCCACAGTCAATGGAAGCGGCATACTAACCCTGACGGGAGATTCGACCTGGTCCAGTGGAACCATGTCTGGTAGCGGTCAAACAGTCGTTGCTCCGGGAGCGACGATCCTTTTCAATCCCACCGCAGTCGGCGCGGCCGCCACCATCCATCGCTCGTTCGTCAACAACGGCACTGCCACCTGGGCTGGTACTCGCTTTCTCAACATGAACGCCAACACCTTTCAAAACAACGGTAGCTTCACGGTAAATTCTGGCCTGGCAACCAACGGTACTGGAGTTTTCGAGAACTCTGGGACCTTCACCAAGCTCGGCGCTGGGGGGGCAACCTTCGGCCAGATCGAGTTTAACAACACCGGCTCAGTCGATATTCAAAACGGCACATTGACTCTGGCCGAGGGAGGAACACACACGGGCGACTTCATGATCGCGACCGGAGCGGAACTCTCATTCAACGATACCCATGTATTCGAAGGGACGACAAACATTACAGGCTCAGGCACCTTTCGACAATCTGACGGCACCAGCAGCGTTAACGGCACGACCATGGTCGATGCCGATTTCGTTTTTAATTCGTTTGTTGGCACCATCAACGGCGAAGGCACACTGACCCTGACGGGAGATTCGACCTGGACCAGTGGAACCATGTCTGGGAGCGGTCAAACAGTCGTGGCTCCCGGAGCCACGATCCTTTTCAATCCTACCGAAGTCGGTGCGGCCGCCACCATCCATCGTTCCCTCATCAATAATGGTACGGCCACTTGGGCCGGAACCCGGTTTCTGAATATGAATGCCAATACGTTTCAGAACAATGGGAGCTTCACCGTAAATTCCAGTCTGACAACCAACGGCACGGGCACGTTCGAGAACGCAAGTACCTTCACCAAGCTCGGTACTGGGGGAGCAAGCTTCAGTCAGATCGTGTTTAACAATGCCGGCACAGTTGATGTCCAGGCCGGCACCTTGACCCTTGCTGGAGGGGGCACCCATACAAGCAATTTTACTGTAGCCAATGGTGCTACCCTTTCACTTAACGGTACACACTCTTTCGAGAGCATGGCAAACATTCTAGGTGGTGGTGCTGTCTCCATGTCGAGTGGTACGATCAATTTTAATGGGACCAATACTATCGACGCCGATTTAAGTCTAATGACTGCCGTTTCTACGCTTGCAGGGTCTGGGACACTCACGTTGGCCGGAGATTCGGTTTGGTCAGGAGCCTTTATCTCAGGGAGTGGCCAAACAACTGTTGCTGCCACTGGGACCTTAGAATTGAGCGGAACATCACTGGACACGAATCGTCTCAGCCGACTGCTAATAATCGATGGTTCAGCATTATGGACTGGCGGGTGGATTCAAACTACTAACGGCACTATCCAAAACAATGGAACTTTCACGGATACGCATACTACTGGCGAATTCAGTAGTGGCGGTGGCACCAATGCCTTCCATAATGCTGGTGCTTATGTAAAGCAAACTGGCAATACGACGCGCTTCTTTGATGACACACCGTTTAATAACACCGGCACAGTGGACATCCAAGGTGGAACACTCCGACTGCATGGCGGCGGCTCCCACTCCGGCGATTTTGCCGTTGCACCGGGGACATCCTTGATTCTAAGAAATGCCCATACCTTCACAGGTATTAATAACATTACCGGCACTGGGACTTTCAGTAATGAGGATACTCTTGAAATCCAAGCCGGCACTCTCAATATTGCGCCAACACTGACCCAACTTTCCGGAAGTGACCTATCGGCCAGCACCTGGCGCGTGATGAACAATTCCACGCTGAATATCAGCTCCGGGGCAAACATCACTCGCAACTTTGCCGATGTCACGATCGACGGTGCCAGCTCCAGCTTCTCCAAAATCGACTCGATGGTCGAAAACTACGGCAGCTTCGCCATCACCGGCGGATACAACCATTCGGCCCCGGCCGCGTTCACAAACGGTGGCATCATAACTATCGGCAGTGGCAGCAAGTTCACTGCCACGAGTGGAGTCACCCAAACTGCGGCTGGTACCCTACTGGGTTCGGGGATGCTGTCTGGCAACCTCACCAGTTCCGGAACCATCCGCCCTGGCAATTCCCCTGGCATCCTGGAGATCGATGGCGATCTCACACTTACTTCTACAAGCTTGCTAGAAATTGAGCTCGGAGGTACTGGCCCCGACGAGTTCGATCAGGTGATTGTTAGTGGAACGGCTGAACTCAATGGTCGACTCGAAGTGCCCATCTTGCCCGGTTACACACCAAACGTAGGAGATAACTTCGAGTTTCTTAGTGCAGGCGTCGAAGTGACGGGGAACTTTACTTCGGTTAGTGTGATTGGTCTCGAAGCCGCAAATTCCAACGTAGCCATCGACCTCAATCCTGTTATGACAGGCTTTAGCGTGTCTATCGAGATCGTCGCAATCAACTCAGATATCAACTTCGCCGCCACCTCGGCGGCAGCCGATTGGTTTACCCCCAGCACCTGGTCGAATGGCAGCGTACCAGAAACGGAGAACATGCCCGCTATCAACAACTTGGCGGGAGCGCCGCAAGAAGTCAACATCGCCTCAGCAGATGCATTTGTCCATGAGCTCGACTGGCAAAGCACGGTAGATCCCCTCACCCTGAAAATCTCCAGTGCCAAGAACCTCTCTGCCATCGTCGGGGCTTCGTTTGGCGATAACGGGATACTGGAGTTAGATACTGGCACCGTCGTTACTCCAGAGCTCGAAGTGCAAGCCGGTGGTAAACTTTCCGGCAACGGCACCGTTGTCGGCAAACTCATGCTCGGCGACGGCGGCGGCACGATGGCCACGCTCAGCCCAGGGTTTTCCGTAGGTCACTTGGACGTCGAAGGAGACTACGAACAACAATCCAACGGCCTGCTGGTGATCGACGTCGACGACAGCACGACGTTCGACACCTTCGACATCACCGGCACGGCCGACCTTGGCGGCACCGTGGAAGTGATTGTCACCGACGAGTCGCTCCTCCCTCCCGGCACCATGATCGAAGTGCTCACTGCCGGCAATCTCATGGGGACCGAGTTCGACGACGTTATCACGATGGGTGCCAGCGACATTGCCCTGGCCCCCGTCTATTCCAGAATGGGCATGGCCCTGCTCTCCTTTGCCGATGGGGACATGGACGGACTGGGAGACGGAGTGACCACCGCCGACGTAGCAGCCTTTGCCATGGCACTCACGGATCCGATTGTCTATCGAGCGACTTTCGGCAAAAGTGTTACAACCTTGGGCGACCTGGACGACGACGGCGACCTCGATGTCGATGACATCGACGATTTTGCCGATGCCGTCGGCATGTCCCTGGCCGCCCTCAACGATTTTATCCGCGCCTACAGCACCCAGGTGCCAGAGCCGACATGCTTGGCATTGGGGATCGCGGCCAGTCTTGTGGCATTCTCCAGATTACGACCCTTTGATTCTCTCTTCAGGAAAGGAACGACTAATGAACACTAGATGCATGCTTTTTGGATTTCTCTCCGTGCTCTTTTTAATGGTTGGCAGACAGACTAGCCTGGCCCAAGTATTGCCTGTCCCCACTGCCGACTTCAACGTAGATGGCGTTGTAAATACCGCCGATTACGCGGTATGGAAGTTCAATTTTGGGGCGGACTTTTTTGGTGGTTTTGGCTTGGGTGACGCAAACGGCGACGGGTTGGTCGACACCTTGGACTATTTTGAATGGAAAGCACAGTTCGGTTTCGACCTGACACGAATTGCATTGGGCGGACCCACCCTCTCCATCGACTTGATTCGCGATGGGAGTTCCCAACCTCTCCTTGATGCAAACGGTAAGTGGCAGTTCGCCGTTTCGATTATTCCGCAAGCTGGCATGTTCTCTGATCCACAGGATGATGTTCCTAATAAAGGTACGGGCTCTGCCACGGCAATTGATCTGGGCCTTCAGCTCAATGACGAGCATGGCTTCGCCAATACGACTGTCAGCGACTTGTTGGCAGCTGTATCCGGGCAAGCCTTTGAGAACGATCCATCATGGGATGGCAATGCCATCGATATGCTGGGCTTGAATAACCCTGGCAACAGTCCATACGGCGGTCTCGTGGATAGCGAAGGTCTGGACGCTGTCGGCCACCAGATCGATGCCGCCGTTGGAACGATTTTCTTCAATTCGGACAACGGCGGTCTAGGCTTCGAGTTGTTTACCTTCTCCGCGGGCAGGCCGGCAATGGATAGTAACTTTGGAGGATTGACGATTGAAGTGGACGTCGATGGTGGCTACGGTGGGCATTATCGACTGGTGCAAGGCTTTGGCACTTTTGACTCGCCGGATGCCGATGACTTCTTTACCCACACAGTGCTCGCAGGCGACGTGAATCTCGACGGCAGCGTGGACGCAGCCGACTTAGCGGTTTTGGATTCCTTCTTGGGCAGCCCTGGCAAATGGACTGACGGAGATTTGACCGGAGAAGGTATTGTTGACGCAACCGACAGAAATCTATTGGTGGCGATCCTGGTGCCGGAACCTTCGTCGGCGCTGCTAATGCTTTTGCTGGGTTTCGTTCCTCTCGCCTCGCAACGCAATACCTGAGCCTGAATGAGCGTATAGTGCCATGTTCCACGGGATGACGTATCAGCGAAGACTTGGCGAGTCGAAAGTCTCGGCGATGTTGCTTCTGAGCCTCCTGGGACTTTTCGTTCACGGCGCTCATGCCCAGGTCACTTCCACCTGGAATGGCACCTCTGGCAATTGGAGCGATGCCACGCGGTGGAGCACCAACCCGGTGTTTCCCAACAACGGCAACGGCGGAAACGACTTCAATGCCGTAGTGGGCAGCGGCTCGCTCACAGTCAATCAGAGTATCACCATCGAAGATTTGACCTTCAATGGTGGTACCATCACGGGAACAAGTCCCCTCACTATTCAGGACACGCTTTCCTGGACGGCGGGAACCTTCTCTGGAACTGGCACTACGACAATCAACAACGGCACGATTTCTTCCTTGTCAGCCAAGAGTCTCAATCAGCGCACTCTGGAAATCCTTGGCATGGTCGAACTCGCGGAAGGCCCGATCAACTCTTCCAGCCGCGGCACAATCTCCGTGAAAGATGGAGCTACGTTTGTTGCCAATGGATCCCACGTCGGTGTGCGTGGTCTGAATACCAATTTAGTAATCAATCCAGGAGGAACTTTCATCAATAAAGGGGGCCAGGGAACTGAAATCCCAAATCTTGTGAATAATGGAACCGTCGAGGTGACAGAGCAATCAGCCATATTCCCGGCAGCAGGCTCGGGCGATGGCGACCTGATCCTCCGGCCTAATTCAGGCGCAATTTTTGAGCTGCAAGACATCGACGATTACCAATTCACTGGCCGAATTATCTTGGACGATGGTGTTTTTGATATATTACTGTTTGATGGTTCCGGAATTACGTTTGTTCTTCCTTCGCTATTGAGCGGCAACGGTACTTACAACGGCTTCGGCGGAGTGCTAGTCAACTCTACTGAGATTGCACCCGGTTTCTCCGTAGGACACATCGACATTGACGCGAACTACGAACAAACATCTGAAGGAAAATTAACGATCGAAGTGGAAGACAGCACGACGTTTGACACGGTCGCCATTACCGGCGGCGCCATGCTCGGCGGCTCGATCGAGGTGGTGGTAGCCAATGAATCGCTCCTTCCCCCCGGAACCATGATCGAGGTTCTCACCGCCGGCAACTTGATGGGGACCGAGTTCGACGACGTCACCACGACCGGTGGCAATGATATTTTCTTGGCACCTATTTACTCAGCCGATCGCGTGACGCTCTTCTCCTATGCCGACGGCGACATGGACCGCCTGGAAGACGGTGTTACCACGGCCGACGTGGCCGCGTTCGCCATGGCACTCACGGACCCCGTTCTCTATCGCGCTAATTTCGGCATCAGTGCCATCGCCGCCGGCGATCTCGACGACGACGGAGACATCGACGTCGACGACATCGACGACTTCGCCGATGCCGTCGGCATGTCCCTGGCCGCCCTTCATGAATACATCCAGGCCTACAGTACCCAGGTGCCAGAGCCGGGGGCATTGATGCTGGCGCTGCTGGGAATGATAGGCGGAATGACACGTAGGCCGGAACGAGTTCTGCGAGTTCCGGCTGAATAGCGTATTGTGTTACCTTGCCGGAAAAGCATGCTACTCATTCCGGCCTACAGACTCCGAGGGAGCCTCTCCCACTATTTGCAACACGAGCTCATAAAACTCTCGCGGCTCAGTCGGCCAGTTCTGCACCATTTGTTGGATGAGTTGTACCGACCGCGCCAAGTGTTGCTGAGCATTTTGGGCACCCGCGAACACAGCCCGCCGCATCTCGGCATCCAACTGGTCGGCTTGATAGCGCTTGTCCTGCAATTTCGAACCCTGGACTTGTTGATAGATTTTGCCCGCCGTCGCTAATGCCTCGTCAGCTTTGGCCTTTTCCGAGTCGTCATAGAGTCGACTCAGCCCGAGGTAGCTTCTTGCCAAGGCCAAGTTTACTTCCTCTTGTTCTGTCGGCTTGATTTCTTCGAACCCAGCCCTTGCTAGCTCATATTGTTCCCGTGCCTCCTCAGGTTTCTCGACCTGCTCGGCCAGGATTGCCAAACCAAGATGGCCAAACGCCTTGTCCAGCGGACTGAGTGCTTCACTCTCAAGCCGTCTGACGGCTATCGGATAGTGCTTACGATAGACCTCCACCAGGAGTTGGTGCTTTGGTCCTCTCTCGCGCTGCATGGGCCAGATCTCCCAAGGGTTGGCCTCCCCCTCGTAAAGATTTAGGTCTTGCTCGAGAACTGTGAGTCGATTGACATTCGCCTCCTTTTCTGCAGACATTTGCTGGATAAGATCATCTTTTTCACCTACGAGGTCAGCTAATCGGTTTCGTTGAGAATTGATCCGTAGTGCCGCTGTAGGGCCCGCGACGGCTAGAATCGCCGTCAACAATGCCACGGTCGCCAAGGCCGGTTTACGGTTGCACCACCGAACCAATCGTTCGGTTTTCGAGACCGGCCGTGCCTGGATCGGGTGTCCTGTCAGGAACCGGTCGAATTCATCGGCAAGCTGCTGGCAATTGTCATATCTGCGATTGGGGTCGCGCTCCAGGCATTTGAGGCAAATCGTGGCCAAATCCCTCGGCAAATGCCGATTCAATTTCCTTGGATCGGGAGCATCTTCAGTCAGCCGCTGATGGACCTGCATCTGGGCGTTGCCGCGAAAGGGCTTTTCCCCGGTGAGCATTTCAAACAGCATTACGCCGAGGGAATAGATGTCCGTCCGGCGATCCGTCCAGTGTCCGCGCCCCTCAGCCTGCTCGGGAGACATATAGGCTGGGGTTCCCAGGATCTGACCCTCGACGGTCATCGTGATTTCATGGATATCCCGTTTGGCCAGCCCAAAGTCCATCAGATGGGGTTCGTTCGCGCCATCGAGCATCACGTTCGAGGGCTTCATATCGCGGTGGATCACTCCGTGTTCATGCGCATGATGCAGAGCCCTGGCCACAGTCTTACAAATCCGACAAACTTCCCGGAAATCGGGTTTGTGTCCCGTGAGCCAATCTGACAACGGCACGCCTCGCACCAACGCACAGACGATAAAAATCGTGTCTTCTTCTTTGCCCACTTCATAGACGGGTACGATATTGGGATGCCGTAACTGGGCCGCAGAACGCGCCTCGCGAAAGAACTGCTCCAATTCATGCTCGCTCAACTGCCCCTTGCGCGGGATCTTGATCGCCACCACACGATCCAATTCGGAGTCGCGCGCCTTCCATACTGTTCCAAACCCACCGACTCCCAAACGCGATACCAATTCAAACCTGCCAACCCTTTGCAGCGCGGTCGCCATGGCCGTTTGATCTTCACGCACCGCCAAGTTGAACGTACTTCCACAGGTTTGACAAGTAACATCTTCAAAGGGCGTGTCGGCCAACAGCTCTACAGGATTGGTGCAATGAGGACAGCGAATATGCAACCCTCGCGAGCGCCCTGTACTATGTTCAATCGTGGCATCCACATCCATGGTGGGACTGAGTTGATCCTCAGGTGTACCGGTTTCTTGATCCATTCGGTCAAGTGGCGGCTGAAGATTATCAGCATCAGGATGATTTTGGACCGCAAAATTCTCTTCGAGCGCAAAGTAATCCCGCAGTTTCTCCGCCAATTCAGGATGACTACGCACGAATGATTCGTGATCGACCCGTTCCCCACGATCGAGCCGCTGGAAATAGTCCGCTAGGACTTCATTCAATTTCGACTGAGAGTCATCAGAACGAGAATGCATCGGATCTGTCCCCGGCCAGCAGAATCTCCTACCGCATTTTCACTCAGACAGAAAGAAACTGCAACTTCTAAAAGTGGCCTCAAGTGAGTTGTTGGCAGTGACTTTCGGAAGTTCAACCGTTAGGAATCAGGGAATTACGCCTAGAAAGCAATTTGCAGGTGATCGCTGGGTCTCAAATTTCACTCATGTCGCAAGGCCTCGATGGGGTCAAGCTGTGCCGCGCGCAGGGCTGGGTAGACGCCGAAGACGATTCCCACCCCTAGCGAAATCACAAACGCCAACGGAATCGACCAACTAACCAACTGCGGTTCCATTGTGCGGATCAAATCCGGCAGGGTTGCCATTTGATCAGGAAACCAACGCTCCAATTGGTCACGGAGGAAGAGCGTCAACGGGCGGCAGAATAACCCGCCGACGACTCCCGAGAACCCCCCCGCCAGCGAGAGTACCGTGCTCTCGATCAGAAACTGCCGTGTGATGTCCTGCCGCTTAGCGCCGAGTGCTCGGCGAATGCCAATCTCGTGGGTTCGCTCGGTGACCGTGGCGAGCATGATGTTCATGATGCCGATCCCCCCGACGACCAGCGAGATCGCCGCGATCAAGCCGAGAAACAGAATAAACATCAAGCGGGTCGTTTCCGCCTGCTGCAAAAGTTCCAGGGGGACCGTCACGCCATAGTCGGAGATTGTGTGTTCATTTTCGATGGTGGTCCGTACCAAATCGGCCGTCCTGAGGACATCATCTCGATTGTCGACTTGGAGCGTGATTTGCGAGACCTCGACCCAATCGCGTTGAAACTGGCCCGGCTTGGTGACCACGATCATGTCACCAATCCGCCGCCAGAGCGTAGTGATCGGCACGTACACGTCTCGGGAATAATCCTCGGCGGCCAACGAACCACCGATCCCCGCCGAGGGAGCTCGCGGCTGCATGACTCCCACGACGGTGTAGAACTGCTCGTCTACCATGATGTCTTTGCCAACCGCGTTACCTGAGGGAAAGAGGCGCTCGGCGGACTCATTTGCCAGCACACAGTAGTTTCGTTCATGATCGAGATCGGAGTCGGAGAGAAACCGACCACGGTCAAGTCTGAGGCGGGTGACCTCAGCGTAGTCAGGGGTACAACCCACCAGTCGCCCTTCGAAACTGCGAGTTTGATAGCGAAACTCCTGCGCCAACACGCGGATCGGGAGGGCTTTGGTGATCGTGGGTATGGTGGCCACCATTCGTACGTAGTCGCTACGAGTCAGGCCATAGCTGCCATCTTCGACGTCGTCGCTGGAAGGTTTGACGGTCCGCACAATGATGTTCAGCGCACCGAGACTGGCGATCTGCTCTTGGGCCGCCTTGCCAATTCCTTCTCCCATCGCCAGTAACCAGATGACGCTCGCCACACCGATAAAGATTCCCAAAACCGTGAGCGCTGATCGCAGCGGATGCAGGAGCACACTCTTGATGCTGAGCTGAATTGTCCGCCACCACATCGACATGGTTAACGCCTTTCATCTGAAAGCAGTTCGCCGTCGTGAAGCATGATGGTCCGCCGGGTTAATTCGGCCACGTCTGGTTCGTGGGTCACCATGATGATGGTACGTCCTTCGTCATTGAGGCGCTGCAGAAGATCGAGGATTTCCTCGGTCGTCTTGGAATCAAGATTCCCGGTTGGTTCGTCCGCAAGAATGAAATTGGGGTTGTTTACGAGACTGCGGGCGATCGCCACGCGTTGCTGTTGTCCCCCCGAGAGCTGTGCCGGGCGATGTCCCAAGCGGGATTCCAGCCCCACCATGTGGGCCAACTCCAGCGACCTGGCTCGCGTGGCCGCATTGAGTTGTCCACCGTAGTAGAGTGGCACTTCGATATTTTCGACCACCGAGAGAGCTGGCAGTAAATTGTAAGACTGGAAAACGAAGCCAATCCGGCGGGCACGGGTCTCAGCCAGTTGATCGTCGTTCATGCGGGCTACGTCGTCACCTCCGAGCAGAAAGTTTCCAGAAGTGGGACGATCGAGGCAACCCAGTAGGTTCAAGAGTGTACTTTTTCCCGAACCCGACGGTCCCATGATCGAGATAAAATCCCCCTCGGGGACGTCGAACGACACTCCCCGCAAGGCATGCACCGTCTCGCCGCTGAGCACATAGTCTTTGCGGAGAGCGGAGATGCTGGCAGCGAGTGGTTTTTCCGAGAACAACGTAGAACTCAGCCTCCCGAGGTGGGATTGGAGTTGGTCTCTGGCTGGGAGTCGCCGGTGTCGGTGGCGAGGGTTTCCTCAGGTTCAGCCCCTGGACCCTGTGCGACGGCGCGTTGCTCGCGCTCGGGGGAGATCTTGGGCAAGACCACCTGATCCAGATACCGACGGGGATTCATAGCGACCTGCTCACCCGCGTCGAGTCCCCCTTCGATCACATAGAACTTGTCGTTCGTGGGACCGCATATCACGGGTCGAGCCTGCCATTTACCGTCAGCGAAAGTAAAGCAGTACAACTTGTCGCCGTGGGCATAGACAGATTGCACTGGTACCTGCAATGCGTCATCAATCTCCTGGCACTTGATTGTAACCGATGCCGTCATACCGGACCGCAGTCCTGTCTGTGCAGACAGAATTTCTACCGTCGCTTTGTAGTCCTTGACGTTCGCTTTACGCCAGCCTGTTGGCTCAGCAAATTGATTGATCTTCTTCACACTCCCCTTTAGGACACGATCCCCAAAGCCAACGGGAGTTATGCGGGCCGGCATACCCACATCCATGAATTGAATGAGCGATTCGTTGATCGTCAGTTCAACTTCCATCGAATCGGGAATCGGCAGATTGATAATGGTCTGGCGCTCTCGAATGATTGCCCCTTCCTGGACAATGAACGAGTTCTCACCGCCGCGATCCCGCTCGTGGGCGTACACCACCGTGCCAGCTCGTGGAGAAATGATCGTACACTTGGCGATCTGGTCCTGAACGTCTGCCAATTTGGTGACTTCCAAATCAAAGCTGTTTTTGGCAGAGTCCCACTTGGCTTGATTCGTGGCGATGTCGCTTTCGAGTTGCTTGACCATTTTGGCCTTAGTGAACTCATCGATTACATGGAGCTTAGTTTTGGCAGCGTCAAGCTCTTTTTGCGACTTTTCGACGGCAAATCGGTCGGCTTCGAGTTGCAAATCGTTCACATACCCCTTGGTCGCCAGTTTTTTGCTGTAGGCAAAATACTCACGGGCACGATTGAGGTTTTCTTCTGCGACGAATACTTCACTCTCGATGATCTGACGTTCCTGGACGTAAGTCCCTTCCAGGTATTCGCGCAAGGCAATGACGGCCGTTTCGTAAAGATTCTTGGACTCGACCAAAGCCGCCTTAGCCGTGTTGTAATTGATTTTCTGAACGGTTAGCTCTTCCTGGAGAATCGAGGAGTCGAGTTCTACCAAAAAATCGCCTTCTTTTACTTCCGTACCTTCGGGAACGATTTTCAAGATGGCGATGCCGGCAGCGTTTTTCGCTTTGACTTCAGATTTTATCTCGGTGACCCCACCGGCTTTGATTTCTCCCCGTTCGGTGATTTCCAGCGTGAAGTCGCGTCTATCGACACTGTGGAGGATCGCGTCTGTCGTAAGTTCCTGGTTACCGTGAACCGTCCACCACCAAGTTCCTCCCGTACCGACAACAATCAACAACAAGATGAACAAGAAAAACAGGGAAATTGCGCCCCGACGAGCGGGTCGTAGTTTGACATGCGAGACGGTGTATCTCATGTGTCACCAACCTATTGTGGAAGTTGCCGGTGGGAAGTTTGCTGGCGGGGATGTCATTGCCTGGACAATATATTATAGAGGTAGCCCAGACCTAAAACAGGGCACTCTCACGGGATTGATTCTTGCAAATCGGGGATCGGCAAGGGTTCCACGTGGGGAAAGTCTGTTTCCTCGCTGATTTTCTCAGAAAGTGGCTCTACTGGCGGCAGGCTTTCCGAATCCGTCGGCTCGAATGTCCCGTACCATTCATTTCCCTCGGCAGCTAAACCCATATCCGTGCTGTTGCAGGGCAAGCCGATCAGATAGGTTTCCAACGGCACAGGATTCTCCATCCGTAGCCCACTAGCATCGACTTCCATCACTCCCAGATCGAGTTCAAGGTTCAATCGCTGGACTTCGTAATTGATCCAAACACTCAGGAAGTCATTCTGGACGTTTAGCAAGTCACCCAGCGCCTGCACCAAGTCGCGGGCAGTAGTATTAGCGAATTCAGCAGTCTCGCCAGGTTTAGGGGGTTCAGAAAGTCGCAACTGAGTCAATTCGACCTGCGAAATGGCCACATGCACCGCCGCCCTGCGTAGCTCGAAGTTCAACTCGTTCAGACGAATCTGTCGCAGGATGTTTCTCAGGTTCAGATACACACTATCGCGAAACTGGTAATAGTTCCGCCGTGCTTGTTGGTACTCAATGAGCGACTGGCGATAGACATTGCGTTCGGCAAGCCTTGTAAGAGGACTGTCGAACTGCACTCCGGCACGCAACCTTCCATTCGTGCTGCGGAGCCGGAACGGATTGTCTCCAACGTTGCCTATGTCACCGCTGAAAAAGACGTTCAGATCGCTTCTCAGGTCGTTAGCATTGAAATAGATCAGCCGCCACGAATCCACCAAATTAGCCCGCGCATTCTTCCAATCGAGCCGATATTCGACAGCGATCGCCAGGGCCTGTTCCATCGTGAGTTCCACAGGTTCGAAGGATATCGTTTCCAGTCGGGCACCAGCTTGTGCCAGCGAAAGCTCCAAGAGTTGACTGGACAATTCGGTAAGTACGTTGGCTAGTTTAACCAGCATTTCTCGATCGACGGGACCGTCTTCTTCCACCATCTCGACCAGATTTGCACTTACCTTCTTAAGTCGAGGTTCCAAATTCTCTAGATCTTTGACCTGTTTAGCAACACGATTGTCGAGTTGCTCAACGCTGAACATTTCGATCTCGACACTAGCCTCCACCAATTCCGGGCGAGTGGCCAGTCGTTCTAGCGCTTTGCGACGCTGGGGAAGCACTTCAGATAATTTTTCAAAATCCTCCCGCACGGCGGCAAGTCGCTCAGTCGTGGTTGCTTCGATATGACGAATTTCTGCGACGATAGGTGCCAAACGAGCCTCAAGTTTCGCTGCTGTGTCGTTGGCCGGATTGTCAAACAGATTGGGAACGACAAGCTCTTCGTCGGGGTCAGGTGCGATCAGCTCTGGTGCGTCGCGTAACAAACGCAATTCGTCAAGCACTTCGCTCACACGGCCCCTTAAGGACTCTAAGTCGGGGTCCAATAATCTCAGATGATCGATGGAAGGGTCCTCGATTTTTACCTTCAGTTCCGGTGGTAGCCCGAGTCCAGTCAGAAAGCTTTCCAGGAAGGACTGGTACTGGGTCTCTCCGGTGAGCAACTGACTTTGGGCATTAAAGAGTGCTTGCCTTGCCAGGTCTACCTGGAAGCGGTCGATTCGGCCGGCTTCGTAGGTGGCTTCCAATTGGCGTACGCTGTCGTTGAGCGACACGGCATTGGCGAATTGATTGTTCAGAACTTGTTCATTTTGCAACAGGCCCAAATATCCGCCAGAACCTTGTGCTCCGGCCCCTCCCGTAAACCCACCGCCACCGCCGCCGCCGCCAAATCCACCGCCGCCGATGCGACCAAATCCACCCCCACCCACGCCGGAAAATCCTTGCAGTCCACTCCCGCCAAAAAAGCCACCGCGACGTGAAGGGCCAGCACCAGGATCACGACCCGTCACGACGCTCACATAAAAGGCTTTGCGAAATCGCTCCATCTCGCGAACATTGGCCAACAGATTTCGTTCAGAAATCGTCAGACGTTCCAGCACTCTCGTGCGACCACCTGCGCGGAGCAGCGGCTGAACGATAGAAAAATCAAGCAGCGTGTTGCTGGAATAGTTATCGTTGCCGGCAAACTGCCAAACGAGCGAATTGGCGAGCCCCGCCACAAGCTGGCCACCCGTAGCCGTAAACCGTTCGACGCGAAAGCGGTTCCCAGGTCTCAGTGGGGAGACTTCGAACAAACTGGAAGGACTCCCTGTTCCTGAGCGTCTTTCGCCATCCGAAGTAATGAACACACTTGACCCCTGGAAGAACTGGGAATCAAATCGAAATCGTTCGAAGCTCACATCGAGCGCCGAGAGGTAGAGTTCTTCTACTTCCGACTGATAGCGAGGTGAGTCGAGGACGGCCATTTCCACTGCGCCCTTTAAATCCAGAACGACTTGCCCCTCGTGGTTTGTGGGAATAGATTCCAACCAACCAGGATTCTCCACAAAGAGCGTCTTAGGCAAGCGCTTCCACTTCGGCGACCCTTTCTTGCCATCGATGTATTGCATCAATTGATTTGCCGTTGGGTCGTCCGGAGGCATAGGCTCGTAATCGGGGTTGTTGGGATCGAACATGCGCGACCTGGGATCTGCATATACCCCGAATTGCCCTGGTGCGAACCCAGCCATCGAGGCTTTTTGGTTCTCCAGCGAGTAAGCGTCGCGATCGGCCATCTGCCGGTATTTAGAAGGCTTGCATCCCGAGAGCACCTGCAGTGCTATCAGCAAACCGACCGCAAGTGTGAAACGCATGATCGTCTGCGCACACTGACAGCGCAAATCGATTGGTCGTCGACGGCAGTCACGCAGAATTTTCACAGCGGAATTGAAAGGCATGGCGTAAGAGCAGCGAAAAGTGAGCAATTGGAACTGCATCCAATCGACTTTGGAAAAGCATTGGCAAAACGGACCGTAGGCAGCACAGATTGGCAGACCGACGAATGCGTAACGCTATAAGAATGTTCGGAAGAGTAGAGGTGCTACTTCAGGGAAATGAAGAATTGCGACCCTGCTAGCTGGAGCAACTATGCCAGCTAGGGAGGGGTTGATTATGCCAGCACCTGAAGAAATGGGATTGTATGCAGGCAATCCTCATTTGAAATAACCATTCAAAATTGAAAGCGGAGAGGACAGGATTTGAACCTGCGGACCAGCGTAAACCGGTCACCGATTTAGCAAACCGGCGCATTCGACCACTCTGCCACCTCTCCTGATGGCTTATCCGCCAAGCGGATGCTCTCTTCATTTTAGGGAATCGGTCCCAAACTGCAAGTCCGCTAGACTTGGTGTGATGGGACAAAAAAGAGAGTACACCCAGCAGAATGGGATCAACCGAAATGATACGCGTAGAGCACCGGGGCGATGATCATAGCTACGACGCTGATCAATTTGATGAGAATATTCAGCGAAGGGCCAGCCGTGTCTTTGAAAGGATCGCCCACGGTATCTCCCGTTACGGTAGCCTTGTGCATTTCTTCGTGTTCAGCGCCCCATTTGTCGTGCCCCTCGTCCTTGACCTGCTTCTTGGCATTGTCCCAGGCACCTCCCGAGTTGGACAGAAAGATTGCCAGGCAAACGCCCGATATCGTTACTCCCACCAATAACCCACCTAGCATGTCCACCGAAATAAAGCCGACGACGATTGGAGCAAGTACCGCCATGATGCCTGGGGCCATCATTTTCTTAATCGCAGCGCCCGTGGCAATCTGGACACAATGGGAATAGTCTGCTTTCCCGTCCGCGGCTTGAATGATCCTGGCTTCTTCGGGAGTCGGATCGCGCTCTTCGCTTTCTGCTCGATTGGCGGCAGCAAGTGCCGGACGGAGTTCGGGGATTTCGTTGAATTGGCGACGGACTTCCTGGATCATATCCTGAGCGGCGTTACCAACGGCAAGCATCGCCATCGCTGAAAAGCGAAATGGCAACATGCAACCAATCAAGAGGCCGACCAAGACATAGGGATTAGCGGCATCGATGTTCACCTCGCCCTGCATTTTGGTGAGAAAAGCCGCCGTAAGACTTAGGGCTGTCAAGGCAGCCGAGCCAATGGCGAATCCCTTGCCAATGGCGGCAGTCGTGTTTCCCACGGCGTCGAGCTTGTCGGTACGGGCCCGCACGTCGCGTCCCAGTCGAGACATCTCGGCAACACCGCCGGCGTTGTCCGCAATCGGACCGTAAGCGTCGGTCGCCAATTGAATTGCGATCGTCGAGAGCATCCCCAACGCCGCCATCGCGATTCCATAGAGTCCCGCAAAGTGGAAGGCGATCAGGATTGCGCCGCTGATGACCAGCACTGGGAGTGTCGTAGAGTTCATACCAACCGCAATGCCTTGAATAATAGTCGTTGCATGTCCTGTGCGCGAGGAGTTGACAATCGTTCTGACCGGTAAGCGGTCTGTCGCGGTGTACCATTCGGTTAACATGCCGATGGTAATGCCCGAGATGAGCCCCGCGACGACAGCCACGGCGATCCCCCACCACTGATAGGAATTCTCGCCAGAGAGGATATCGACCACTGTGACCCCCGCCTCAGGCACCATCATCTTAATGGCTGCAATCGTGCCGATCACCATGAGAAAGCCAGCGGCAAAAGTCCCTCGATTGAGCCCCTGTTGGGGGTCTCCTCCCTCTTTGGTTTTGACAAAGAAAAAGCCAAAAATCGAAGCGACTACGCCGATGATGGCCACCACCAGTGGGAGCAGAATGGCGTTGAGTCCCGCCCCTTCTTTAGCCGCTTCCAAACCAGCGAACCAGGCCGCCCCCAGGATCATCGAGGAAATGATCGCACCTATGTACGACTCGAACAGGTCGGCCCCCATCCCTGCCACATCCCCGACGTTGTCTCCCACATTGTCTGCGATGGTGGCGGGATTGAGCGGATGATCTTCAGGGATGCCTTCTTCTACTTTGCCCACCAAATCTGCCCCAACGTCTGCCGCCTTGGTGAAGATACCGCCCCCCACCCGGGCAAACAGCGCAATCGAGGAAGCTCCCAGAGAAAAACCCGAGAGCAGATTCAAAACCAGCATGGTCGGATCTCCCCCATTGACCGCCTCGGGGTACATGCGGAGAAACACTATTAGCAGGGAGCCAAGACCAAGCAATGCCAATCCCACCACCGCAAGTCCCATCACCGAGCCGCCCGCAAATGCCACTTGTAAGGCCTCGTTCAGACCGATTCGGGCCGCGGCAGCGGTACGCATATTGGCAGCCGTGGCCGACTTCATGCCAATGTAGCCAGCCAAGGCCGAGCAGATAGCGCCCAACACGAAGGACACAGCAATGAGACCGTTGGTGTTCTGCGAATCACCAACCGAGGCGTTGGCGTAACCTAAGATGATTGCCACAAACACGACAAACAGTGCCAAGCTGCGGTACTCACGAGCGAGGAATGCCATGGCTCCATCGGAAATCCATTTCCCGATCAACTGCATACGGTCGGTGCCGGGATCTTGGGCCTGGACCCAGCGGATGCGCATCAATCCATACAACAACGCACAAAGGGCAACTGCGGGAACCATGTAGACAATTGCATTGGTAGACACGATATCAATCCTTAGGTGTTCTCAACCAGACCGCCACGACCAGACCGCTATAGCTGGGACTCAAAGAAACCTTAGCACGCGCTTGAACAGCCGAATCGGCCTGAAAAACCAGTGGTTTTTTCATTCCTCGAAGTTCTATGTGATGTGCTAAGTGATTAACTGAAGTCCGAAAGATACTGAGTTTCTCAACCAGTTGGAGAAAGTTTAAGTCAGGAATGCCATTTTGAAAACAGCGGAAATGGCTGCATTGGGATATTTTCAGATATTACCGCTAAGCGGCGTCAGAATTCGAGTCAGGTCATCAACCCAGCACTCTAAAAGGGTTGCCTGATTGGCATTGCGGTCGAGTTCCTCTTCAGCCTGCTGACAGCGGTCCAAGGCTTCGAGTACCCTGTTTACCTGGGAAGGATTCACTCGCGCATCCGCAGCATTGGCTCGCAAATGGTCACTCAAATGACGAATTGTCGTATCAAAGACAGCCCGCATTCGCTGCCGCCGCGATTCTGCCTCCGAACCTGCATCGCTGACAAAATCACTGATCACGGCGACGAGTCGAGTGCCATCAATTGACTCAACGGAGAATTGACGCTCAAACCGCTCCTGAAACTCATCCATCGCCATTTCGGCCCTGGCAGTAGCCTGTGACAAGCTCCCGCCACTTTCGGCAGCCAGCCGTTCGGCATCTTGCTCGTTGCCGATAATATTTTGCTCTCGCAGCAATCGACTGATGACATCAGCTTGGAGGGGCTGGAACCGGACAATCTGCGTGCGCGAGATGATCGTGGGAAGTTGCCGACTGCGGTTAGTACCTACCAAGATCAAAACAGTCCCTGGCGGTGGCTCTTCCAGTGTTTTCAGCAGGCAATTGGCACTCTCGGTCTTAAACCAGTCGGCATCGTCGATGATTGCTATCCGGCGTCGTCCCATCATCGGTTTAAGCGAGATTCTGTGACATAAGCCCTCCTGGTTGCGATGCTCCCGGTCGCCGAGAAAAAGGTCCAAGGGGAGCGTCCGTTTGCCAGGAGGAAGTCCGACCAAGTCAAGATCGGGATGGGTACCTGCATCCAGCAACCGGCAACTGTCGCACTTGTCACAGGTCGCAAGATCGGTAGCAGCCGTGCCAGTGCAGAGCAGTGCTTTGGCGAGCTGGACGGCAAAGGAGTGTTTGCCCACCCCCTCAGGCCCCAGAAACAGATAGCTGGATGCCAACCGTCCGCATTCCAAGTTGCGGCGAAAGCGGTCAACAACCGCGTCGTGTCCGTAAATTCCTTGCCACATTGATGAACTTAAGTGGTTTGAGGTTCTCCGGTAGTGATCCTACCAGCAGGCCAAACCCCGTGGCAAGCGGTCGAAATTAGCCTCTTCCTCTGGAAGGGAGATGGATAGGCCGTGTCAACTACAATCCTCCGACGGGGGTACTCACATAGCAGCATTTGTCAGATTAGAATGGAACCAACGAACTCTTCCAGGATTACTCATGGCCTCGCCACTATCGCCGACTCGGTTGTTCCAATGTGATGGTTGTCAGGCCACATTGCCGTATGATCCAGCACGGGCGGGAAAAAGAGTCCGCTGTGGAGGTTGCGGCAAGATTCTTCTCATTCCCAGTCAGGCAGACTTTGAAGAGCTCCCTGCCAAGCCCGCTCCCCCTGTTGCTCGACATATAGAATTCTGGTGCCACGTCTGCGATACCCGGCTGGTAGCCCGTGCGATCGATGCCGGGAAACATGCCAAATGCCCCGATTGCGGAGCCAAGAATCAGGTTCCCCAACCAATCGCTCCAAAATTGCGGCAGGAACCACCGGCGATGCACGGTCAGCAGTATGGCATCTGGGAGGTCAACAAAGCTCCGGAACTGGAGCAACTCCGGTCCAAACAGCCACAGCTTTTCCCCGTCTATTGCCGGGTTTGCGACACGTTGATGTACGCCCAGCCGAAGCATGTGGGTGATCGGCTCAAGTGCCCGGACTGCGGCGCACTCACATTGGTGAAAGCCCCGCCTCCACCGCAGGAGAAAAAATCGGCGCTTGTACCGGAAGGGCAAGAATACCAACTCAACCCCGCGGAGCAAGCTACCCCGCGACCGGTCCGCGAAGATCTCGTGCGAATACAAGACAAAGCACGTATCGACGTTGAACTCGCCGCTCGCAAACGGGAAGAAGAACGCCCCAGGATGCCGCGTTGGCCGACCTTGGAAGGGGTTTGGCCCATGCTGGGTAGTGAGACGGTGCTGACGTGGTGGGTGGGGCTTTCCGCGGGTTGCATCGTAACGACCTGGCTGCTGGTTGCCTCGTTCGTGGGGGCCACAGGAGCTGGTGTCACACAGATTTTTGCAATGATGTGCCGCATCTTCGGGTGCTTGGCACTGTTACTGGTATCAGGTCCCCTGGCCGCGATCTGGTGTGCCATCTTGTCGGAGAGTTCCGATGGACACAGAAAGTTGCACGGCGAACCTAGCATTTTCTTCGTGAATTGTTTTCTGGAGCTCTTTCACATCGGATTGCCGTTGGCTGTCAGCCTCACGCCAGTCTTTGCCATCATGGCATTGGTTCCCTGGCAGATCAGTTTGCCCGCAGGCTCCTGCTCATTGCTCATGATATTTCCCGTGCTGCTGTTGTCCACGTTCGAGGAAGGAACCCCCATGGGAGTGATTTCTCCGAGAATCTGGGGTAGCGTTTTCAAGCGGCCCCTGCACTGGCTCCTCTTCTGGGGAGAATCAACCTTGCTTTGGGCCTTGGTGGCGGTGACAATCGCGTTGTTAGCTCGTCAAGCACCCGGCTGGACTTACGCGGGAATACCCATCGCACTGGCCGGGTCATTTATCTATTTCCGCGTACTGGGCCGTTTCGCGTGGTGGCTGGCGGAGTCGCTGCCGGAAGTAGAGTAAGCGCGCCCAGAACGCCCAGGTTCAGGAGCCACCACGATGCGATAAACGCAGCGCGGCCTACCGTTTACCGTCTCCGCCAGCCCAGTCCTGCGACGGCCCCGAGCAGCAACACGAGCGAGCTCGGCTCGGGGACGGCGGTCGCGGCGGCCACCAGTGGCGGACCGCCGAATTTCCGCTGAATCTCCAACAGGTCGCGACCGTCGACGTCGCCATCGCCGTCGGCGTCGCCAAACGCAGAGAGGTCGGGAGGTGAGGTCCGACCAAAGTTCGTCTGCCAGGTCTGCAAGTCGAGTTGGTTGACGATGCCATCGCCGTTGAAGTCGGCCCCGAAGGGCAGGGCCACCGCTGCCGTCGCGGTGGCGAAGAGGGTATCCGTCGTACCCAACATGTCGATATCCCACAAGAGTCCTCCCGCCGACGCCTGCTGAGGCACGAAGCCTAGGATGCCTCCGTTCGCGTTGAACAGTTGATACGTGTCTCCTGGAGTAGGCAGGATGCCGGCAGAGTAGTCCAGCGCAATGGTCGCCCCGGTCAGATCAGCGAACCCCGTGATGTCCAGCGTTCCCGCCGCGGGGCCGGCTGTGAGCCCCAGCAAGCTGGCCCCCGTGAAGGTCAAATCGCCGACGAAGAGCACCTCACTATTGGAGAGTATCTGAATGGCGCCACCGGTGTTGTTGATCGGTCCGTGCAGGGTGCTGTTGCCACCGATTGAGATTGTGCCAGAATTGCTCATTCCGAGGGGAAATCGCATTATCCCATCACGGACGACGACCTCAAAATTGTTCGTGAGCGTGGCATTGAAATCCATCTCGCCACCGTCGACAAACACGGTGCTGCCATTGAGAACGGGACCGGTGAAGACCAGTCTTTGCCGAGTATTAGCAATCCCAGCAGAACTGCGAACCTCGCCACGTCCGGTGATCAAACCAATCTCCACGGGCCCGTCGACATATCCATCCCCGGAGAGTGTTCCTTCCACCGCAATCAGGCCTGTTGCAGAATTAAGTTTTCGCAGGCGTCCGCCACCGGCAAGCACGACGTGCCCGTTGCGATTGATAATCGTTGACCCGGCGACAAGCACTTGAGCCTGATTATCAATGTTGAGGATACCTTGCCCCGTGCTGAGCGCACCTGCGCCATTGCCGATGAACAGATTCGCGTTGGTACCTGAGGTTCCTACAGACCAGCGCGAGCCGACGCCAGTCACCGTAACGACACCCACTCCGCCATCGTCATTGCCGATGATCGAATCACTCCCAGCATTTCCAGAAAAAAGCGCTGCACGATTGTTGACGCTCAGTTGCCCACTCCCCAGATCGCCGACGATGAGCCCGTCGGTAATGATGCGGGAACCCTGACCATTGATCGTGGCGAGGCCATTTCCCGTCTCCAGTCCTCCGACGATAAAGTCTGATGCGGTGACACTGGCACTATCAAAGAGATCAAGAAAACCCTGACCTCCGTTGCCCACAGTCAGTGTATTGGCCACGATCCAATCGCCGCCTAGAAAGTCTTCAAACGTGGCCGCGCCGATGCTTCCTTCGGCGTTGCCGATGATGCCGTTCGGCGATTCCAGCGGAGCCAGGGTGCCAAAAAGTGGGGGTGCAATGTCCATGAACAATCCGGCAACGCCCGTATCGCCGATGATCAAATCGGCTCCCACCGGTCCGCCCGCATCGCTGATCGTATTGGCTGCCGGGCTGGTATCTCCCGCCACGCTTACGTCGGCGCGAACAGGAGCTTGCAGATTGACTAAAGCCAGTACAGCCACCAGCAAATGCGCAGCTAATACGACATTACCCGTAGCATGGCCACTCCTGGCCGTTGAATTCAAGACGGGCAGGAGTGCCCATCCTACTCTCGTTAGCCTGGGGACCAGGGAATTAGAACGAATGCTCATGAATAAACGCATAGAAGTGCCTCTCTCGGTTGGTATACCAGGGGGCTTCCGGTGACCCGTCTGACTGGTAGTTCCATTTTCGTTAGGATTTTGGGCTCTGTCAATTAAAAAGCGGTTAGCTGTTAGGTGTTAGCATTTAGACACAAATTGCGGCAAATCGTCGCCTTTTGCTCCGCAAAAGTAGCGCTACTTTTGCGGAGCAAAAGACGACGTAGTCTCGTTACGAGGCTCCGCCGACTTACGTCAGGCGGCTCGCCTATCATTTCTTCACTCCGCATTTTCACTCTATTTCCCGCTTCAGCCGTATCGTTTCTTTCACATTATGATTTGCCCCGGGCTGGAAGCCGACGGGGATCGTGCGATCCACAATCGCAAACTTTCGCACCCGCACCTCCTGGCCCGTGTCGCTCCCGGCTTCTTTGGTGAATTGGTAGCCATCGGGATAAGCGCGACTATAAGTATCAATCGTTGGATGAACCGTTTGCACTGGCGTGCCGTTTGCGTATGAACCAGTCCATGGCGGCGCTTCTTCGACTTCAAAGAACCCGACCGTGATCCACACGGCAAACACATTCGAGCGGGTGGTGGTCATGCTCGACAGGCGTGAGATCGGCGAGTAGCGGAAGTAAGGGTTGCGATTTGCGTTGCGATATCCTTCAGCAGTATCGGCTGTGAGGAAAGGAAGGCCCTGAGGCTGCGTTTGTGGAATTGCACTTCCATTGGCAAATGGAGGATTTCCCATTGATCTCATCAGAGTTGACTCTGTTCCTTCGCGAATCATGTTTGTTAGTGGTACCATATCGGCCGTACCCCCCGGACGAAATGGATTGGCGACCAGGGTTGGATAAGCAGCGTCTAGTTGACCTGCTTTGTCTCCTAATGTCCCATATCCCCGTCGGATGGAAATGAGAGCATCTCCATCGGGTCCAGGATGGGAGCTATCATTGTTGCCAGCTCTTTTTGCAGACCCATGCATCACCCCATCCCAAACTGGCTTACCATCTTCTGTGAACATAGTCGTATTGATATTCACTTTCCCCGGTTCACGTCGCTCCGGGAGGCGATTGAAGGGGGGCTGCCAGCCGAAGATTGGATCACGGGTACTCTTATTTGGAGGTCCGGCAATGGGATCATCCGCTAGTGTCTGTCCATAGACTGCCGGATTCAACCAGGTTTCGGTGCCAACATAACGGCTGGGGACTTCGACCAGGTCGAGGACGCGATACAAGCCGGAGATACTCCTGTTCTGTGTATCCACTTTCGTACGGAAGAAATTAGGCAAATGGCCATAGGGGCCATCTAAATTAAACTTCATGGTATTCGACAATGCGATCTCAGGAACGGTGCCATCGTATTTTTCGGTGGAAGATGAGTTGAGAAATGAGAAAGTCTGTAGGAGTTGCGAACTACGGCGCATGGGAACCTGCATCAGCTCGCCCGGATTGGCAAAGGGGCGATTGTTCCAATCGATCCAAGGGAACGGCTGCCCCGGTACAACCCGGTCTCGAATCGGGTCCGGTGTCGCCGGATTGGGGTTGCGAAACGGTTCATTCAAGAATCCTAACGTGTGATCCGGGATGCCGTTGAAATTGTGCGAGTCAATTGGTGGATTTCCTTCCGCACCAAAACCATTGCCAGCCTTGTTCTTGAAGTAACCGGCAACCGTGTTGGAAGTAATGCCGATCCCTTCAGGATTCCAAAGATTCTGGGCAGGTTGGTTCGCTTGTGGTGCAGTGTCTGGGTCAGTCGGCCCGCGGCGTTGTCTTCCGGAGACGGCTCTTGACTGCAAGTCAGGCAGGCGCAGCGCTGGGTCTGTCGGAAGGTTGACCCGCCCACGCTGAACGCTCGAAAAAGTATCGATTGCGAAATTGTTGCGAAATCTCAGCGGCCGTTGTTCTGGGTCGGTTGTGAGTTCTTCCATATCACGCAGTCCGTTGAATACGGTGACATTGGCCCCCATCGAGTCGACAGTCATGTAGGGATTAATGGGGTCATTAGCGCGATGCCCCGGCTTGCCGGCGGGTGGATTCCAAGGCAACAGCGGATTGGCCAATCGCTGCAAGTAGATCCAGCTAAAACCAGGGATCGTCCGGCGGGCCTGAGCGGCATCTGTGGGGGCACCGGCACCCGCACCACCAATCGCACCTCCACCAGGAGATTGGCCCGGCAAGGAGAGCCGTGTTTCGCCATCAAGGAATAATGAAGTCGTTGGTTTGCGATTGGGTGGGGCACCGATGCCACCTCGACCGCCGTTACCTCCCGCACCAATACCTCCTCCGGCGCTTGTCATCGCGCGTTGATCGTCCAAGGGAATATCAATGTATTTCGGTGCGTATTGGGTGCCGTCCCAGCGACTCCCAGCCCAATCGATCGGGTAGCCGCCGGCTGGCTCAGAAATGGAAAATCGCCTCGGTTGATTGATGATTGCCACGTCAGCCACACTAGGTCTGTTGTCGCCCGGAATCTGTGGCAAGGCGGAATCCGCAGGCGATTCAACGGGAAATCCTGCCGGGTCCATCACGGTTGTGGCGTTCGCTCCATGCATTGCGACGGCATTGCTGGCGTTCGTGGAGTTAAGGGTATTGAGCATGATGCCGCGCGTAGAAGTACGCGAGCCAGTCTCAGCGCCGAATTCAGCCAGATATTCTCCAGCACCCATCGATTTGCCTGCTCCCACGACTAGGTAACGACCAGGTCGCACAGAAGGAACATTATTGTTTGGCAGATCGTTGTAAAACGCGACACCATCGTTATCCCAGGTTGGGTTTCTGGACTCAGGATCAAATCCAGCAAAGTAAATACTACGGTCTATAGTCGAGGGGACATTTTGATTATCCAGGTCGTCGGGGTCTTTGTCGGGTCCTGCAATGTTTTTGACTGGATCACCCGTGACGAGCCTCGTCTGGTAAACAGTCATCCGCCAAACGGGGGAATTGCCCGTCAATTGGTCAACTGCCGCTAGGTTGACTCCCAGGTCATTTCCATTGTCGACAAAATGCGTATCTTCGTTCGCTCCGGGAGCGGGTGACCAAGGGTTATAGAGTTCGATAAAGGCCGCTCCGATCGGGCGTTCACGTTGATCGTAGCTGCGATCGTAGCTGTCCCTGTCATCGTCGACGGAACCAATCTTGCCAGAGTCTAGTTCCGAACTATCTGGGTTCTCCCCTTTGCCATCCTCAGTTCGTCGATCGTGCCACGCCAATGTCTCGGTCATCACGAGTTCGGGCCGTTCCGTGCCCCAGACGAGTTGCACATGATTGGTCGTCGGATAGCTGGTGTCGATGATGCCATCAATTGGCACTTTAGGATTGGCTGTGCGGTCCACTACCCAGCCATTGAAAAAAGGATTCTCATCATACTCGAACGCGGTCATGATGTTGTCCGGGTCGCGGAAGTCGACGGCATTGATCGCCCACTGGGCCAGTTGCCGGACTTTGATTTTGCTCTCTGCCGGTAATGTGCCATCGGCGTTGGTGGGAATAGGATCGACAACTGCCCAAGCCAATACATACAGATGCCGCGCCAGGAGTTGGCGGCGGTAGTTGTGCAGGTTCACGCGACCAGCCAGATCGGTGGGTTGATTCAGATTCTGTTCCGTGGCATCATCAATTGTGCCATCGCCGTTGCGGTCGTAGGCGTCTCGATAAGCCGTGTATGCTGGATTCTCGAAATCCATAGTTGGCTGCGAAGCGGTGATCCCCGCGCGGTTTTCGTCAATCAGCCAATACTCGCCTTCGTCTTCCCCCGGTTCATCCACCACGCCGTTGTTGTTGTTGTTGTCATCGCGTCCATTTCCGAAGGGTCTATTGAGATCAAGCTTCAACCCCGCCAGCATCTCCGGGGCCACGAGCATGTTGACTTGCTGGCGAATCGTTTGTTGATCCGTCGGAGAAAGGACCCCGTTGGTGTGGGGCATATTTTGCGCCGCTCGCAAGCGATACTCAATCAAATCCGCAAACGTGGCATTCACCGGCGGACGGCCCATCGTCGCGAAAAATCCGCTTAGCACGCCTCCGCCATTGATGACCCACTCCGGCATCTGAAATCCCGGCTCCGGCAGGTCGTAGCTATCGGTCGTAAGGAGGGTCCGCCAGTTGTTGAGATCACCGATGCTGGCTGTTGTGGAATTCCCTTTCAGAAGTTCGTACAGCCGCGGCGGTAAAGTTGGAGAATCGATATCGTAGGCCCTCAGCAGCCGTTCCAGTTCGGTCAGGGAGAAGGGATTGTCGACACTGGTGCCAGTGCCGCGGGGCCCTGTGGAGGAGAGATTCAGTTCGTAGGGGTTGTCCTCGTCGAGGGCATGCTCGAGGCTGTCCTGCGGAGTCCACGTCGTGACAAACTGGCCAAAATCATTGAGAGCTGTCTTATAACGTGCACGCAAGTCAGGCAGAGTGCCGAAGTTGCTGCGGTTGAGTCGTAGCGTAAAGTTAAAAGGAGGATTCGGATCACGGGCATGACTTGGGAAGCCCTGCATCTTAAGTTGGGCCGAGAGATCATAAACATTGTTGTTACCCGGCTCTCGATTCGTGCCGTAGCGCCCGGGCCAATCCTGTCCAAAGATGGTGCCGCCGTTGAGCAGTCTGCGGAAAGCATCATCGCTAATCACTTGTCTATTATCATTCGTGTCTGAGTCAAAGGTGATATCAGCCGGGCCAAAGCCTTGACCGCGCGAAACATCATCCCAGTCCGGCAGTCCTGCAGGACTGTATGAGGGTAGGGCTTCCAGACCCGCGCCTAAGCCAGCCAACTCCCGCGTCCCATGCGCATTTACATTCAGCCGTCCGTCCATATCGAGCACCAGGATCGCGGCGAGGGGCTTCACCAGTTTGCCGTCAGGACCGGCGATGATCGGGGCGCCGAAATCGACCCAGACGCTGTCGGGGGTGCCGTCTTTGTCATTATCCACGTCCCACGGGCCGTAGATCATGCGGCGGAGTTTGTTGGCATTGTCGGTGGCTGTGTTGCCGGTGGGCATGTAGGGATTACTCCCCGTAAAGTTGGGATGATCAAACCAGTTCGGACGCAGCAGGATTTTGCGTAACAGGCTGGCATTGGCGGGATCGACCCCTAACCGGGACATGGAAAGTGGATCGCTGGGGGTACCGAGAAAATCTCCATGGCGGGCCCAAAAGTTGAGCAGCGCCGGCCGATGGAACGACGGCAAGACCATCGAGCCGAGAGTGGGTGGATCGGGATCCGCCAGGTTCTGCAACACCGTTTGCTGAGGCGACGGCGGACTCCACGCCAAAAACATGTTCTGGAAGTCGGGCGCGTCGTACGATTCGTCGCTGCCGCCAAGACCGTCAAAACCAATACCATTAACTAGATTCTGCTGCTGGCTAGGGGTCAAGTTAGCCCATTGACTACTGAAATAACGCTCTCTTCCGTCGAAGACTAGTTGTTGCCCGTTGAAGAAACTTGCATTAGGAGCTAATGCCATCGGAACATTCAAGTTGCCGCTACTGATCACAACTTGCTCAGAAAATCCGAGTCGGGGATCGCCCGATGTTGCAGTCTGGTCGTAACCAACTCCGGTCCCATTGAATGGCCGGCCGTTCACAACAAAGCGGGTGCCATTCAGGATCGACGGGTCGCTTATCAAACTGCCATTCGCCGCTGGGAAATTCTCGACGCGAAGCAAGATCGAGTTGGAACTGGGGTCGTTGATGTATCCGACGATTCTTGCAGTACGACAAGCCGCCTGGCCATCAAGAAACGTGAGCAGACGACCGTTCCAAGCATTGTCGGCAACTGGGAGAGGCTGCAAATTCTCGATAGCCGGATAGGGAGGCCCACCGACTTGCGGATATTGGTTGCCAAACAGGTAAAAGTAGGAATTCTTCTGGAACTTCAACTCAATGAACTGTCCGTTCGTTACATTGCCCGGCCCTGGAGGAGTTACGCCAGCAAACACTGCTGTCCCCGGTTGCACCGTCGCAATGATCCCTTCCTGCGTCCCATACAAGTCCCGCAGCAAACTGTGATACCGCAGCACGGAGTTCTGGTTATTGGTGTCGCGGACGAGTTGGTTGAGGACCTCGTCGAGGAAATTGTGCTGGGTGGTCGAGATGTTTTCCTGGTTGCCGGCTTGTTGGTAGCTGCGGTTGGCCAGGCGGAACTGGTTCGAGGAGATGACGAACGCCGTGCCGATGAACAGGAACAGCGTCAACAGGCCCAGCACGACCAGCAGCAGGATGCCGCGGCGGGGGGGAGAGGAAATGCGGAATGCGGAATGCGGATTGCGGAATTTCGGTTTGTTATTCATCACTCTTCTCACTTTGCTACGACCCCTAATCCTCGTTACGAGGCTCTGCCTCGTAACGGGCTGTATGCGAGGCTCCGCCTCTCTTTTCCTAAACCACAGGCAGAGCCTGAAATGCATTGCGTTACCAGGCAGAGCCTGGGAACGAGTAATGACTCTCTTGCCCCTGTCCCCCTGCGACGCGTTGCGTCGCGGCTAATTCTTCTCTTTGTTTTTTCCTGTCCCCAGCCCCTAGTCCCCGAATCCCAGCCCCCTCTTCCTACTCACAACATTCACAGCTCAATTGCATCTGCCGCGTTTGCACGTGGATCGCCCCGGGGAGGATGGCGACCCGCAGGTTCTGCCAGGAATCACTGGGCCAATCGCCCCCATCGGTGACCATCAAGGTGCGGGTATTGATATTGTTTCCTGCACCAGGGAGATCCTGATTAAAAAAGTCCTCCTCAATGGCCAGGATACGGTACCATTTCATCTGGAACTGGCCACTCGTTTGATTGACGCCCATCACGCAGACCCAGTTGGTGGGACGAATGCCGTCGAGTGCCGTCTCCAGCGTTTCGTCATCCGAGGTGGTGGCATCATACAGCACCAGTTCCCCTTGATTGAGAAACTCGGCGGCGATGAGCCGTTCGCTGCCCGGGCTGCCGGAAGTGCTGACCGAGGGGACGATGTCGCGCTTGTAGAACACCACCACGGACACGTCGTAGGTCCCACCGGCCAGGTTGGCGGCAGGCTGCAGGCCCAAGAGGGCGTTGTTGTCCGCCGGCACCACGGTCGCCAGCCAGGAATAATCGCCGATGTACTGGCGCGCGAGGAGTGTGCCAGTGGCACCATCGACGCTCCACCGCTGCATTGCGGGGCGATCCCCCTGGCGGGGCTGCTCGACGGCCAGGTCGTCGCGGAGGCGGAAGATGGTCTCGGCGGCGGACAGTTCCATAAGCCTTACAGCACTCGAATTGGGGTTCACATCGAATGAGACCCTCCTTACTGGCCAGGAAGAAACCGTCATTGCAGTCATTCCAGGAATAGCAGTATTGGCAGGAAAATTTAAAGTCCAGGGGATCACATTTGGGGTAAGGGTTGCAGGGAAATTCTGTCTCAAATTCATATTTATGCTCGCGTCATGCGCAGCCAAAGGATCGATGACAAAAGCGATTCCTGGATCAAAGGGATTTGCAAAAGTACCAATTATTCCCGTCCCAGGAGTTGTGATTACTGGAAGAGGTGGATTGGTAACTGAATTGTTGGTCGGATAAACCCATTTTTTAGCATTCATCAACCCCCGCGCCTCGATCTCCGCAAAGGCGTTATTTGCCAGGGCGTCGCTGCGGTCTTTTTGGTCGCCTTGGACGAGGTAGTGGCTGGCCACCGGGAAGATCGCCGCCACGCCCATGAGGCCAAACAGCAGCACGAACAGCGAGATGAGGATTTCGATGAGCGTGATGCCGGAAGGAGGCGCGAGTTGCGAGTTGCGAGTTGCGAGAAAAGAAATCTTACTCGAAACTCGAAACTGAATCCGTTGCGAGTTGCGAGGCGCGAGAAATGGACGGCTTTCCCTGCTTGAAACTCGAAACTCGAAACTCGTAACTAGCCCCCTCTCTCTCATCATGGCCTCCCACCGTCGCTGGGCGCTAGTCAGAGAGGGTAAGTTAAGTTTATATCGCGTGTTCATCGTTCTTCTCTTTTTCCGGCGAAGCGTTGCTATTACTCGTTACGAGGCTCTGCCTCGTAACGGGCTGTATGCGAGGCTCCGCCTCTCTTTTCGTAAACCACAGGCAGAGCCTGAAATACATTGCGTTACCAGGCAGAGCCTGGGAACGAGTAAAACTAGCGCCTACTCTCTTTTCTGACCAGCGCCTAGCGCCTGGTAACTAGCGACTTACTTTTGCCCATGGGCCAACTCGTGGGCGAACTCGACTTGGACGGCCTTCACTTGAAAGGCTTTTAGTTTTCCGCCCTGCCTTAGTTCGCTGATCTCAGACTGCACCTCATTTGCGCGCGGATCGTACACCGCGTTCTCTACCATCTGCAGCCGTGTGCCGGCCCGTTCGATCAGCAGCCAACGACTTTCGGGGTGGAGCCAGTTGATCTTGGTGCGCAGGTCGCTCAGCTCGTCGTCGGTCGTTTCGTTTTTGTCAGCAACGTACCAACTGGTCTTGGGGCTGTAGTTCTCCGGCTCATCGGCGGGGAAGGAGGCGTTCTCCCCCCGTCCGACAAGAAAGAAGACCCGGTCGGCATCGGTGATCTGATAATAACCTTGCCAGACGCTCTCGATGTCTCCGCTCGGCGAGAACAGGAGGCCTGCCACGGGGCTGTTCTTCCCATTGGGATTCTTGAAGAAAAAGAGCTCACCGCTCCGCTCAAACCCCGATGCATTGAGATCGATGCCGATGCCTGCGGGAAACTGGTAGGAGGGTTGGGTGCTGATCGTAAATGGGTTGGCAGTCTCCCCACCGGCGGGTTGCCGCGCGATGCGATAGCGGTATCCCGCGCCGAGGTTAGTGAGCGGCGGCGCCATGTGGATGCCGAGCTCCACTTCATCCAGCCACACGCAGATCAACGTGTCGTTGGGAATGTTGTTGGCGGGGTCGAGGAACTTCGGGCTAGTTGTACTTCCCGGGATCAATGAGATTTCTTTATTGCGCGTGTCATCCACGATCTTGAAACGCATCCCGTCGACCTGGAACACGTCTCCTACACGGAACATACCCGGCGGTAGCGAGTCACGGACAGTGGTGCTGGTCGCCAAGCGAGATTGCACCGCATACAACTGGGCTCCGGCCAAATCGGTGCCGTGGTATTCCGAATTAAGCTTCAGCCCAGGTGTGCGGGAAAACTGGGCTTTCGAGCCTTGCACATTCGGATAGGTTTCGCCATCGAGTTTCGTGATCCCCACGCGCGACTCCGGGCTGCTGCCGGGGTACTCCGGGGGCACGGCCAACTGGTAGGCTTCGAGCGCTACGCCGCTATCTGTGCTGCTCTCGCGAAAGCCGACGCCGACCGGACGCCCCGTGCGGGCGGCCTCGGCCTGGGCCATCATCAGGAACGTCTTGAGGCCGCGGGCACCCTCGCGAATCTTGCGGGCATCATTGTTGGGCGAGATCAGCGGCAACACCCCGGCGACCAACGTAATGAGAATCACCACGACGACCATCAACTCGATGAGGGTCATGCCAGTGCGGAATGCGGAATGGGGAATGCGGAATGAAAGTAGCCGCGACGCAACGCGTCGCAGGGGGGGGACGGGGGGCTGGGGGCTGGGGGCTGGGGAATAGGCGCTAGTTGCTAGGCGCTGGGCGCTAGTCATTCGTTTCATTGTAATGTTGTTCATTTCTGTTCCTCTTCTCTGCCCCCAGCCCCCTCTTTTCTGACTAGCGCCTGATAACTAGCGCCTACCTATTATCGATCACATGGTTGTGGATGTTGTCGGCCGCTAATGCAGGATCCAAAATTGCTCCGACACGATCCGACAGAGGTCCACTGCGATCAAAATACGGGTCATTTATGGCAACATAAGTTTTTACTTTGAAATTAAGCCCTGGATTTTCATCCGGTCCTGCGGAAAAGATCAAAGGGACGTAGCGATATGCCACCGAGTCAACCTTAAACATATCAAAGGGATCATGATCGGTATCAGGATTGTGGCGGGGTGGGACCAACGTTTCATCAAGTGGCTGCAACGAAGAAACAAACCCGCTAGGCCATCGAAGAAATCTGATTGGTTTTTTCCACCCATCAATAAACTCCGGAGCACCATCTCCATCCGTGTCGTCGATGTCTTGCGAACTGAACAAAGTGCGAGCTTCTCCATCACCCGTAGCCAGCATAACCATCATGTAAAGACATTCAGCGCTCTGATTATCATAAACTTCGTCTAACGTATTCGTATTGCCGGTGATGCGATTTGTCGCCAGCATTATCTTACTCAAGCGTCGCAAATACATCTTTGATAGAGCAGAACGATCATCAAGAATTGATGTAGATGCAACAGGATTATCTAGAGTAGTCAACCACACATCAGACCAACGATCGGGCATCTCAAGCTTCATAAGCTCACGAGTGGCATTGAGTCGAGCACGAGCACGCTCCTGACTCTTTTCCTGAGGAGTTAGCGATCCGTTGGTATCAATGGCATTGAGAACTGAATCTCTAATATCCACCCTCCGCGTTTGATAACTCGCATACTGCTCCATCAGCAACGTATGGAGTTTGCTGATGGTGGTTTTGGTGCGGGCTGCGCGGGCCGACTCCATGGCGGAGCGGGAAGCACCGAGGAAGACGGCGCTCAGCGTGGCGATGATCGCGATGGCGATCAAGAGTTCGATGAGCGTGACGCCGGAAGAAGGCGCGAGTTGTGAGTTACGAGGCGCGAGTAAGAAATTCTTGCTCGCAACTCGCGCCTCGAAACTCGAAACCAATCTTGATTTCGCATTCCGCATTCCGCATTCCGCATTCAGTTTCATTCTTGTGCGCTCTCCAGTGTGCCGGACGTGAAGTTCGTCAGCGTATCGGCGATATCGCCGGTGAAGGGGCCGGCGGGGAAGAGGATTACGTTTGGCGAAGCCTGTGACCCGACATTACCCATCTCAAAAGCAGTTCCCATAGGCCCCCATGTGTCATCTAGGCCGGCGTGAAGAATTTGAAACTTGTTGTTATTTGCAAACTCGATTCGATTCCTTATTGATTCGTTTAGCCGTAGAAGTGGGCGCACAACTGCATCAGGAGTTTCGTAACACCAGGGAGCGTATTCAACTAGATAAGTTGGAGGATTGGTTCGAGGAGAAACTTCGACCTGTGCGCGATGGCGCGATGCATCAAAGTAAACGTACGGCTCTTTTGACCCGCTCGGCGTATAACGCCAAAAATTAATCCGTCTTGTTTGATTTACTCCATTTAGGTTGATTGTATACTCGATAAATCGTCCAGTGCCATTTGAAAGAGTCATGTCGTGGAATACTCCACTATTCTCATCACGTGGGCCAAGTCGTCCTAAATCGAATTCGTAAATCCGATCTCTTCCTTCAATCTCTTCTGCTTGGGCCGATAGAAAAGAGGGCCCCCCAGGACCGGAGATCGGGTATTGGGGGTCTTCGCTAAATCCTCCCAGCCAGAAATAAATGGCTTCGGCCCCGTCTAATCCATTCGTAAGATAACCACCAGCGTCTGCGGTACCACCCACGCTACTGTCGCCCGCAAGTTGCCGAAAAATAATAGGAGGCTCATTGCTTCGGGGAAATGCTTTCTTGAATGCCCTCACGAGGTCATTTTCATGGATGTTGTAAATGTAATTCCCTTTTGAATCTTGCAGCCCTGATGGGGTCAATAAATTCGGCGGATACGCGCCGTACTTGTTCTTGAACTCCTCCATCGATTGCCCCAGTTGATTGATCTCCAAAGAGATGCGGGCCCGTTTGGAGGCGTTCAGGGCGTTGACCGCGGCGGCGGTGATGAGGCTCGCCAGGATGGCGATGATCGTGATTACGACCAAGAGCTCAGTGAGGGTGAAGGCGGAGTGGGGGACTAGGGGCTGGGGGCTGGGGGCTGGGGGTAAAAAGGATTTGGGTAAAGACGAACGTGAACGCTGATCCCCAGCCCCAAGCCCCAAGATCCTAATCCCCGTTGTTTCTTTTTTCCGTGCCATGACTAAATCTCCTGTTTGTTTTATTGCAAATCACGTGCGCAAGGCCGACGAGCGGGCCGTTTTGCTGGGAAGTCGATAAATCGTGCCTCCAGAGGCCCGCAGCGTCTCAAAATGCGACCAAAACCCCTCTGTTGGGTTAGTTGCGGCGTCTTTCGGATGCCAGCAGCTTGCGCTGCCGCCGCAGTTTATTGTAGCGGAAAAGCACAGGTAGGGGGCTGGGATTCGGGGGCTGGGGGCTAGGGAATAATTAGTCCCCAGTCCCCAGATCCCAGATTCGCTTTTTTGCCGTGCGATGCGTTGTATCACGGCTATTTTTTTCTTCTCCCTAGCCCCCAGCCCCCAGTTCCCCTACCCTGTTAGTCCGTTGATCAGTTCCACCAGCGGGATGAACAGGGCGATCACGATGAAACCGACGGCACCGCCCAGGAACAGGATCAAGAGCGGTTCCATCAACTTGGTGAGGCCGTCGGTGAGCACGGCGACTTCGTCGTCGTAGGTGTCTGCCACCTTGTAGAGCATCGTATCGAGTTCGCCCGTCTCTTCGCCGACGTCGACCCTGTTCACGACGATGTCGTCGACGACCCGTTGGCGGTATTTCATCATGTAGATCAGGATCCCGACCGGGCCGCCGATGAAGCAGAACCAGAAGAAGGCGGCGACGGGGTGGAAGCTGAGCTTGGAGTATTCTTTGAGCGGCTGGGCGATGGCGTCCCCCTCGCGGATGCGTTCGCTCACTTTGCCGAAAAGCCTCTCAAACACGGCGTTGCCGGCGGTCTCGCGGGTGATGTTGAGGGCCTCGAGAATCGGCACGCCGGAGGAGATCAACGTGCCCAAGGTCCGCGAGGTGCGGGCCATGATGTTCTTCTCGATCAGGTTGCCGAAGATGGGGACCTTGATGACAAACTGGTCCCAGCCCATGCGGCCGGCTTTGAATTTGCGAATGAGCTTGATGGTGAGCCAGATGGCGACCGGCACGCCAGGGATGAGGTACCAATAGTTGACGCACCAATTGGAAAAGGCGATCAGATAGACGGTCATCACCGGCAGATCGAGATCGAAGTCGTCGAAAATCGCTTGGAAACTCGGGACGATCTTGATCATGATGAATGTCAAAATCCCGACGGCCACCGTGACGACGACGATCGGATAGATCATCGCTCCCTTGACTTTCCGCTTGAGTGATTCAGACCGTTCTTTGAAGTCGGCCAAGCGCTGGAGGATCACTTCCAGGGCCCCCCCCGCTTCGCCTGCCTTGATCATGTTCACATAGAGTCGGTCGAACGCCTTAGGGGCCTTGCCCATCGCTTCGGAAAGCGTGTCGCCGGCCTCGATCGCTTCGCAGGTGTCTTCGAGCGAGTATTTGAGTCGGCCCGGCTTGGCTTGTTCGCCGAGGATGCGCAGGCTCCGCAAGATCGGCAAGCCGGCGTCTTGGAGGATCGAGAGTTGGCGGGTGAAGGCGGTGAGGTCTTTGGACTTGACGCCGCCGAAGACGAAGCCGCGCTTCTTTTTACCGGGGCCCCCTTCGGATTTCTTGCGGGCCTTCTTGACGGAGATCTTGGTCACGAAGTAGCCCATCTGCCGAATGGTGGCTTGGGCATCTTCCTCGGTCGCCGCTTCGATCACGTCTCTGATCTCAGCGCCGGTGGAATCCATCGCTTCAAATTGAAAAGTTGGCATGGCAGTTAAAAAGTCTAGAGCTAAGAGTCGAGAGTCGAGAGTCGAGAGTCGAGAGCCATACCATCTGGCTCTTGACTCTTGTCTCTCTGCTCTCAGCTAATGGTAAGTCTAGAGCTACGAGTCGAGAGTCCAGAGCCATACCTCCGGCTCTTGACACTTGACTTTCAGCTCTCAGCTTTTATTATCCTTCAATGATCGTTTCTCGGACAATTTCCTCGGGGGTGGTGATTCCTTCGTAGGCAACTCTCATACCGGCATCACGCAAGGTAAGCATACCCCCTCTTTGGGCTGCCTTGCGGAGTTCGTCGGTAGAGCAATTTTGCATAATCATCTCCCGCATCTCGTTATTCATGATCATGAGTTCGAAAAGTCCCACCCGTCCCTTATATCCTGTATTGTTGCAGTTTTCGCAGCCAGAGCCACGATAAAATTTCTTCCCCTTCAAATCCTCGGAAGTCAGCTCCAAATCGTCGAGAATTTCCTTGGACGGGGCATATTCCTCGCGACACTTCGAGCAGACCTTGCGGACCAGCCGCTGGGCTAGGATCGCCTCGACCGTGGCGGTAATCAGGAAGGTGGGGACCCCCATGTCTTTCAGACGGGTAATCGTGCTGGGGGCGTCGTTGGTGTGCAGCGTGCTGAAAACCATGTGCCCCGTGAGGGAAGCCTGTACAGCAATCTCGGCAGTTTCCAGATCGCGAATCTCGCCGACGAGGATTTTGTCGGGATCCTGCCTGAGAATCGACCGCAGACACTGGGCAAACGTGTTGCCGATCGAGGCATCGATGGGCACCTGGATGATCCCTTCCATGTCGTATTCGACGGGGTCCTCGGTCGTGATCAGTTTGTCTTCGATGGTGTTGAGTTCGTTGAGGGCCGAGTAGAGGGTCGTCGTTTTCCCCGACCCCGTGGGCCCGGTCACGAGCACGATGCCGTTGGGCTTGGAGATGACATCGCGAAAAATTACGAGCAAATCATCATCCATGCCGACTTTTTGGAGATCGAGCGAGACCACCGAGCGGTCGAGAACCCGCATGACAACACTCTCGCCGAACATCGTGGGGAGCACGCTCACCCGCAAGTCGACCGGATGGCCACCGACCGTCAGTTCAATGCGTCCATCCTGCGGCATCCGACGTTCGGCAATGTCGAGGTTGGCCATCACTTTGATGCGGGTGGTAATCGCAAATGCCAAGTGGCGCGGCGGCGGGACCATCTCGTACAGCACGCCGTCGGCCTTGATGCGGATGCGGAACTCATCTTCAAACGGCTCGAAATGCAAGTCGCTCGCGTGATCTTTGATCGCCAGCAGCAGCACCATGTTCAGCAGTTTTCGGACCGGGGCACTGTCGGCCATCGCCTCGACGCTGGCGAGATCGACCGAGTTGCCCTCGGCGGCCGCCACGGCAGCGGCAAGGTCTTTGTCGCCTTCCAGATCGGAAACGATGCTTTCGACGCTCTCGGTATTCTCGCCGTAGTAGCGGTCCAACGCGGCCAGGACAGCGGGCTCGGTGGCCACTGCCACGCGAATATTGTAGCCGAGGAAGGTGCGGAGTTCGTCCTGGACACTTAAGTTCTGCGGATCGCACATGGCGATGGTGAGCGTATTGTCCTCGAACTCGATGGGAACGATGCGATACATCTGGGCCATCGGCTCGGTGACCTTTTCCAAGGTCTCGGGAGTGATGGTCAGATCGCCCAGCGCAACGGTGCGGAGCGACATCTGCTCGCCGAGGGCCTGGACGAGTTGCTCGTCGGTCACCAACCCCATATCCATCGCGACTTGTCCCAAGAGCTGGCCGGGGCGTTGCTCTTGTTCTTCGACCAGCGTTTCGAGCTGCTCATCGGAAATGTATCCGAGGTCAACCAGGATTTGTCCAATGCGACGTAGGGCCATGAATAGTGGATAGTGGTTAGTGGTTAGTGGGATGCGTTAGCTTGCGGTATAGTTGTCCTCGATCATCATTAATCATTTATCGTTTTCTTCCCTCATTCTTCTCCCTCCGCCGGTTCGTCGAAGACGCCGCGTTCGGCGCCGGCGATTCGGCGGGCGAGTTCATCGGGGGTATTGGCCTTGGCCAGGACGTCCTCTTTGGTGGCGATTTCATTCTTCCAGAGCTCGAACAAGTGATCGTCGAGCAACTGCATGCCGTGTTTGGAACCTGTCTGAATGGACGAGGTGATCCGGAAAATCTTGTTTTCGCGGATCAAGTTGGCGATGCCCGGCGTGACGACGAGCGTCTCGAAGGCCGCGACGCGGCCTCCGCCGATGCGCGGGATCAACTGCTGGGCGAGAATGCCGATGATCGAACTGGCCAACTGGGTGCGGATCTGATCTTGCTGATTCGTGGGAAACACGTCGATGATACGATTGATCGTGCCGGCGGCGCTACTGGTATGGAGCGTGCCGAACACCACGTGGCCCGTTTCCGCCGCGGTGATGGCGGCTTCGATCGTTTCCAGGTCACGCAATTCGCCGACGAGAATCACGTCGGGGTCCTGGCGCAGAGCACGACGAATCGCCTCGGCGAACGAGGTGACATCGACCCCGACTTCGCGTTGATTGACGGTCGATTTGCGATGATTATGGTAGAACTCGATCGGGTCTTCGATGGTGATAATGTGGTGGTCGATCGTGGAGTTGATGTAGTCGATCATCGCCGCAAGCGAGGTTGATTTTCCCGATCCCGTCGGACCGGTGACAAGGATCAGCCCCCGGGGTCGCATGATAAGATCTTTGAAAACGAGGGGAATCTTGAGATCTTCCATGCTCATCAAGTCTACGGGAATCTGCCGCAGCACCATCGCCACGTTGCCGCGCTGGCGAAACACTGACACGCGGAAGCGGGCCTGATCGCCGAATGCGAATCCGAAGTCGGTGCTGCCCGTTTCCTGAAATTCCTGCTGGCAGCGGTCGGGCGTAATGCTTTTCATCAGACCCATGGTGTCGGCGGGTTCTAGCACTTTGGTCTTGAGCTTTTGCAAGTGGCCGTGGAGGCGGAGCACGGGTGGTTGGCCCACCGTGATATGCAAATCGCTCGCTCCCTGCTTCACTTGGGCGGAGAGCAGTTTGTCAATTAAGATGGTGCCCATAAAATACTCTGTTCCGTGTGTCGCGTTGCGACACAGCTCAATACCTACTGACGCGGATATTTTCTATTCTAATTGCTCTCGATAGGTGGTGTTTTAATTCTCTACGCGTTTGGCGACACGGAAAACTTCCTCTAATGTGGTGACTCCCATGAGTGCCTTGCGGATTCCGTCGTCGTAAAGTGTGGTCATTCCTGCCTTGACGGCAGCCTTACGGATTTCTGGGGTCGAGGCACCCGCAAAGGCCAGTTCGCGCACCTTGGCATTCATCATCATGAGTTCGAAGATGCCGAGCCGTCCGCGATAGCCGCTTTTTCCACAATGCGAACATCCTTGCCCTTTCATGAACGTGGCAGTGGCGGCTTGCTCGGGGGTGATTCCTGCTGCTTCGAGTTGACCGTCGGTGGGGGTGTGAGGATGCTTGCATTTGGTGCAAACCACGCGCACAAGACGCTGGGCGAGGATGCCGATGATACTTCCCGCCACGAGATATGCCGGCACGCCCATGTCGACCATCCGTGTGATCGCTCCGGGAGCGTCGTTGGTGTGGAGCGTGCTGAATACCAAGTGACCCGTGAGCGAGGCTTGAATGCCCATCGAAGCCGTCTCGTGATCGCGCATCTCGCCGACCAAAATCACATTGGGTGCCTGACGCAACATCGCGCGGATGATCAGGGCGAAATCCAAGCCGATGTTGTGCCGCACTTCCACCTGGTTGATGCCCGGCAAGTAGTACTCGACAGGATCCTCCGCAGTGATGATTTTGCGATCCGGTCGATTGAGTTCGTTCAGTGCTGCATACAGCGTGGTTGTCTTACCAGAACCCGTCGGGCCGGTAACAAGCAGAATACCATTGGGCCGGCGGATGAGGGTGCGGAATTTGCGGAAATCGGCTTCGGAAAGACCCAGTTGGCGGACCCCCACTTTGATGTTGTCCTTGTCCAACAGCCGCATCACACAGGATTGGCCGTGAGAGGTGGGCAACATGCTCACACGGAGATCAAGCTCCTTGCCACCGGCCGTGATCTTGATGCGACCGTCCTGGGTGCGGCGACGTTCGGCGATATCCATGCGGGCAAGAATCTTGATGCGCGAGAGCAACGCACCCAACAGTCGACGGGGAGGGCTGTCGCGTTTCACCAGCACGCCGTCGATACGGTACCGAATCCGCACGACGTCTTCAAACGGCTCGACGTGAATATCCGAGGCCCGCAACTGCACAGCTTCGGTAATCATCAACTGCACGAGTCGCACAATGGGAGCGCTCGTTTCGTCGACGATATCGTCATCGCCGGAGTCGTCATCCCCCTCGGTCTCGGTAAAGTCGATGGCGGTGTCCGTAAATTCCTGCAACATCGAGTCGGCCGATTCGCCGTCCATTTGGCCGTAGTTGCGGTTGATGGCTTCGAGGATGCTTTCCTTGGTAGCGATGCCGATATCTACCTTGCGGTTCAGAATGAACTGCAGCTTGTCGAAGGTTTCAAACGCTTCGGGATCGCTGACGATCACTTTGAGTTTGCCGTCGTCTTCCGAGAACGGAATGACCGCGTTTTCACGGGCGACAGACTCAGGCACAAGTTCCACGACCGCAGGGGGGATTGGCACGCTGTTGAGGTCGTAGTATTCATATTTGTGCATCTTGGCCAGGGCCCGCCAAACCTGTTCGGGCGCAGCGTAGCCTAGTTGCACGATCGCTTCTTGAATCGTGAGCCGGCGAGAACTCGCGACCGTCTCGGCCTCTTGTAATTGCTCCGGCCCGACGATCCGATTCTTGACGAGATAATCACCAAATTTGGACATCGCAGAAAATTCTCTGATCTGTTCGACTCTGAACTCTGTCGGCAAGAGGGGAGAAGCTGTCTACGCTGAGACACGCCCCACGCGGCTCGAAAGCCTCTCGGGAAATATCACCACGTAGCAAGACAAGTACGAACCCCCAGATCGGAAGTGAACTACCAGCCAAACTGGTCCACCGATCTGGACAGAAGTCCATGCCCCCTGGGGAGTTACGTAATTCCCCACCTCACCGCTCAACCTTTCCGCACTCCCTCTAGGCTAATGGTGGAAGGGCAGAATGTCAATTCACTGAGAAGCTGGGATAGCCAGATAACAAGACCGTCTATCCCGCGTAGGCGGGAAGCGAGACGGCGGAGTTGATTTCAAGTTTCTCGCCTGAGAGGGAAAGACGTCTCACTCTGCCTCAACTGCAGCAGATCCTGCTTTTTTCTGCCGAGTCTTCATAAAGCGGGCATCCTGACGCAGACGTGACGCAGTCGCTCGCACCGCATCTGCCTGGTCGTATAAATCGAGGGATTCCAACAAATGTGCCGATTGTTCCATCCGCCAGGCAGTCTCACGAAGCACATCGATCGGCGTCGGCTGCCGTGGCACCCAGTTTGGCTGTGGAGGTCGCAGAAGTGAGGGGGGAGCAGGGGGGGGAGTCCAACGAGTCGGAGCTGTGGGATCCGGCATTCCCAAATCAGAGACGATTGACCCGCCCAGTTCCTCCTGCAATCGCAACACCTCTCGGGCCACCTCGACAGCCTCCGGTGTACCCACTGTGGGCTGGTCAGAGACAAACGCGGCTGCGGGATCGCTCGGCTCGGGGGACGTGGTTTCGAGCGTCGCTGAGTGTGCCAAGAGAGTCAGTGGCATGATCAGTGCGAATGCCATTGCAACTTCGTACGCAAATCTTTTTTGACGTGCCATGAGGATTGCCTTTCTCGCTAACAAAAGAGGGCGCTGCTTTTTGAGAGCAGCGCCCCGATTCATCACCGATCGCAAGTGGATCGCTGCTTAGATCAATTGGGTGGGAAAAGTGGTTTCACCATTCCAGCGAGCTTCCTCTTCCCTATCCGAGGAATACTGAAGCGGGCGGTCTGCATAATCTGCCATGTCCGGTCGAACGCGCACGTAGCGATAGCGTTCGGTATCGATACCCTCGCTTGCATCTTCGCGGTGGAGATAACGAATCGGCTCAATGCAGTCGGTCTCCACCCAGGGTCGTCGCGCGACATAACTTCTTCGTACCAGTGGGATAGTACCCGCAGCTCCAGTTGCCAATCTCACCAGGAATGTGCGAATCACAGTGAGCGACAATCCGCCGATTCGTTCCTGGCAGAGCCACTTCGCTTCGCGCCATAGACGTTCATGCCGCGCGAGCTCCAAGAGTTCATGGCCCTCATGTGTCAGGCGGACGCAAGGAATGCCTGCCGTCGTGCGGTCCACTTCCTTCAACAAGCCCGCGTCCATCAGGAGGCGGAGGTGATACCGGATCCGCTCTTCGTTTTCATGATGTGCGTCAGGGCGCAGAATGCTCACCGAGCAGTCAGGCCCACGAGTTTCGATGTCCAGCAGCAACTGCCGGACGAGATCCAATTCGCGTTTCATAGATGTGCACCTCCATTTGCACAGGAAAAAAAGTCGGATTGGCCGAGGAGCGATTGCTCAGCCCTGGGTCGAGTTTCATGTCTCCAGGAGCAGTTTTTGCATCCCAGGGGACAGCTAGAATTTGTCCCAAACCGAAGAACGGGTCAAGATCGGTTCGAATGCTAGCGGCGCGTGGGCTTTCTGTAGCATTGCGCGGCTTAATTTGCCGCTAAAAAGTGGGCGGTAGCTACACGCAGTGCCCAGACGAAGTGTTTTTACCCAGCCTCGTTCAGCGGACGTAGACCCGAACATAGTCCACCAGCATTTGTTGCGGCCAGACACTGGTTTCGTCTGGCTGTGCGTCGCCGACATAGTCGCCACCCACGGCGACATTCAGCAAAACTTCCGCCGGTGCAGATTGACTGCTCAGGAAACCGTCGGTATCGGAGTCGTTAATCGTAAAGAATTGCACCTCGTCGACAAAGAACCGAAGCTCTTGCGCGTCCCATTCAACGGCGTATGTGTGAAAGCCTTCGGCAAAGTCAACGAGTCGATCTGATCTGGAGATTTCTCGTTTTTCAGATAAAAACTTCCGTTTGCGAGGGCTTGGCCCCCAATGAAAAGCGCTGGTAATCCTCGTGGGCTTGTCGCCTCGATTCTCCATGATGTCGATCTCACCCTGGGTTGGCCAAGGATACTGTCTCCCATCAGGTAGTAGCCAAATGGCGGGCCAAGTCCCTTGGGTCTTAGGTAGTTTGGCGCGCACCTCCCAACGACCATATTGTTTGGTCCATTTGCTCTCGACCTTGCCAGAACGATACGCCTTTCCGCCGTAGGGGATGTCGACTGCCGTAAGCACGAGATTGCCCCCCGACACAGTTATTTGATCAGGATGGTAGGCCTGACGTTCGTTGTTATGGGGAGTTGTCCAATCGATGATGTCCCACTTCGACGTATCGAGCGATGTCCCTTCAAACTCGTCGCTCCACACGAGCTTCCAGCCGGGCGAGTCTCCATGTGCAGGAGAGCTGATTAACGAGAAGATCCAGCAAACCAGGAAAATCAATGGTCTGAGCCTTTGGCAACGCTGAATTGACGATGTGGTTGTAGTGAGATGCCTCATATTACAGAGATTCTGATCAAGGTGGATTTTCATTTGTTGATTCAAGTTAAATTGGTCAGAGAGATTCGTGTTCCTACTAGGAGCCATGTCTGGAAGATTGCTGCGGAGTTGCTTTGCCTTCCCAGAGATCGTTGTACTCGGCTTCGTCGACTTCTCGACTCGTCATGTTGAGGAAACCGACCATCCGCTTCCCGTCGATACCGGTTGTTTCAAAGACGACCGGGGCGTCGCTGCCCATGATATGCCCGGGCACCCCGTAGCGAACCTGGAACGGCTCGCCGTCACGGTCGCTGACGAAGACATCGTCAATGGCGTTGGGATCCACCCCAACATTGGTCAGCTTTTTGGGATTCCAGCCCTTGAGGAACGATTTGAATTCTGCCTCGTCTTTAGGACCTCGCCAGTTATGGCGACTTTGGTATGCCTCGTAGAGGTTTGCTAGTCGTTGGATGTTGCTGTTATTCGCTTCGGCCAACAGGTTGGCAGGATCTGGGCTACTGCACCCAAGACACAATTCCATCGCCACGAGGCTCACAACGAGTAGGCTTTGGAAGTTCATGCTGCGCGTTCCAATTCTGGAGCCATGAAAAGAATAATGCCTCGCAGTCGCTGCACCCTCTTTCTCCCCACCATCAACCATCGTACGGCGACATGGCATCAACATTTTTTTTGCTTGACTCATAATTTGGCGTTCGAGCCGTCTGCGCGTTTTCCTAATTGGTCTAACAGGATCAGGTCGGTGTCGAACGTAATCGGGTGGACCGAAGCATCGCCGAACACCGCTAAGAATACGCTGGGGTGCGCCGAACCAAACCCTTTTTCTACTTTTAAGGGACCTACCCTATTAAAGTTGGCCGGTCGTGCCTCAGAATCGCCTAGCACCGGGACCGTTTCAAAAGTGCTACTTACTTGCGTCCTTGCACCAAAAATGCGCATCGTTGGCCAATCGGCCGCGCTGTAGTATCCACGAATTTCCCAGAACTGGAATGGGTTATTGTTATCGATCGTATACCGGTCTGTGGTGACAGCCTTTTCGGCGATCATGATTGTGTTCGACGATCCGTCGTTGATACTCTTGAAACCGACCCGGCCGAATTTCGTCACCTCCTTGGTATTAAGTTTCGTATGGCCACCCCGGGCTATGATCCCCGTCCAAACCACTTCATCTTCAGTGCCTAAAGAGCCGGATCGTGGTGGTGTAGAGCTTTCCCATGCGAACCCCGTCCAGCCAGGATCACAGTGACTGGCCATCACGCCCGCGTAGTCGCCTAACCGGAAAAGGTCGGCTCCGAGGATGCCAAAACGCCCGTAGCGTGACGGGCAGTTGAACGCTGCTACGGGAGTCTCTGCGAGACTAGTGTCAGAGAAGGCGTTTGTACCGGTTGTGATCCCGTCGCGCAGGTCGTATAGATTCTGTTGTTCGATGAATGGCAGGATCTGAAACATCCAACTCGCGTACTCATAGCCATAGAGTGGTCCTGCTTGCGACGCGGGATCTAAGAACTCTGATACCGAACCACCAGCCGTGGGAAAAGCCCCTTCAGAGGACTCCATGTTGAGGCATGCCAAACCAATTTGCTTGAGGTTGTTCACACACTGTGTACGCCGCGCCGCCTCGCGTGCTGCTTGGACGGCAGGGAGCAACAAGGCCACCAACACGCCGATAATGGCGATCACGACAAGAAGTTCTACCAAGGTGAACCCGCGAAAGCGGCCAACTTGTTTCCGGAACATGTCTGTCCTCCGACTTCAGCAAAGTAATTGACAAGTATCGTTGTTAGCAGAACACAGGCCGTTGGCGTCTCATGGAATAAACAACGATGGCCAAGAAAATACCAAGTATGCCAATGCTAGGTTCAGGCACAGCCGTGGCGGCAGCCACGAGAGGGGCGCCAAATTGGGAGTTCCAGACAGTCAGGTCGTTTGGACCTACCACACCGTCATAGTCGAAATCTCCTACGGCAACGGAGGTTGCGTCGTTTTGACCGAACCCTCTTTGCCACGACAAAAAATCAGCACCATCCACGTCTCCGTCGCCATCAGCGTCGGCGTTGGGAGCGAGATCCAGATTTGCAAAACTCACACCATCAATGTGAACTGCTCCCCCCTGATTGTTGGGCTGGACAAAGACAATCGAGAGCCGTGCTTCCACCGCTTGGGCCGGCACCGTGTCCGTAAGTACATGATCCAGCCAGGCATTATTCGCCGTGGAACCATCGGCGATCGTAATCGTCTTCGAACTCAAATAATCACTACTACCAAATTTCCCGTCGAAGGCTTTGTAGTAATCAAACTTCATTTGAACCTGATTCTGGGTTCCTGCTATGGAATCAGCCGAACGAATGTAGGCACTTAGGGTAGCGGAAAGTGAATCACCGGGAGAAACTGAAATACCTTGGGTAACTCCAGAGTAGTTTGGTTGTTCGGTAAACTGACCGAATAATTTCAGAGCCGCTATGCCTTCCTCCACCGCTTCGTTGTGGACTTGCACATTGGGGTTGGGCTGATGGTGGTTGCCAAAAGTACTCCAACCTCCTAAAGAACCATCATTTGCCTCAAATCCGCCATTTTTGAAAACGACTGGCTGCGTCGTCTGGCTGCGTTCGTAGACCCGAACATAGTCCACCAGCATCTGTTGCGGCCAGGCACTTGAGCCGTTGGGTTGGGCACCTCCCAAGAAGTCGCCACCGACCGCCACATTCAGATTGACCTCCATCGGAGCCTGGTTGCTAATGGTCCCACCGACATCCTGATCGTAGAGCGTGTAATAATTCACGTCGTCGACAAAAAAGCGGATCTTCGTGGGATCCCACTCCACGGCGAAAGTATGAAATTCGTTGTGGTAGTTGTCCAGTTGACCAAGCCGAGAGGAAATTTGTTCGTCAAACATGAATTGGTTGTTAGGCCACTGTGGCCCGTAGTGAAAGGCACTGCTGGTGAGATTCGGCTGATTGCCGCGATTCTCCATGATGTCGATCTCGCCCTGGGTGGGCCAAGGGTAAATATTCGTATCAGGCAACAACCAGATGGCTGGCCAGGTCCCTTGCGTGCCAGGCAGCTTGGCCCGTATTTCCCAGCGGCCATACTGATTGGCAATTTTGCTTTCGACTTTTCCTGAGGTGTAAGACTTCCCGCCGTTAGGGGTGTCGTCGGCTGTCAGCACGAGATTGCCATCGGAGACGGTAGCACGGGAGGGGCGATAAGCTTGTCTTTCGCTGTTGTGCGGCGTGTTCCAGAAAATCGGATCCCACTTGGTCGTGTCGAGCGAGGACCCTTCGAACTCATCACTCCAAGTGAGGTTCCAACCAGGAGGAGCGGCCTGGGCCACTGGGACCCTAGCTATCGCTAAAACGCAAATGAACAGGAGATACCATAGATCGGCACGGTGAGTTCTCAAAGAGCTGTAGTTGTATAAAGTCATCAATTGCCTCACCTCGAATCATCACCTCATCGAAACGCAGGAGTGCAATCGTGGTGAATAGTACTCTTAACGCTTTCGACCTGTTACACGACCGTTATCTAGTCCTTCGGATGAAAGCTCGATGTTGATCGTGTTGTTGCCCTTTTCGATGTTGAATTGCAGTCCTGACGTCGTGTCGATGGCATAGTGTCTGGGAGTAATATAAGGCCCCGGCATGGGGGGACCGCCTTGGGGGGGCGCGACCCCTGGTTCTCGTGAGACGACCGACGCTTTGTATTCTCCCGTTTCCAGTCCTGCCTCTCGATTCGTACTTAGTGTGTAACTACCGTCACTCTTGATGACCCCTGCTGCCCGCATGCCACCAGTGGTGGGCGCAAAACCAACCACCCCATGGTCCAACGGCTTGCCATCCAGCGTCACCACCCCAGAAACAGAGGCAGGCTTGCCACCGCAGCCAACCAACAATAGTAGCGACAGAGATGGCCCAATGAAGTAAACAGCAATAATTCTCTGATCGTACCTTCTTAGAATAAGATTCATGACAAGTGATTCTCCCATAAGCCTGCTAAATATGGCGCCGAACTTCTGGCTTCGCAAACCGAAGCGGCAAGCCCTTTATTATGAGATAGTTCAACTAATTGTCGAGACTAATAGCCTCTCCTCCGTCTTTGGTGGACAGGGCCCGATAGACGTTATGATCGATTCCTTCATTCACAAAATGGACGGATGAGTCAGCCATCGCAAAGTGGACACCGCCAGGGTGTAGACTCCGGAAACCACGTACGTCGAACCAATTTGTCCGAATATATGATGCGTCACCTGGAGCAAAGTAATTCAATTGCATGTTGCAAGCAGCCCAGTCGCCATCGGAGAAATAGGCCGCCGCATGCAAGTCTTGGTCGGCAACTGCTTCGCCGATCATGAGCGTATTGCTCAGCCCATCGCTGATGCGCTTGAACGGGATAGGATCATAGTAGCTCATCTTCCAAAACAACCCATTGCAGCCCAATGTCTCAAAACAATCGGGAACACTGCCCCACTGGGCATCACTCCACAAGCCTCCTGCACCAAATACTTCTCCTAGTGCCGTGTCACCCGCTACGCCTTTATAACTGGTGACGGCAGTGAGGGCAGGCTCCCAGTGGAAGTTCCCTTCCCGGGGCGTTGCCGATGGATCCGAAGGGCAGGTGAGCACAGGCAATTGCCGCGACATGAAGTCGCGTATTTGCGGCCGCCCCATACCACGGCCGTTGGTTGCGGTGACAACAAATCGATTGTCGGGATTCGACGGATCGAAACCAGGCTTCATGCCGTCGTACATGGCCTGCTGCTCAAGCTGGGGGAGGACATCAACAATCCACCCTTTTCCATTCGTATTTCTGCCAGTCACGTACTTGGAAGGTGCCGCAGGTACATCACCACCGGCTTCTCGAAAGATCTCACGACCGAAGTTGACGTTGTAATTGATGCCGAAGGGTAAATGCTTCTTGGTATCGTGAAAATTGTGAATCGCCAGGGCCACGTTTTTCACATTATTCGCACAGGACATCCGCCGGGCCGCTTCGCGGGCCGCTTGCACGGCAGGGAGCAGCAGGGCCACCAATACGCCAATGATGGCGATCACGACCAAAAGTTCTACCAAGGTGAAAGCACGTCGGCGGCCAAAATTTTTCGTGGACATTATCGTCCTCCGTCCTTAGAAATGAAATGACAAGTAAAGTTATAAGCAGTAATCACTCCGCCGACCTCTTAGGCAGGAAAAGCCGGCGGCCAAAAGAATCCCGAGGACACAAGTGCCAGGCTCCGGCACTGCGCCTACCGTGGCCGTGAACGATGTCATGCCGTAGCTGGCTTGCCAATCCGTCAGACTGCCAACACTTGGATTGCGTTGCCAAACGAGAAAATCATTTCCATCGACATCGCCGTCGCCGTCAAAATCGCCAGCCAAAGGGGGGGCATTATTGATCAGCTCCACCAGAGAAGCATTGTCGAACCATACTGCACCACCTTCACCAAGTGCGGAATTGAAAAACAAATTAAATCGAACTAATGCCGTGTCAGCAGGGGCAAGCGCATTGACCGTATACTGAACCCATTCATTTTGAATCATGTTGGGATCCCTACCATCATAGATGGGTGTGTCTTGTTGGTTGCGGCCCGGACTGAAATTCACAGAATCTAACACTGCACCCGCGGAGTCCAAGAATTGAAGTGTGATGTTCGTGAAATTCTCAGTGCCAAGGATAGAATCTAAACTGGGAGAATAAGCAAACACGGATGCTTCAAATTCCTGCCCAGGCGAGGCAGCAACATTCTGCCAAAATCCGGACGCATTTTGTGGACCTGGAGTAAATACTTTAGCAGCATCAAAACCATCGTCGATACTAGGAACTCCTTGGGGGTCTGAAGAGTCAACAAAGGCATTGTTGAATCTGATCCAATCACCTACATGCGTAGCCGGGGTAACACCGGGAGGAGGTGGAAAAGTAATGGAGGTCCCTTCTTCAAAGCGGGCATCGGCCAGCAAGTTAGCACTCGAAGTTGTGTTGAATCGCTCGATCTCAAGGCGATCCAATTCTAGCTTGAAATTGGTGTTCGCCCCGGCTGTCGCCGCAGCCAGGAAGGTGCCGTCGTAAGCATCGACGAAACCTGCGTCGGGCACCCAAAAATTAACATGCGCCCTCATGGGATCGTCCGGTACCACACTCGATTCCGTGCGGACCAAGGTTCCATCGATGTAGTACTTCACGCTGCTGGGAGTCCAATCCGTGCGATAATCATGGAATTGCGTGATATCAAATCCACTAGGATTATTAATAAACTGCGGAGTTCCACCAGAACCGGGTCCTACGAATGGACCATCGTTCCAGACATTGGTGAAGGTTCGATGTGGAGTTCCACCGACCGACTCATTCGTTAAAAGTTCGTGATCGATCTCGTCTCGCACGAGTGTACCTGGGGAACTTTCGCGGGAGACATCAAAGAGAAATGGTGCAGCGACAATACCCCCTTGGGCGGCTGTCGAGGCATCAATACGCATACGAGTGGTCATCCGCAAGCCACCTCCGCGGGCAAAATTCTGCTTGCTGATCAAATCCGTTCCCAAGAAGGTCGAACCGGGAGTAGACGTAATTGAGTCAAAAGTATCAAGGTTGAGCACAGCTACCTTGCCATCCGTACTACCGGCTACACCTGCCGCGATATTCTCTGAGGGCAAAACGAAGCGGAACTGAGTTCGACCTGCGAAAGCACTGTCTCCGCCAAAAGGTGCTCTGAACGTTGAGACATCGACGATGCCGTCACCTTGTGCCGCAACGGGGCCGCTGGTGTCGTCAAAATTGTCGAGCAACAGGACTTGTCCATACAGCGAAGTAGCTTCTGTGAACAGTACGCAACAGAAAGCAAGAATGAATAGTTGTGGTAGATAAAGCTTATTTAATCTCATGTCCTTAGCCTATGGTTATTCAATTTCAGACGTTTCAAAATGCCTTAACTTGTTCATTTGTTGATGAGATTCAGGAAGTGAACGAGTTCTTTTTCCCCCGTCTCATATTTACTGCTCTTCGAGTTTACTGCTCTTTGAGGAGTGCATTAACCTCTTACGAGGAGAAAGTTCAAAAAGTTCGCGGATTTCAACTAGCACCGCTGTCTCCCATAAAGATTTGACAAATCAATACTAGGGCTATCGAATCATTACCAAATTATTGATTCGCCGGGGCATGACGAGAAAAGCCCCGCCATGCGCCCGAGAATCATTGTCTCATGCGATCCTCTTTGAACTATCAAAAGGTGACCGCTAAATCATCACGATCAGCTACTCCGCTTACGACGACCGCCGACCAGTGCCAATCCGGACAATCCGAGCAGTGCCAACGTGGCAGGCTCGGGGATGACCGAGACCGATGCCGCGTCGTACCACATATGGTTAGTGGATCCTTGAATTGCAGCGGTAGTCGCACCAAGTTGCAGCGTCACACCGCCGCTGACGTCAGGTCCGGCGTTGACAGTGAAATTGAAAACTTTCCAGACGTTGGGATCTGGGTCCAAGGCCAGCGGTCCGCCACCGAGGATTACGGCAGCAGACGTACCACCGCCGGATAGCTCAGAGAAAAACTCGGCGAACGCGACGGCACCCACTCCAAGTTCACCGCGAGCGGCGAACGAAATTTTGACTTCCTGGCCTGGCGTGACAATTCCAATACCAATATTTGCTTGTTTGATGAGCGAATTGCTCGCTTCAGTAGCATTATCGATCGAGGCGGCGAATTGTCCCTCGAACGGATTCGTACTAGTAATCGTTTGCTGACCTACGCCGGTTTCAAACTGCGTCCAACCAGTGTAATCGCCCGTCTCAAAGTCTCCGTTCGTAGTAAGTTCGATAGCGGAGCTATTCAAAACCATACTCGCGAAGAACGACAAGCCCAGTGCAGCGGTCAGTGTCAATTTTTTTCTACTCATTAGTTGGACAGCGCCACTTTGAACGCTGATAGCACTGTTAAACTGTTGGAGTGTATCGAGTTGCGACGAATCCATTCATATCCATGCTCAGAGACTTGATGTTGAACACAAACCAATGCAATATAAGCACTTAATCAC
>JBGSPU010000118.1:0-12360 GCA_041738415.1 Bythopirellula sp.
CCCCTGACGGCTTGTTCCGTCAGGGTCGTTTTTTGGGGGCCAGATTCCTGAACCCTTCTTTTTGCCCTGAAATGCCTCGAAAACGCCTGTCGTACACGCCCAAAAGCCACTTGGCGACCCACAGATTCTGGTGAGGAACCTGATTTTGCTTTTATCTCAAGGACTTGTGTGTCACAATCCGGCGTGGGGTTTGGCGGGCACCTAATCACTCCTGCGACTTCAATGCATGCCATCTCGTATCGAACACCTTGGGACGAAGAACTTCCGGCATCGCGTTGGGACGACGCTCTTGGAGTTGGCGATCGTGATGCTGATACTCAGCTTCACGCTGTTTCTCTTGATCCCAGCCTTGCTACGTGCTAACGAGAAATCACGTACTGAGCGGTGCGCTGATCACATGCGAAAAATAATGCGCGGCGTCAGTGGCTACGAACTTGCCAATAAGCGATTTCCTCCTGGGCGATTATTTCCCGATTGGTCGCGCAACGGTTTCGTACTAGGGGGGTATACCAACTATACTGGTATTTCGCAGACGACCTCACAAAAGACGGGTTTCTATTCCGTTCATGTGTGGATTCTTCCACATGTCCACCGGCAAGACATTTTCAACTTGATCGACTTCGAGCGTGCCCAGGCCAAACAAATGACTTCCAATGGCGAACCCTTCAACATCAACTTTGCGGCCTACACCAAGCCGATGCCTCTGTATCTTTGCCCCAGTGACCCCAACACCACGGACAAAGGCCTCAGTGAAAACAATTACCGCTACAACTTCGGTGGGGAAGGTCCCGGTGCGGGGTCCCGAACCAGCAACATGACAACTCTCAATCCTCGTCCTGACGATCTTTATCATCCCGGAGGTAATGGAGCCTTCACCATCGGCGAGCGGGGACTGGCGATCGAAGAATATCCGGATGGCCTGACGCACACGGTCTTTTTCTCTGAGCGGACCAAAGGAAACGCTGTCGATCCTACTCAAGTCGAGATTGATAACACGGCGATCATTCGTTCGAGTCCCCCCCTGCTGTTCAACATTAACAACGACATCATGCTCCAAGGATGCCTGGACACTCCACGGTTGCTCTCGCCTTTTAATTTCACGGCAGCCGGGAGATGGCCTGCAGGCAGTGATTTCTCGAACGGCTGGCCGTTCGCGGGCTACGACTCGACCGAGTACAACCACGTTGCTCCGCCGAACTGGGAAGGTATCGATTGCGGCACGAACTTCATCCCCGACACCCCCGCCGAGCACGCGATCATTGCCGCCCGCAGTTTGCACCGCGACAGCGTGAACGTCGCCTTCGGAGATGGCCGCGTGAAGACGATTAACGACGACACCGATCTCACGGTCTGGCGTGCGATTGGCACGCGCAACGGGGCAGAAATTGTCGATCAACCCAAGAAATCAAAGAAGCGTCGCAAGAGTCCGCACCGCTAGATGGCACAATAGTCCACAATGCCGAGTACTGCATTCGAGGGCTATTTATCCGACGAAGTCTTGTCTTAAAACTTCACCCCATTCGCCCTGCACAAGAACACCATATACGGCTTGGTAGTTCGAAATGCCGAGATTGTGTCCTCGACAATAGTCGGCTGGAGCAAGTCATCATGTTCCCACGAGCACACAGCAATATGGTCTTTCCGCTTAAGGTCTTCAAGCAACGGATGATCGGCCGCGTACCCCCGCGGCGGACGCTTGAGACTCTCCCCAGCCAATTCAAACTCGGCTCGAAAAGCCTTGTTCCCCTTGGCACGCTTCCACGCGGCTGGGTCCTCGTCAATCGCTTGACGAATGCTGCTGAGCGACTCCGAATCCGGGTGCCAGATCCCGGCGCCAAGAAAAACCTCCTGTGGATCGACATGAAAATAAAACCCCGGCGCGTGGACATCTTTGCCGGCGACGTGGCGAAACTGAATCCCCAGATTGGTTTTGTACGGCTTCTTGTCTGTTGAGAATCGCACGTCGCGATGAATCCGCATCAACGACCCGCCAACCTTTTTAGGGATCGCAGTGAAATGGGGCGAGAGCTTGGAGAGCGGTGCAGACATCGCCGCGATGAATTCCAATGCTGGCCCGCGGACCGATTCTTCATACCTTTCGCGATTCGCCGCGAACCACGTGCGATTGTTGTGCCTGGCCAACTCGCTGAGAAACTTTACCAAATCAGCAGGAAAGCCCTGAAAGGAATTCTTTGCCACTTGGAAAATGCCTTTGATTGGAAAGAAGTAATAAAAGAAGGGTGGGCGGTGTCCACCCTACTGAAGAGTTTAACTCGCAGCAGTCGATACCAATAGGGCGACCCTAAAGAGTGAATGGAATCACGCGTCGGTAGGGTTTACCCCACCCGCACCCTCTGGTGCCACAACCCGCACAGCCTTCAAAGTTTAACAGGTCCAAGGATGGACACTCGCCACTGCCGTGTATTGCTTACGCTCCTGTTACTCACTTTATCCGTGGGTTGTGGCCTGAATACCGCCGTGCTGCAAAAAGGGGGCAATGGTCGGCATGGGGTCCTCTTGAATTACTCCTGCGGAGCTTATCCCTGCGATCCCATCGATCCGACCAAGCCGACAATAGTCATCACGCATGGCTGGAACCCGCTGCCCAATAAGATTCACACGACGTTTGGCTCGTCCGGGGCCCGAGCATTACGCTGCCGCTGCGGCGACAGCTACAACATCCTGAGTTGGGATTGGAACGCGGTCAAAATATCGCCATTTAACGACGAGCCAATTCGCCAAGGGCGCCGCCAGGGCCGCCTGTTGGCTTGTGCCCTCCGCGCACGGGGCGTCAATCCCCAATGTACGCAAATCATCGCTCACAGCCTGGGAACACTTGCTGCTGCCGAGACCGCCTGCTGTATGAGCGACCAGGGTCCCTTCGCACAATTAACTCTGCTCGATCCACCCAAATCGATTCATGACGAAATCTTCTGCAAGCTGGCCGTTACCCACCACGCGCGGGTCGTCGAGAACTACTGGTCCCCCGGCATCAGCGGCTACGGCGACGAAGTTTGCTGCCGAGGAGTGCGAAACTACACGGTCGAGGGGGATCACCCGATTCTCGGCATTGTTGACCTGAGCATTTCCAATCATGTCGGCGTAATGCGGTGGTACTACGAGACGATGCGTTGCCCCTCCATGCCCTGCGGCTTCCAGAACAGCGTCTTCATCCACTGCTGCGGCTGTGAAAGCTGCATTTGTCCCGGCTGCCAACCGGGCGAAGTGACAGCAGTCCCCACAGAGCCTCCCGTCCCCCCGACTGACTACCGAGCGGACATGGCCGAACCAGATGCTCTCCGAGCAAGCGATCTGTTGAATTAGAGTTCCGCCAGTGGCGCCTGACCTGGTCCTCGCAAGCGATAGATAGTCACCTGGTCTTCGTCAACACGAAACAAAAGCCGATACGTAAGACCACTTCGGGGTTCTAGATAGAAGCTGCCGAAGTTCGAAATCGAAATGCTTGTTCTTAGCAGCTAGTCCGCAAATAAGTGAATTCTTTTCCAGGCGTGTCAGAGATGCTTCCTATGCCGCTTCCCAGCTTTCGGCACCTTGAGGCGAACGTTCCTGAATATAATTGAAGATTCGCTTAAGCTCGGCTGCAGCAACTGGGAGGATCCTAACAACGTAGCTCAAGACTTTTTGCCTGTAGCTCGATCGCTTCGGAAATTGGCCAGTTCCTCGCGAGCGAGTTGACCTCGCTGACCCGATTCGTACTTCCTTAATAGCGATCAGGTCTTCGTCGCGGTGACGCTCTTGCCACCAGCGTTCGAAGATAGCGTCGAGCGAAATGTCTTCGCCTTCCTGCTGAGTGACAGTTAGAGCAAACGCTGCAAAATCGTTGATTTGTTCGGTAGTTGATATGTTACAAGTATTCCCCTGGGCCACGCTCTGCGTCCTAAGCGGATTTTATCTCAGCCGAATACTCCAGGAGATCACGCTTCTAGACGCGTCGTTGGAACAAAAAAAGGTCAGGGCAAGCCGATCCGTCGTCTTGCCCTGACCTCTATCCTGAAGCAAAACACGGCTGTGTTTCGCCCCTCCCGTTTGTATACAAAGTATCGGCCAAGGCCACCGCTGCACTGAAATCTAATTCTCCCGATCGGGAAGTGCTGGCAATCTGTGCCGTATGCACAATGACTCAGCAGGAAGCGCATAAAATCGGACAGGCTCTCAAAGCGAGAGCCTGCCCACAGTCAACCGGCTTCGCTGCCTCGAGCCATACTCCCCAGTAAGCTCGCGGCGGATGCCGGCACGGACGGACGATAGCTGCCAGGCGTCCATCAATGAACGCTTGGCAAGTTGTTCTAGTTAGGGAAACCTTTCGGCAGTGGTGGTAACGCTTCCCCTTCGGGAATTCCCAACATTGGCAATAGCTGTTCAAGTGCGTTGCCTGAAGTTTGACTTGGAACAGCTGGCAAGGCAGGGGGCTGGGCCAACTGCAAGCTCGTCAGCAAGGGATCACCGGCGAGCGAAATGCTGCCGAGAATTTGGTATTCGTGAGACTCGACATTTGGCAGGTACATTTCACACGGATAGGCTTCGACGGCACCCATGGCACAATAGCTATCTCCGGGAAAGCAGCATGAAGCTGCCGCCGCGTACGGGACCTGGCATTGCGGTCCACAGCCTGCTTGATAGGGGCCACAGTAAGATCGTACCGGGCCGCTTCCGCAATGGCGACAAAAGCCGCCACAAGGCTTTACTGGACCACAGCCGCAGTGATAGTGGTAAACGAAATTTCTCCAGCAATAATGCAGCGGTCCATAAGGGCTACAGTAACCGGGATGAAGCGGATGCCCTTTGCGGCAGGCGGGCGAGATGGTGCAGTCCTCCTTGCAGGGGCTAAAGAGCCCATAGCGGCCCGAACTGCAGTGTCGGGGGACAAAGTAGTCCTGGTTCACATTCCAGGTGCAACCATCCGCTGTTGGGACCACCGAACCAAAAGTTTGGTAAAACAGTCGTCCTTCGGCAGGTGCGACGAACGCCAAGCTTAGCAATAAGCTTGGCAGCAGACTCAGCAGCACGGGGGAGCGCATTGTGTTGGCCTGTTGGTTTTGTTTGAATGGTGAAGGCTTCACTCTGAAGCACAGCGTTTCACTGCCGAAGCATGGGTTACTGCCGCGTGTTGAGCAAACGCAACAAGCAAAGTTTTTCTGACCCCGCAGCCTTGCCAGGACGTTATAATCGGCCCACCAGGTGCCACTCGAAATCAGATTCAACATTGTCCCGGCGAGAGAAACAGTCATGACGATTGGAGGGATTCTGGATCAGCCGCCTCTCTTTGACGTTACATTGGCCACGGCCCTGCTGGGGGTCTTAATTGCCGGTTGTTTCTTTGTCAAAGGGACCACACTCACGGCCCCCCTGAATTGGGCAATGCTTTCGGCGGTACTCATGCTGTTGGCCTCATGGTTCGCAGGAGAAAGTTCACTGGTAGAGAACAGCCTTCGCCGATCCGCCATCTGGTATGCCGTGGGTTGCTCCACTTTTTGTCCGCTCATGGCCGTGCTGGGAGCCAAACGCCCGCAGAACCGCGGCTGGCAGTGGGTCGTGATTACGCTCTGGCTGATTCTGATCTGGCCCGCACTCCAGGCACTTGCATTGCCGGTGGGACCTCGCCTGGAACTGTTCGCCGCCTGGAAGCTGTTTCTCTTCGCCCTCGTTGGGCTGGGACTGCTCAACTATCTGCCGACGCGCCACGGGTTGTCCGCTATGTTAGCGGCGACGGGCCAATGGTACTTGTTGAGCGATTACTTGGGATTGGAGTCATCGACGCCCTGGCGATTGTCAATCGCCGTGGGATGTTTTCTGGTGGCGGCGCTGCTTGTCCTGCTCAGGCCATCTCGGCCAGCAAACGACCAGGGCCTCGACGCACTCACCGAGCGATGGCTCCGCTTTCGCAATGCCTTCGGCGCATTCTGGGGATTACGGATCCAACAGCGTGTGAATGAAACGGCAAAGCTGAGAAACTGGCCCGTACATTTGACCTGGGTGGGATTTGAGACAATTGCAGATCGCACTTCACGCCAGCCAACAGAGAGCGAGTTCGCCGAAATCAAGCAATCGCTCGACACACTTCTACGCCGCTTCCTCTAGGATGCCGGCCTCCGGAAAGCGAAGATCAAACAGCCCAAAGATTTCTTGACGCGAGAGCCCTTGCTTGCGCACTGGCGTCCCATCAAACACGGCGGAGAACAACTGGCGTTTTTCTTCGAGCACACGGTTGATGCGTTCCTCGATCGTTCCCGCCGCCAGAAACCGCGTGACGGTTACTGGCCCCGTGGCACCAATACGATGTGCCCGATTGATGGCCTGATCTTCCACCGCTGGGTTCCACCAACGATCAAACAGAAACACATAGCCAGCAAACTGCAAGTTGAGCCCCACGCTCCCCGCCCCGTAGCTCATCAGAATCACATGTTTCGAGGAATCGTCACGAAACGTGTTGATGACCCCATCACGCTGGCGAGCAGGAATTCTGCCGTGATACTCCAGCGGTCCGAACTCCTGCAGCCGATCGCGAAGTTCATCCAGCGTTTTTACCCACTGGCTGAAGATGATCGCCTTGCGGCCACTGGCGACGCATTCTTCGAGATCAACCTTCAGTCGGTCGAATTTCGCACTGGCACCGGTACTCGGGTCAAAATTGCAGATTTGCTTCAGCCGAATCACCAATTCAAACACATGCTGAATCGTCAGCGCGGTCTCAAGTTCCTGCAGACGGATGACCCCTTCCTTCTCGGCCATTTCGTAGGAAATCTGCTGTTCGGGGGTGAGTTCCACCTCCGCATCGCGAAACATTTTGGGAGGCAAGTCCGTGAGCACTTGATCCTTGGTCCGCCGAATGATGTAGTCTCCCACCGAACGTCGGATGTTGGGAATCTTCATTTGCGGTCGCAGGCAACCGGGCGAAACAAATTGAAAAATCCCCACCAGGTCCTCGACGCTATTCTCAATCGGTGTGCCGGTCAGTGCCCAACTTCGCTTTCGGGGAATGCTGCACACGACTTCATTGGTGGTGCTCGCAGCGTTCTTGATCCTCTGTGATTCATCGATGACGGCCAGATCGAAGGGTTCTTCGATAGCTGCCAGGCACGAGCGATCTCGAACGAGCGATTCATAGTTGGCCAGGAGCACCCCTTCCCGAGCGTTTTCCCACAGCCATTCTCGTCGCGCTTGTTTTCCCTCGATCACCGTGATCGGTAGTTCCGGCGCCCAGAGCGCAAACTCTCGCTGCCAATTGGTGACCAGCGGCTTGGGACACACCAACAACACTCGCCGGAGATGCCCCTGCTGGACTAACAGTCGCATCGTGACAATCGTTTGCATCGTCTTCCCCAGGCCCATCTCGTCGGCCAGCACCGCTTCGTTTCGCGGATACAAAAATGCCACTCCGTCAAACTGGTATTTGAACGGCCGAAAGGGAAACTCAAGCGTCTCGCTGGCAAAGATCTGTTCCAGCGGAGGCTGTAACAAATAATAGAGGCGGTCTTCCAGTTTCACCACATCACGCGGCGGGCGAATTCGTGTGCAGGTTGGCGGAATAGTTGGCGCGCCCGAAACTTCGTTACCAATAACCTGAGAATCAACCGCAATTGACGCGCAAATCGCCGGTGCTGCTTTCGGAGCGCGCTCTTTGAAAGGGCGGCCTTCGAGGAGCTGGCTCCCCGCGGGAAACCTCATTCCGACCGTCTTCAATCGCGGAAATGACAGAGGGACCGTCACCGCTGCGAGGTCGTCGAGCCGCGACAAAATCTCCACGCATTCGATACTTTGTTCGAAGGAAATCACTGCCGAGAGTTCGCGCACCTCGCAATCTTCAGGATGCATCGCTCTGCCGACAAGCGAATGGATATCCGGTCGTTGATGAGATGCCCTAGGCTGGGTCGGGCGAGGTTGGGATTCAAGCGGCATCGGCAAGACCATGTTCTTCGTCCGTGATGGGATCCGTCATTCGCTGCGCCTCACGAATAGCAGCGCGAATTCGCTCAAAGGGTTCCATCAGATCCACGTGCGATATCAGGGATTGGAGCAACGTCTGAAAAGCCTCTGGTTGCCATAAGCAACTAGGGGTTCCAAACAACCGATAGTCTTTTAACATCAGCGACGGACCACTCGGCGGCTCGACTTCCAGGTCGCTGCTACCCGTAGATTCGACACAGGCTACGAGATCGTCAGAAAGCAAGCTGAGACCCAGCATCTCTCGCTGATCGGTCAGAACCGCTTGCACTGGTAGCTGGGACTTGGCCAGCAAAGTTTGCCCAATCAGATCAGCAAGGACATAGTCTCGCAGGGTAGGGCCATACAAAATCCGCTGGGCCTGGTTGGGCTGCACGGGCGTGCTGCAGTGGAATTCCAAGGGCCTTCCCAGCGAAGAGAGCACCAAATAGCCCCCAAAATAGCCGTGACTTTCGTCCTCGAGAGCGGTCACAAATCCAATAGCTGGTAACGATTTAGACACTTTGAGGTTCATCCAAGGGGGTAAAATCGCGGGGTGGCGGGGGCCAATTGTAGCTCAGCCGACAAGACGCACAGATCGTTTCCCTCATCGGGACCCAACAGGGGGCAACTTTAGCCTCCCAGGGACAATTACGGTCTGCCCAAACGCTAGAAATCTATTCAAGTTTCGTTAGAATGGGAGTTATGGCTCGGGGGTCAGCCTCTGACCCGCCAGCCAATGCGGGGGCTTCTGGCTTTCTTGCGAAAACTCTGATCGCGGAGAGTTTCTAGCCACGGATAGCCACAGATGATACACGGAAAATATTTCAATTGTGATCTTATCCGTGTTTGATCCGTGTCCATCCGTGGCGAAAAGAAATAGTCAGAAAACTACTCGTTGGAAAAACCACATCGCTTTTTTATTGGGCAGCCTCTTGTGAATGAGTGCTTCTTCAGGATACTTAACTCGAGAAGCTTATCAGACAATTCAAATTGCATGGGCAGCATAATTCGCAATGGGGTCGCATTCCTGCGACCTGAAGAAAGGAAATGAATCTTCGATGTCTCAAAGTCATACTCTTCCTGCCGTCTTTTCTCAGTTAGATGTTAGTGCGGGAAGCAGTTCCCCTCGAGCAATGAGTGCCGGTGCGGACCAATCGGAGTTGTTACGTGAAGTCCTCGCCGCCCAGGATCGCACAAATGAATTGTTGGAAGAGTTGGTCGCTGTGATGGCTACCTCCCACAAACAGCGATCCCAAGAACTACATCAGTGGCGAAGTGCCAATCCCCAGCTCTCGGATTCATGTCGCCAGGCTGCCGAGGTTCTCAGCCGTGTGCAGGTCGAGTATCTCGATCGGATGACCGAAGAGATTAACGACAGTGCCGAAGAACTGGTCGACGGCGAATTCATGCTCAACGAATTCGTCGACCGCTTCGGCCCGCGTCTGGCGCATCTCAACGGCGTCATTCAAGTACTAGCGCAACTCAGCAGCACCCCCAACGCTCCCACCCAAGCGGATCCTGCGTAGCTACTTGCTTGTTTCACGGTGGACTCACATTCCGCGATCGGCTTAGGCCGCTCGACCTCGCTTCTTGCTGGTAATAAAAAACCTCCGGTCAAGACTTTCGCCGGTTGCTTTCCCCCAGCCCCCAGTCCCCAACTCCCAGCCCCTTTCTGGCTTCCCGTGCTACAATGAAAATCTTGGCAGATTTTACTTGACAACACACAAACAAACACACACATAAATTAAGGTAATTCTGAAAGGTGAGGTGGTCTCATGCGTCGCACGTTGCTCTGCGGTCCTCTTTTCGCCCTGATGTTAATCCCTGCTTCCAGGGCCACGGCCGACACGTTCGGCAGTGGGGGGAACTCGTTTGAGATCGAGTTCGTCACCATTGGCGCTCCGGGGAATGTGGCCGATACTTCCGAGACCGCAAGATCCTGCTCTATCACGAAAAAGAACGCCAAAAGGTCCAACGCCAAATGGGACAAGATCCGTATCTGGATACTCCAGGATAAATGTAAATCAAAGCATTATACTTACGATAAAATGAAAATACAGCGGATAGTGAATCATGATTAATGACAACCAGAAGCGACAAACACTGATTGCACTGTTTCTTGTTGTCTCATTGGCGGCGTCCTTTATTCATCTACAAGTGCTCTTTATTTGTGCAATTGCAGTGGATAATGAGAGACTTCAATCTTTTGCCAAAGTACTTTCATTTCCTGCACCCTTGATGACCAGTCTATTTGAGAAATATCCTCATCCAGACAATCATTTTCTTGGAATGCTGGTTGTCAGTAGTTTTTGGGGGCTTTTGGGAGGATTCAGTTTCTTGACATTTTACTATTTCTTCGTCCGATCTTAGTAAACTACTTCGCGATATTCAATTCCTCCCTGTTAAAGCTGATGAGCTTAGTTGTTTCCAGCAGTGTCTGCATGCGTCGCGCCACTGGCTCTCCAACCCCCTCGTAGTTTGCTAGCACGACTACCGTCCAACCTCCGTCGAGATACATGTCCACTTGCGCATCAACACCGGGGAAGCCGCCGCTATGGCCGACGACGCGCTCGTCTCCCGTCGTTCTGGTAATGAATCCATAGGCGTATTGTTCTCCAGGGCGATGTCCTGCCGTACGTTCGGTCAATAAGATGGATTTCATTTCTGCCGAGACAAGTTGATTATTTCGCAAGGCTTCCATGAAATTGAGCATGTCCTGGCAAGTTGTGATCCCGCCTCCCGCTGCACTGCCTCGATCAGTCGAGAAACGTTCTGAAGGTCGGCGATTTCCAGGAGTCATTTTGCCCTCAGGGCTTAACTCGGTATAGCCTATTGCAGGTGTTAGATCGCTCCTGCCACCGGGATAGAGGGTAGTGCTTGTCATTCGGGCTGTCGAAAAGATGTGATTATCCAAGTAGTCTTCGTAGGAGATGCCGCTGATTTGCTCTACGATTGCACCCAGTAAAATGTAATTCGAATTGCTGTACTCGAATTGGCTGCCGGGTGTAAATCGGAGCGGCAGATCGGCAAATACGTGCAGATAGTCGCGTTGTGGATTCTTACTGTTGCGGACGTGTTCGAAGCGCTCATGCTCTTCAAAGAAATCGGGAATCCCAGAGTGATGCATGAGCAGTTGATCGACTGTAATTTGGGACGCAAATTCCGATTCATAGTCAGGCAAACACTCGGATACCGTGTCAGCGAAATCAAGTTTGCCGGCTTCCACCAACTGGCCAATTGCAATGGCAGTAAACATCTTGCCGACCGAGGCATAATGAAACGGCGTCTCCAAGGTATTTGCAATTCCGCGGGATCGATCGGCCAACCCGTAGGCTTTGGCAAAGGTCGGTTTGTCATGTCGAGCTATCAGCACGACACCTGAAAACTGGTCGGCAGCAACAAGGCGAACCATGTATTGCTCCAGGTCATCTTCCCAAGATTGCTGACGGGTCGTGTCGATAGGTGGTGCATCGATAGGTACGATGCGGATTCCACTAATTCTTGGTGGCGAACTACCGTCAAATTCGAAGGCCATTTGTCGCCATTGCTCGGTGAGTCGCAGCCGGGCCACGATTACCAGTTCAGTATCATTTGCTTGCTCGCAACTCAGCACGTCTAGCCCGCGGCTGGTGTTATATAGGGATCTCTGGGAACCGATGCGAGCTTCCAGGTTGGAACCGCCCGGGCCTTTGGGGGTGAAATTTTGACGGACAAAAGTCGTTAGAGTCGCATCACTCCCAGAATTGAATGCCTCGAGATAATATGCTACTTGCTTTCCAGCCGGAGTGTCAGGCAACTCAGGAGCTTCCCAGGATGCCGATACGGGCGGACCATGCTTTGCTGTGCAAGCAGTCAAGCTCAGAAGCAAGATAATTACCGGTAAATTCTTTAAGGGGAGGTGCGCAGTTTTTAGCATGCGAAAAACATCCTGGGAAGAAGTATTGACGCTTGGAATGTTAGACAGTCAAGCTTTGCGTTGTCTAATCTCTGTAGTTCGCCGTACGGCAGAGGATATTGGGAGGGTTTTGCCTGAAACTGCACTTTAGGGGATCATACAGCGAGAGCGATTAGGTCGTAAAAGAGTGCGCGTATTTTACAATGTTCTGGGGTTTTTGGCAGAGTGGCGATAAATTGTTCATGCAATATTTCTCGGGCAGTTGCGCGTCGCCGGTCGGCGTGGGAGGGACGCCGGTCAGGATTGTCCCAAGGGGAAAACCGCGGGGATAACCGGGTCAGAAAAAACCGACTCAGATCTATTTTTCAAAAATAGTTCTGACCGGCTCTGTAGAAAACCTCAACAAGCACAAGAATCATGATGTTGTGGGCGAGTGCGATTAATCTCAGGTCTCGGCATTGGCTCCAATAATTGTGCCCACGTACATGGGATCCCTGCCTTCTCTTGATCATCGACATCAC
>JBGSPU010000119.1:0-15508 GCA_041738415.1 Bythopirellula sp.
AAGTTGGTCGGCGCGATGAGACGATTGCCCAACTGCAAGAGATGCGCAAGAACATTGATGCTCGGCTGCAACAAGAAAACAATGGACAAAACCCGATACGTCCGCTACCTCCGGCCAAAGAAGTGAAGCAGCAAGACCTGATAGGTAAGCAACTACCAACGCTCAATTCCAAGGAAATTCGTCTCGCCGAACATATCGTTAGCAACGCCATTTGGCTCAAAGCAAACGGCTTTCAGAAGCGGCACCAAGAAGCTTCGCCAGAAGCCGAGGAACAACTTGTGAAACTGTCGGAACACAGCGAATGGTGGGTCCGCCTCTACGTGGTCAAGATCATGCAACAACATCGTGAACTTCGACTGACCAACATTTTGGAGAAGCTAAGTGATGACAGCAATGCACTTGTCAGCAAGTCGGCGAAGTCCTTGCTTGAGTGAGTGACACTTCCCAATGCCAGGGCGGGTAGTAGCACCTTCTTTCCGTTTGACATTGCCCCGGACATTCCGGGAAGAACGACCGTTGCTTGATAAGGGTGTGCGGTATTTGGCAAGAGGATTTTCGCAAGTCGCTATGGGCTTTACCGCAGAGAACGCGGAGTAGCAGAGGATGAAAACATCGGAATCTCCGCGTAACTCTGCGTCTCAGCGGCCTCTGCGTTTATTCTTTTTTGTTGCCTTTTGTTTACATGCTTCCTGGTTTTTTCGGGCAGCCCCCTCTGCAGGACAGGCAACGATTGAAAGTGAGCAACCTCCAGTCGCTGCAGCAGACAGCACCCTCAAATCCTATCATGTTCAGATTCCGGGCACGGAAGTCGCTTTTGAGATGCTCGCCATCCCAGGTGGGCAATTCGAGCAAGGAAGCTCCCAGTCAGATGCCGCTGCAGACGAACAGCCCGTCGTCAAAGTGGATGTTCCCCCATTCTGGATGGGCAAGCATGAGGTCACGTGGGCCGAATACAAGCTGTTCATGAATCTGTGTAGCGTCTTCGAGAAGTTCGACGACCGAGACATTCGCCAGTTGACTAAAGAGAATGAGATCGACGCGATCTCCGCCCCCTCTAAGCTCTACGATCCCAGCTTTACTTTTCAAGCGGGAGAAGACCCCAATCAGCCGGCGGTTTCGATGAGTCAATTTGCTGCCAAGCAATATACCAAGTGGCTGAGTCTACTGACGGGAGACTTCTATCGACTTCCCACCGAGAGTGAATGGGAGTATGCCTGTCGCGCTGGCAGCACCACGAAGTACTACTTCGGCGACGATCCCAACGAGATCGATGAGTATGCCTGGACTGAAGACAACGCCGACTTCGAGACGCATGTCGTGGGACAGAAACGCCCTAACCCCTGGGGTTTGTACGACATGCACGGCAACGCCGCCGAGTGGGTCCTCGATGAATACCGCCCGGATTGGTACGCATCGCTGCCAGATCGCGTCTGGACCACCCAAGAAACCCTTTGCTGGCCGACGAAGCTCTATCCGCGCGTCCTGCGCGGTGGCTCGATGTATGTTTCCCCAGCCGATTGCCGCTCTGCTAGCCGTAGGGCAAGCGACGACGAAGAACTTCGCAGCTACGATCCCAATACCCCCAAGAGTCCTTGGTGGTTTGCTAGCGACGAAGCAATCGACATCGGTTTTCGCATCGTCAGGCCGCTCCAAGAGGTCTCTCGGGAAGAGCAAGAAAGGTATTGGCAAGCAGACATTCCTTCGATCACGAGTGACGTCAATCGCAGAATTGACCAGGAAGGTCGCGGCAAACGGGGGCTGGTCGATCCGCAGCTTCCGCAGGCAACTGCTGAGTTAAAGTAAGCTCACTTCTGGCTGTAGAAGCTCCTGGCATGGTTGTTTCTAGCCCTGGAATTGAATCAGCAGGTCTCTCTTCCCGCAGAAAAATTTCAGCTCATGCAGTTTCGGGGGAAGGTCACCCCTAAGCCCTATTGGGAATATGCTACGCTTCTCCTAGAGCCATTGGTAACCGCGGGGAACCTATTCTATGCACACAATTGCTGCCCCAGAATCGTTAAAACCGGAAGAGCAGGACGTGGTTCGGCTTGCCGCTAGGAATAGTGGGAAGCTAGAAATCGCCACTCGTTCTGATACACGGGGACCTGCCGTCAGGGCTGGCAAGGATAAGCTCTACAATCTGCAAGACCCTAACTACGCCCAAAAGTGCTGCGACGCGATTTCCGAATTAATTGAATTGCAGCTCCTCCGAGTGGGAGACGCACCAAAGCAATATGAACTAACCAATTTTGGCTGGCAGTTAAGTCGCAAATTGACTACCAACACAACAGAAGACGAGCAACAGAACGTGTCGAACGAAGAACCAAGCTCGTCAGTACCTCCCCAAGTATCAGCGCTTCCCACCCCCGCTAATCAAGCCACCTGGAACTCTTCGCCATCTGACTCTCAAGAAGCGCTAATCTCAGCGCTGGGTCTTGATGAAGGTTTTTTACCGGAAGAGCCAAACACTCTTGCCGAGACCGGGTTAAACGCCACGTTTGTCGAGGACTTGATTCTCAAGATCATCCAGACCGTGGGTTCGCTAACTGGAAAACAGATATCCGAACGCATTTGCCTACGAGTTGCCATTCTTGAGGACCTTTTCACCGATCTTCGGAAACGGCAGTATCTTGCACTCGCTGGCTCGGCCATGTTGGGGGATCATATCTATCAGTTGACCGATCAAGGACGTGAACGGGCACGAGTTGCGACCCAGGAGTGTGCTTACTCCGGGCCAGCTCCAGTACCATTGGATGATTATGCAGACTCTGTGCAGGCACAGACGATCCGCACCGAAAAGCCAAAGCGAGATCGGCTCGAAAAGGCCTTTTCCGACATCAACGTCGAACCCGAGATGCTGGCGAAGCTTGGCCCAGCAATTAGTGCGGGAAAGGGGATGTTTATCTACGGACCACCCGGAAACGGGAAAACGACGATTGCCCAACGGATCACTCGCTGCTTTGGTCAGAACATTTTAGTTCCCCACGCCATTATTGAAGATGGCCAGGTCATCAAATTCTTTGATGCATCGTGCCATGTGCCGGTAGAATCGACTGCCAGCAAGCTAATCAGTATTTCGAATCTAGATCGACGCTGGATACGAATTCGCCGACCTACGGTTGTCGTCGGGGGTGAATTGACGATGGACAGCCTGGAGTTGTATCACGACCCGGTGAGTCACGTCAGTGGGGCATCCTTGCAACTCAAAAGCAATTGTGGCAGTCTGCTCATTGACGACTTTGGTCGCCAACAGGTCAATCCTACGGAATTGCTCAACCGCTGGATTGTCCCCCTAGAGAATCGCATCGACTACCTGAGCCTGGCCAATGGGAAAAAAATAGAAGTTCCTTTCGAGCAATTGATCATCTTTTCGACCAATCTGGAACCATGCGAACTGGCAGACGACGCCTTTTTGCGACGCATACCGTTCAAGATCGAGGTCGGTGCTCCTTCGCGTCAAGAGTTCACCAAACTCTTTGAAACGTTTGCTAAAAAGTCGAAAATAGAATGTACGTTTGACGTTCTGGAGTACTTGATTTCCCAGCACTTTGATTCATGTGATCGTCCCATGCGTCGTTGCCATGCTCGTGATCTTTTGGATCAAGTGGCCCATTTCTGTGAATACAACGAGCTCCCTCTGGTGGCCACCAACGATATTCTCGACCATGCCGTGAACAATTACTTCACAGCCGTGGGCAACAAAGAGTAGCCTGGCACCGCAACAGCAGACGTCAAATTAACTGGCCAAGTGGAACTACCAAAGAGTTCAATCCCGTGTCCGCTAGCTCCTTGAATGAATCGTCCTGCCGATCCATCGGATCGACCGTGATGGCGGCGAGATTTTCATAGCTAATATAGCCGATCGGCTTTTTATTCTCGACTACCACCAGGTAGTCTTTTGGTGATATCGCCAAAGTGTTGACAATTTCGTCTAAGGGCGCACTGCCTGATACCGTATCTGACACCGGCACAAGATGCTCGTCTAATGATCCGAAAATGTCGCTTCCATACTCTCGAAGTGCGACGGTATCAACGACACCGAGTAAGTGCCCCATCTCATCCACCACGGGAACGCACGGTGGCAAGGATTGGCCTGAAGCGAAGGCATAGACTCCGAGTCCCTGCCTGTCGATTAACGTTGGGTCATCGATAGACAACACCAGTGGTAGTGCCTCCATCATGTGTCGTGCATTCACTTCATGGTAGGAAGGGAACTGTCGTTTCCAGGTGGAAAACTCTTCTTCAATTTCGTTAACGTCAAGAACAAGACTTCCTCCGGAACACCTGACATATCCCAGGGCTGTCACCCCTCGATGAACTGCATCATTCGCAGTTTCACCAGTTGGCCAGTTGAGTACTATTCCGGAAACTGATTGTCGGGCTCTCTTCCCGTCTGCCGCAGTAGACTGCTCATTAAACTGTTTTGAGATATCCTCCCCAAACTGCACCCCTTCGCTAACGGTGCATTCTTGGAGCAGTACCACGAATATCCCTTCTTGAACGATTCCACAAAAGTCTTCGCTGGAGAGTTCGGCATTCAGACATTGAGCCAACCGTGTGGTCGCATCTTCTACGGCAGAGAAGCCATATTGCGCTTGAAGTCTCTCGAGAGAATCGATCCCCATCACTACCAGAGCTCCGTCATGAGCATCACGGTTGTTATGCAGTTGCCGCTCTAGTTTCTGTATAAATCGACGCTTAGAGATTATTCCCGGCTGCTGATCAAACGACTCTGTCATCTTAAATCGTCTTTCGAATTCCAAGCGTCGGCCACCGTTCTTGAGGCGAGAAAGTAGTTCCCCAATATTTACCGGATAGCGAATGAAGTCATCAGCCCCCAAATCTAGCAGCCGATCTGGATTGGGGATCGTCTCATAAAACGCGATCCGATAGACAAAGGGAGTCGTACGCGGGGAGGACAATACCTCCTTGATTTCCTCCTCATCACGGGCGTCAAGCAAAAGCAAAGAAGGAATAACCATCTGTCGCCAAGCGGCATGTTCGCTCCAGTCGGAGGAGGCCACGACTTGATAGCCGAAGGATGACAATGTCCAAGAGATCTCTCGGAGCGCGGTTGTATCACTTGATACGATCGTGATGGGAAATGGGATTGCCGTGGAAGTCACATGAACCTCGTTTCATCTGGGACATGAGAGATAAGACCTTCGTACTATTGAACTTTAGCATTTATTCTTATGATCAGAATGGGATTATGTTCATTTCCAGACAGCCGATATGCTAGGCTTCGAATGAACGGGTATCTTTTCCATCAAGTAAGTCGGTCCGATGCAGCCAGCCAGCAGCCTTGGGATTCCTGTCTGCTGGCATATCATTTGTCCTTTTCCATCACTTTGAGGTGTAGATTCTGTGGCAATAACTATGCGCAATGCAAGCGACTCTCAGCCTCGGCTTGAGTATTACCCAATAAACAGCCCAACTCTCAGAACGATTGTCATCGAGGAGTTTCCGTTTATTATTGGTCGCGGTGAAAGTGCGCAGTTGCAAATCAAATTGGAAAGCATCTCGCGCGAGCACGCTCAATTGTCGAAAACGGCTTCTGGCTATCGGCTCCGTGATTTGAACAGTACCAACGGAACGGCAATTAACGGCCAACCCATTTCCGATGCGCTACTTGAAGACGGCGATTCAATAAGAATCGCGGAGACGGAGCTTACTTTTCTGTCTTCTGCGACTGGAGAGCTGGAACGCATGGTTACCCAACCGCTGGCAGATAAGCGGAAAATCGATCCGCAATTTGAATTTGCCAACAATCTTTTGGCATCTCGCGAGTTGAATGAAGCCCTCCTGTGGCAAGCTATACCGCTCTGCCATACGAGTGTCCTTGACTGCCCGTCGAAAACAGATCAAGCAACCATCGTCTCAATCGATGAGCCACTGGCATCGCGATTACATGCGACTGACGCGCACGATAGTTGTTCGACTGCTACACGAATACAACAACTGGCGTGGCAGCTTACCGCGGTCCATGCGGACGAAATATCCTCCGCGGACTCAATTCTGATGCGAGGAGAATTGCATTCGGGCCTCGACAACCGACTTTGTGTTGCCTGGGAACAGGCTTTGGATTGCTTAACGAGCAGTCAATCGCTAGGAATCATACTTCCCTGGGAATGGGCAGTGCAATCGCCCGCCACGTTAGCTGTTTGCGCACAGTTGAAAGTACTCGGGGCAGAAATGGCATTCGACCATTTTTCCGGTGGAGCCACTTGTGTCGGTGAGATGAAACTTGCGTCACCCGATCTGCTGGTACTCGCACCCACATTGGTCCGAGGCATTTCTTCCCATCCGAGACGGATGGAGCAACTTAGAAATCTAGTTTCAGTTTGCGAAGCTACTGATATCAGGGTAGTGCTGCCGGTCGGGCTAACTGAACAAGATCGTCAAGCGGCGAATGAGTTTGGCTTAAACCTGGTTCTCAGCAATCCCTCCACTCCCATTGACATAGTAAGCTCGAATGCTATTCCGATTTCGGTCTAGTTTGACAATATCTCGCCAAGTAGTGGCCACGTTGCATGTCAACCACAATCGCTCACAGCATTGAACTTCCATTAGGCTACACCGTCGTAGATCGTCTCGGAGCGGGCGGGTACGGCGAAGTGTGGAAAGCAACTGCGCCTGGTGGTGTCGAGAAGGCAATTAAGATTGTTTATGGACACTGCGATGAAGGAATGGCGGAAAGAGAACTCAAGTCACTCGATCGGATCAAGAGCGTTCGCCATCCGTTTGTACTGTCTATTGAACGATATGAAATAGTCAACAACCGGCTCGTAATAGTCACTGAATTAGCTGACATGAGCCTCAGCGACTGCTTTAAGAGTTATCGATCCAAAGGCCATGCGGGGATACCGCGCGATGAGCTGATCGCCTACATGTGGGATGCTGCCGAAGCTCTTGATTGCCTCGTCGAACAACACTCACTCCAGCACCTGGATATCAAACCAGAAAACCTGCTGGTGGTGGGGGATCATATTAAGGTGGCTGATTTTGGCCTCGTCAAAGAATTGGCCTCAAAGACGCTTAATTCGATGATGGGAGGCATGACGCCCCTCTATTCCGCCCCTGAGATTTACGACGACAATCCCTCCTCTCGCAGCGATCAATACAGTCTCGCTATCGTTTATCAACATATGCTAACGGGCTCGCTCCCATTTCCCGGTCGTACACCTGCTCAATTAGCAAAACAGCATACTTTGTCAGAGCCAAATCTCAATCAACTCAACGAGGAGGATCGTCACGTCGTTGGAAAGGCTCTGGAAAAGGATCCCACGGCCCGTTTCTCCAGTTGCCGCGACTTTGTGAACGCATTGCGATCGGGCGCGCAGACTAGCTTTGCAAGAACCAGGGTACTATGCGACCACAAGAGTGCGCAGCCAACCACTGAAACAGAAAACGACGATACAAAATCAACCGCTTTACTTGATACCAAACCCATGGAAGAATCTGAAGGCACTGCTGCAACGATGGTGCTTTCGGAGATCAAGCGTTCGAATGATCTCTCGAATCACACGAAAGAAGAAAAACCAGCCCGACCATCTCCGCAGTTATTTCCTCGTGTCGACTCCACGATTGAAGAGATCGAAATCCCCGATTTTGAACACGGCACGGCAACTGCATCGGTCCCGACCCTCTTTGTCGGCGTGGGGGGCCTGGGCATCAAGATGCTCCGAGTCATCCGCAACCGAGCCAGTGTGCATGATCTAGAGGGCGTGAGTGCGATAGCTTGGCTGACGATTGATACCGAACGTGAAAGTTTGAAGGACGCTTTCGGGGGAGAATATCAAGACTCTCTATCGTGCGAGGAAAAGCTTCACATACCACTGCGCCGACCAAATCAGTACCGCGAAGAATCACAAAACCTGTTGCGATGGGTAAGCCGCCGGTGGCTTTATAATATCCCACGGTCGTTACAGACCCGTGGTTTTCGACCACTGGGACGGATAGCAATTGTCGATCATGCGGAAGCGGTATTTGCCGCTTTGCAGAAACAACTTCATTGGCTAGCACAGCACGATCACAGCCAAGCAGGGCTTCCACGGCCAATTCGCGTGGTACTGCTAGCAGGAATGAGCGGTGGCACGGGGAGCGGTACGATCATCGATCTTGCTCAGGCAGTCCGGTCGGTTTGTCAGGAGTTTTCTCAAGAGGTGGTGATACATGGCATTTTAGGAAGCACGTTTCATACTGGGAGTACCGATTCACTTGCCGCCGCCAATATGTATTCATTGCTCACTGAACTTACTCATACTCAGATACATGGCAACTGTGGAGAAAGCCCTCCGCCTGGTCCCGCATCACGCTACGAGTTGCCGAAGCGACCCTTCGACGAGATCTTTACTGTTGCAATTCCAATTCGAAGTGACCGGACGGTTGGCGATTTAACACTGCAATCAATCGCAGACTATTTGTTGCTAGAAGCGAGTGGCAGGACTAGGCCAGTTTTGGAGGTTTTTCGCTCGACGGAAGAGGAAGTAGCTGAACCCATTGCACTACGCACTTTTAGCTGTATCAATCTGGGCCAGCTTGCTAACTCCTATCGATCCGTTCATCAACAGCATCTAATCAGCTCTCTGGTAGACTACTGGTTAATGCACGGCTCGGAAAACACTGATAGCGATGCGAAATTCTTTGCTCACTATGCAAATTCACAGTTTGCCCATGCGATACTGGCGCACTTTCCCAAGACAACGACAATTGCCGAGGACACTACAGACGACGCAACATCTTCGAACCAGTGCAAAATTCGTTCAGCCAATATTAAATGCATTGCCGATGCATTCTTGCAGTTTATCGAAACATTTGAATTACCGAATGCGAACGATCAACCCACGATCGATAGTAGTGATGTATTATCGGCCTGCGATCGAATCGTCGCCAAACTTTGCACGATTCTCCAAGGCAATGAGCTTCAAGGAAATGAATTAAGTCAGAAAATATCCGAACTACTCGCCGAGCAAGCAAGAGACATGGCGGAGTTTTCCTCCGTGACCGACCTTACCCAGTTGGCGGCGAGCGCTTTGTCTCTCCTCGATGGAGGGCCGCTCAATTGCGGTTATCGGCGCCGCACGATGTTAATAACCCCAAGCGATCAACACAATTCCGCTTTATCGGAAGCGTTCAGCGAAGCATGTCCTGCTCTAGCCAACTTCCAGACAGCAGTCGCCGAAACGTATTTGCTTCGCGAAGGTAGCCAATTGCACCCTGTGCATCTTGGCGCACGGTTGGCAGAAGATTATCCCGACGTCGATGAAGCAGCTAGTCGATTGCACACAAGAAACGACATCCATTGGCACGAACTTCGTAGCCTCTCATGAAGTTCACATTTGCGGTGACCATTCACAGGAACGTTCCGCAGATATCTCGCTAGGCGGTTCCAAAGCACGACCTATGCAAAACCAGCCTGGCGAGTACCATGGATAGCCGCTTCCACTGGATCTAGTCAGGCAGTGTGATGAATTTCCCTCCTCCCCGTGCTGCATACTTCCACGTGCCGTTCTGCGTGCATCGCTGCGGCTACTGCAATTTCACCGTGATCACCGGCAGGGATGATCTCGTAGAACCGCTGCTTGCTGGGATCGAAACGGAATTAAGCTGGCTCGGTATGCCACGTCCCGTCGATACGATGTATTTCGGCGGGGGGACTCCCACTTATCTCTCCCCCGCACACCTGCTCCAACTCTGCGAGGTGGCGCTCAAGTGGCATCCACTTGCCGAAGGCTACGAGTGGACCGTCGAAGCCAATCCAGGAGATATTGATCCCGAGAAAATCCAGACTCTCTCCACCCAGGGCGTGAATCGACTGAGCTTGGGTAGCCAATCCTTCCGCAGCCAGAAACTGACTCTGCTCGAACGTGATCATTCTGCGGAAGACATCTGCTCCACAGTTGAGCTAAGCCGCCAGTCTGGGATCAGTGTCTCCCTGGATCTGATCTTCGGCACGCCAGGAGAAACACTCGCCCAATGGGAGTCTGATCTGACGCAGGCAATCCGACTCGAACCGGACCACATCTCCACCTACGGCCTCACTTTCGAGCGGGGAACACAGTTTTGGAACCGCCTGCAACATCACGAGTTGATTCCTGTTGCTGAAGAACTTGAACGAGACATGTATCTCATGGCCATCGACCGATTGGCCGAGGCAGGTTTCGACCACTACGAGATTTCCAACTTCGCCCGTCCAGAACATCGCAGCCGACACAACGAAATCTATTGGTCGGGACAGGGCTACTTCGCCGCCGGTCCCGGAGCCGCACGTTATGTCGCCGGAGTTCGCCAGACCAATCACCGCAGCACGACCACTTATCTGCGACGTGTCCAGCGCGGCGAGTCCCCCGTTGCGGAGGAAGAGCGACTCGACGATCTTGCTCGAGCCCGCGAAGTGCTGGTATTCGGCCTGCGGAGAATCGCAGGAATCGAGCGCACCACCTTTGCGACCCAGACCGGGTTCACGCTCGAAGAGTTGGCCGCCGAAGCAATTCGCCGCTTCGTTGATTTAGGAATGCTCGTCGACGATGGAGAGCGGGTCTGTCTCACACGCGAGGGCCTCCTAATCAGCGACAGCCTCTGGCCAGAATTAATCTAACCCCCAATTGCGGCTTAACGCCATCTCACAACGGCGCCCGTGGCACCCGGCGTGGAAATGGCGGCTCTTCCACTTGAGGCGGATAGCCGCCCGTTTCTTCAGCCCAGGCTTGCCGCTCAGCTTCAGACGCATAGTAGCGGAGCCAGGCCTCGGGATCGTCACCCACGTTCGCACAATCCCAATGGAGGTAGTTCGTACGGCGAGCGATTCGCTTTTCAAACGAAGGGAGAATATCGCGATAGATGAGGTAGTAAAGTTGGCGATCCGACAAGTGCTCAGTAAAGTCGAGAACAACGTTCTTCTCAAACAAGAGGTGGATTGTCTGGTGCAATATTTTGTGCAGAAGTTTTCCATCGAGTTGCTCCGGAGAAGGCAATTCAAGTGGCGGATCAAACCATTCGCAGATCGGCAAGATCGGTGCACGTTCCCACTCAAGCATCGACTGCAAAAACTCATTCTCGCTGGAAGTCGACATCACGTTCGCATTCACGCAGCCGATGGACTCGTCGTAGAGCGGTTCCAAGGCATCCCGCAACTGGGCATTTCGCATCAGGTGCTCCACGTCATCCGTTTGGTGTGAGTCAGGTAGATTCATGGCTTCTGCCAAAGAGGGTAATCAGAACAAACTAGGCGCCGGGATAGCGCAGCAATTCTGCGCTCCACACCCCATATGTTTGACTTTATCAACAACCTGCCACTCTGGAAATATTTTTGCGGCCTGAAAAGAGAGAGATTCCAAAAAGGTTCGATCAGGACCGTTATGACCCGCAATGTCCCCCTATTTCCCTGCCAGCAAGGCCAGCAAAACCGGACGAAATGTCAGTCCACCGGCGTGCCCATTTTCCGCATCAAGAACTTCATGTCTTCCCAGGCATCCTTCTTTGCCGCTGGGTTGCGGAGCAAATAGGCGGGGTGGTAGGTGCAAATCACCTTAATTTCACGATAGCTGTGAATCGAACCCCGCAGGTGCCCAATGGCCTCTGACGTCTCAAGCAGATTCTGAGCGGCAACGGCCCCCAGGCAGCAGATAAACTCAGGATGGATCAACTCCAACTGTCGGTCCAGATAGCGACGACAATTCTGAGATTCAGCAGGCAACGGATTGCGGTTTTTGGGGGGCCGGCACTTGAGGATATTCAAGATGTACACGTCCTCCCGGCGAAGGTTGCATGCTTCCAGGATCTTCGTAAGAAGCTGGCCAGACCGGCCCACAAACGGCTCTCCCAGGCGATCTTCGTCAGCACCTGGCGCTTCCCCCAGCAGGCAGAGCCTGGCCTGCGGATTCCCGACCCCAAACACGGTTTGTATGCGAGTCTCCGCTAATTCCTGGCATAACGTGCAGCGAGCAACCTCCTCGCGAAGAACTTCCAGGGTGGAGGCAGATGATTTGACTTGTGGCATAGTTCCTTCCGGGTTCTCCTGCAAAGGCGTCAGCGGTTGAGAATCCAACGAGCTGCGCTGCGAATCCAACTTATCCTCTGCACGAGGCAAGACCACTCTCTGCGAGCCTTTTGAGGTGGGGAGTTGCCGCACACCCGCAGCATACAGGCTCTCTAGCATCTGCTGAGCCATGCGAACTAGCTCCGGACTAGATATCTCTGCCATCTGGCTGCCTCGACTGCCCAATTACCGCAGCAACAACAATTGCCGCAATCACATTTTTCACTCGCCGTGGTGCAGAGACAGAGAGAGCAACCGCATCTCTCCTCCACTGTCTCTGCGTCTTTGCGAGAGATTATCTTAAGTTTTCTCAATAAGGTTCTTGCTTGCCAGCGGGCGAAAAGAGAGGGAACTCATAGATTCCAGTAAAAATCCCGTCGATCCGGCACCGCCTGAGACCTAGAGTGTACGGATTTCCCTGTCAGATGATAAGACCCCGCTAAATTCAACCGTGGCTTTGGGCACGATTCTCGACTAAGATAGAGTATTGAGAATCGCTTGGTATCTGGGGAGGTTTGAGGTCTGATGGGAGTTCCACGTGTTGTCATTTTAGGCCGACCTAATGTGGGCAAGAGCAGCTTGTTGAACTGGCTCGCCGGTCTGCGCATTGCCATTGTGGAAGATCAGCCAGGAGTCACACGAGATCGAGTCGACTACCTCATGGAGTATGAGGGGCGTTTCTTCGAACTCGTCGACACCGGTGGAATCGGCATCCAGGATGTCGACCGACTCACGCAACATATCGAAGATCAAATCCAGTTGGCTATCGATTCCGCGTCGGTGATCCTGTTGGTGGTCGATGCCCGCGAAGGGCTTGTCCCGCTGGATGAAGAAGTGGGTCGGCGACTTCGCAACCTTGATGTTCCCGTACTCTGCGTGGCGAACAAAGCCGACGACCCCAAGTTCGACGAGCTGGCTTCCGAATTCTATCGGCTTGGCCGCGGAAATTTCGTTCCGATCAGCTCCAAGCAGAACCGCAATCGGTCCGTGCTCTTGAATTCGATTCTCGAACGCCTCCCCCCTGAGGAACCCGATGGCTCGAGCGATCCCGAAGGTGAGCCAGAAATGAAAGTGGCGATCGTCGGCCGCCGCAACGTAGGTAAGAGCACACTCGTCAACACTTTGGCCAAAACCCAGCGGATGATTGTCAGCGAAATTCCTGGCACGACTCGCGATAGTGTCGATGTGCGTTTCGAACTTGATGGGAAATCTTTTGTCGCGATCGATACGCCAGGCATTCGCCGCCCCCAAAGCAGGAGCGCGTCGATTGATTTCTATGGCACCCACCGCGCTCAACGCAGCATTCGTCGTGCCGATCTCGTGTTCCTATTTCTCGACGCCACGCAGCGGATCAGCAAAGTCGACAAACAACTGTGCGACTACATCAGCCAGCAGTACAAACCTTGCATCCTGGTCGTCAACAAATGGGACATGGTTGCCAAGACTATGCCCACAGAGAAATGGGTCCGCTATCTGCACGATACCTTCCGCACGATGCGGTATGCCCCCATCGCCTTCATCACGGGCCAAACCGGCAAGAATGTCAAAGCGCTCTTGAATCACGGCCAAATGCTCTTCAAGCAGTCGCTCATGAGAATTCCTACAGGTCAACTGAATCGACTTCTGCGCGAGGCCATCACGCGCGTTCCCCCTCCCATGCACCAAAATCGGCGACCCAAGATTTACTATGGAACCCAGGTCGGCGTACAACCCCCTACCCTGGTGCTCTTTTGCAGCGATCCCAAAGGCATCGAACCGTCTTACCAGCGGTACCTGTTGGGAACGGTGCGAAGTCAACTGCACTTCGAAGAAGTTCCGATCAAGCTTTACTTAAGGAAACGTCAGCAGACTGACCAACGCGACGACATCAAGATTGCGGATGCGACACCCGAACCTATTGAGACGAATCCTGACGTCTCGACAAACAACGGAGGCCTTGAACGAGAAGAGGTCTCTGCGAAGAGCGAAGAAATCGAAGCAAGGTGAGCATAACGGACTTGGCTCCAAATCTGTACAAGCCAAACCTATGTGTTATCTATCCGTGCTGCTTCGCGGCACTCGGACCAGCGACAACTCACTTACGATCGGGCTCGCCAGAATCTGCACCCTGAAAAGAAGCGACGCTGTCACTCGGCAATAGATGTTCCCGGTGACGATAATGATCGATGGCCCCAAAGATGACCGCGACCCAAGTCGCCAAGAAGAGCGCAAGTTCCCCCACGACCAAAATTTCCTGCCTGTCCTTAAGCATCGCTCGCTCCCTGTAAATTCCCTGAGTATCACTCAGCAACCGCCTAGTTCCGTCCTCGCCAATCTCAAGGGATCATCTTGCGGAACCGCCCCTCAATAGAGCGAATAATGCCCTCCCTGACAAGCCGTGATTTCCCGGCCAATTCACAGGCCCTACCATGTAATGGTTGAGAATGCTACACTTCTGGAGTCTGTCAGGAAACAGTGCTAGCAGGAAACGAATCCGCCGGCATTTTAACACGACAGGGCGATTAGCTCAGTTGGTTAGAGCACTAGCTCGACAAGCTAGGGGTCACAAGTTCGAGTCTTGTATCGCCCACTTGAACACCTGTATAGTAATGTAACGACCCGCAATCAGCGGGATTTTCAGCGGCTTCCCGCTCGTCTTTCGCTTCGTTATCTTCCCTTACGTCCTCTGACTGCTGAGCCTTTTCAAAGTCGGCATCGGTGGTCTGCCAATAGTGTTTGTGGGCGGCCCGCGTTGAGTGGCCCAGCCAATCCGCCGCGACGTGGGCCGGAAACTCCACAGTTGACCCAGGGTGCGCCTGAGTACAGGCGACCGCTGGGCTGTGGAGTGAAGCCCCTACTGGGTTAGAATTCAATGAGTCATGTTCCATAAAATTGCGCAGACTGCGAAAACTTTTACTGTTAGTAGCACAAATTCTTTCGTCCGTATTTCATCTGTGACGGTCCGTGGCCCACGTCTCGGGGCACTCACGCTTCTGGCTGCCAAGCTCAGCGCAAAAAAAAACCCGACCCAGAGCGGCTAACTCTGGGCCGGGTTTCTCAAATATCAATTCGGTAGCTTGCCTTAAGACCGAGGGGATGAACCCCTCGGCTCGCGGCTGACTTCTATGCCATCACAAGGACTGTCCCCATGTTTTTCAACGTCGTCACCGACGTTGAAGATTTCATCACCCTTTGAAACTGGTCACTGAAGTGACCAGTCCGCCGGATGAAGTTCTAAGAAATCCTTAGAAAGGAGGTGATCCAGCCGCAGGTTCCCCTACGGCTACCTTGTTACGACTTAGTCCCAATCACGGAGTTGACTCTAGGCGCCTGCCTCCTTACGGTTAGCTTGGCGACTTTAAGCCCCCCCCACTTTCGTGGCTTGACGGGCGGTGTGTACAAGGCTCAGGAACATATTCACCGTGGCATGCTGATCCACGATTACTAGCGATTCCGGCTTCATGCAGGCGAGTTGCAGCCTGCAATCCGAAC
>JBGSPU010000141.1:0-29123 GCA_041738415.1 Bythopirellula sp.
TGTTGGGACTGTTGAACAACGCGGAGGATCGTCTTTTCTATCTCCTGACGGCAACAGCAATCGAAGGCCCTTGACGTAAACTCAATGCACAAACAACCTTAAACATGCTATCATGGCCCAAAGTGGCGCTGTCCAACTAAGGGCCTGGGCGAACGCTTTTCGATCTCTTTGACCGGCCAGGATTCAGATTGTCAAAGTGCTTCTGCAATGGTGGGCAAGGGACGATTATCTGCGCGACTGTGCGGCTAATGGGCGGGAATTGGAAATGCGCTGGGTGCCGTGATCGCCGCGCTCCGCTTTGCTGAGCTCCACTCAGCGGCGCGTCGCGGCTAACCAGGGGGAGCGGCTAACGGGCCTGCCAATCGGTTGTTGAGCTTCTTGTCGAGTTTCTCACTGGCTGTGATGACACATTGTCACCCAGGAAAATCGCCAAATTCGGCCCAGATCGAGCGGCCGGACACCATTTTCTTGATCGCCTGGCGGATCGTGATTAGGCTTGATGTTGGGGACCGAATGCTCGTTTGGTCGCCGCTACCGCGTCTTATCTGATTAGCAACTTGCGAGGCATCTTACGATGATTCAAACCGATCTGTTGGAACTGACGATGGAAGGGTGCATTGAGGCAGCGCTGGAAGCGGCTGATGCGCGAAACAGCGACTTCGCGGCACTGGTGGGTTGCCAGGCGCGGCCGGATCAAGATGGGGTGGCCGGGTTCCGACGGCAGTGCGACCAGTTTGGAGAATTGGCCGATCGGCTGCGACAATGGCAATTGCGACTTGCCGATGGTGTGCAGGGATTAGACCGCAGCGACAAGCAGATTTTGCTGGCAGATTTGCGGTTGGTGCTGATCGGGGTGCGTATTGCCGCCTTCGATGTGGGACTCTACGGTCGAGGGGCGCAAATGACCGACACGGAGATTGCCGACGAGCTGGGCAAGTACGCCCGCTTGGATAGCCAACTTCGCCAGAGCGTCATCCCGCAACTCAAGATCGACCTGGGCGTGACTGATACGCAGGTGTTGTAGGGTTGGGAGCGCGCTCCGCTGCGTTGGCGCTCGGCGTCGTGGCTAACAAGAAAATGACGTCGCGGTTAACAACAGGGGCTGCGCCGTGGCTGAAGGTATGGGTTTGTGGGAAGAGCGTGGTGCGCTATACTGGGCGAGCCATCGACTTGTTCCTTTCTCGTTTATCCAAAACTTTATGCCAATTCTCTCTCCGCTGTGGATTCTCGTGCTGGGTATTGCAATCGTCGTGGGGATGATTGTGGTACTGCGGCTCAATGCTTTTTTTGCGATGGTGACAGCAGCTATCGTGGTAAGTCTGCTGGCCCCGGGCGCAGCGACAGAGAAAATCACCCGGGTGGCGGAGGCTTTTGGAACGACGGCAGGGAAGATCGGAATTCCAATCGCGATGGCCGTGGTCATCGGCAAGTGCATGCTGGATAGCGGGGCTGCCGACAAACTTGCGCAGGCGTTTCTGCGTTTGTTTGGCCAGGAACGCGGGGGGCTTTCATTGACGGCCAGTGGGTTCGTGCTTTCGATTCCCGTGTTTTTCGACACAGTTTTTTATCTGTTATTTCCGATAGCCAAATCGATGCATCAGCGTACTCAAAAACACTATCTGAAATATTTGCTGGCGATCGGAGCGGGGGCCACGGCGACGCATACCTTGGTGCCGCCGACGCCTGGGCCGCTGGCCGTGGCGGACAATCTGGGCGTGGATATGGGATTGATGATTCTCATTGGTATCTTGGTTGGAATGGTGGTTGCGCTGGTGAGTCTCGTTTATGCCCACTGGATTGATCAGCGTTTGTTTTTGAGCAATGCGGCGGAGAGGGGACCCCTGGGACATGATCAAATGTGCGCCGATACGACACAGCCAAGTCTGTGGGCGGCATCGCTACCGATTATTTTGCCAATTCTGTTGATCTCGGCGAACACTATGTTTTCTCACGCAGAATGGGAGTCGCAAAATTTCTTCGCCCAGACGGTAGCGATCTTGGGAAATCCGTTGCTGGCCATGATGTTGGCGGCAACTGCGGCGTTGTGGGTATTCCGGCGGCAGACGCGTGCAGACTCGAAGACAATCTCGCAACTGTTGGAAACGTCGCTGATGGATGCGGGGCCCATCATTTTGATTACTGCCGCGGGCGGGGCTTTGGGAGCCATGCTCAAAGAGGCCAACGTCGCGGAGGCGATCCAGACGCTGTCCTCCGGAGACAACCAACCCATGACAGGGTTCGCCCTCTTGTGGCTCGCGTTTGGCATTACGAGTATGCTGAAAATCGCTCAAGGGTCCACGACGGTGGCCATGATTACCGCCAGCGGTATGTTGGCCGCGATGATCGTCGATACGGAGTTGACCTATAACAAGGTTTATCTGGCGGCAGCGATTGGTTGTGGGTCGATGGTCGGTGTGTGGATGAATGACAGCGGTTTTTGGATTTTTGCCCGCATGGGAGGTTTCACGCCGCGTGAGGCGTTGAAATCGTGGTCACCGATGCTGGCGCTCGCGGGGATTGCGTCGATGTTGTTTACGGTGTTTTTGGCGAAGGTCATGCCGTTGGTTTAGTGGTGCGAAGCGGTACCGGGACAGTGTCGGCTAACGTGGGATTTTAGCGTATGAAGGCACTGTTGCTGACCGAACCAGGGAAATTGGAAATCACGGAGTTCGCGGCTCCTGTGGTTGGCGCGGACGATGTGCTCGTGCGGGTTGCGGCTTGTGGGATTTGTGGGAGCGAAATCCATGGGTTTGATGGCTCCACGGGTCGATGCATTCCGCAATTCGCCATCTGAATTCCGCACTCCCTGCTGCGTGGTAGCGGTGGCATTGGGTGCAGCTATCTCCGGCGGCGCCAGGGGTGTGGCACTCGGCGCAGTTCTGGCGGGTTAACTCGTGGAAGTCGGGGACAAACGCATAGGGATCGGGTTGTGTGTAGGTGTTCATGACTTTGGCTGTTTGGTCGAGACGATGACAGGTGTTGCAGTCGGCCAACTCGGCTTGCAAAATATGCGGTGCGTGGGAGAAGGCGGTGAACTGGGGGCCAAGGTCGGTTGGTTGCTTGGCGAACCAGTTAACTTTCAATTGGCCGTTTTCCAGGCGGTCGACACTGTGGCAACTGCCGCACATACCAGGAGCGGTTGGCTTCATTGCCAGTTCGAGCATGTTCTCCGCAGCATTTCCGTGTTGGCCTTCGCTGGCTTCAGCTAGCATATCGATCCAGGCGGTTAAAAACACATCGGCATGCCCCGTGGGACGATAACGGAGGGTGAGCGTCACGGGATCAGTGAACCAACCTCCTGCGGCGACCTGATCTGAACCGGCGTCGCCGTCTGTGAGTGAATTCGAATTACCGTTCTGTTCTGCGAGCCATTCCTTAGTGAGTATTTCAATACTAGCGGGTGAGAGATGCGCTGTTGCTCTGGTGAGTTCGGCCGGGGTGAGTAGCCGGCCAAGCAGTTTTTCCAGGCGGGTGGCGATGGTAGGCTGACCACTTGACTCAAGCTCGGCAATCAACTGCTTGGTGGCGAGGATGATAGTTGTTGCTGCTTCCAACTGTGCTGAATCGTGGGGGTCGATGTCATAGAAATCGAAATCGGGCCCCAGCGTGTTAATGGACTTCGCGGCTTGCTCATCGGCAAGCAACAAGAGTTTGGTGAAGAGGGGCAGCGCTCCGTCGAAATCTCCAGTGGCTGATTCGGGCCAGGTGCCGATATCGTGCCCTGCGGCGTTCAAGGCGTCGACATCGAGCATCGGGAGAGAGATCACCGCAATGCCGAAGGCCCAGCTCGCTTGGATCTTGCTGTCGTGGCAATTGGCACAGGTGGATTCGTAACCGAGAGTTTCTTGAAATGCTCCGCTGGGGTCCTGATGGTGGCAGTCGCTGCAGGCGAAGGTTTGCTTCTCTTCAGGGAAGTGCTTTGCATTGTGGGAAGTGTGATCGAAGGCGATGCGTGTGCGGCGTTGTTCTGGCCAGCGGTCGAACTCTGGGTGATCGGTCGCGAAGCTGTGGAACTCTTCGCGATGGCATGCCTGACAGGCACGGTCACTGATCGCGGTTAGGGTGTGCTCAGGACCGAGGTGTTCCTGATGGCAGGTGCTGCATGCGATTTCGGCGGTGGGGTCGCGGCGGCGGGAGGAGTGAGATGTGAGGAGAAGATCGGGGTCGGGACGACTCGGCTCGCTGTTTGCGAGCAGGATTTTGGGGTCGATGTTGTGGGGCCAGAGGGCAAATTCGGTGGTGATGTTATTCTTGTGACAATCCAAACAGAGCATGCTCTGGGTTGGCATGGTGAGGGCGGGATCGGTTACGTGGGCCAACCATTCTCGCATCGTTTGGTTACCGGCGGCATGGCAGCTCGCGCAGCGGTTGGTCTTATTCTCGTCGCGGGCAAGCAATTGGGCATGATGCACCGAGAGCTGGCCGGGGGCGATCCATTCATTTCGCCAGTTGCCGCTGAGCAGCAGGCAGAGGGCGCCCATGGTCGCCAGTAGGCAGCCGCTCACAAATCGACCGCGGCGGGCCCGCAATGAACGCACGGGGCGACAGACGTAACGGCGGCAACATTCACCTTCGGGAGTTGGGCCTTCGGCGCATTCCCCGCCACGCAAAGGGGAACGATTGCAACGCCAGCGGTCTCCTACTCGCAAGGGATGGCAAGCGGCTGCTTGGGGACAGCGACCTTTCGCACCGGGACCTAATGGACATGGTGGTCCTTCCTCTGCCAAGCCGCAAAACCACTTTTGATGGGGGCGTTCGTAGCTGTCTCCTTGATCAAGGGTGAGCGGTTCTCTCACAGCGCACCTCCGTAGAACAGGTGTGCGAGCCAACCATGCAGGCAAGCGACGATCACCAGCGGGTACGTGAGCCCGATGTGTACAAACAGCCAGACTTTGAGTCGCCACTGCATGGCGGCATGAAAATCCAAGTCATCGCGGCGACGAATCAGGGCAAAGAGCGTCTCGCTCGCTTTGCATTCTGGCTCCGAGAGATAGCGCGTGACTTCGGTCAATTCGGCGAGAAGACGTTTGCGAACCTTGCTGTTTGGCCGAAGCCAGTAAATCAGGCCACGGGGCTTTTCCAAATAACCTTGGAGCCGCTGGGCGTAGAAGTTGCCGAGGGTTTCGCTGCCGGTGGCGCGGACCGTTTCCAGCACCGTCTGCTGGGCACGGAGCTGCACCTGACTCCGCAGCGCGGGAATACGCTCATAGAGAAACTCTTCGCTGACACGAGCCAGTTTCGGAGGGATGGTTCGCGTCCAGTAAAGACCCAACAGTCCACTGGCAAACGTGACCAGGTACAAGGCAGCAAGCGAGGTTTCCAGAGCGCCGCGAGGAATCCGCCAGGCTATGTGTGTGGCAAAAACTGCGGCTGAAAAAATGCCAACATAGATGTGCGCTTGCAGCCATCCGGCCGAGGTGGTCCACGCGATCATGGGGAGTTTCTTGCGGGTGTTATACAGCGCGAGAAACACGATGCAAGTGAGCAGCAAATAGCCGGTCGCAAAGGCGGGACGCTCCAGCCGCGACGTACTCCACCAGGCGTATCCTACGACTGCCAGCGCAGCAAAACTCGTTAAGACGCTATTCCGTAGTCTCCGACTAGCGAACGATTTCATGGCACTCTGAAAATTGATACTATGAGCCGAATTGCCCAGCCGGAGGGCCACGCCCTCCGGGTTCCCGGACTGCGTGGCAGTCGGGCTAAGCACAGGATCGACTGAGAACCTCCACCGGAGTCACCAAGTTACCTTGTCGTGAGAGAAGTGCGAAGAGTGGTGCTGCTGGCTCAGCGGCTTACCCAGTCGGAAAGTTGACCCAAGTTACCCAAATCCATGCGCACCAGGGCATCATGAGGACAAGCGCGCTGACACGCTGGTCCGCCAGCCTGGTCGGCACAGAGGTCGCACTTGGTCGCCTTGTGAATCGGCTGCTGGGTGTTTTGGTCAAGCAGAATCGCACCGCTCCGATCACGGACCTCAACCATGTTGATATTGTCGTAGGGGCAGCTATTGGCACAGGTGCTGCACCCGATACAGGTGAGGTCATTGATGCGGACGATGCCGGTCGCTGTGTCACGGCCGATCGCGCCCGTGGGACAACCAATCATGCAAACGGGGTCTACACAGTGCATGCAGGCCTGGGCGATCATGACAGGGCCGTGGCGCTGGCCTTGCCGCACAAAGCGGGGATTGTTGTCGTGAGTCGCCGCACAGGCTCGTACACAATCGTCGCAACGCGTGCAGCGATCCAGATCGATGAGCATCGCCTGTTGGCCATTGATAAACCTCCGTTCCACGAGAAATTCCAAGAGGGGCGTATCGATTCGCGGTTGTTCGCCGCCTAGGTGACCGTCGCTACTCTGGCAATGTTCGGTGGTGCATGAGACTGCATGCTTCTTGGCAACCTCGGCCAGGGCTTCACGCGAGAAGTGCGGGAATACCTGCTCGGCGAGCACCTGTAGTGGGATCCGCAGCACGTCCACATAACCGAGCGCTCGCAAGGAATGGGTCAATGGGACTGATTTCGCTGCCATGGTCGACCCTATCGCTTCGGTCAATCCGAAGACTTGCCCTTTCCCCAGATAGGCGACCGTTCGATGGCCACTGCCGAAGTGGTGACTGAGCCGCGCAAATCCAGAACGCACCAGCAGAATGCCATCGCAGGGAGAACCCTCCTCGGCAATCAACGGCTCGGTGATGATTGTCTCGCCGCGTTTCTTTCCTGAGGAATCGAATGTCGCGTGCCATTCAAAGTTGCCGTGCGACTCGAACGCGGTTGCCGCAACGACTTTCTCTAAGGCTTCGGAGGGCAATTGCGATAAGAGGGGCGTTTCGCGGAGGTGGACTCGCAGGCTGTTTTGGCGGTAAAGCTGCTCGACGTGTTGGCGGAGCGAATTTGTATGGCGCATCAAATCGCGCAAACCTTGCCAGCGAATCTCCAACAGCCATGCTTCGCCCTCAGCCAGCACCGTTGCCGATCGCGGGGTGCGCGTGAGGGCAGCCAGTTCCCCGAAGATTTCACCTGGTTTGAGTGTCACCTTGCGAGAGTCGCCCAGGATACGCGGTACATCTTGCAGGAAGACGCGGGTCTGGGCGAGGTCGGCCACCTCGGCGCTATTGTCGACGACCAAATCTTGACATGCACGAATTTGCTGGCGAACTTCAGGCAGAAGCGGGCTTCGCCACATCCGCACGAGTGATTTCAACATTCCCTGTTTGCGAATCGGTTGTCTTCCGAGCAACTCGGGATCAAGGCCGGAGAGTACGACCTGTACTCTGCCGCGTAGGACGAGAAAGGCGCTGTTGCCGTAGTCTCCCTCGCGGACGACGATTCCGCCGCTTGGGTAATAGTTGATACGAGTGTCGTTCTTGAGAATTTCGCGGAGCGGTAGTGCGGAAGGAAACCCCGCCGGATCCATTTCGTAGAAAGGATCAAGTTCGAGGAGTTGATCGACTTCTGCATCGCCCATGGCGTCGCCAAAGGGTGCATCCCAGCGTTGGGGGCGCTCCACAGTTACTTCCCAGGGGGTCATGCTTGGCACTCAGTTTTTGCAGGATGAAACTTCAATTCTTGTAGACGGCGGGTTTGGGCAAAAGCGGATCGATTGCCGTCAATGCGTTGCCTTTCGCATTGGCGGCGAATTCATACGCGGCTTTGCCGACGGCATCTGCGGCGGAGGTGAGGTCAGTACTTCGGTGGAGTTTTAGCGGGACATTCAACGCGGCAAAGAGGGCATCGTCGATTCTCGGATCATGAACACGTTGGCTGATGTCATAGAGCTTGCGTTTCAAACCGGCGGCCCGTTGGGCAGCGGCTATGCCGAAAGGTGCCTTGGTGGTAGCTTGTGCGGTGGCACGGAGACTTGCTTCAAGGTCGGCCAGCACGCCGACGACATACATAACACGAAGTTGCTCGGGTGTTGACTGGGCATTGGTTGCTCCGCCGGTGCGGAGGAAATTGTGTCGCACCCTTCCCTGCGACCAGGTTACGAGTTCAAATTCCTTGCTTCCTGCGTTATGACCTCCTACATTGACCAACGCTTCGTTGGGAGTCGTATGACAGGCGAGACACTGTCGAGCAACTAGATACAAATTCGCAGGGTTGTTCATGCCCGCCTGAACACTGGCCTTAATCCGCTCTCGGCGATGATCGGGAGTTTCGCTACCTTGGGTGATGTTTGGTCCGCCATAGTCGTTGTGTAATGCGATCCAGTCCCGTGCGGCCCCATGACACGATTCGCAAGACACCCCTGCGACGACACGAACCCGCTCGCCGACTTGCTGCTCGGTATAGTGGCAACTCACACAGGTATCGTTTCGCTTGACACTGCCGAGTCCCAAGCGGTTGACGATTTCCTTCGCTTCAGGTTTGCGATGCAGCGATTCGAAGGTGGCAAAGTGGGGTGTGTCGTGCCAGGCTTTCATCTCTTGTTCGTGACACTTGGTGCAGGAGTCGGGTCCCAGCATCTTGCTCGGATCGCGGACAATTGCACTCAAGACTTCCTCAGTTTCGGCAGCATTGGCGGAGAATGCGTGAGCTAGGATCAGGGCCAATGCTAAGCCGTACAATATTGCCGTCTGGCAGTTCGATGCCAGTAAGGATCGAGTTTTTGCCATGCAGGAATTCATTTACGCTTCCAAGACCACGTCGCCTTGAGGCTGGTCAATGCAGGTGAGGCACTCATCGTCGCCGAGAGGCACACCTGGAGTTTTGCTGTGAGTGATCTTGCCGCTACGGACCTTCACGAGACACTGTCCACAGTTGCCTGCTCGGCAACCCGAATCAAGCGCTAGTCCCGCATTTTCGGCCAGATCCAAGAGCGCAGGAAAGTCACCTTTCCAGAGGAGATCAGTTCCCGAATTGGCAAACTCGACCCGGCAAGGTTTGCACGCCGCAGAACCTGACTTGCGCATGCTTTTTACCGTAGCAGGACCGAAGGCTTCGAAGTGTATGTGCCTTTCTGGGACGCCCCAATTCAACAGTCCCGGCACGAGTTGTTCCATCATTCCTGCGGGACCGCAGAGATAGAAACGGAAGTTGCTTGAGGGGAGCACCTGCCGCAGGCGAACGATGCTGATGTGGCCTTGGTAATGATAGTCGCGTCCCATGCGATCGTCTGTCAAGGGACGCGAATAGTTGACGTCGCAATGGATGCTTTCGTTTTGGGCCAGCTTCGACATTTGTTCTCGAAACGGATGTTCGCTGCCGTTGCGAAAACCGGTGAATACGTAGACGGTTCGGGGGCTACGCTCATGGACGATGGAGCTTGCCATGCTCAACAGGGGAGTGATTCCGATACCGCCAGCGATTAGCACAATGGGTAGTTGATCCGTTGGGTCCAGAAAGAATGCCCCCTGCGGAGCTTGCACATTCAGCACGCTACCAACTTTCACCCTTTTGTGAAAATAGTTGCTCCCCTGCCCTGCTCCCTCGTGCTTGATGGTCACACGGTAATAATCCTCGCGTGGACGATCGGAGAGCGAATAACACCGCACGATTGGCTTCCGGTGCGGATCGACGGGAAGACGAAAGGTCAAATACTGCCCCGGCTCAAAGCGAGGCAACGCCTGTCCGTCGGCGGCCACCAGGTAGAAGCTCTTATAACCGACGGCCTCATCCACGACCGCAGCCACCCGGAATGGCCGGTCTCCCGTCCAGGCGCGAAAGATCGGCTTAGTAGCGCGGGCATATTTCAATTCGCCGGCAAGTTGCTGCTCGAATCTGGTACGTTGGTCCTGGTAACTGCGTCGGCGACGGAGTGTTTGAGATCGGTTCAGGACGACGGCCGCAAGCGACACCAGGCCACTCACTCCAAGCAGGGCGGCTCCTGAAACCATGCCTAGCGATTGCCAATCCACATTGCATCCTTGCACAAACTCAATTTTTACCTCCCTGCGCCGGCGGCAGGCTACAGAACGGGCATTATTTCGGAACCGCTTCGATGTGTCGAGAACAGATTGCCGTCACTGCTAGCGGTCGGTGGTAGTGGTTCTGCGGAACGTATCGGCAACAGCGGAACACTGAATAACCTATCTTCTGTTAACGGCGCAATTAGAGCCAGACCTCTTGTTCTTCCGATCCAGTATGGCGGCCCCGATGCTCAAAACTTCGCCACCTCCATTCACGCGCAACTTTGTGCCCCTGCTGGATCCCGGTGCGCTCGCAGATCTCACACCACCTGCGGACTACGATGCGCAATTTGATGGTCCCGCGTCGCTCACTTGGAGCAAATGGCTGTCGGCAGTTGCCCAACTGCAACGGGCGTCTGCTGATTCTCAAGCCTTTTTTGCTGATGCCGCGCGATTTGCCGTCGCCACGATCGGACTCGATGCGGCTTGGGTTCTGAGTTACGTGAGTCAGCCAGACGGAGGAACTTGGCGCGAGTTGGCAAGTTGCGGTTGTGAGTCACTGCAGCACGCGCTGCCTGACACAACGAACTTGGCGATACTCCTTGAAAACCCCGTCACTCAATTTCAATCCATCCATAATGAAACAGCGGGGAGCGGCGCTCCGGATGCTGTTGCTATCGCACCGGTTCTCGATTTCTCGGGGAAGTTGATCGGCTGTGTGTATGGTGTGCGCGACAGTCAAGGTGAAAACCGTCGCAGAGGAATTCGTCCTTTCGAGGCGCGTATGCTGCAGGTGCTCTCCGAGTCGGTTGCAGTGGGTATCACACGCATTGCACAAGAAACGGCCGCGGCGCGAAACCGCGTGTTGTTGGAACAAGCCTTCTCGCCGACTGTTGCCGGGCATATCCAACGTCATCCGGAGTGTCTTGCTGGTCAGCTTCGCGAGGTTACCCTGCTTTTCTCCGATTTGCGCGGCTTCACCTCTTTGGCGGAGACACTGCCACCTGCTGATTGCTATCGACTGCTGGGCGATGTGATGGAAGCCTTCACTGTTGCAGTGATCGAGCATGCAGGCATCGTGGTGGACTTTTATGGCGATGGGCTCCTGGCGATGTGGAATGCACCGCTCGATCAGTCGGATCAAGCAGATCTGGCCTGTGGGGCAGGGCTGGCCATGTTTGATGCGTTGACCGAAGTCTCCGAGAAATGGCTCCTCACCATTCACGCTCCCCTGGAGTTGGGGATTGGCATTCACACCGGCGATGTGTTGGTGGGCAATGCAGGGACCCGAAGCCGTTTGAAGTACGGACCCCGTGGAAGCAACGTTAATCTCGCTAGTCGTGTGCAAGCAGCCACCAAACCACTTGAGACACCGCTACTTATTACCGCGGCAACCCAGCGCAAGTTATCGAAGAACTTTTTCTCACTACGAGTTTGCACGGCTCGCCTGCCGGGATTGGAGCAACCGGTAGAGCTGTTCGCAGTTTATCCTGCGAGTTCCTCCGCGGAAGTAAAAAAGTGTCTCGAACAATACACGCAGGCGTTACGAAACTACGAAGCGGGCGAACTTGCTCAGGCCGAATCACTTTTGTCTAAACTCGTGATGGGAGGTCCTGTCACACCGGCTCGTTTCTTAGCGCATCAAGCCGCGACGCTGCGACAAGCGGAAATCGGCCGTCGGGCGTCGGATAAATGTGTCGGATACTTGGATTCTGTGATCGAGATTTTCGAGAAATAATACTGCTGTTGTCCCGCGCACAGGTTGCCATTCTATTTCAATTGATTCTCGCTCTCCGAGAGGGGCAACGTTTCAGCCAAATCGACTGCTTTTCGCATACCAGGGAGCCAGTATTTTTCTAGCGGGCAGAAAACTTGGACAAAGTAGGATAGTGGCAGATTGGAATAGGTTGGCTGCAAGAGAAGCGGCGTGCCGTCACTCACAAATAGACATCCTGGAGTTTCAGACGTACGAGTGGGGCAATTGCCGGTGACAGTCAGCCCGGATGCATCCAACTTGAATTTGCACGCAAGTTTCTCGAACGACATGGTCTCGGCGGCCGATGGGTCGACGAGCTTCTTCCCTGGTACGCAAAATAGCGACTTCGTTAGCGCCGTGGTTAGCGAACGGCTGATCCGGCCAGACTCGGAGGTGAGTTCTCCTTGGGCTTCTGTGATCCGATGATCGTGCCAGCGAAGCGTTTCATATTGGAGCCGGGCTGAGCATGGCAATTGATGCGGCGAATCGTGACCGAGCCAAGCTTGGAGATCAATTGGGGCAATCGTCCCTTCCAAGTCCCCTTCCACGGAGTCTCCTTCAAAACGGACTTGCAATGATCCAGAGAAATAGGCGGAGTTCCATCTGGATGCTCCAGGAAGAAAATCCGCGAAGAGCCAAATAGGTAATTGGCCCTCTCGACAGTCGAGTGTGACATCCCAGTTAACAGCCGATGACCGCTCGATTTGGAGTCGCACGCGGGCATGCTTGGCTCCGGCGGTGTCCACGTCGGCTTGCAATGCCAGCTTTCGCTTCTCAGACGTGGGATTCACCATGGCAATCTGCACATTACTCAACTCGCAAGACGGCTCCGCACTTCGGGCGAGCAACAGCTTTCCTGCCTTGAGATGGACTGCGGAGAGCTCGTCTGCTGAGAGCCAACCCTGCACTATCTTCGTAAGTTCTTTTATCTCGTGGAACGAAACCTTGATTCGCTCGGCATGGAGAGAATTGTCTGCCAGCAGGTGTAGCTTGTCGACCGAGGCGAATTGAGTGCTCGATTGCAAATCAGCAAGACGCACCTCGTAGAGTTGCCGCTCTCCGGGGCGAGGGGCCGTCACCTGCGAGATGCTGGCCCGGACATGCAGATTGTTTTCCAATTGGCGTTGCCAATCGTGCTCCTGCCAAGGGCGATGAAAGTAAAGCACGCCACCGACGGTGAGCGCGGTCGGCACGATGCACGCCAAAACGTACACGGCGCGGCAGACTCGGCGCTGAGTTCTTTCATGCATCGAGAACATCCATGTTCCGTTGGTGGCTGGTAGCTAGTAGTTAGTGGTTAGAGTGTTTAGCGCTCGCGGGCCATTTCCATGAACAAGTCGTATCTGGCCCTCATCTCCGGCAGGCTGTCACCGCCGAATTTGTCAACGACGGCACAAGCTATCTCAAAGGCCACAACATTCTCGACGATTACGCTTGCTGCGGAGATCGCACAAACGTCACTCCGTTCGTAGCTGGCTTCTTCGGGCTCTTTGGTGTCGAGGTTGATCGATTCGAGTGGCTTGGCCAAGGTGCTGATCGGTTTCTTGGCGGCACGAATCACAATCGGCTGGCCGTTGGTCATGCCGGCTTCGAGTCCTCCGGCGTTATTCGTGGGTCGCGTGTAGCCAAGAGAGGGGGTCTCTTTTTTGCTGGCGTCGTAATGGATGGGATCATGCACCTGGGAACCCGGTCGCCGGGCGGCTTCGAAACCCATGCCGATTTCCACTCCTTTGATTGCCTGGACGGCCATCACTGCTTGTGCAAGTCTTCCATCGAGCTTGCGGTCCCACTGGGCGTGGGTTCCCAAACCGAAGGGTACGCCGTCGACACGTACTTCGATGATCCCTCCGAGCGTGTCGCCATCTTTGCCTGCGCGGTCGATGAGGGACTTGATTGCCGGATCCCGTTCCAGATTCAGACCGTACAGCTCACTCTGATCGCGGATAACTCGCAATTCATCGAGCGTACCCTCGGACGGTTCGATTCGCTCCCCTCCTACTTCGGTGACGTATCCAAAGACCGTGATATTGAACGCAGCGAGCAACTGCTTGGCAAGGGCGCCGGCTGCCACGCGGACGGCTGTCTCGCGGGCCGATGCACGTTCCAGAACTCCGCGAATGCTGCCAAGAAATTTGATCGCTCCAGTGAGATCGCCGTGACCGGGCCGAGGACGCGGCAAGTCGTCGAGTCGTTCGAGTTTATAATCCCGATTGACCACCTCCAGAGCGATCGGACTGCCCAGCGTCATGCCGTGCCAGACACCAGTCCGAACATCGACCTTGTCGGTTTCTATCCGTTGCCGGCCTCCACGGCCGTAACCTCCCTGGCGACGTTTGAGTTCCACATCGATCGCATCCGCATCAATCGTCACCCCTGCGGGGAATCCATCGATAAGAGCGATCAGCGTTTTGCCGTGCGATTCGCCAGCGGTCCAGTATCGGAGCATGGGAGGGGACTGGGAGTTGGGGGCTTGGGGCCGGGGAAATATGCGGGAGAGTAGGAACCCGCTAGCTTTTGTGCAAGGCGAACGGCGAGTTACTCTCACTCGCCATTCTACAATGGCGAAAGCTGGAAGGATAGGCAACCAAGGGTGCCGCTATCATGTGCTCTGCGATGCCGATTGGAAAAGGAAAATACATGACGTGCTTATCTCATCCCCACATAGAAGGTTTTATCCCAGGGTCTGCTCGCTTATCACGAGAAACCAACCGAAACCCAAGCTTACGGACATACAGGAGCGTCAAGGCTACGACGGTCGTAGGAACAAGCACAATCAAAGAGGAGCCGGCGAACAACCACCAGGGTTCCGAAAAGGGTGACTGACCGGCGCCTACTGCCATCGAGAAACCAAGTAGGACAGCAAGGACATAGACAATGGCAAGTCGGTACATGACGCGTCCCGTGCCGAGTGTTGCCCAAATAGTTGCCAGCAGATTGAGAGCGAACACAACGACTACGAGTAGCATTTGCACGACAACTATTGGTGAATTTTCGGATGCACTATTCTCTCGTGAGAGCCGAACAAGTCCCAATAGTACGCAAATAATTGTACATAGAGCAAGGATGGCAAAGAGAGAAAACTGAATGCGAGGATTCATCAACAGTCGATCACGATCCTTTCTATAGCAAATACTCCCCACTAGGAAACTCGCACTAACCATCACAACAGAGAGTATGGCCAACATCGGCAAAACACTTAAGACAATTCTTAAATACTCCGGAAAAAACGAAGCAACTGACGCCTCACTGGACATGAGAACCGACCCAGCCGCCGGCCAAATTACCAGGTAAGAAACGGCCAAGCTCGCAAGAATTGCTTTCGGAAACAGTTTTCCTGGAGTCATTCCCAACCACATTGACAGTAGCATGAGTTGAGAGAAAGGAAGCGAAGATAATGCCCACATCAGAGGTAACATCTGAGAGTCGAACGGAATAAAGGCTATTCCCAGCGGGAGAATCGCGAGCAATAGGTGTACGGCAACCAGAATACTAATTGCGAACTTCCGGGGGTGTGTCTGACGAAAAATTCCAGGCGCAGACGCTTCTGGCTCGCCTATTTCCATGCGAAGGGCTCACCGGTAATTCGCTCGTAGGCTTCGATATATTTATCGCGGGTGCGAGCGATCACCTCTTCGGGGAGTTCGGGGGGGGGGCTGCTTTTGTCCCAGCCGTGCTGGGTGAGCCAATCGCGCACGAATTGTTTGTCGAAAGAGGGTTGCGCGCGTCCTGGTTCATAGAGATCAGCAGGCCAAAAGCGGGAGCTATCGGGAGTCAATACCTCGTCCACGAGAAGAACCTCGCCGTCGACCACACCGAATTCAAATTTGGTATCGGCTACAATGATCCCTTGCTCATGAGCGTGGGCAGCGCCTTGTTGATAGGTTTCGATACTTAGGTGGCGTAGCTTATCGGCAATCTCAAATCCTACATGGTCGCACATTTGAGAGAAGGTGATGTTCTCATCATGCTCACCCTGCTCCGCCTTGGTAGCGGGCGAGAAAATCATGGACGGGAGTCGGGCGGATTCTTTGAGCCCTGTCGGGAGTTCAATCCCGCACACTTTGCCGGTGTCAGAATATTCCTGCCAAGCTGAGCCTGAAAGAAACCCACGGACTACACACTCAATCGGCACGACCTCTGTCTTGCGTACGAGCACTGTGCGACCCGAGAGGGATTCAAGGTCAATCTCCGCCGGCAAATCCATTGCCTGCACATCGGTTTCCAACAAGTGGTTAGGGATTTTTAGGTGTCTGAACCAAAAATTACTGAGCTGCGTGAGCACTCGCCCCTTGTCGGGGATGCCCGTGGGCAAGACCCAATCAAATGCGCTGATCCGGTCGGTGCTCACCAGGAGCAGATTCTCGCCCAGGTCGTACACATCGCGAACTTTTCCGCGGGTGACGGAGAGACCAGGTAAATCGGTTTGCAAGAGTGGTAGCGACATAGGATATCCAGGCGCAGGCACTTGTTTATAATAAAGATCTCAAGGTTCTTACTTCAAATATAGCGGATTGATATCACTCAAGGCACCCCTCTACCAAACCACTGGCTTCCGCCTGCACCCCAGGAAGTACTCTCGATACCGTTGGCATCCCCAATCGAAGAAATAACTGTTAGACTAACGATTTAAGCACGCAAGACGCCCGCACGCTCTGGGGCAAGTGTGGACGTACCAGGAAACTCACCTTATGGGACAAATGCGATTTCGACTACAGGATCCAAGTCGCATTCCAGAGGGTGGTCTGGAACGCATTTATGTAGCGGGTGCCGAGGAAATCCCGTGGACAACCCGTACCCACTGGCAGGGTGACGAGCTGGTAGTCGATCGGTCCAACAGCGAGTCGGGAAGTCTCTATGTCCCTTGGCTCGTGGACGGCCAGGGGCAGTGTTTTCTGGCGACCGCAACGCTAATGGAACGTGCTTTGCCCTATCAGCTTGAAGTAGAATTGGCCCGGGGCATGATTCAACGGATTCGAAATCGACTTTTCATTTGGCAATGGCTGGGAATGGTGACACCGCCGCTTCTCGAAGAGCAACTTTCCGATGCAACGCTGTTATTTTCTCGGGCGGCGACAAACCAGCAAGATCCGACTCTCGCTGCCGAAAAGGCCAATGCCGCAATAGCGCTGGCTTTACGTACCTCGGAGGAATTAGTGGCCGAGTATGCTCGGCAAGCGACCGCTTCACGTTTGCAGCAAACCCCCGTATCGACCCTCATGGGAGTCAATCTCGGGCACAAGCTACCCAGTGTCGAAATCCGCCGCCAGCTCGTCGAAGCTTGCAACATCATTCAACTCCCGATCGCCTGGCGAGCCATCGAACAAAGCGAGGGCAAACGCAACTGGAAACAAACGGACGACCAACTCGCCTGGTGCCAAAAGGCGGGACTGAAAGTCTCGGCGGGTCCTCTTCTACAGCTTGATGATCGCGGTATTCCCGATTGGATGGTGCTATGGGATGGCGACTTTGACAATCTAATGCAACTCCTGCTCGACCACGTTCGTGCGGTGGTTACTCGTTATGCGGGTCGGGTGCATTTATGGGTGGTGGCGTCGCGCATCAATACTGGGAAGATGCTTTCTCTCGAAGAAGAACAGCGATTGCATCTGGTAGCGAATGCACTGGATGTCGTGCGGCGACTCGACCCACGTACGCCCACGGTGGTGTCGTTTGACCAACCGTGGGGTGAGTATTTGGCGAATCAAATGGACGATCTCGCGCCTTCACATTATGCTGATGCGTTGGTGCGGGCCGATCTTGGGATTTCAGGGTTCGCCCTGGAAATCAACGCGGGCTACGATCCCGGTGGAAGTTTTCATCGCCCTACTATCGAATGGGGCAAATTGCTCGATCAATGGAGCATGTGGGGCCTGCCGTTGATGGCATGCATCTCGACCGCGAGTGACAGCCGCCGTGATCCCGCTGCCCGGAAGAATATCGAAGTTAACATGCCTGTAGGGCTCCAGCAATCAGGCCAGGACCCTCAGCGTCATTGGGCTGGCTCGGTGCTCCCATTGCTCCTAGCGCGCTCGGCCATCCAGGTGGTAATCTGGAATCAACTCTCCGACGCCGAGCCGCACGAATTTCCCCACGCCGGACTATTTGATGCAAAACATAAAGCCAAACCTACGCTCGAAATGATGCGTGACTTGCGCAAGTCGCTTCTTTGAAGTCTTTCACGGTTGTCGGGTAGAATTGCAAATCAGACCCGCGCCAGTTCCTCGCCATGGACAGCTTCGCTGCGAGTCGAAAAATGGGGCAATGCCTGATCCAGACGACAGACATGAATCGCGTCGATACACTGGGGAGAGAGTCCCGACAATCGCAAAGCTCCGCCATGTTTGAGCACTCGCTTGTGCAACATGACCAACTGTCCCATCAATTGGCTGGGAAGGAAGTCAACGTAGTCCATTTCCAGCACAAGTCGATAGACAAAATGTTGGTTTAACAGGGACCACAAACGGTCGGCAAGGTTGTCAAAGGGTTCATCAGTGGGCGTTAGCTGCACGATCAACCAATCAGGTCCGCGATCGATTCTCATGACGTTGCTCCAGTCTTGGTTCCGTCCATACATGCCACCAGGAAGAGCCGCCTACGGCAGCCTGTTATGGGCGTAGATTAGAAAGAGAATTCATTCTCATTTGCTCCCCCTAATTAAATTTTACACCTGCACCCTGTGCTGAGACAAGTGAAGTTAATCAAAACGTAACACTTCAGGTGAGGAGGTGAGTAAGTAAGGAGGTAGCGAAGGATGGGGGGCATACTTTCGCAGTTAGCTTTACCTGCTCGCTTGCCCGCGATTAATGTGCTAGCAGTTCGCAATACGGTACTACTTGTTGATCAAGTTGGCGATGGTTTTCCGGGCTACTTCTAGGGCTTCAGGGAGCCGCTTGGGTTCCTTGCCGCCCGCCTGTGCCAGATCCGGTCGGCCTCCGCCACCCCCTCCCAGGGCTTGGGCAACCGGTTTGATCCAGTTGCCGGCATGGCCTCCTCGGGCCTGTAATTCTTTGGAGATACCTGCCACGAGAGTAACTTTGTCGTCACCTTCGCTACTGGCCAAGAGGATCGCACTCAGAGCAACTTTTTGGCGGATCTGGTCAATTAATTGCCGCATTAAGTTCGCGTCGGCTGTGGGCACCTCGGCAACGACAACTTGGACATCACCCACATCCTCCGCATCCGCGAGCAGAGCATCGGCAGACAACGGCCCCGCAGCAGCCCGCTGGGCCAACCGCTCCCGCAGAGCAAAAACCTCTTCACAGACTGCGGCTACACGCTCCGGCACTGCCAAAGGAGTTACCGAGAGCATTTTTGCCACCTGGGCGAGAATTTCTTTGGCCTGGGCCGTTTGGGGCGCTTCCTCGTGGATGTTGGTCGCCGTTGGAACCGCATTAGCATTGATCATTGTCCCACCGGAGGTGAGCAGTTTCTTAAGCTCACGTTGTTTTTCCAATAAGTCGGAGACCATTAAGGACAGGGACAATTGCGCACAACCAAGGATTTCAGCCGCTTTGCGGACTGCCTCACTGATTTGCTCGGAGTATTTCGTCGCCTTAGGACCCGTAAGTGCCACAATACGACGGGTGCCGGCCGAGACACCCTCTTCACTCACGATTTCAAAAGCCTCTACTTCTCGAGTGTTGGTAAGGTGAATCCCTCCGCAAAGCTCTTTGCTGAAATTGCCCATGGAAACCATTCGAACAGGATCGGGATACTTTTCACCGAAGAGCATCATTGCCCCCTGCTTGCGAGCCTCTGCCAAGGGCAAGATCTCCCATTTTACCTTTTCGCCGCTACTAACGTGTTTGTTCACATCTTGCGTAATCGCACTAATCTGCTCAGGGGTAACCGGACTGAGGTTCGTGAAGTCGAATCGCAGCCAATCGCAATCCACTTTGCTCCCCTGTTGCTGGGCATGGGTACCCAAGTGCTTTTGCAGCGCATGATGCAGCATATGCGTGGCGGAATGTGCTCGGCGAATCCCTTGGCGGCGGTCAAAATCTACGACTGCCTGGACGCCATCCCCCTCCTGCATGATTCCCTGAGAAAGATGGCCGATTTGGACAATCAACTGACCGTCTTTCTGCGTGTCGGTCACCGTGAACTCAAATCCCTTGCCGATGAGTTTGCCAGTGTCACCAACCTGGCCACCGCTCTCGCCGTAAAAAGGGGATTGGTCCAGCACGACTCGCACCGACTTATGGCTCAGGTCATCGAGTTGGTCGCAAAGATGATCCTCAGGCGTCTCGCCGACCACAATTCCCTTCACGACGGCAGCGGCCTCAGTGGTTTCGTAACCCAAAAATGGAGTGCTATGCAACGCATGCTTGAGCGAATCCAGAGGCCCCTTAGCCCCCATGACGGTGTGCTGAACTTTGCCGGAGGCTTCGCCATGGACTTCCATCGCAAGGGTGTAGCCGTCCCAATCAAACGTGAGATTGTGTTCGGCAGCAAGGGCCTCGAAGAGCTCAGGGGGGACGCCGAATGTCTGGTAGAGTTCTGCCGCTACGCCCCCATCGACCTTAACGCGATTTTCTCGTCGCATGTCGTCGAATACACGGTCAATCCGATTGAGACCCGCATCAATTGTGCCGAAGAAGTTGGCTTCTTCCTGTTGTATGACTCTGGCAACGCGGTCGGCTGTCTCGGTCAATTCAGGATAGGCACTGCGCATGGCCTCGACCACGACTGGGACTAACTTATATAAAAATGGTTCATTGAGCCCTAATTGGTGCCCATCCAGCACAGCTCGGCGGAGCAAGCGTTTAACCACATATTTTTCTTTATTCGCACCTGGGTAAACGTTTTCATGGACGGCAAATGTACAGGCCCGCACGTGGTCGGTGATCCGTCGGCAACGTCGACCGGCGTCGCTATCGAGAGTGTATTCCACCCCGCAAACTTCAGCCGCCGCTTGGACAATTGGCATCAAATTGTCAATGTGGTAGTTGGTTGGCACTCCTTGAAGGGTAGCCACAGTCCGTTCGAGACCCATGCCCGTGTCGATGTTCTTGGAAGGAAGCGGGCGCAGATTGTCGGGAGGATCGCCAACGCGATTGAATTGGGTAAACACAAGATTCCAAATCTCGACCGACTTGCCTTGATCGGGATGGAAATAGATTTCGCTACATGGTCCGCAGACTCCGTCGGGTCCTTGGCTGGGAGCACTGGCAGGCCAAAAGTTTTCGCCTTCGTCCAAGCGTTCGATCCTCGCTTCGCGTAGGCCAACATCATTGGCCCAGATCTCGGCGGCCTCGTTATCGTCGAGATAGACGGTGACGCTCAGACGATCAGGAGCTATGCCGAGCCACTTCTGATCCGTGAGAAACTCCCAGGCCCAAGTGATGGCATCGCGCTTGAAGTAGTCGCCAAAACTGAAATTTCCCAGCATCTCGAAGAAGGTATGGTGGTAGGCGGTGCGGCCGACGTTGTCGATGTCGCCCGTACGCAGGCACTTCTGGCAACTCGTGGCACGGGTGTAGTCCAGTTTCACCTTGCCGAGGAAATGATCCTTGAACTGGTTCATCCCGGCGGGAGTGAACAATACCGAAGGGTCCCAAGTGGGAACCAATACGTCGCTGGCCACGCGAGTGTGCCCTTTGGATTCAAAGAATGCCAAATATTTTTCACGGAGCTCGTCGGTTTTCATGCGGTCTAAATCTAGCGTCGGAGAGTTAAGAGAAAAGCCTGAATATACCGTAGCTTTGACAACTGCGGCAGGGCAACTGGACAGCCGTTCGGAAGTGGGTGACTTTTCGCCACTCGCCGAGGGACCCTCTCATCCGTATACTCACGACAAAGATCACCTTTGCTGGAGCCAAAAAGCATGAATCCTGAAGTTACCTCCATTTCAGCGGGCCCCCGCTGGCAACCGCTGGATCGGATCGAACGTCGTGTCTTAGGGGTGCTCGTCGAAAAGGCGAAAACGACGCCCGACAACTACCCCTTGTCGCTCAATGCGCTGGTCAATGGCTGCAACCAGAAAAGCAACCGATTCCCCCAGATGCAACTCGATGAGGAACACGTTGACGACGCCATCGAAAATCTCCGCAAGATCGGTGCCGTCGCGACGATCCAAGGAGATGGCCGCGTCGACAAATTTCGGCACCTGGCGTATGACTGGCTGGGGGTCGACAAACGAGAACTCGCCGTGATGGCTGAATTGCTGCTGCGCGGTGCCCAGACTATTGGGGAGTTAAGAGCCCGCGCCTCTCGGATGGAGCCGATCCCCGGCCTTGCCGAGTTGCGGCCGCTAGTGGAGAGTCTGCGGCAGAAAAAACTTATTATTCTGCTGACACCACCGGGTCGAGGCTGTGTGCTGACGCACGCCCTCTACCAAGAGCAAGAGCTTGCCAAGGTACGGGCTGAGCATGGCAACCTTACTGTGGGAGATGAACCTTTCACCGATGAAGAAGATTCGCCTGTGCCTCAAGCAGCGACTGCTCAGATTGCCCGCCGTGACGAGTCGAGTGACTTCAAGCGTGAATTGTCCCAAGAAATGTCGCTGTTGCGAGCAGAACTCACAGAGGAAATTCAAAAACTTCGCAACGATCTCGACGATCTGAAACGACAATTGGGCGTGTGAGGTAATGGAGTTGGTGTGCTCACGCGAAGATTTCGTCGATTTCACACACGAACCCGAGCACTACAGGCTCGCCAAGTAGTTGTTCTGCAGCAGAGAAGACGCGCAAATCATTCGGCGAGACGTGGCAGGATACCGACTCCTTCTCGGGATCGACGATCCAAACAACCGTCCCTGCGGACATCCAAGCTTTAGTTTTTTCTGCGACTGCGTTCGGTGAGTCGGAAGGTGAGAGCACTTCAACCGCCAAATCGGGACCACCCGGCCAATAGGCCTCAGTCGGTTTCTTTGAGGGCAAATGCTCCTTGGCGATAAAAGCTATGTCGGGAGCGCGGACTGTATCTGGATTGCGCGCGAGTCTAAAGCCCGTCTCAGCACCAAACACCGATCCAAGATCTCGTTGACGCACGTAACTGCCCAACAATGTGTGCAAGTTCCCTACAATCTCACCATGTCGCCAACCTGAAGGGGACATCCTAATCAATTCTCCGGCAATGAGTTCGTAGCGGCAGCCATCGCCGGAGCGTCGGAAAAGTTCATCCGCGGTGACGAGGGTCGAGGTGCTCATGCTGGAATTATAGCACAGATTGCCCGCGACGCCTTGAGTGAATTACCATCGGCTTCCGCCGACGGTTAGGGATTGCGTTGCAATGGGTGGAGTTGCCCAGAAACCTGCTAGGGTGCAAGCTCCTGCCATCGCGGCGAATAACCACAACGAAGGTGTAAAACCTCCCAGGTAGTCGGCGCTCACACCCATGACCACGGGGCCGACGGCGCTGGCTCCCACAGCGGCAGTAAGCGAGGTGCCACGAATTTTTCCCAGATGCGTGCGGCCGAAATAGCGGGCCCAAGCGGTGCCTGCGATCACGGATTTTATCCCCTGACCGCAACCATAGGTTCCGTACCCTAATACAAGCGTTTGCTTGTCAGCCGTGCCAGTAAGAATCGCACATCCCAAGCCGATCAGCGTCATCGCGACGATCAGTAGCCAACGCATGGCCAAGTAATCTGCCAGCACTCCGCCTACGATTTGAGTGGCAGCCATCGCCAATGCCACCGAAGTGACTGCGGCGGTTGAATCCTGAGCAGTGAAGCCTCTTTCCCTAAATACGGCCACCAAATGAAACACGAGCCCTGTTCCCACTAGCGACCAGACTGCCGTGGAAACGAGTAGAATCCAATAAGCACGGTGCTGCATTGTTTCGCTTAGCGTAAATTCGTTTCCATAGCTGATGGACTTTCGTTTTTTGGCTGCGTGATATCTTCGCCCGTCGGGTACTTGTCCGATCTCGCGGGGAGATTCTCGCAATAGACCAGCCACGAGCGGTAGGAAACCTCCTACCATAATTGCTGCGAAAACCAAGTAGGTTCCCCGCCAACCGACCGCATCGATTAGTGCAACGATTGCCAAGGGGACCAGCCCCCATGCCCCGGCCATCGAGATCTGAGCGATGCTACTGGCCAGCCCCAAGCGGCGGTCGAACCACGTAGCCAAGGTGTTGTTGGCGAGCAAAGTCATTGTGCCGGGGCCGAACATCCGGAGCAGTAGGAACGATATGAACAAGGTCACAATCCCCCTGGCTTGTGAGGCGAACACGCACGCCCCTGCCATCGCAACAAAGCCAGCCAATGCCATGCGACGGATCCCGAACCGGTCGATGAGGGCCCCGATCGAAGTCAGTGACAAGGCGGCCAACAAGGTTGCCGCCAGGTAGGTACTGGATAAGGCAGTATTGCTAAGCCCGAATTCGGCGATGAATTGCTCGTTAAAGTAGCTAACACCGAAAGTCTGTCCCGGGCTGGTAGCCAGCATCATTGCGATGGCTAGCGGCAAAATCAACCAGCCATAAAACCAGGGGAAACTGGTTTCTTCGTGAATAGTGATTGGTTCGTGCGATGGAACTGCAGTTCGCGTGGCAGTACTCATCAATTCCGCAATTTCTGCGCTCGGGGTCGACATGGGAATTCGTTCAGGAATGGGGGGCGTTTGACGGCCAGGCAAGCAGGTGGGATCGTTTGGAAGCGAAAAAGCATTATAGGACTCTCGAACGAATTGGACACTAGCGATTTCACTTGGGTTCGGCCGCATACCGACTGCTGATGAATCCGGATGAGAGTTCTGTTATTCTAGAGCAATCGACGGCACCGTTCAGCCATCATCGAGAAATTAACCTAAGTATTCGCAAGTTACGGCAACACATGACAGTGGCTCAGCCCCCAGGTGATGGCAAACAGCTTCCAGAAAACGGAATCGCTGCACTGCTTGAGTGGATTCATGTTCATTTTTTATGGCTGCTCATCGGCTGCTATGTTTTGGCAGCTTTTCTGCCGGGACCCGGCTTGGTCATTCGCAAATTATCTTGGGGAAATCCCTATGCAGGTGAGATTACGGCTCCCATGTTGCTACTGGCGTTGCTTTTGTTTTGCGCTGCGGCCGTGGTGCGCTGGGAACAGGTATGGCAGCTTTTGCTTCGCCCTGGCATCTTGCTGGCGGGGCTGGTGTGTATTTGGCTGGTACCGAGCTTGTTTGTTGGCCTGCTAGGGTGGATCGTCCCCATGATGCTTGGAGAAGCCGCCACAAGTGGGATTCTCGTTGGTCTAGCATTGGTAGCGGCCATGCCAGTGGCGAATTCCTCAGTGGCTTGGACCCAGAACTCTCGTGGGAATGTCGCACTTGGATTGGGGCTGATCGTGCTGACCATTCTGCTCAGCCCGATCGCAACTCCTCAGGTGCTTAAATTAATGGGCTTGGCACTTTCGCCTCAAGACACAGCTCATTGCGAAGAATTAGTAAAGCGTTTCTCAGGGACATTCTTTATCGTGTGGGTAATTCTGCCGTCGCTTTTCGGGATGATGTTCAATCGAATTGCGGGTAGGGAATTCATTGAGCGGAAGCGAAATTCGATTCGCTTCGTCAGTGCACTGGCACTACTTGCCCTCAACTATACAAACGCCTCACTCGCATTGCCTGGCCTGATTGAAAGACCTGCGTGGCGGGCGATATTGCTTGCCGGCGCTTTGGCAGTTGCTTTGCAACTGCTGGGCGTTGCCACCGCCTGGATACTTGCTCACTTGACTGAGCAAGACAGAGAATCGACGACTGCGCTCGTTTTTGCTTTCAGTATGAAACACACAGGCCTTGCCCTCGTGCTGGCTGGCGAAGTCCTTCAGCAGGAACCACGGGTGATTCTCTTAATCGTGCTCGCTACGCTATTACAACACATCTTGGCAGGCTGCGTCGACTGGTATTTAACGAGACACGCGACGGTACTCAGTTGATTGCAGGGGTTTGTACTAGTACGACCCACCCGGCATTGAGCGTTTTCGTGGTGCCAGTTAACACATCATGGACCGTATAAGTGACTGGCTCAAAAACACCCCAATAGGTGGCTCGTGAATCGATGGAAAGCGGATCGTGGAAGTCCGCGATGAAATGGTCCCCACTTGCCTCCATCGCAGCGAGTACTTCTGGAAGTACTCTTTTGGGGTGATCTGCGTCCTTCCAAAGATTTTCAAGTGGATGATTCAAAAACAAGCCACGCTGTGCGGCAGATTCAGTCTCGTCAAGATAATCCTCACGAAGATCAACCAGCACAACATCTTTGCCTCGCTGCACGTTTTTATTCAAAACTTCAAAGGCTCCCAATTCGACGGACATGGAAAGTACAGCTATAACCTTTGGATCTTCCGCAGTTGTTGGTTGACTCCAGACAGGGACCGAAAAAGCCACCTTTAGTTTGCCCGTTGTACTGCTCAAGTAAACAGCGGAGAGATTGGGTACTTGGATCGGTTGGATCGGTTCGAGGCTTTCCTGAGAGAGGTCTTTCCCCTGGCCATGAAAATAATCGCGGTAGGCATAGTTTTCAAGAAAACTGTCTTCGGGTAATTTCGTTTCCTCTTCCATGAGCGGATGCCGAGCGATTTGCTTTCCGGCAAGATCGTTAATGAACCAACTATCCGAAGGGGAGCGGTCCATGTTTTCTTGCCGATGTTTCTTGATCCACTCGGCCAGAGGATGCGACTCTAGTTCCGTACGTGCATTCTCTTCGGAAAAGTTTTGGATGAGATCAACGAGTTGGTCTTCACTCGCGGCCTGCTGCAAAATGCGAAACCGTTTGGTGACGTAATCACCAATTGCGTTTGCCGCCGTTTCGGCAGCGATTGGCAATGTGTCACGTGCTTGCTGCATCGCGTTTGCAATCATTTTTTGTCTCGATTGGAAAGCTGCCCAGGAGAGAGCTGCGAAGGCACCGAGCACCAAGAGGATCGGCAACCCGCGCCGCAAGAGCCAGCGTCGCGACGGATAAAGGTGGCTCGCCCGAGAAAGCCACGTGTCGATTCCGGCACCTGAATCGATCCGCGTGTGGCGAAGGGAACTCGGATTGTTGCTGGGCTCGAGATAACCATTCACCAGGGCCGCCAGGTCGTGGCCCTCACAGAAGGGAGTCAACTCGGCCGCGACTTCTGCCGGGGTCGCATAGCGGTCCTCGGGCTTCTTGGCAAGCATCTTTTCGATGATGTCCCACAGTTTGCGGGGGACGTTGTTCGTGCGTATTGGTGGGATTTTTGATTTCTCATGCGCTTTCTCGGGTCGCAATTCCGAGTCTACGAATGGGGGCTTTCCCGCGAGCAAGTGGTAGAGCGTGCAGCCCAGACTGTAAATATCGGCTCGGATGTCGACGCTCGTGGTCTTCCATTGTTCTGGGGACATATACATGCCGGTGCCCATGGCTTTGTTGTCGAACCGCGTCAAGCGGTCGTGAGTATCACCCGCCAAGAGTGCCAACCCGAGATCGAGAATCTTAACGACCCCTTCCACGGGTTCGTCTTGGTCGGCGATCGCAGGTTGGCTTGCCACGCCATCTCCATCCACAAGCGTTACCATCAAATTCGAAGGCTTGATGTCGCGGTGGACCATTTCATTACGATGGATGAATTGCAATCCGCGTGCTGCCTGGCGAATAATCTCACAGGCATCTGATACGGACAAATTTCCCCGCTGTTCGATCAGGTCGTGAACCGACACCCCTTCAATGTATTCCATCACGAGGTAGTGCAGACGATCCGTGGGAGCCGAGGAGTCAATGGCCACGACGATGTTTTTGTGCTCGAGCGCGCCAACTGCCTTGATCTCTTGATAAAAGCGGCGGATGATTTCTTCATTGCCGGCGGCTACGTATTGAGGTTTGATGACTTTAATCGCGCGGAGACGGCCAAACTGCGTGTGACGACCTTTGTAGACGTCGCCCATGCCGCCGCTGCCCAGCAGGGACTCCAATTCGTAGTTTCCGACCCGCGTAAGTCGCACTGCCGAGGCTACGGCAGAATCGTGCCCCCCCTGCTCCTGCCCGGCTCCCATTGTGGGAACTACGGTCCACTGGCGATCTGAATGGCTGGCGGGTTGCTGGCGCAAGGGGCGTGGACCGTGGTTGTCGTAGAGCAGTTCGTGGACTTCGACGTGGCCGATCCCCTTAAGGTGTCGGCGGCCGTGCAGATGGAAAGATATTCCTTCGAGCCCCACGTCATCGAGAATTGCCATAACACTTCGAGAGACGAGGATCTGACCGCCGGTGGAGTAGTCATTCAGTCGCGATGCGTAGTCGACACTCTTGCCGACAAAGTTGTCCGGGGCCGTGGGATCGATCTGGGGGACCCCCACATGCATGCTAATGCGGACTTCAACTTGCCCGCCCCCGGGGGTTTCAATGGGGTTCTCAAAGTGGCTCTTTTGCACATCGGCGGCCCAGATGGCAGCCTGGATAGTATTGTTGAACACCAAGAAATGGCCGTCTCCGGCTGTTGAGACTACGCGGCCTGTCATTTCTTCTAGATGCTCTTCGATCCGCTCACGATGCGGCATCAGAATCCGCTGGATGAACGCCAAGTCACGTTCTGTAACACTCCGACCGACCATCTCGTTTTTGAGATCGACACTGCGGCAGATGTCGGTGAAAAGAAATGTTTTGAGCTCAGCCATGATGTAGGGACTGGGATTCGGGGATAGAGGGTGAAAGTCAGGAACTTACTTGCCCAGTCCCTAATCCCGAGTTCCAAGTCCCCCACTTAAAATCCAAACACGACTGGCGTGGGAGCGACGACCACGGGAACGTAAGCGGTACGATATCTCGTAACTGTGCCCCCCAAAAAGGGACGAAAACGAGTATAGGCAACCGGAACTGGCTGGTACGCCACCGCGGGTGCAGGGGCAAAAAAGCTGGTCACTCGAACCGGGGCAGGCGCAACGCGGGCTGGAGCAGGTGAGTAGCATGTAACATAGGCAACCTGGGCATGTGATGTCTCAGGAAGTGCTAAGCTCACTACACAAGCAACGAGTAGCAATGCGGATTTATTCATCACAGTACTCCCGAATCATAAAGGTGCGAATTAGAGAAATTTGCTCAGTACTTCACTTTGTAATTATCCCACGCCCGACGTCGATATGCAACTAGGCAGGTTTCAACTATGCACACAGGCCGAGTCTCGCCGGCTACCACCGCCGCATAGACTTCTCAAATCCCCAAATTTGCCAAGGCGGAGGCCACCTGGTTCAAGGCGCTGGTGATTTGGGGGTGCTCGGTCTCGAATTTGAGAACCAAATCCTGCACTTCGCCAGATAAATTGCCTTGTTCTTCCGTAGCAGGCATTGCTACAGAACGTTCGATCTCATTGATCAACGCTTGTAATTGTTGGTGGGAGTTTTCGTCCAACGCTGGCGACGCTGCCAGTTCAGCCCGCAATTGTTCCAATTTTTCGAAGAGAATTGATTTCTTCATGCCAGGCTCTCAAGGAGGGTGCTATCGTGTGAAAGTTGAGTATTCCGACGGACAAAACGACCTTTCTTCTATGATAACCGGGTGCAGCAGCGCTAATCGACTGCCGCGCTGTCAGGAACCGGGAGCTTGCGCCCTGCGGCTGATTTTATCAGCCGCAGGGCG
>JBGSPU010000142.1:0-3181 GCA_041738415.1 Bythopirellula sp.
ACTTGCCCAATTCACTGAAATGGGGATCGACGTGGAGCAGATCAAGTCATGTCTACCCGACACCGGATAGCCAACTCAAAACCCCTTGATGTCAAGGCACTTACGACTAACAATGAGGTCAAAGTGGCGCTGTCCAACTAGACGCCGACAGCGTGTGATGGACAATGGAAGCATCTTGTCCCCCGACAACCAAAACGTGACGATTTTCTTCGGCAAAAGATTCACGGGGGAATAGAATCCGACACCCATCCGAGAAACGTCTTTGGTAAAGCAGGCGAAACGCTCCTCTCCAAGTAACACAATGGCAATCGTGCGTAGCGGTCTTCTGTTGTGAAGTCGTTTGGAGTCGAAAATGGCTAGCGAGGCAGTTGGAGCATCGGGAAACTCTTCGATAGGGCAGGGAAGCACCGCCCGTATGGGAAGCGATTTCCATACTTGCTCGCTCAGCTTTGTCTCATGGCTGATATCCAGCATTGGACCATCTCCGGATCAAAGTGTGTGCCTGAGTTCGATTCGAGGTAGTTGAGGGCCTGCGGCAAGCTCATTGGCTTGCGATAGGGGCGGGTGCTGGTAATGGCATCGAATACGTCAACGATCGCCAGTAATCTGGCCCACGGGTGAATTTCCTCTGCGACCAGGCCTACTGGATAACCCTTGCCATCGTATCGCTCGTGATGCGAATAAACCATGAGCAGTTGTTCTTCGGTCAAGTCGCGGCATTGGCAAAGGTCCTCGTAACCTCGTTGTGGATGGGACTTGATCAATTGCCATTCGTCTTCAGTGAGTGTATCAGATTTACAGAGCACACTTGAGGGAACAAATCGCTTGCCAATATCGTGGAGCAGTGCGCCAATGGTAATCTGTTCTCGCACTTGCGGATCGCTGAAGCCCAGCAGGTCGGCAAGAAATGTGGCAAAACCAGCGACATTGATTACATGGGTGTAAGTGTAGTAGTCGTGCTGCACGACGGAGAAGAGCTGCTGGGGTACGAGGTTTTCTCCGTCAAGCAATGTAGTGATTTGTTTGGCGATTCGCTGGGACATCGTTACGAAGCGATCACACTTGATCATGTGAAAGGCAACGTCCAGCTCCATGGCCGCAGCCGACTGTAGTAGGGCAAATCTCTCCGCAGGAGGAACAGCATCGTTGGAGAGGACCTTGTGCAGCGATTCGTTTAAGATGCGATCAAGAAGAGCGTAGTCGGAACGCGAAACGTAAAGGGCACGATGGCCATTGCGGCGAAGTTGTTTGATATCTTCCGAAGTGATCGGAATCGCAGCACTGCGGTAGAGAACAAGAGATCCGAGTCCCTCGACCTTGCAGTAGAGATCGAATTGAGAGTGTTGATCTAATTGAAACACCGAGATTGGAATGGAGATGAACTCTCGCTGCGTGAGATTTGCAGTACAGCGCATCGCCGATTCTCGAATAGCGACCATTTCTAGATAGTCCGGAGCCTTAGTTGAGCTAACTCAATTCACACTTGGCCACACTATAGAATAGGATCGTTTTCTGGCTCGGATCACTCGGCATCGATAAATTCTTAGGGGCCTGAGGGCTGTCGTAGGGATTATGCCAATTGACACACATGAACACCTTCAGGCTCAAAGTGAGAAGTGTGCTGTTTGCCAATCCTCGTGTAATTCGTTCTAATGACACTTGGTAAGGTTTTTTAATCCTTTTGAGGAGGCAAACTAGCTATGAATCCCTGGCCTACGTGTTGTGGCGATCACAATTCTCAAGCAGTAGATCGCAGATTGTTTCTCGAACGGGCTAGCAAAGTAGCGTTGGTCGGCGGGGCAGCGATTGCCGGGTCTTCCCTGGTGCTACCACCGGGAGTGTTACGCGCTGCTGAACAAGGTGCGTCCGCGGCGGCTAGTCAATCCTCCGAATCGCTCGTCAAGTTACTTTACGAAGCCCTCACGCCAGGTCAACGCGAAAAGGTTTGTTTTGCCTGGGATCACAAGGACCCTGAACGCGGATTGTTGCGCACCCGCGTGGCCAACAATTGGGACATCACGGATCAATACGTGAACGACAATTTTTATACGGATGATCAACGTGCGCTCATTCGCGCCGTGTTTGAGAGTCTCTATCAGCCCGATTGGCATGCGAAGATCGACCAGCAACTCGACGACGACTCGGGTGGATTCGGCGAGCAGAACAGCATCGCGATATTCGGCGAGCCGGGAGGCGAACATTTTGAATTTGTCCTGACGGGTCGCCACATGACGGTTCGCTGCGATGGCAATACGACTGAGCATGTGGCATTTGGCGGACCAATCTTTTATGGGCACGCCGCTGATGGATTTGACGAAGGGCCAACACATCCCGGCAATGTGTTTTGGCCACAGGCCGTTGAAGCGAACAAACTGTATCAGGCCCTCGATGGCAAACAGCAGCAACTGGCCTTAGTGAAGCAGGGCCTCCCTCGAGAGCAGCGAGTCGGCTTTCAAGGCACCGATGGAACGTTCCAGGGCATTCCTCTCACCGAGTTCTCTAGCGACCAACGAGAGCGCGTGCAGGAGGTACTTCGAAAACTTGTCGAACCGTATCGGCAAAACGACCGCGACGAAGTGATTGCCTGCCTCAACCAACTAGGGGGTCTCGACGCGTGTCACCTGGCGTTTTACCAGCAAGGCGACATCGGCAAGGATGGCGTGTGGGACAACTGGCGACTGGAAGGCCCGTCGTTCGTATGGCACTTCCGCGGCTCACCCCACGTACACGTCTGGGTGAACGTGGCGAATGATCCTGCCGTGAAACTCAACGCCTGAAATTAGCTCGGGCTATCTGCTTCGATGAGCAACTTGGTCATGTTGGCCGCGCGTTTTTTACATCATGCTGTAGAGTTCGCCAGGTGACCGTGAGTAAGGAGGAAAAAGGGACAGGTTGCGCCACGAGGCTTGAGAACAAAAAAGGACAGAAAGGAGACAGAAAGGACAGGCATAATTCCGGAAAGGACAGAAAGGACAGGCATAATTCCGAAGAAATCACTTGACAACCTCCCCCGATCGATTACTATACGGGCGTACACATCACTTCTCTTTGGAGGTTCTGCCATGACTGTGCCCCGTCGTCAGTTGGTTGACCTGGAGTTAACCCGTTACTACCACTGCATTTCCCGCTGCGTACGCCGGGCCTTTCTCTGCGGGGAGGGCCACGAACACCGCAAGGCGTG
>JBGSPU010000143.1:0-32836 GCA_041738415.1 Bythopirellula sp.
ACTTGCCCAATTCACTGAAATGGGGATCGACGTGGAGCAGATCAAGTCATGTCTACCCGACACCGGATAGCCAACTCAAAACCCCTTGATGTCAAGGCACTTACGACTAACAATGAGGTCAAAGTGGCGCTGTCCAACTACTGTAAGTGGATCATTTCCTGTTCCCAAGGATTTTGTCATGAGAACTGTAGCACGAGTCTCGATTGCCGAATATGAGCGGATGATCGGAGAGGGTGCGTTTGAACCCCATGAGGAGCATCATGTCGAACTTATCCGAGGGGAGATACGTGAAATGAGTCCAATTTACCCACCCCATGAAGGTGCTTTGGATTATTTGGTCTATTGGAGTATCGACAATGCTCCCCGTGATCGAGTGTGGATCAGAAATCAGAATTCGCTGGGTATCCCGGAATTAGAGAGCATCCCCGAACCAGATTTGTTTTGGGTTCGCAAGCGGGACTACAGCAAGGTGCGTCCGACGGTCGAGGATGTGTTTCTCCTGATCGAGGTGGCTGACAGCAGTTTGTCGTTTGATCGCGGGAAGAAGGCCGATCTCTATGCCGAAGCGGGGATTGCGGATTATTGGATCGCGAATGTCAAACAGCGCGTAATCGAGGTGCATCGCCAGCCGGTGGATGGGCGGTATCAGGAGATTGAAACGTATGCCGTGGGGCAGAGCGTTGCGCCGCTGGAGTTTCCCGAGATCAAGCTGGCGGTGGGAGATGTTTGGCCCGCCGAAAAATAGAGCCGTCCATTGCATCATGGCTGATTTTGCTGCAACTGATTCGCCAATCGTACCAAATCCAAGAACTCAGCACGATACCCATGTGGATCACGACTGCTCGCGCTGGCGGCGGTTTCCAGAACGCTGTCGTAAGTGGCGTTGCCACTGTACTCGGAGTTGCGAAGCAACATGCCGAAGCTGGCGACTGTGGAGGCGAATCGGAAATCTTCACTGGCGTCGCCAAAGGAGCCCCCTTTATCGGTGATCGGAAACTCCAGCTTGGTGCTTGTTTCGGCATCCGGCAATTTGTACCGCAGTTTCAAAGTGAGTAGTTCATCACTCTCAGCCGCTTGCGGCTTAGCGGCAGACGGCGGTTGGTTCTTCAGCGGATCGACCGCAGGCGTGTCGACCGGCTTGCCGGCGGGGATGAGCTCGTAGAGCGCGGTGACCGTGTGCCCCGCGCCGATTTCGCCAGCGTCCTTCTTGTCGTCATTAAAATCCTCGGTCCGCAGCATGCGGTTCTCGTAGCCGATCAGTCGGTAGCCTGCCACCTGGGCGGGGTTGAACTCGACCTGAATCTTCACGTCCTTGGCAATCGTCACGAGCGTGCCAACCATCTCTTCGACCAACACCTTGCGGGCCTCGGTGAGATTGTCGACGTAGTGGTAGTTGCCGTTTCCTTTGCCACTCACAGCTTCCATCATCGCGTCGTTGAGATTGCCACGACCGAAGCCGAGCACTGTCAGAAAGACGCCTGATGCTTTCGCTTTTTCTTCAGCCATGCGTTCGAGGTCTGCTGTGTTGGTGACGCCGACATTAAAGTCGCCGTCGGTGCAGAGGATCACACGGTTGACGCCCCCGCGGATGAAATTTTCCTGGGCGGTCTGGTAGGCGAGTTGGATCCCCGCGCCGCCGGCGGTCGAACCCCCTGCCTGCAAACGGTCGAGCGCGGTGAGGATTGCCTGCTGCTGATCGCCACGGGTGCTCGCCAGGGCCAGGCCTTCGCTGGAGGCGTAGACCACAATGGCCACCTTGTCGTTCTCGCCCAGTTCACGGGTCAGCAGTTTCATCCCTTCGACCAACAGCGGCAGCTTATTGGGCTCATTCATCGAACCGGAGACGTCGATCAGAAATACGAGATTCGACTGCGGCCGTGCTTGGCGGTCGATCTCACGGCCCTTAATCCCAATCCGCGCCAGGCGATGATCGGCATTCCAGGGACAGGCGGCGATTTCCATGTGGGCGGCAAACGGCGTCTCGTCGCTTGGCCCGGCGTACTCGTAATCGAAATAGTTGACCAGTTCCTCGATCCGCACGGCATCGGGCGGAGGAAGCTGGCGAGATTGTTCCAGAAACTGCCGCACGTTGGCGTAGCTGGCCGTATCGACGTCGATTGAAAACGTGCTGACGGCATTTTCGCCCACAGCCTTGATGAAGGGGTTTTCCTGGATGCGGGTATACTGGTCGCCGGAAGTGCCGGGGCCGATGCCTTGCTGAGGATTCTGGATAAAACCTCCAAGATGGCGATTGACATTCTGGCTGGGAGTGGCGTCGATTCTGAATCGTTGGCCGAAGCTTCGTCCAGATTCTCTTAGAAGTTCAACACTTTGGCCAGCGTAGTACTGCACATCGTCGGACATGTAGTAAGGGGAGGGCACACTCTGCTGAGAAGGGGCCTCTACCAGAGAATCGCCGAGTTCGGCAAGTGCTCGTCCCCGGGTAAGTGCTTCCTTATTTTTTTCGCGAGCTGGGGACCGGGAAGGACTTGATGTACTCCTACCTCGTTCAAAACCGAGGCTAAACGAATAGTTATCTTCTGAGGCGGGTGTAGCAGGTGCGTAGCCTGCGCCTTCGGCTTCCTCCGCGATGATCTTGGGTGTCACCATCATTTGCATTTCGTGGCCATCATCGTCAGTGGAACCGCTTCTCGGTTTGCCGGCTGAGGCGTCGTTGACGAGTCCTTTGATGCCGAGACTTCCTTGCGGCTGGTGCAGGGAATCAGCTTGAATTTTACTGCGATGAGCCGACTCTCTGGCCGACTTGACTTCAGGCAACATCAATCCAACGGCAACGCCACACAAGGAAACGGCGACGGCGAGGGTGATCCACAGTTTGACTTTCGAGTTGCTGGCGGGAGTGCTCATCACGTCGGTTCCTTCTACAAGGGTAACAGGTTCCACTGAATTGGATTCGACCGCAGTGAGGATCCGTTCGGTCAGGTCGGGGGGCGTTTCGCCGCCGACCAGTTCGGCCAGGCTGCGGTCGATGAGGGTGTCGTGCCAATCGTGGGGGGCGTTGTTGTTCATGGTTTTCTGCGATGCGTTGTGAGAATGTGCGATTGAAAGAGGTAAGAATGACTGACATCTGCAATCTCACATCACATATCTCCCATTCTTTTCTCGATACAGATGCGTAAAACTTCTCGTGTACGACGCAGCAAGGTCTTCACTCCGTCGGGTTTCATTTCGAGCAGCGTAGCGAGTTCGTCGCGACTGCGGCGGTCTCGATAAAATCCGTCGATGGCCGCGCGGGCGCGACCTTCGAGTTTTTCCACGCAGTCGGCCAGCGCTGCGAGCAGTCCAGCGGTGCCAGTCTCAGTGACCAGCGTGCTCCACACTTGTTCTGCTGCGGTGAGGTCGACCGTGTTGATCTGGTGATTCTCGCGGCGCCGGGCCATCAGCAGTTGATTGCGGGCTACCGTGCGGAGGTACGCTGCTGTCTGCTGGGGGCTTTGTTCGACGAATTCGGACCGAGCGATGGCCACAAAGGTTTCTTGGGTCAGGTCGTCGGCATCAGCGGCGGTGGCACCCAGGTAGCGGAGGTAGCGCCACACGTCGGCCTGGTATTCGCGAACCAACTCGGCCAAAAGCGTGGGGGCTAGCTTCCTCATCGGCGACTTCAACATTGGTGGTTGGCTCATGACGACGGACATGCCCTTAATAGTGCCGATGCTCAGAGAAAAGGGTTCACAGAAATGCGGAATCCGGAGTGCGGAATGCGGAATGATTCAGAATTCCTCCCCATTCCGCACTCCGAATTCTACATTCGAATCATTCTGCCAGCATTTCTTGCAGGCGGCTCAGCGCGCGGGAGATCATGACGCGGGTGGCACCGTCGGTCTTACCGATTTTCTTAGCGATTTCTTTGGACGAGAGGCCAACAAGGTAGCGCAAGCGGAGGGCCTCGCGCTGGTCCTCTGGCAAGGTATCCAGGGCGGCGAGCATGGCTAGCTGCCGCTGGTCGCGGGAGAAGGCGGCGCTGGGAGTGGTCATGCTGGCGGCCAGCAAATCGCACAAGCCGGCAGCCTCGCTGCCGTCGGGAATAGCGGCCTCGCGGCTGGCATCGCGTTTTTGGCTGGCGAAAAACTTGCGGTGGGAGTCGATGATTTTTCGCTCGCAAATCTGGAACATCCAGTGCAACGGGTCCCAAGTGGAGAGATCGGTGGTCGGTAGGATGCGAATCGCCTCCATGCTGGCTTCCTGAAGCACGTCCTCGGGCTCAATTTTCTTCTGCAACTGCGAGCCAATGCGGCTGCGAATAAACGCTAACAGGGCCGCCTCATTGATTTTCAGAAAGTCAACCAGCGCATTTTCATCGCCGGTTCGCAGCGAGGCCAGAATTTGGGTATCATGATCGTTCATTGTGAAAAAGTGAGTAGGTGAGTAAGTGAGTAAGTGTCCTGTTTTCTTACCTACTCACTTACTCACCTATTCACCCGTATGAGCTTTCCATCCGTTTGAGTGTCGAAGCAAAACATCATCTTCCGTCCCGATTCCGTATGACCACCTCCCGCCATTCTAGCCTATCGAAGCCAGCCGCCCAGAGCGATGCCCAGAATGACGAGCAGCGTTGGGATCGGGTAGCCCGCGCGATTGATGGGCTGTCGGAGGCGTGGGAGGCCAATTTTTCGCGGGGAGTCACTGAGCCGAATCTAGCCGATTTTCTACCCGGCGACGATGCTGCGTTCGTGAAACTGGCCCTGCCCGAGTTAGTGAAGCTCGATCTGGAGTATCGCTGGCAGTATGGTCGCACACCACGGCATCTGGAGGATTACGCGGCCGAATTTCCAGCCTTGGGCCCTGCGGATCAGTTGCCGGTGGAGCTGATTCACGAGGAATTGCAGGTGCGGATGCAATCCGGGGACCGAGTGACCGAGGAGGAAATCCGGGAGCGTTTCCCCCAGCAGGCGACCGCGATTTGTGCGCTGGTAGGAGGAATGGCAGTTTCGGGGTCGCCGACTTGCACCTACTACGGTTCGACGGTCAGGAGTGGTGCTGTGAAAGGGGAAAGTGGTGGGCCGACGAAGCTCGAGGAGATTCCACTGAGCTTCGAGGCGGGGCAAACGGTCGACGATTTTCAACTGTTAACGGAACTGGGGAGCGGGGCGTTTGCCCAGGTGTTCCTCGCTCGGCAGATTTCGATGGAGCGGCTGGTCGCGCTGAAGATTTCCAAACATACCGGCAGCGAGCCGCAGACACTCGCACAACTCGACCATCAGCATGTGGTGCGAGTGTTCGATCAACGGATTTGTACTTCGCCGCCGGCACGGCTCTTATACATGGAAGTGATCCCCGGCGGGACGGTGTTCGACGTGGTGAAGCGCGTGCGGGGGACTCCGCAAAAACAACGCACCGGGCAACTCTTGCTGGACGTGGTCGATGAGCATCTGGGTTCGAGTGGCACGGCGCGGCCCGACGGCTCCTCGCATCGCCAGTGGTTGGCCGAGACAAGCTGGCCGCTGGTCGTGTGCCGGTTGGGGGCACAGTTGGCCGAGGGGTTGGCTTATGCGCATTCGCGCGGGGTGCTGCACCGAGACATCAAACCGGCGAACGTGCTGTTGTCGCCTGAAGGGTTGCCGAAGCTAGCGGATTTTAACGTGAGCTACAACGGCGGGCGGGCCGATGAGGACCCGGCGGAGTCATTTGGTGGTTCGCTGGCGTATATGTCGCCGGAGCAATTGCAGGCGTGCCATCCCGTGCTGGGTGGTTCGCCCCAACTAGTGCGCGGGCAGAGCGATGTCTATTCGCTGGGGGTGATGCTCTGGGAACTGTTGGTGGGATTGCGACCGTTCGACGATGGCCCCTCCGACGGCGGATCGCTCGCGCACATTCAGCGGATGATCGATCGGCGGCATTATGCAGATTTCAAGGAGATGTGTCAGGCCCTGCCGAGCGATTGCCCGGAGTCCCTGCGCCAAGTGTTGTTAAAATGCCTCGCCTCGCGCAAGGAGGAACGCTATCAAACGGCTGATGAGGTTGCCCGAGATCTGCGACTCTGTTTGCATCCACGTTGCTGGAAGCTGTTGCAAGAACCACGCAGCGTGCTTACCAAAATGATGCTCGCCCTGCCGATTCCGACCGTGGTGATCGCGGGGCTCTTGCCCAATGCCTTGGCGGGGGTTTTCAATCTGACCTACAACCGCAATCGCATCGCGGAACACTCGCCTGACCTGTTGCCGTGGTTTAATACGGTGCAACTCTGGATCAACATGATCGCGTTTCCCGTTGGAGTGTTGGTGGGAGTGTGGATGGTCCGCAAGGTTGCCAGGCTCTTAGACCGCGACAAGCCGCACGTCTCGACCCAAGGGGGGCGGCAAGTGCTGTTCTTTGGCTGGTTTATTTCGCTGCTGACGCTGGGGATGTGGAGCTTTTCGGGTTTGGCATTTCCTCTGGTAATGAATCTGCGGGAGTCAATTGACGGCATCGTCGGTTTCTATTCGCACTTTTTCATGTCGTTGGCACTGTCTGGGATCGCGGCGGCCGTGTTTCCGTATTTTTTGCTGACGGCCCTCGCAGTGCGGGTTTACTTCCCCGCGATTGTACGCAACGGAATCGTGTCGGGGCCACGGTGGCACGATTTGCAGAAGCTGAAGAAGCTGAATCTCATGCACCTGGCATTGTCGGCCTTGGTGCCGATGTTCGGCATTCTGCTGGTGACCGCATCGGACAGCACGCAGCGGTGGGCCTTGATGGTCGTAAGTGGCGTGGGGATCGTTGGCTTTGCGGCGATGTTTCTCTTGGAGCGGTACATCGACTCGAATATCGCAGCGCTGGAAAAGATCGCGGTTGAGACGCCACGAGGAATCTAGGCGATTACGCTTCTGGCTCGCCTGCTTGTAATCGTGGGGCACGAATTTCCCGCAGGAAGGTAACTTCAAACACCTCGTTGCCTCCTTCGACGAATTCCAGCAGGCCCTCTTGGTGTCCGGTGGTGAGATTTACCAGTGCGACGCCGGCTATCAGATCGCCGTGGCGGGCGCGCACCGGGGGGGCGTCGAGGATATGCTCGGGACGGATTTTTGAGAGGCCAACCAATGCGTAGTTACCGGCGAAGGTAAGACCGCGCGTGAAGCCAGGGAGTGCGCAGACCTCGCGGCATGCGCCGTTGCTGGGGTCGAACTGCGAGAGCGAGCCGTGGCCCGAGTTGCAGAGCCACCACTGACCCCGATAGCGACGTGGTGAATGGGGCATGCACAGATTGCGGGCGACGATTAAGTTGCGCGTGACGTCGATGAGTACGCCCGAGGTGAAGCGGTCTTCTTTGCGCCAATCGTTCCGCGCATCGGTCTCGCAGAACGCGGTGACCAGGACTGGTTGGCCAGTCTGCATTCCCAGCCCATTGAGGTGGCAGCGATCTTGGGCTACCATGGTCGAGATGAACGGCGGCAACCAGTATGGGACGAATTGCTTGCGTCCGGAAACCCGGGCGATGGCATTGAACCGCGTGTTGGCGAAGTAGATGCCGCGCCGACCGAATGCGACGTCGTGGGCGTTCACCTTGCCGGTGTCATAGGTTTGGTCGGGAAAAAACTCGCCCGCTGTCTCTTTCCAGCGGAAGGTAAGGATTTGCTCGCGTACCGCGATGGTGAGTCGGTTGCCGTTGTGGGCCATGCCCATCGGTCGGGCGAATTTGTGGGCCTGGATCGTGAACTTGCCCTCTGCGCCGCCCACCAGCACCAGTTTGCCGGAGGTGTAGGTGGTAATTGCCAGACTTCCGCCAGAGCGGCACAGCCAGGTGGCGAAGGCGCCGTGACTGCGGCACTTCAAGGGCCGCTGTCGCGGTTTTTCTTCGGGGGGATGGTCGGTTTGCTTGGACATCAGACTCGACTAAGATATTCGAATGGAGGCACGAGTGAGTGTTATACGCTCTTAACAGCCCTGACCGGAAGGTCGGGTATCAATGCGAACGCTAAGCCGCTCGTCGGCAGGGAAAATGATGAAAGTATTGTTGTGTGGAGGGGCTGGGTATGTGGGGTCGCATGCTGCCAAGGTGCTCATGCGCGAGGGGCACGAGGTGTGGGTCTATGACAATCTTTCCGAAGGGCATCGGGCGGCGGTCTCTGCGGGGCGGCTGATCGAAGGGGATTTGCACGACCGCTCCGCTTTGGAACGTGCCCTGCGAGAAAAGCAGATCGAGGCGGTGATGCATTTTGCGGCCTCGTGCTATGTTGGTGTGTCGGTTATCAATCCTGCGGAGTATTACCACAACAACGTGGTTGGAACGCTGTCGCTGTTGGAAGCGATGCGCAGCGTGGGGGTGAAGCGGATCGTGTTCTCCAGCACCTGTGCGACCTATGGCGTGCCAGACATCGTGCCGATCACCGAGGCGGAGAAACAAGCGCCGATCAATCCCTACGGGTTTACGAAGTTGGTTATCGAGCACGCGCTGGCCGACTATAGCCACGCCTATGGGTGGGGCTACGCGGCGCTGCGATATTTCAACGCCTCGGGAGCGGCGGCTGACGGCACCATCGGCGAGGACCACGACCCCGAGACGCATCTCATCCCGCTGGTCTTGGACGTAGCACTTGGGAAACGCGAGCAGATAAAAATTTTTGGAGATGATTATCCGACGCCTGATGGGACTTGCATTCGCGACTATATCCATGTTGACGACCTGGCGACGGCACACTTGGCGGCGCTAGAGCGACTTGAGGACGGCACGCAGCTCAAGCTGAATCTCGGCACAGGAAGCGGGGCGAGTGTGCTGGAGGTGATCGAGGCCTGCCGCCGCGTGACGGGTCATGCAATCCCGGCGGTGGTGGTTAGTCGCCGCGAAGGGGATCCCCCCGCGCTGGTCGCCGATGCGAGCGCGGCGAACCAAGTACTCGACTGGCAACCACAGTACCGGGAGATTGGCGCGATTGTGGAAAGCGCCTGGGGATGGCACCGGAAACACCCAGAGGGGTATGAGGATTGACGGTGGGCGGATTAAATGATCAGAGCAAGTCAGTCAGATCTTTTTGTGCTAGGTGACGAACGCGCAACACAACGACTTTATTTTCTCTAACGACAAAGAGTGCTCGATGAGTCACATTGTTGGAAAGCCCATACGTTACTTGGTGCACTTTCATCCCGAACGACTTGTGCTCGAAGGCTAGCGGGCAACGTTCAGGATTCACTTCGAGTGTGAGTAATTTTCCAATCAGTCCGGAGTACCACCGGTTGGCTTGCTCAAGTGATCGATTTTCAGCCCACCAATCATAGTTCGCCTCTAGTTCTTCCATAGCACGCTTGGTGAGAATTACCTCAAACATCAAACGTCCTGAGGAATATTTCGGGAATCGCGAAATTCTTGATCGAATTGGCGCAAAGGAGTGGTTCTACCAGCCTTAAGGTCTTCAAGTCCTTCTTGGATGGCGAGAACTTCGCGATCGTAACTGTCGAGTGCATCCATGGCCTTGCGAAGTACTTCCCCTACAGTAAGTCCTTCGCCATGTTGCAATCGCAACTTGATTCGGTCTTCAATGTCAGTGGGGATGGGTGTTGGCATGTAGGTTTCTCCTGTCGGATTAATTCTACCATGTCGAGGTGTCAATCGTCAAAAGTCAAATACCCGATGGGTATGGAATTTGGAGTGGGATCACACCGACGCGGCTTCTTCAGCGAGTGGTTGATTATTGTGACATGACTCTGAAAACGCTACATCACAGTTTTGCGGTGGAGAATGATGCACCTGTTCGATCACCCGCATCGAGCGCCATTTGCCGCCGAGGAAACGTACCAGGTAGGTCACCGCCAGTACGGTTAGCCAGAACACGACAATCACCCAGCAGGCGTAGACGTCCAGATGCAGCACCTCGACGGCCAAGTAGGTCAGCGCTGCTAACGTCGTGGCCATGATGAGACTCACGAACATGATAAAGCGCGTGTCACCGGAGCCTTTGAGCGCGGAGACGAAGATGATCTGCGTGGTGTCGAACGCATTGTAGGCGGCCACGAAGTAGAGCAGTGTGAGCGCCATCTGGTAGAGCGCGGGTTGGGTGGTGCCTTTAATGAATGAAGTCAGAAACAAGTCGGGCAAGGCGACGTAAAGTACGGTTAATATGCCCATGTAGACCATCCCGATTTGGTAGGTGGTCCAGGTGGCGCGGGCAGCCAGGTCATCGCGATTTTCGCCGAGATGCTGGCCGACGAGAATCCCGGCTGCCATGCCCAAACCCCAGACGGGCATGAAGGATACGGTATTGATGCTGAAGGCCATGCTGGAGGCCATCGCTGGCATGTCGCCAAGCCGACCGACGAGGATGATGAAGATCGTGAATCCGGTGACGTCCAACAGCATCTGCATTCCTCCCGGCCCGCCGTAGTACACCAGGCGACGGAAGAGGGGCAGTTCGAGTCGCCAATGGTCGGTGTGGAAAGTGGTGCGGTTGGTCCGTTGCCACATCAGGGCGAAGAAAATAAAGGGTTTCACCCAGACGCCAACAACAGTAGCCCACGCGGCACCGGCGATGCCCATCTCAGGAAAGCCAGCGTAACCAAAGATCAATAGATAATCGAGAACTAAGTTGACCGCCGTGCCAAATAGATCGACGAGCATCGTGACCCAGGTCATGCCCCGGCCGCTGTAAAAGCAGGAGAACGACGTGGCAAGTACCATGCCGGGGCCTCCCAGGCAGAGTATTTTGAAATAGCGAATCTCTTGTTCGGTGACTTCGGGCCGATGTTTGGCGAGCGCGAAGATCCACGGCGCGAGTGGAATCGCCGCCAGCGCCAGCGGCACGGATAGCATCGCCAGCCAATTCCCTTGCCAGACCACGGGGCCGATGCGCTCGGGTTGCTCGTCGCCGTGGTACTGCGAGACAAATGTGCTCACGTAACTGCAGATCCCCAGGAAGACGCAGAAGAGGGCAAACCACAGGACCCCGGCAGAGAACGCGGCCGACATCGCAATGGGGTTGTAATGGGCGAGCATCGCCCGATCGACGTAAGTCATCACAGTCCACGACATCGTGGAAACGACCATGGGAAGGGCGACTCGGAGGACATCGCGGCCACCGCATTCCCGCAGCCACCAGTGTTTGGGCCACGGGAGAGATTCGAGTGGTGAGAGAGTCGGAGATGTCATTCAGTAGGTGCCTGGCTCTGTTCGTTGGATTGGGGGGAACCAGGATTCTAATCGATTCGTGAGGTAAAGAAACGCCTCTCGTGATAGCCATCGGCTCCCGCCGACGGCTATTAAGGAGTTTCTGATCGTGGCAAGGGTTCGCGCGAAATTAACAAGCCAGTTGAGGACCCTCATTTTGCAGACTATGATAGTGCCTTGAAAACAACCGAATTGCCAAACTTTTCCACGAGAAACGTGCCAACATGTCCGTCGCCACTGCTGAGTCGAAGCCGGTACTGAAACCTCTCCCTGAAAAAGTGCGAGATTATTTGGCGGAGCTTGGCAAGCGGACCGGGGGGGATATTCGCTCCGATAGCTTTAGCCGGGTACTGTATAGCACCGATGCCAGCATCTATCAGGTCATGCCGTTGGCGGTAGTGTTTCCCCGTGATACCGAGGAGTTGCAGGCGGGCGTGGAATTGGCGGCCAAGCATGGTGTGCCAATCCTGCCACGTACCGGGGGAAGCAGCCTGGCAGGTCAGGCGGTGAATGAGGCGGTCGTCTTCGATCTCACCCGCCACTTGAATCGCCTGTTGGAAGTGAACACAGATGAAAAATGGGTTCGCGTTGAGCCGGGGATGGTGCTGGATCTCTTGAATTTGCATCTCCGGACGCATGGTTTGCAGTTCGGACCCGATCCGGCGAGCAGCAATCGCGCGGCGATGGGTGGCATCATTGCGAACAACTGCACCGGGAGCCATTCGATTGTTTATGGAATGGCCGCGGATCATGTCCTGGAGACAGGTGTACTGTTGAGCGACGGCAGCCGCGCACATTTCGGCCCGCTGGAGAATGGTTCGCTCACAGCGAAGACGCAGCTTGGGGGCTTGGAAGGAAAAATTTATCGTGAGTTGGCAGCGCTGGTTGAGTCGCCAAAGAATCGTGAAGTGATTCGCGAGCATACGCCCAAACATTGGCGGCGGTGTGGCGGGTACAACCTCGACCGCCTCGTACCAGGGTCGGCCAGTTATCGGCAGCCACAGGACCCTCGGTTCAATCTTGCCAAACTTCTCTGCGGCAGCGAAGGGACGCTCGGCGTGATGCATGAGATCAAGGTGAATCTCGTGAGAGTGCCAGAGCGGGCCACGATTGCGGTGATCCATTTCGACCAATTGTATGCTGCCCTTGCCGCTGTACCGACGATTCTAGAGACGGGCCCGACGGCGATTGAGTTGCTGGATCAGATGGCGATCAATTTGTGTCGAGAGGTGCGCGAGTTTGCCGGGCCGCTGTGCAACTTTGTCGAGGGGACGCCGAATTGTGTGTTGATGACGGAGTTCACGGGCACGAGCGACGCAGAGTTGGCGGACAAGGTTACGCGGCTCCGGCAGCACTTGAAATCGCAGGCTGTTCCTGCCACGGCGGTAACCGAGGCGAAAACGCTTGCGCAGCAAGCCGATGTGTGGACAGTGCGCAAAGCGGGACTTGGCCTGTTGATGAGCATCAAGGGAGACTACAAGCCACTGCCTTTCATCGAAGATGCGGCCGTGCCGGTCGAGCATCTGGCCGACTACGTGACCCAGATCGAGGAGTTCTGTCAGGGGCTGGGCAGCCAGGTTGCCTACTATGCCCATGCCAGTGCGGGGTGTCTGCACATTCGGCCGCTGTTGAATGTTAAGCAGGCTGCCGAGGTGGCGAAGCTGCCGACGATCAGCGACTTTACGGTGAAGCTGTTGCGCGGGTACGGCGGGGCGCTGTCGAGCGAGCATGGCGACGGTCGCTCGCGGAGTTGGCAGGCAGAAAACTTTTACGGACCCGAGTTGTACGGACTGTATCGTCGCGTGAAGCAGATTTTTGATCCGCACAATTTGCTCAACCCGGGAGACATTGTTGAAGCACCGCCGATGACTGAGCACCTGCGGTATGGAGCGGCGTATCACGTTCACGAAGAGCCGGAGCATATCGACTTCTCCACGGATCAGGGTTTTCATCGGGCGGTGGAGATGTGCAACGGCGCGGGAATCTGCCGCAAAACGACCGGTGGGACGATGTGCCCTAGCTTCATGGTCACGCAGGAAGAGGAACACAGTACGCGAGGCCGGGCGAATCTTTTGCGCGCCGGTTTATCGGGGCTGTTGCCGACGGAGTCACTCACCAGCGAGCGGATGTACGAAGCGCTCGACCTTTGTATCGAGTGCAAGGCGTGCAAGAGCGAGTGCCCGTCGTCGGTAGACATGGCGAAGATAAAGTTCGAATTTCTTGTGCGCTACTATGAGAAAAATGGCGTGCCAGTGCGGGCGCGGATGATGGCGGGGATCGCCCGGGCGAGTCGGATATTTTCAGGCCCGCTCGCGCCGGTAGCGAATGCTGTCACGAGCAACGGCCTGATGCGTAGCTTACTGGAAAAAACGCTGGGGATCGCCCGCGAGCGGCAGTTGCCTCGTTTTGCCAGTGAACCGTTCACGACTTGGTTTCGGAATCGCGGACCACAACCTGCTACCGGTAAGCAGGTCGTATTGTTTAACGATACCTGGAACACCTACAACTATCCGGAGGTGAGTATCGCTGCGACCGAAGTGCTCGAAGCGGCCTGGTTTGATGTGCTGCTTCCCGGACATTTCTGCTGTGGGCGGCCGATGATCTCCAAGGGGATGGTCAACGCGGCGCGGAGTGCGGCACGTGATTGCGTAGAGAAACTTGCGCCGTTTGCTGAGCAGGGGATACCGATTGTCGGACTGGAGCCGAGTTGCCTGCTCACGCTGCGGGATGAATTGTTTGAACTGTTACCCGACGAACCGCGCACCGCGAAGATTGCCGAGCACGCGCTCTTGTTTGAAGAGTTCATCGCCAACTTGGCGCGTGAGGGGGCACTCGATCTCAACATCCAGCAGGCTCTAGGCAAGGTACTCTTGCATGGGCACTGTCATCAAAAGGCGCTCGTGGGGACGGGCCCCTCGAAACTGACCTTAGTCGCGGCGGGGGCCGAGGTCGAAGAGGTCGATTCGGGTTGTTGCGGCATGGCGGGGTCGTTCGGTTATGAAGCGGAACATTATGACACATCGCTAGCGATGGGGGAGCGACGGTTGTTGCCGGCGGTTCGTGCGGCGGGAGACGACACCACCATCGTGGCCGCGGGCGTGAGTTGCCGCCAGCAGATCAAGCATGGTACGGGGCGGCAGGCGCTGCATCCGGCGCAAGCACTGCACGGGGCACTGTATCCTCAGCGGTGATCGCTGGTCCCCAAGTTGCAGAATTGGCCAGATTCTTAGAAAAAAACTCTTGCAATTTCCTTAAGTCTGGTCGACAATAAGATTCGAACGTGAAACCGCTTGCAGTGAATCCTCTTGCGTTCGAAGAACTTATCAATGGCCCTGAGCGGTGGGGCGGCAGCAAGATTTACTTCCTTAGAAGAAGGGTTGGGTAGTGTAATGAAAAGAAATATGGTTTTTGCTATCACACTGTGTTTAGCAACCTCGACGGCCGCTTCTGCGGCTACTCTGTTTTTCGATTTCGGCAGTGTGAATAATCCGACGGCTGGCAACTATAACAACGTTAATCCTACGCAAGCTCCAATCGCCAATGCAATCGACTCCACAGGAGCTCCTACAAGTATCGGGCTGGCAACCAGTGGCTTTAACGAGCTCGGACCAAATACCGGCGGTACTCAGTCACCAACGGGCCCAGCAAGTATCTTCGATGTTGAAGCGACTCGAGACAATCTCTTTGGTCATAGCAGCGATTTCAATGCTGGCGGATCTCGACGTCCCGGCCTGCTAACCTTCTCTGGCTTAGACGGTTCCGGACTTACAAGCTATAGCTTTTCAATCTTTGCATCACGTTTAGGCGGAACCAACAACCGAGAAACTGAGTATGCCGTCGCCGGCTTAAATGGCGGGTCCGCATTTTTGAATGCAGCTGACAATACGAGCAATGTAGTGTCGGTTCCCAGCATCATTCCGACCGCTGGCGGAGTAATCACGATCACCGTGGACGAAGGTCCGAATAACGACACAGGCGCAGACCTGTTCTTCTATCTTGGGGCGATGAAAATCGAAACTAGTACCATCCCCGAACCGGCAACGTTTGGCCTATTGGCCCTCGCCGGTCTGGCTTTTACCCTGCAGCGCCGCCGCAGCTCTTAGTGTAAGCGGATATTGCTTCTTATTAATGTTCGACACGCCCTACTCAAGCGGGTAGGGCGTGTCAGTCTTAAGCTAGATGCCTAAAACCCTGCCTTGGCTCGAGGAGCTTGAAACCATGATTCAAAAAAAATACTGCGTGATTGTTTTGTATGTGACTTTGCTGGCAGTTATCCAGTTGAGCCTACCCGCTGCGGCAGAAGATCCCAGAGACATTCTCTGGTACGGCAACAGCTTCACCCTCGCCACTTGTTGTGGCAGCACTGTCTCAGTCCCCAACACTTTCCGAGCAATTGCTGCTTCTGCTGGTCATCCTTTGCCGCGGATGTTCAACGCCGCGGTCAACGGGCAGTCTCTGCAGTGGCATCTCACGACCCCCTCACAATTAGACGTCATCACAACACAAATCCCTGCTGGCGAGAAATGGGAACACGTCGTGTTGCAAGATCTTTCGACAGGGCCAACTCACATAGGCAACCTGCCGCAGCATCTTACCAGTACGTTGGGGATGTATCAGGCCGTCGCTGCGCATAGCCCTGACGTAGTACCTGTACTGTATGAAACATGGGCTCGCGGATTTGGGCATTCTTTTTATACGGGTGTCAGTCCCTCGTTTCCTGGCGGTCCGGCTCAAATGCAGCAGGAACTGCGGGATGGTTACCACCTTTCAACGAATAACATCAACACCACGGTAGGAACTGAACTGGCCAAACTGGCACCGGCGGGAGATGCCTGGGAATTGGCAAACTTTCCTGCGAATTTCTACGGCGATGGTGATTATCACGCTTCCAACAGGGGAACACTACTCAACGCGTTGGTGCTGTATGGCACAATCTACGATGATCCTACGACCAGCGACATCAATTTGACCACCGTGCTAAATGGTTTGCGACTCACGGCAAGTGATGGGCAATTTTTGACGTCCTTAGCCGACGCCGTGCTTGCGATTCCAGAGCCATCGGCAATCGTCATGCTCTGCCTGGGGATGCTTGTCGTTGCAGGTCGGCGGAGTCAGAATTAATCAAGCATTAATGTATTATGCAGTATCGCTCACTAGGTAAAACTGGCCTCCGAGTGTCGGAGATTGGTCTGGGGTGCTGGCAATTGGGGGGCGACTTTGGCACGATCGAGGACGAACGGGCCAACGCGATTCTTGCTGAGGCCGCTCGACAAGAGATCAACTTTTGGGACACCGCCGACGTTTATGGGGCGGGGCTTAGCGAATCGCGCATCGGCCGATGGTGCCGTGAAAACTGCGACCAGGCGGGAAAACCCCGGCCTACGATTGTCACCAAAGTCGGCAGAAACAGCGAGCTGTATCCCGACAAGTACTCCAAAGAAAGAGTGCGGGCGAGTTTGACCAGTTCCCTGGAGAGGATCGGGGGCGACGCGATTGATCTGGTTCAGTTGCACTGCGTACCCATCGAAGTTATCAAGCAGGGAGACATGCTTGCGTGGCTGGAGGACTTCCAGAGGGAAGGATTGATTCGCCACTACGGAGCGAGTGTCGAAACGATCGAGGAAGCGCTTTATTGCCTCACGCAGCCGGGGATCGCAACACTGCAAATCATCTTCAGCTTGTTCCGCCAGGATGCCGTGGACAAGCTTTTCACGGCAGCGCAGCAGGCCAATGTCGGCATCATCGTACGGCTGCCGCTGGCCAGCGGCCTCCTGGGTGGCAAGTTGTCGGCCAGCCAGCAATTTGCCGCCGAGGATCACCGCAACTTCAATCGCGATGGGCATTGTTTCAACGTGGGAGAAACCTTTGCGGGTTTGCCGTTTGAAAAAGGGGTGAACCTGGTAGATGAACTCAAACAGCTAGCTCCGAGCTCCATGCCACTGGGCCAGTTTGCCTTGCGCTGGATCCTGGATTATCCAGCCGTCAGCACGATCATTGCCGGGGCGAGCCGGCCCGCGCAGGTGGGGGAAAACGCTGGCGCCAGTGACGAGGCACCACTCGGCAGCGACTTGCATGAGAAACTAACGACGTTTTATCAGGACCAGGTGCGCCCACACGTGCGAGGGTCGGTTTGAGCCGGTAGGTGAGTTGTCTTGTCGCAAAGCTTCAAGCGTTTAAATCTTTGAAAAGTCATCTTGCATCGGTTGGCCGAAGTTCAGTACAATCCGCGCGAAGTCGTGACAACAGAGCGTTGGGAATTGTTTTCCTGGCAGTCACGCCTGGCCCCCGTTTCTTCAAAGGAGAAACTTCAGATGGGTGATAGAAAACCACAGAAGGGTGGCGCGAAAGCCGCCGCCAAACCAGCCCCCTCCCACAAACCAGCCGCCGCTAAACCTGGCAGCAAAGGGAAGAAGTAGTCGGCTGGTTGCAGTGGCAATCACTGCGATTGTTTGAAAGACAACGGCCTCGCCTGCGGTAGAAACCGGGCGAGGCCGCTAGCATTTCTGGGGGACCGCCAAGCCGCGGGAGGAATTTTTCCTATTTGCCGCTTGCGGCTTAGCGATCTCGACCTGATACTGTACACATGTCAACTTCCCCGATCATCATCGGTCACCACCTCATGTGGACCCTTTACGGCTGGTGGCTCCCCAACGATCCAAGAGGTTCCACGTCACAAGTGATCCGTAACGACCTCATCGCTGCATTGGGGGAATTGCACTTCGGGCGAAAAAAAGTTCAACCTGCCGGCAGTACGCTTCGACAATTCTACCAAGAAGCCCAGCCACTGTTGAAATTCCCACTCTTATCATTTGCACCTGGGGAATTTGCTGCGGTCGCGTCTGCCATTGGGTCGGCAATCGCTGAGTGCAACTACACCTGTTACGCCTGTGCCATTATGCCAGATCATGTTCATTTATTGATTCGAAAGCATAGGGATTTGGCGGAGGAGATGATCGCGAAGTTGCAATCGCTAAGCCGCGAGCGGCTGGTGAGGATGAGACCTACGGGGCATCCGCTGTGGACGCGCGGGGGGTGGAAGGTGTTCCTTGACCATCCTGATGTGATGCAGCGGACGATTCAATATATCCAACAGAATCCGGTGAAGATGTACTTGCCAAGTCAGCGGTGGCCGTTTGTCGTTCCCTATGACAACTGGCCGCTGCATCCAGGTCATTCGCCGAAGTCGCCGTACGTGCGGGCGCTGCGGTCTGCTGGACGGCATCCTCGCTAAGCCGCAAGCGGCCGCTTGCGGCTTAGCGATTCTAGGTCAGTGGCTGGACGCCGATAATGGTAAGGGCGGCGTTGACAATGCCCATGAGACCTTCGCCGGCGATGAAGCCGGCGGCTACGGCGAAGCTGAGTTTTTCGACGGCCGTCGGATTGATCGCGCGCCAGATGTACCACACAATCAGGCCGTAGAACATCACGAGGGAATTATATGCCGGGATGATGAAGGCGATTCCCATTGCCAGACCGCTGGGGAGATAGGGCTTCAGAGTCTCGCTGCGGCGAAGCACGGGGAGTATTGCCCCGATGACCGCGGCGATTGCCAAGGCCTGGGTGGCGTGGGGAGGGAGCATACCAAACCCACCGGACAGGAGTTCTGCCATGGCCTTCCAGGCCTGTGCTGCGGGGGCTGGCAGTTCGGGTCCACCGATTTCATAGGCGGTGGTAAAGAGTCGGTAGACTGGCACCACCAAGAGGACTCCCGCGCAGATACCTACCAGTTGGGCGATGAATTGCTTGCGGGGCGAGGCACCCAAGAGGTGGCCCGTCTTGAGATCTTGCATCATGTCGGAGGCCTGGCTGGCGCCGCCGCCGGTAATCGCGGCGGCCATCAGGTTGGTCGTCGGTTGACCTGGCGCGATCGCTCCGAAGACCAGTTGCGTTACCTTGCCGACACCGCCGACGGGGTTGATATCCGTTTCGCCCGTCGAGCGCGTGGCGACCGCTGCCAATACGGCCGAGAGGGGAATCGCGATGAGGGTCAGATACCAGGCGATACCAAAGACATAATCTGCCATAAAAATTGTCAAGCAAGAGCCTGCTACGAGTCCTCCCATCCACCAACTGTTGGGGATGGATTCGGGATTCTCTTGAGTGGAATCACCTAGGGCCGCTGCGGAGGTAAATGCGCGGATGACAGTTCGCCAAGAGAGGGCCAGAGACATGAGGGCCTCCGATACCATAAGCGCAACCCCAGGCCACAAGAGCCAGCCGCGCGGACCGTTAGCGTATTCCATGACCGCACCCGGTGCCCAACCCTGCTGTTGGGCGAGTGGCCCCAATATTCCCCACGAGAGTAAGGCACCAGCAACTAACGACCAAACAACACGGGGGCCGATCAAGAGGCCCGCGCCCAAGAGCGAGGGACTAATGGAGATATGAAACCCCCAGGTAGCTGCCAAAGCGAGCATGCTCCAGCCGGTCCACTCGTCGAGCGGTGGATTTTCCAATTGTGGAATAAAATAGTAGTACAAGGTGAATAGTGCCGCCGCAAAGGCGGACCAGAGCAACACGCGGGCTTTCATGACGGCATCGCCTGCCTCGCTGAACATCGCGAGGATGGTCTCGGCGGCGGCGGTGCCGGTCGGAAAGCGGAGCCGCTCTACTTCGACGTATTGGCGCCGGAGAGGAACCGCGAAAAACACGCCAAGGAAGGCAACGCCTATTGCCCATAAGACGAGCATTCCCGAGGGAACCTCGACTCCCAGCAGCATCAACGCCGGTATGGCGGAGACCAATCCTGCGGCGCTGGACATGTATCCCGCCGCCGAGCCGGCCGTTTGGGCGATATTGGTTTCCAGCACGGAGAGATGTCGGTTGAACAACGCGAAGGCGGAGTAGCTCAACACAGCGGCGATAATCGATGCCCCGAACGTCCAGCCGATTTTCAGGCCAATGTAGATATTGGTGCAGGAGACGACGCTTCCCACGAGGCAACCTACGATCAGCGCGCGAATGGTGAGTTGCCGTTCGCCCGGTTGGGGGGTGTATTTGACATCACTCTCTTCTGGAAGGGTGGTTTCGTTTTCTGGCATGGTCAAGTCTTGATCCTGGTTGGAGGTATCGAAGTTTCGTTGAACGGCTAGCCGTTCAACGCAATGCTAGCAGAGGCGTAGCCTGCCAGCACAATTTACCCTGCAAGCCGGATGCAAGCGAGACGAATCTAGTATGCTGCACTTGACCCCCCCGCGGGGAGTGGATATTCAACATGCTTTGCCAGTGAACACCAAACCGACAACATCGCTACGAGTCAACTTGATGACTCTAGCGATCTGTCTTTTTCCACCATCAAACTAACGAGGCAGGTCGGGCATGGACGCCACTGCGACGGATCACGATCCGCTTACGGACACACTGAGACTCCGCAATGAGCCCCCGAGCATCTCGCTCGTGCTGCCGGCGTATAACGAAGCAGCCACGATTCAGCAAGCGATTGAAGAAGCAGTCGCGGCGCTGGCAGGGTTGACCGACAATTTCGAAGTGCTGGTTGTCGACGATGGGAGTACTGACGCTACTGCTGCGCTGGTGGAACAGGCGGCTGGTGAGTTGTCTCAGATACGCTTATTGCGGCAACCACGAAACCTGGGATACGGCGCGGCCTTGCGACGCGGTTTCTCAGAAGCCAAAAACGACCTGGTCGGTTTCACCGATGCCGATTGCCAATTCGATTTAGGAGAATTGGCGCGCCTGGTGATGCTTGCGCGGGATTACGAGATCGTGACCGGGTATCGCATCGACCGCCAGGATCCTTGGCTGCGGCGAATGTACTCAGCAGGTTATAACGTGCTGGTGCGCAATCTGCTCGGCACGCGGGTGCGTGATTGTGACTGCGCCCTCAAATTGTTTCGCCGCGAGGTGCTCGCCAAACTGCCGATCACGACCGATGGATTCTTGATCAATGGCGAGATGTTGTCTCGGGCACGGCAGCTAGATTTGTCGATAGTTGAAGTCGGCGTGTCGCATCGACCGCGCGCCGGGGGAGAGAGCAAGGTCTCGGTGCTGGAGATCCCCCTGGTGTTCGCATCGCTCGCGCGTTACTGGTGGAATAAGGTGATGTTCCCCACGACTGCCAGTGACAACAGAACTGAACGTACGGCATGGTCACCGCGCAAGTTTGCCGCCATGACACTGCTCTTGGCGTCAATTGCCGCCGTGCTATTGCTCACAAATCTGAGATACGCGCTGATCGAGCCCGATGAGACACGTTATGCACAAATCGCGTTGGAGATGGCGCATTCGGGCGATTGGCTGGTTCCCCGATTGCATGGTGAGCCGTATTTGGATAAACCACCGTTGTTGTATTGGCTCACGGCCGGGAGTTTTGCGATCTTTGGTGAAAACCAGATGAGTGCGCGGCTGCCGTGTTCCTTGGCAGCGTTTTTGACGGTGCTGGCGAGCTTCTTGCTGGGTCGGCGGCTGGTCGGAGATTGGGCGGCTTGGATCGGATCCTTGATGTTGAGCCTGACGGGTGGGTTTGTCCTCGCCGGGCGGTTCCTGCTCATGGACAGTGTGCTTACCTTGTTCACCACAGTGGGAATGCTCTGTGCGCTGCGGGCAATCTACGAGCCGCGACGCGCAATTACTTGGTGGCTTGCGACAGGAGTCGCGTGTGGGTTGGGGGTGATGACCAAAGGGCCTGTTGCGCCGGTGCTGTGTTTTCCTCCGATTGTTGCTCTGGCCTGGCTGACGAGAAACTATTCAGCGTTTCACCTACGAAATATTTTGGTCGTGCTCGTGCCAACTCTGTTGATCGCTGTGCCATGGTTCTGGCAAGTGGCTGCTAGCCAGCATGAATTCGTGGGTTACTTCTTCTGGAAACACAACTTCGAGCGTTTTGTGAGTGGATTGAATCACGTCCAGCCCTGGTGGTTCTATTTGCCCGTTCTGGCAGTGGGGATGCTGCCTGGTACGTTTCTTGCACCGGCTATGGCGGTCTATTTGGGGCAAAAGAGAGCCGATGCCTGTCAGAAGCGAACTCAAGAATTGGGTGCTCTACTACTGGCGAGTGGGTGGATTGTAGGATTCTTTTCACTTTCGAGTTGCAAACTCCCCACTTACATTCTGCCGGCAATGCCGTTGTTGGCATTGGCCATGGGAAAAATGTTGGGCGATTGCAGGTGGTCCTCACTGCCAGCTCAAGCGAATGCGCTGGTCGAGGATTATTCGTCGCGCGCCGCCTGGCAAATCGTGGCAGGATCGACCGTCATGGGACTGGTTTTGCTCGTCGCCCATCTGGTGATCACACCCGCCGCAATTTGGCTGGCATTGCTGTTCGGTTTGGTGCCAGTTGCCGGCGTTGTGCTGTTGTGGAGAGAGCAACTCACGACCTACCGGCGTCTGCTAGCTGCTGCGGTGGGGATGTGTGTCTTCGTCACCTTGTTTGGCTTTGGCCGGGTTGTTCCCGAGTTTGCCAACTGGAGGTCCGTGCCGAATTCGGCTGTCCGCCTGCAAGCAGAACTTGGTGTTGCGACGCCGATCGTGTTTTTTGGACATCCTGCAGAAGTAACCTCCTTGGCAATCGATACCGAGACGGTCGAGTTCTCACGCGACCAACCGGAGCAATTTAAGCAGTTTATGGCCGAGCATCGCGAGGCAGTGGTTGTGGTCAAACGCTCAGACTCCCAGGTGCTCGGCGAAATCTGCACTGGCGAAATTCACCTGTCCGGTCCCAGGGCACGGGGGTGCGTGTTCGTGGCGACGCAGCAGAGTGCGTCCTTGGCAACAAGGTCGAGACGGGTGCCTGCACGTTAAAAGAGGGAGGGTTTGACGCCCAGCGTCTGGCGTCGTATACTTCCGCCATGACGCCCACCTGTACCATTCAATACGCAATCTTGCTGTCGGTCGTATGCTTGTTGGCTGTCGAATCCAACCAGTTGCGCGATCATGGGCGGCATGATACATCGTCGAATGGTTTTTCGGCACAACTAACAGAAGAAGTTAGCGAGAGCGATTGCGGTACGACTTCTATTGCAATTTGCGAGACCCCGTTTGCTGAGGTCGTAACTGCATTTGGCAAACCATGCAGTCCAGCGGTCCTTCTGGACAGCTACGATGCAGGTCCGCCTCTCTTTTTGCGCGGTCCCCCGCTGAGCTAGCCTCTTTTTCGCCGTTTTCTTTCTTTTGCGTTTGCCGATTTCAGTCTGCGCACTTTGGACTTTTGTCCAATTGTTGCCAGTCTGTGAATGTGCCATTAGGCAGTTTCCAATGAACGTCTCCGATTTGAGTTTTCCTACTGTGAATGCTACTCCTGAGAATGCTATTCCTGGGAATGCTACCGTTGCGTCGACTCCATCCGGGGTTTCGGAAGAATCGCTCGAGGCGGCTCAAACTGCCAGGCATGAGCACTTGCGAAACGTCGTTGCGGAAGTTGCACACCTGCTGCCGGCTCAGGGCCCGATTACGGCCTTTGTCCACCACAACACCCTGCATGCATTTGAGCACATGTCTTTCGACGAAGCCGTGGTTGAGGGAGGAGAGTTGTTTGGCTGCCATCCCTATTTGCCAGAGTCGCGTTATCGCGAAAGGCTTGAACACGGCAGAATCCTTCCCGCGGACATCGAAGCAGTACTGAGTGAAGACCTTGGTGACCGAGGAGACCAATTTCTAGGATTCTTGGGTACCCGCTATAGCCTGCGCTTGAAAATGTTGGCCTACCCACTGCAAGCGGGGCCTGTCACCGAATTGCGTTGGGTGGTGGCCGAAACGGATGCGTTGAGCAAGTTCCGGAGAGAAACGACTCCCGCTCTCAGGGATCATTTGATCGATTCCACCCGGCGTTGGGTGATGCGCGACTTGCTGGGTGGCCCTCCACCCGCTGCTAAAGAAGTCCGGGCTCGAGAGATTGTCGATCGAGTTCTCGAGTATTTTGACAAACCTGACGTAGAGCACTGGGACAGGTCGACGTGGGAGGAATTCACCCTTCATTTGCTGTGGTTTGTATGCCGGGATGGTGTCACTTGTGCCCCAGCACCCAAGGAAATACGTCCGTATCCGCTCCGTCACAGAGATGTGCTGCTGGAGGCCACTGGAGGGGATAGCGACCGCTTGGTACACGAGGTATTGATGCGATTCTGTGCCGCATTTATCGATCAAGGCTTTGCTAGTTGGCCGCTTCCACAAGCCGGCGGATTCTTTGCGTCGTTCATCGCTTTGTATGGATGTCCTTACGGTCCCCCCGATCATTGGATGCGAGGACTTCGTACAGAACTGGATCGAATCCAAGCAACAGGACGAACTCCGCTGGAATCGATCGCCGAATCACTTGAACTGTTAGGGGTCGGGCAGAAAGAAGAGGCAGAATTTCTGCAACAGACGATAATTGCGCTCCGTGGCTATGCTGGCATGTTGTGGCAATTAGAATCTCGCGGCGACCGGGTAGCACGCCCTGTGCCTCCTGACACGCTGATCGAGTTTCTAGCGGTACGATTGATTCTAGATCGTTTGGCAGTAGCGTACATTGCGCGAGAGAAGTTGGGCTATCAAGGAGAACTTCGTGGCATTCGCGAGGCTGCCTCAAAGGATATCCAAAACTGTAATGTTCCAAGCGTCGATCAACGGGCATTTTTAATCTTTCAGCTTGCTCAGCTTTTGGGTTGGACACCAGAAACGCTTTATCAGCTTCATAAACATAATTGGTCGATAGTTCTGCGAGAAGTCGAAGAGTTTTCCAGCATTCATCGTCGCAAGGTCTATCATCGGGCCTATGAACGTCGCTACCGCTTGGAAGCCTTGGATGCGTTGTTGATTCATACTCAACGATTCGCTAAAGAAAAAAACCGGCCTCGATTTAAAGGCTCTAACACACCTGCTTTCCAAGTGGTTACCTGCATCGACGATCGCGAGGAGTCCTTTCGCAGGCATTTGGAGGAAGTCGCTCCGCAGTGTGAGACGCTTAGTGCTGCTGGTTTCTTTGCCGTGGCAATGTATTACCGGGGAGCCGCCGATGCCTATTTCACTCCGCTCTGTCCTGTTGCCATCAAGCCTTCTCACTATGTCGTCGAACATGTTGCATACTCTCAGAAGCAGAAAGAACATCTCCATAGAAATCGTCGCCGGACGATTGGAACCGTCACTCAGCGGGTTCACCTGGGAAGCCGGACCTTTGCCGGCGGCTGGTTTGCTGCCTTGTTTGGTTCGCTTGCCTCATTGCCCTTGGTGATGAGGATCCTCTATCCTCGAGCAACGGCTCGATTTCGAAGCGCCATCGGCGGATTTGTCCAAGCCCCTGCAGAAACCATCTTGCAATTAGAGCGGACCGAAGACCCGCCAGGTCAATCCAACGAGCATATCGGTTATAGCGCCCAGGAAATGGCAGACATTGTTGCACGGGTTTTGCAGGACATCGGGCTGACATATAACTTCTCCCCGTTGGTCTTGTTTTGTGGCCATGGTTCGTCGAGCCTGAACAATCCTCACGAATCGGCTTACAACTGTGGTGCTTGTGCCGGTGCAAGTGGTGGGCCGAATGCAAGGGCCATTGCCCAGATGGCCAATGATCCGCGTGTGCGAGCACTGCTCGCAGAACAGAAGCTGAGAATCCCAGCCGAAACGGTGTTTGTCGGCTGCTACCATGACACCTGTGATGATAGTGTCTCGTTCTATGACGTGGATCAACTACCGCTCAACCAACGCAATTTGTTTGACGAGGTGCAAGAGCTACTGGCCGAAGCACGACGACGAAATGCCCACGAACGATGTCGAAGATTTCGTGCTGTGAGTCTGATAGCCACACCCGAAGCGGCCCTCAATCATGTCGAAGCGCGTGCTGAAGATCTCTCCCAGGCCAGGCCGGAGTACAATCACGCCTCGAATGCACTTTGTATCGTTGGACGACGCCAGTGGAATCGAGGACTATTTCTCGATCGTCGTGCGTTTCTGACGTCTTACGACCCCACGCAAGACGACGCGGATCACACAATTCTCACCCGCATCTTGCAAGCGGCCATTCCCGTTTGCGCTGGTATCAGCCTCGAATACTATTTCTCGACCGTCGATACGGAAGGCTACGGATGTGGCAATAAGTTGCCCCACAACATCACCTCTTTGTTGGGCGTCATGACGGGAGCCGCCAGTGACTTGAGGCCCGGACTCTCAGCGCAGATGGTGGAGATTCACGAACCGGTACGTCTGCTGTTCATCATCGAAACAACGCCGGAGGCCATGCTGCAGATCATGGCGAAGAACGAAGGGATCGACCGACTGGTTCGCGGTGAATGGATTCAATTGGCAACGATCGACCCAGACACGTCTCAGATTCAGTGTTATGTCCAAGGCAAATTCGAACCCTATGCTCCAGAATGTGACGAACTGCCCGAAGTCGCTTCCTCTGCCGATTGGTATCGTGGCTGGCGCGATCATCTGGGCTTTGCCAGCATCAATCCTTCCCAAGAAGCGGTACGCACGCCATGACCACTGACACCCTGTTCTTTGTTTTTGGAATTACCGTCTTGGTTTGTCCGGCGGCTTTGGTAGCGATCCTGGGTCTCCCGCCCCTCGTGGGACGACCACTGAGCGAGAAGACCATCAACCGTTACGCCTATGCTGCAACGGTTTTAGGGTTGCTGGCTTCGTTTCTCATGCTTGTCATGATGCTTGTCGTAGGTACCAGGCACGTGCCAATTGAGTTAGGGAACTGGGTCGCTATTCCACAGCAGCACTTTCATTTTCATCTGAAATTTGTCTTTGATCGACTTTCGATGCCCCTTGTCATTCTCTCGTTCCTCTTGTGCGGAACTGTGAGTGCGTTTACGAGTCACTATTTGCATCGTGAACCAGGTTACGGAAGATTTTATGTCTGTTACTCCTTCTTTCTACTGGGCATGATCGTCAGTTCTCTGGCCGGAACCATCGAAGTCCTCTTCTTGGGTTGGGAACTGGTGGGACTTTCGTCAGCTCTGTTGATTGCTTATTTCCATGAACGTCCGGCTCCGGTAATCAACGGACTGCGGGTCTGGAGCGTCTATCGGATAGCAGATGCCGCTTTTTTGATGGCTGCCGTTGCGATGCACCATTTGACCGGCGCAGGTGACTTTGATCGATTGGTTGGAACAGGCTCCTGGCCTGACGGAATTGCCGTTTTGACTAGCGGCCAAGCGCTCTCGGTGGGTCTGCTCCTATTGGTTGCCGCTGCCGGCAAATCTGCTTTGGTTCCGTTTTCGGGTTGGTTGCCGCGGGCGATGGAAGGCCCCACCCCTTCGAGTGCGATCTTCTATGGGGCCCTGTCAGTTCATCTGGGGGCGTATCTTCTGCTGCGTGTGAGCCCGTTGCTCGAGGCCTCGATACCACTGGCAGTTGCCGTGGTCACGATCGGGCTGTTCACGTCGCTGATCGCCTCATTGATGGCCCGGGTGCAAACCGACATCAAGAGCTCTCTGGCCTATGCCTCTTTGATCCAAGTGGGAATCATCGTGGCCGAAATCGGTTTGGGTTTCAGATACATCGCTTTGATCCACATGGTGGGACACGCTTGCCTGAGAACTTTGCAACTCCTGCGAGCGCCGACTCTGTTGCATGATTACCACACGATCGAGAATGCCATCGGCGGGCGCTCGGCAGAAGAAAAAGGGGTCTGGGGTAGGATGCTTCCCTTGAACCTGCAGAACTGGGGCTATCGTTTTGCTTCCGAGCGGGGCTATCTCGATGGCATGCTCGATGAGTTTATCGTCCACCCCTTTCGACGTGTATTTCAATGGTGTGACGCGGCGGAGAGGTGGTGGACTGATTTCCTCGCAGGCGGGCATTCGCGTGAATCGGACGAAGTACGAATCCACAGTGAAATCGTCGAGGAGCTGAGACTATGAGGCGAAATCATAATTGCAAGACCCCTTCCTTAGCCCCTCGCCGAGGTACCGGGGAGGAGAGATTGAGAAAGTAAAGCCAGATCATGTTTGAACTTCATTTACCTTGGATAGAACTGGCCATTGTGACACCGCTCTTAGGAGCAGCGCTGGTGTTTCGTGTCCGCGATCCCGAGTTAGCCTGGCGGAGGGCGATCGTCTTCACGTTCACCGCGTTGTGTTTCACCGTGGGGGAATGGCAGGACTTTAACTCGCTGCACGCATTCGAGGCCCACGACCATTGGGACCTCATTTCGCCGATCTTGGGTCCCGATGCGATGGTCGTGGATGAACTGAGTGCGCCTTTGATACCCTTGGCAGCGTTACTCTTTTTTCTGGTGACGCTCACGACCATGAAAACCAAGAATCGGAGATTTCCTTTTGCTTGGAACATGGTTTCTCTCTCGCTGTTGTTGGCACTTCTGAGTTGTCGTCAGCCATGGGGAATCATTGCCTTGCTGAGTGCCCTGACTGTGCCTCCATGGTTTGAATTGCGCGCTCGGGGCAGATCAACTCGAGTCTTCACAGTGCATATGTTGCTTTGCACAGGGTTGCTGATTGACGGTTGGATTCTGCTTCCCACAGAAAGCAGCATTCTAAAGAATTTGGCAATTGGCATGTTGGCCCTGGCTGCGCTCGTTCGTAGCGGGGTCGCTCCATTGCACTGCTGGATGACAGACTTGTTTGAAAACGCCAGTCTGGGGACAGCTCTGCTGTTCGTAGCACCCATGTCGGGTGCCTATGCCGCGGTAAGATTGGTGTTACCGATTGCCCCCGACTGGACGTTGCAAAGTATTGCCTTGCTTTCGCTCCTCACTGCCGTCTATGCGGCTGGCATGGCACTGGTGCAGCGCGAGGCTCGGCGATTCTTCTGTTATTTGTTTTTAAGCCACGCCTCGCTGGTGTTAGTTGGTCTGGAAGTCGCTACGCCGATTAGCTTGACCGGTGGGCTCTGCGTGTGGCTTTCCGTGGGGATGTCGTTGGCTGGCCTGGGGCTCACATTGAGGGCACTCGAATCACGGTCGGGACGACTGTCGCTAGCCGACTACCACGGTCTGTACGAACACATGCCGGGGCTGGCTATGTTCTTTCTGTTGACGGGTCTGGCAAGCATTGGCTTTCCAGGCACGGTCGGTTTCATTGGAGCAGAACTACTCGTGGAAGGGGCGGTTGCAGTTGATCCACTTGTTGGTGTGTTGGTCGTGTTTGCGGCTGCACTCAACAGCATCGCCGTGCTGCAAGCGTATTTCAAGTTATTTACCGGGACGCAGCACACGACTTCCATCTCACTCAGAGCGCGCTGGCGAGAGCAGTTCGCCATGCTGCTGCTTTCTGCATTGATCCTCGGCGGCGGTCTGATTCCGCAACCCGGTGTCGCATCGCGCTATCATGCCGCCACGGAGATTATCGCCCGCCATGAAGCGCGTGCCTCCGGTCTCGGATTGGCACTCCACTCCACAAAGAATCAACAAGTTGCTGCAAAAACGAATTCCAACTAACCCCCCCTTTACGTAAAAGAGAAAGTACCATGTCCGCGAGTAATACAGAGTTGACACCCCACGAAAAACCCGTCGGCAATGCCGCCGGGTTTACCAAGTACCTCAAGTACGACGTGCTCTCAGGTTTTCTAGTGTTCTTGATTGCGCTACCTTTATGCTTGGGTATCTCGTTGGCTTGCGGCTATCCAGCCATCGCTGGAATTTTTACGGCGATCGTAGGTTCGATCCTCACCACGTTTATCAGCAACTCGGAATTGACGATCAAGGGGCCTGCAGCCGGCTTGATTGTCATCGCCATTGGCTGCATCGAAGGCTTTGGTGGCGATGGTGCCATCGGCGGCTTTAGCCAGACCGACATGACGGCCTATCGTATGGCGTTGGCGGTCGGTGTTGTCGCGGCCATCTTGCAAATCATCTTCGGTCTACTCAAGGCTGGTGTTCTTGGCGAGTGTTTCCCGCTCTCGGCGGTGCATGGCATGCTGGCTGCGATTGGCGTGATTATTATCGTCAAGCAATTGCCCGTCGCCCTGGGGGTTCAGGCTCGTGGCGAACCGTTGGAGATGATTGAGAATATCCCGCAATACTTCCGTGATATGAATCCTGAAATTGCAGTCGTGGGAGGTATTGGAGTATTGATTATGTTTCTCTGGCCGCTTGTGCAGAAGGCAATCGCCTGGCTCAAAGTGGTACCGGCGGCGTTGGTTGTCGTGCTCGTGACGGTTCCGCTAGGTATGTATTTCGACTTGTTGCATACCCATGCCTATTCATTTCACGGCCATACTTACGAGGTGGGCGAGTCGTATTTGGTCAACATGCCTGACCGTGTGTTTGGCATGTTCGATTATATTACAACTCCCGATTTCGCTGCTTTCGATGCCGACCATCGCGGCGAGGCTTTGAAGTGGGTCTCTATGTTCTTTATCATCGGCAGTCTGGAGTCGATCCTGAGTGCCAAGGCCGTCGACATCATTGATCCTTGGAAACGAAAAACTAACATGGACCGGGACATTCTTGCCGTCGGTGTGGCCAACTTGTGTTCCTCTTTCATTGGCGGATTGCCCATTATTTCCGAAATCGTGCGCAGCAAGGCGAATATCGACAATGGTGCCCGCACGCGATTTGCTGACATGTGGCACGGCATCTTTCTGCTGGCGAGCGTGGCGTTGATCCCGACCGTGCTGCACCGCATTCCGCTGGCCGCCCTGGCGGCGATGCTGATTTACACCGGGTTTCGGCTCACTCATCCGCGAGAATTCAGGCACATCTATTCGATTGGCAAAGAACAACTTTTGATATTCATCTCGACAATGGCAGGTGTTCTCGCGACGGATCTCTTGATCGGCATCCTCATCGGTAACGGCGTGAAATCGATTCTTCATCTCGTGAATGGCGTGCCGATGCGGTCCTTGTTGAAACCTTATATGGACGTCGAGCTTGACTCGGAGGATCACGTTACAGTTCGGGCACGTTACTCAGCCGTATTCAGTAACTGGATCTTATTCCGGCGAAAATTGGTAAGACTTGGAATCACAGATAAGAAAAATGTCATCCTGGATCTCTCGGAGACAAAGTTTGTCGACCATAGTGTCATGGAGAAACTTCACGAACTGCAACAAGATTTTACGAATGCTGGTTTGCGTCTTGAACTACAGGGATTGGAGAACCATAGACCGCTCTCCAGTCATGGGCTAGCAGCACGTAAACGAGTGGCAACGCCCATTTAGTGGAATTGCTCCACTTTAGGATCTGTCCGTAAATAAGTTACCGATATTGATTGCTGCCGTCGTGGTAGGATCTCGTAGTTCCAATCGCCGTGGAATGCGTTTCGTTTGATGCGAAGGCTTGCCATTTTGACGTCGTTGATCTTGCGGCCCTTGGGGTAGTCGTTCTCGTCCAATCGGCAATGAACTTCCAGCCCCTTCTCGGTTCGAGTCGAACTAACAAGGTTCACGACCACTTGGCGCGTCTCAAGAGGCACGCCGCGCCAGTTTCTCGTGATGTGGCAGAACAAACGATGTTCAATCTTGTTCCATTTACTTGTGCCCGGGGGATAGTGGCAGACTTCAATGATCATTCCAGTCTGATCGGCAAATCGTTGTAGCTCGTACTTCCATAGCCGGTTGCGGTGTCCATTGCTCCCGCCGCTGTCTGCGGTGATCAATAGCCGCTTCGGTTTCTCGTAGCGCTTCTTGCCCAGTCGCTTCCACCAACGTCGGATCGCCTCCACAGCGAACTCGGCCGTATCGCAGCTGACGCCCACCGATACCCATGCCTCGTTGGATTTGATGTCATAAACGCCGTAGGGAATTGCCTTGCACAACTGCTTGTCTGGAAAGTCGTGGGTATCGACTTCCACAGGGTTGCCTTTCGGTCGGTACTCTTGGCCGGTATTCGCCTTTTTTCCAAGGATTTCCTTCTTTTTCGTGTCGACGGAAATCGCCGGACGTCCGCCTCGACGACAGGCTGCCACACGATGGGCGATATGCTCAAACTGAGTGTTGCGGTCTGGATGATCCGTCCCCTCTCGCGTCTTGCGGTTTCCTTGTAGGGAGTAGCCCAGCGAACGAAGAATCTGGGAGATTTTCGTGCGGCCAACCGAGTGCCCCTGAACTCGAACTTCTCGCTGAAGGTTTCTCAGGCTCTTGCACGTCCAGCGAAGCGGCGACTGGGGATCGCCTCGCTCTGTCGGTTCAACAAGTCGGTCGATCGCATTGATCAGGTCCTCCTGCGAATGTTCCAACGACTTGCGACCTCCGCCCGATCGGCGTTGCCGTCCGCTAGGAAGCGGCTCTTCACTTTGTAGCTCCTTGATCCCATTGCGAATCGTACGATCCGACAATCCCGTTGCCTCCGCCACCGCGGTAATTCCGCCATGTCCCAGAGCGAGCGCCTCGCTCGCCGCCCAACGACGCCTACCCCGTTCGTCCAGGTCACCGACCAGGACGTTGAATTTCGTCTCGATCCCTTCGACAATCTGTGCATCCGGCATTCACCCATCTTCATCTGTCCACGCCAGAATCCCCAAGATCAATTCGGTAACTTAATTGCGGGCGCGCCCTTAGGGTTACGCTAGCATGGCAACGACGCATGAGGAGATACTCACCGACGAAAGTATGATCAAGGACTTAATGACCATGGAAGAGTAGCAAATGGTTTGGTCGAGCTTCGTTATTTGGAATTTTTTTCTTATTTGTTCTTGGGCATACGTCAATTACTTTTTATGTTGCTAGCACAACGGAATGGATCGTTGTGCTCTTAAAGAGGGCTCCTCACCAGAATTTGTGGGTGATTGATCGGGTTTTGGCAGGCGGGAATGCGTTTTTTCAGGCATCGGCAGGGCAAAAAGAAGGTTCCCTCCGGACGTGGTGAACGGTAGCGATGGACAATGCTCAATCATCGAGTAG
>JBGSPU010000144.1:0-64564 GCA_041738415.1 Bythopirellula sp.
ACTTGCCCAATTCACTGAAATGGGGATCGACGTGGAGCAGATCAAGTCATGTCTACCCGACACCGGATAGCCAACTCAAAACCCCTTGATGTCAAGGCACTTACGACTAACAATGAGGTCAAAGTGGCGCTGTCCAACTAAGATATGGAAGAAACACTGGCTTTGTCTGCTCAGGGTGAGTAAATTGGCAGAATCGCCAGTTGCTTTATCCAGTTTCCCCCGACTTCCAAGGTATTTAGCCATGTCCCAGCCCAAGAATGTTCTCGGTACCGAATTACAACCATGTTCGCTTGATCCACTCACCGGGTTTTATCGAGATGGCTGCTGCCGCACGGGACGCGACGACATGGGGCTGCACACGGTTTGTGTGCAAGTTACGGAGGAATTCCTGGAGTTCTCGAAGGCCGTCGGCAACGACCTGAGCACGCCTAACCCCTTTTACGATTTCGTTGGACTCTCACCTGGAGATCGCTGGTGCCTCTGTGCGCCGCGTTGGAAAGAAGCCCTGGATGCTGGAATGGCTCCGCAGGTAGTGCTCGAATCAACGCACATATCGACACTTGAGTTTGCCGACCTCGAAGACTTGCAGGACCACGCTGTGCAAGAACCGGCACAGGGTGAGTAGGTATATGGGTTTTTGAATTCTTGGCGAGCCGCTATGAATATTTCTTTCTCCTCCATGATCTTGCTTTTTGTATTGGCATTTTTCGTTATTTCGGAATCAACGGCTCGATCCGCCGAACAAGAGGAAATCCAGATTTCGACGATAGGTCGTTCCCTTTTGGGCGAACCAATTCAATGTGAAGTGCACGGTGACGGCTCAGACGTGCTGATGGTTATTGCCACGATCCACGGCAACGAAGCTGCTGGAACGCCGCTCTTAGCGGCATTTTCTGACTGGCTGAGAAACCATCCGGAAGAGTTGTTTGGTCACAAAGTCGTATTGATCCCCGTAGCGAATCCAGATGGCATGGCCGCCAAGGAGCGGTTCAACTCTCGTGGAGTGGATCTGAATCGCAATTTTCCTGCCGGCAATTGGGACGAAGCTAAGGTGAACCTCCACGGTCAGGCACCGCTATCGGAACCGGAATCCCGTGCGTTGTTGCAAGCAATTGCTCAACATTTTCCGGATCGGATCATAAGTATTCACCAGCCCCTGGCATGTGTCGACTACGATGGACCTGCTCATGAGTTGGCTGTCGCAATGGCGGGCGATGGTCCCCTCCCCGTGAAAAAATTGGGGGGACTTCCTGGTTCCTTGGGCTCTTTCGTCGGCGAATCGATGAGAAAACCAATCATCACTTGGGAATTGCCGAAGGACGCTCCCCGCGATTCGCAAGTCTTGTGGAACACCTATGGCAAGGCTCTGATTGCTGCGATGCGGTTTCAGGGACCTACGGAAAGCCAATGATCGCTTCGCGGATATTAATTCGATCGTGCCGAATTTCTCTCTACGCGAGTCTCTGGTGTCTATGGATCCTGTCTCACGTTTTAGCAGAAGAACTAGCCATGAAATCATCAACTGAAACTCGCTTGCAGGAATTGGTCGCTACTGTGCCGGGAGTGCTGGGCTATCAAGTTTCCCGCGTGGATGGAGCAGTACTCTATTCACACTTGTCCGATGAAGTATTTGCTCAGGCGAGCGCGATCAAGATTCCCTTGCTGATGGAAGTTCTGGCCCAAAGGGAGGAGGGCAAGCTCGACTGGAACGCCCTGCACAGAATCCAGAAAGCCAACCAGGTCGGCGGCAGTGGGATCCTGGCTGAGCTTTCCGATGGAGGCTCCCAGCTCAGCACGGCAGACCTCTGCACGATGATGATTGTGCTGAGCGATAATACGGCGACCAACATGCTTATCGAACTGGTCGGAATGGAAAATGTGAATCGGCGTTTGGAGAGCCTAGGATTGACGCAAACTCTTCTGAGACGGCTGATGATGGACACGGCTGCCAGCGCGCGAGGTGAAGAGAATGTTTCGACTCCTAAAGAGGCTTGTCAAATCATGTGTTTGCTGGCCCAAGGGAAGTTTGTTAGTCGAGAAATCAGTGACGAACTACTGGCAATCCTGCGCAAACCGAAAACCACGGCCATTCGCCAAGCCATTCCTGCCGAGGTATCAGTCGCCACGAAGCCGGGTGCCATTCCTGGGGTCGCAACGGAGTGGGCACTGGTCGAACTACCACAGCACCCTTACGTGGTCGTGTTCATGGGAAAAGACGGCTCTGAGAAAGAGTTCCGTCGTGTGTTCACCGAGATGGCCCAATGTATTCACGAAAGTCTTTCCAAGCCAGAATAGACCTCAATCGTTTGCTGGTTTTAACGTGCAGGAAACAGGCGATTATGGTTTTCGCTTCGCATCCGGCAGGGCTGGAGAAGAGCATGTCGATCCAAGATCTCCGTGATCTGGTGACGTTTTAGGTACTAGAAGAAAAGAATAAAAAGTAATCCCCCAGATTCCCTCACTCGAATAGTTGCAGCACAGTGAGCGAAAAATTGGGGGCAGCAAGCGGTGTAAGAATATCATCTTCGCTTCGTGTTTCGACAACTCGGTAGATTGCGTCCTCTGGCTCGCGATGGACGACTACCACTTCTTGCTCCAAATCTGCGATCCAGTATTCTTGGATGCCCGCGGAGGCGTAAGCAGGAAGTTTCACTTCTTGGTCCCTTTTCAAAGAAGAACCTGAGGCTTCTATCAACAAGTGCACGTCGTCCGGCTGGGGATACCCGTGCTTATAACCTTCCGCTTTACACCGAAGTAACATAAAGTCTGGGTCGAACACATTTCCGTCAGTCAGGGGCAACGTGGCCTGGATGGCGACCTCAAATTCATTTATCAAGGAAGCGAATAGTCGATTGAGGTGAATCAAGAAATAATTATGCGGGATTCCAGCGGGCGACATATCTACAATGACTCCTCCGATTAGCTCCACTTTATCGCCTGGGCCAAGGACTCCCGCGTCGACCATTTGTAAATAGGTCTCGGTAGAAAAGCGTCGCAAGGGGAGAAACGAGGGAAAGTCAGCGATGTTTTCAGACATGGTGAACATGGCTGGATTATAGCATGCCGTGTGATTTCGGCATATCCTCATCGGGTGTCTGAGCAATTACATTTACCGGGGGTGACCGTTCGGCGGTTGAGGCCCAGCCCAGCAGGGCATAGAATTCACATTTGCCGGCAGATGATCTCCACTCACCCCCTCCCCCTCAAGCCCATCAAACATGAGCGAACTATATCACGAGTGCGGCGTCGCGGCAATTTATCATCTGCCGGGTCAGCCAGCGAGTCCTCTTTGTACTTCGCATGGTGCCGAGGAAGTCTCACGGCTTATGCCGCGGATGTTGCTTGATCTTCAAAACCGCGGGCAACTCTCCGCGGGGTTCACAACCTACAATCCACACCGCAACCAGCTTATCGACACTTATCGTAAGTTGGGACCGGTCACGCAAGTATTTCGGCTCAATCATCACGGCAAGGCAGAAAGCCTGATGCGCGAGTATGCCGGTCGGGCGGCAATTGGCCACGTCCGCTACGCCACGTGCGGGGGAGAGGACAGTAGTTTTGCCCAACCATTCGAGCGACATCATTTGCAAAAACTCAAATGGTTTAGCTTTGCCTTCAATGGGCAATTGGCGAACTACGCCCAATTGCGTGACAAGCTGCTAGCCGAGGACGATCACCATCTAGCCCGTGCCACGGATACCGAGATACTCATGCACGAAATCAGCCGCGAGCTGTCCGCCGATCAGCGACTTCCGCTGATCGGCATGATGCGGAACTTGGCTACTCGGCTCGACGGGTCTTACAGTTTGGCCCTTCTCAATGCTCAAGGCGAAATGTTTGTCGCTCGAGATCCCTTGGGTAACAAGCCGATGTGCTACGCTATTGAGGGTCCTCTCTTTGCCGCAGCTAGCGAGAGCGTCGCGCTCGTCAATCTGGGTTTCCATGCCAGTTCCATTCATCCTCTTGAAGCAGGACAAGCAATCACGATTAGCGACGCAGGTATCCAAATTGAGCGATTCAGTGACTTTTCAGGGAGAGCCCATTGTTTCTTTGAGTGGATCTACTTCTCGAACGTCGCCAGTACGCTCGACAACCGCAGCGTTTATCTGGCCCGCAAGGCGCTTGGCGAGGAACTTGCCCGACTGGAGGACTTGACGCTGGATGACGACACCATCGTTGTGCCAGTCCCCGACACCAGCAAGGCGGCAGCCGACTCCATGGCATTTCAACTCGGGATACCAAGCATCGAAGGCCTGATCCGCAATCGTTACTCCGGACGCACTTTCATTGAGGGGGGGATTGACCGAGTCGCCAAAGCATCGATTAAGTACACTCCGCTTCCCGAAGTGCTTGCCGGCAAACGAGTCATCCTGGTTGAAGATTCCATCGTGCGTTCCACCACCATGCGCGTGCTTATCTCGAAAATTCGGGAAATAGGTCAAGCCCGTGAAATTCATGTCCGCGTGGCTTGCCCGCCGATCATTGCTCCCTGTTTCTATGGCATCGACATGTCGACGATCCACGAATTGTTCGCCCCTCCGTTTCTCAAACCGGATCAAAGTTCAGACGAAATGTTCGCGGCGATGGCTGCCGAGATCGGTGCTGACTCGCTCCGCTATTTGCCTGTGGAATCCATCGCCCGAGCGGTCGACAAGCCTGCCGATCACCTTTGTCGGGCGTGCATCACAGGCGAGTACCCAACCCCTTGCGGGCAGCAACTCTACGAGGTCGCGCTGGAAAACAGTCGCGGAGACGGCGACGACTCGCTCCGCACGTATGAGGTGGCCAGTAGCCACTAAGTGCATCTTACGATTCTATTCTTTGATGAATTCCGCGCGGTAAACGGGTTCCTTGTTCAAGCGGGTACGTCGCTCGAAATGGGTGCGGAAATCCAGATTGTGCTCGGGAGGTTTTTCTGGCACGGCAAGTGGTCCGACGAACCTGGTGTACGCGGCGATCAACCCCAAAGTTGCGTCGAAGTAATCTTTAACATCGGTCCAAAAATGGAGCCGTCCCTCCGAGGCAAGAGTTCGATAAACATCGGCAAGAAATGGCTCCGTGAGTACCCGCCGCTTGTGGTGCCGTTTCTTCCACCAGGGATCGGGGAAGTAAACATGCACCGCTGCGAGGGAATTGTCAGGAATCGTTTCCTGCATAAGTCGTAAGCCGTCACCGTGGACAACGACTGCATTGCGAAGCCCCCGTTTTGCCAGCTTTGCCGCGGTGAAGCGGGCGTACTTTTGGGCTACCTCGATGCCCAGGAAATTATGTTCGGGACACGTTGTGGCGGCATTCTGCAGGAACAGGCCTTTGCCGCTCCCCACTTCGATCTCCAAAGGGGCGTCGGTGGCGAATAACTCGCTCGGATTCCAGGGCCGAGGCAGATCCTCCAGCGTACGAAAATGCGCTGACAAATCGAGTTGCGGATCAAACTTGGGAAGCGCACGTCGGCCCATAATTTGAAATGGCCCGCCTAATTCCCGCGAGTTGCCAGCTTGCGGAGTTCATCGGTCGGGAGGGGAATCCCGCTGATCTCGCCGTCGCAAACGAGGTTCGTACCGATGATTGCCTGAAAGCGGCTGACCACGATCCGATTACGCCGCATCTTGGTAAGTTTGCAAACAACCGTAAGTCGGTCTCCCGGAATCACGGCACCGCGAAATCTGACGTCATTGAGTCCCCCAAAACCCATCACTTCACAACCGAGCAGATTGTGTTTCAGCGCATGGTAAGAGCACATTTGTGCGGCTGCCTCGCAGATGATTACCCCAGGCATCAGTGGCATGCCGGGCATGTGGCCAGCAACCCAAAACTCTTGATCGGTCACATCAAGGTATCCAGCACAGGTGTTGGTATTGGCATCGTCGAAGATGATTGCCGTGAGATGCTCCATCGCGCCCCGTTGGGCATTCACCCGGCGGATCGCTTCGATGTCCGCTACGATATTGGAATAGTCGAGCGAGTCGGGGTCGAGTATCCAATCTTTGCCTGCCACGACGCAAATTCCTTAGCCGAAGAATCTCCCGAGCGATAAACCTGCTGCAGCCAACCCAAGAGGGCGACCGACCCAAGGGCAGGGGGTTAAGTGCGAACCGTTTGACGACGGCTCTTACGAGGACGGCTGCATGCGGGGCGCTTGCCGTGATTAGCTTTTTTAACTTTTCGGCCTGGTTTAGCCATAGGAGGACCCTTTCTAACGGTGGCAAAAAATTTGGGCAGATTGGTGATTCTACCATGAGATGGTCCCGGCGGGAAGTGCGTCGTTCTCCGTGTGGACGGAATACGGTATCTTGCCATCGGCAGTGGGAAAAAATACACCTGGCGGTTTGGATCATCATGCTACAATAGGTAACATCATCCGATGCCGTTCCCCCCCCTCCCGCGAGGCTCACCTCCATGGATGCCAGTTTTTGGGAAGAAGTCAAATCCGCCAAGAAGATGAATCCTGAACAAAAGTTTTTGGGTACGATAGACCTGTTTGAGCTCTGTCGTGGACTTGTTCTGTCCGGAATTCGCAATCAATTTCCGAATGCTTCTGATATAGAGGTGCATGAAAAACTGTTGGAAAGATATAGGCTTGCACGACGGTTGGAAGTTTTCTAATGGTCGGTCAGCAACTTATTCGGCATGTACTGGATGTTCTGGAAAAGACAGAAATTTCTTACGTACTTGTGGGATCTTTCGCCGCTAATGTCTATGGCATTGTTCGTGCTACTCAGGATATGGATTTAGTCGTGCAAGCCGAATCAGGACAGATCAACGCTTTGGCCAGCGCTTTGGGGAATGATTTTCAACGCGATCCTCAGTTGCAGTTTGAAACCGTCACGGGCACGACAAAGACGGTTTTCAAGGAGCGAGAAACGGGATTCATCATCGAGATTTTTCGGCTATCTAACGACCCCCACGACCAGACAAGATTCGCGCGCCGAAGGAAAATGGAGGTTTTCGGAAGACCGACTTGGATACTTTCTGCCGAGGACGTGCTCGTGACCAAGCTGAATTGGCTCCATCGGGTCAATCGCACAAAGGATCTGCTGGACGTTCGCAACGTGATTGCCGTTCAAGGAAACGCGATCGATTGGCCCTATGTCGAAGGTTGGTGCGACCAGCACGGCTCTCGACCCCTCTTGGAAAAGATTCGGGCAGAACTTAGAGAATTCATGCCGGAAGATTTCGCCTGATTACTCCTTTTCCCGTAGATTCCACGCTTCCAGCCACACGACTCCTACCGGCACGTAGCCAAAATCTTTTACCAGTCGTTCGTGCATGTCGGCCAAATGGCCTGCCCCGTAAAAAATGCCTATTTTTCGCTTTCCAGCCTGCAACTGTTTCTTCAGCACGTCGAGTGCCCGCTTATTGCGCTCGGTAATCAGCGTGGATCCCTCGGGGCCAGACATCCCCGAGAGGACCGACTCCATCGACTGAAATTGCTTGGCGATGGCAGTCTTCAACATGCGGGGACGGTCTTGAGAAAACATAGCCGTGATCAGATCAAAATCAGTCGACTCCCCCAGAGCTGCCTGTTCACTCTGCATCGCGATGGCTTGCCCCATCATGCGGGTGTACATTTTCATGAAACTCTCGTCTCGAGTTTCCATCGACGAGGCGAATTCCTCTGGGGACATATCCGCATGAACGAAATTGGGCCGCGTGTAGTCGATCTGCTCCAACTGGTGTTCGATCTCCAGGATCGACTTCATGCTGTTCTGCATCGCACCCACGGGATGCAGATTGGACGTGCCGCGACCCCGCTCGACCCGTGTTCCAGGGGGTGCTACCAATTCGTAAAGCAGTGCCTGATATTGGCGAAAGCGACGATTCAAGCTGGCATAGTACTGCGGATCGCCAATATGGACGGCACCGATCAAGTCGACATATTCGCGCGCCGGAGGTAAGTCCGACAGCGGTTGGGTCTGCCGACTCTGAGCCTGCAGGTACTGTTTGGCGAGCTGGGCAGGCAGATAGCGGACAATTGCCACTTCCAGCGCCTGCGGTTTGCCGTTCTCGTCCTCGGCCACCCTCACCCATTCCTCGCCCAATAGTGACTCGACCACAACGGGTGAAGGCTTTCCCTGCACCGAGCCGGGGACCGACAGCGTTGCAACCAATGCCGTGGCAAAAGAAATCAGCAGGCCCATTGCCAGGCGGAGGGAAAAGAGGTGCGAATTTTTCAACGGATTTCTCCTAATCTTGTCGGGGGCCCTGTTTCGAGCCAATCCAATCAGTATCAGCTAGCGACTTATCAGAAGTATAGGCTTGCCAGGCCGAGCGAACAAACCTCGTCGAAACAGGAGGAATTGGTTTGCCGGATCACATCTCACTGCCAGCGACGCTAGCGATTTTGGTCCGTAGAATCGTTATTTTCGTCAGAGTTTACCGAACTTACTCAACCAATGCGACCGGCGTTTCCGATACTACCAGCACAGATCGTCCGTTTTGAGTGCCCTCCTGGGGGGCTGGACCAACGAAACTGCACCCTTCCTGGGGTGCCTGCGACAGGGATAGTGGGAAGCTATGACCGCTCCAAAATACTTCAATTGGGTTGCCGCCAGTCTACTCATTGCTGCGAGTAATGCCGTCAGCCAGGCACAGCCACTTGCTCATGAGATGCCGCTGCAGGATCCGAACCCGACACCACTCCTTATGGACAGTCCCAGCCACGACTTGCAGTTCTTCTCGCCAGTCGATTTCGACTTCGAGAACCGGCCGATTCGACAACAATCTGGCTATTTCTTTAGCTTTGAAAAACTGTTTTGGGCAGCAACCGGTGAACGGGTTACCGTCGGCGATCCCAATGAGGTGGTACTCTCTGAATTGATCTTTGGCGATTCTCCTTTTTCGATCGGGACACCTCCACCTCAATACGTCATCAGCAATAGCATTCAAGACGCCCCCCCCAACGGGCGCGACTTTGGCAACGGAGATCGCTATGAATTTGGCTACAAAGAAGGGGGCAACGGCTGGCTGATTGGAGTCATGGACGGGCCAAAAATTCTAGGTTCCCAGGTCTTCGGCTTTAATAGCCTCACCATACCCAATCAATTACCACTCTTTCTGAACCTGAATGATCCGAACATTGATATAACTAACTTGGCGTTTCTTTCCGATGTACTCGGAGACCCTGGGGCGGGAAGCAATGATATTGCCACATCACGTAATGGGTTCGGCAGCGTCCACGTTAATTTCGCCACGCCGGACGGTTTTCTCTCCGGATTGGTGGATTACGGCGTAAACGGACCCAATAACGAACTCGGGCCCACCGTTGCTGGCCCGGGCCGTGCGGTCAATCTGGTCGTCGTCAATTTAGGAGTCGATGGCAACCCCGAGATCACTTTAGTCAGTCTCGGAAGTGGGGCCGATGGCATTCCAGACAATCTCAACGGCAACGATCTAGGAGGCTTCTTTTTTGTAACCGACGCGGAAGATGAAGTTATTGTCACCGGCGTCGATTACGGCAACCTGCATACTTTCAACGTGGCGTTCGAGAGATTTGAAGTTCGCAACGTTACCGAGACCGATGGAATTGAACTGATGAAGACCGTAACCCTCGATAATCGCCACCTACCCGTGAAACGGCAAGGGGAATTTGTCGAACTAGGAGTGGGAGTTCGCTTCCTGCGTCTCAACGATGTGTTCACCTTTGACGGCAGTGGAGGTATCCTGGGACGCACCTTTGCCACCACAGGGGCGGAGAACCAAATCGTTGGACCCCAGATTCGGGGAAGATGGTCTAAGCAAAGGGGACGCTGGAACTTGGGACTCGATGGCCGCTTTATGTTCGGCTACAACGTCCAAGACCAAACCCAGGTTGGTGCCATTGGTGAAGACCTCGCTCCCGGTGCGGTCAATTCTCCGCTCTTCGCCCAACCGCACGCAGTGTCTTACGCTAGACAGCAGCAGAATTTCTCCCCACTGGCAGAGATCCGAGCCGACATGAGCTATCAGATTACCAGTTCGATAGCAGCCAAACTCGGATACACGGGCCTGTTTGTTGACAACATCACCCGCGCTTCGCAGACGGTGAACTGGTTCATACCAGACCTGGGCATCCTGCGTGGCGGGGAGCAAGAGATCTTCATCAACGGTGTAGACTTCGGGTTTGAAGCCGTGTACTAGGCGACATCGCCTTGTTTGGTAATGCAAGTGTCAACGCCCAGGCCATCCCTGGGCGTTCTATATTATCAGGCCTTCACTTGGCTGGAAAGCATCTTCCGCAATTCATCGAGTTCCGTCTCTAGTCGATGGCGGAGCGGACTCTCTGGACGGAGTTCCGACAACAAGTGATCGGCATTGTCGAAAGCCTCTTCTGTGAGGCCATCTTTGAACAAACGACTCCAGCTTCGTGAAACTTCGTTCTCGGTAAGCAACTTGATGTTCCTTATGCGTGCGAACAATTTAGTGGTGTAGGTCTTACTCTTATATTCTTCACTTATTATCTCTCCAAATGATTTTCCCAGCAAGTGGATGGGGCCAATTTGTGACCATTTTGGCGGGTAGACGTACTTGCGCTGCTAGAATCATTCACTAACAGGCAGAATCTTGCTACGTGGCAAGGCCTAGCTACTTTGTCGAATACCACAGTGCCGGTGACTTTGCCGCTTACCCACGAGCAAGGCATTATTCGTAAATTAAGGAACGGTCTCGATTTATGCTCGAAACTTTCCCCGCGAACGAGATGTAGCGCAATTGCCCTCTGGTCAGTGGCGTGTCAATGCCGATTGATGGGAGAGGTTAGGGCAGCTTCTCGTGGCAAAACCCGCGATTTGGCGAGGTCTTGATTTACTTTCGCGTGAGGGGGGTGCATACTGCATGCTTGGCATTTACAATAGTTTTCGAGGTTTTGCTGGTTTCAGCCGCCTCATACAGCAGAGGATATCTTGCATGGCAGAGCCGCTGGTGCGGCCTTGGCAGCTTTGCTTGGTCCCCGTTGATGCGGCAGTCTGCAAATAGCTTCTTGACGTGGCTGGGGGGCTTCCCGTCCGTGCGCCTCCCATGCGACACGCCGGTAAACTTGTAACAAAGCACTCGATTGTTCGCATAGAAGGATATGTGAGAATCGAAAGTCCCGCTTGAGAATTGGTGTTAGTCGTGCATTTGGATCACTTGCCTGGTTCGTTCTTTGGCCCTTCCAACCTGGTGGAGTTGTTGCAGCATCGCGCTTTGCATCAAGGCGACGACGTCGGATTTCGGTTTATCGTCGATGGTGAACACGAAATCATCGAATGGACCTATGCCGACCTCGATCGCAAAGCACGCTCCATCGCCGTGTCGCTCCAATCCCTTGACTTGGAAGGGGAACGCGCATTACTGCTGTACCCATCGGGGCTGGATTTCGTCGCAGCGTTTTTTGGTTGCCTTTATGCCGGCGTGACTGCGGTGCCTGCTTATCCACCGCGACGCAATCGCAACATGGCCCGCATTGATGCCATCGCCAATGATGCCGAAGCCAAGATCGCCCTCACGACGGTCGACGTGCTGGAACGCGTGCAGACAATGATCGGCGATACACCGTCTCTGCAGCGGATTCGTTGGCGCGCCACCGATCAATGGGATGACGAATGGGCCAATAGTTGGCAACGTCCTGACGTGCATGGCGAAACGCTCGCGTTTTTGCAGTACACCTCGGGTTCGACCGGCTCCCCGAAGGGGGTGATGCTCTCCCACGCGAATCTGATGCATAACTCGGCGATGATCGCCTATGCGTTTGAGCACACGCGTTCAGGTAGCGGGGTCTTCTGGCTGCCCCTCTATCATGACATGGGGCTTATAGGCGGTATTTTGCAACCGCTGCACATGGGTCGATCCAATGTACTGCTTTCGCCAACCCACTTCTTGCAGAAGCCCGTACGCTGGCTTCAGGTTCTTACTCAAACACGTGCTACGATCTCCGGTGGGCCTAACTTCGCTTACGACCTCTGCACCCAAAAGATCACCTCCGAGCAGAAAGCAACTCTCGATCTGAGCCACTGGACCCTGGCCTTCAACGGAGCTGAGCCCGTGCGGGCGGAAACCATCGAGCGATTTTCCGAGGCCTTTGCTGAATGCGGCTTCCGTCGTGAAGCGTTTTACCCCTGTTATGGCCTGGCAGAGGCGACCTTGATTGTGACAGGGGGATTCAAACAAGCCCCCCCGGATATCCGTGCCTTCGATATCTCAAGTCTGGAGCAAAATAATGCCGTCGAATCGACTCCCGGAGCAGAAGGCTCTCGACTGCTGGTGGGAAGCGGTGGAAATTTGCTCGATCAGCAAATCGTCATCTCCGACCCCGATACCTTTGAAAACCTGGGGAACAGCAAGGTGGGTGAGATTTGGGTCTCGGGTCCCAGTGTGGCCGGGGGCTATTGGAAACGCGATGATCTATCGCGCGAGGTATTCCAGGCCCGCCTTCAGGATGGCCGCGGTCCTTTTCTGCGAACGGGCGATTTGGGTTTTCTGCTCGAGGGAGAACTTTTTGTCACAGGACGACTCAAGGACTTGATCATCATCCGGGGGGTAAATCATTATCCCCAGGATATCGAGCATACGGTCCAGACCGCTCATCCTGACGTCGGGTCTGGCGCGGGTGCTGCGATCGTGATCGGAGACGACGGCTCTGAACAATTGGTCATTGTGCAAGAGGTCGCACGTCGACGCGACCTTGATTTCGCGGGAATTACTGAAACCATTCGCAAACGAATCGCTCTCGTCCATGACTTGTCTGTCTCGGCCGTGGTACTGATTAAGGCGAGCAGCATTCCCAAGACCTCTAGCGGCAAGATTCAGCGTCACGCCTGTCGCGACGGATACCTGGCTGGCACATTGGCTGCCGTAGCGACTTGGTCTTCTGAGGCAGGCGATCAAGTGGTTGCTCCTTCTGTACGTCGCCGCGAACGGCTCAGCGAAGCAACTTGGGTAGAAGAAGGCGATAGTTCAGAAACTAGTGAAGAAACTCCCTCGACGCTCGTCGGCGGGGTCGAAGCCAACGGGATTGCCTTGCCGCAGGGTCCGCCGGCTGCTCTGCGAGCACCAACGAAGATACCCGTCGGTCAAACGGCTGAGATCGCCGACGTGGTCTATGCCAAGGTCCGTGCGATTGGCCGGGAACGCGTGGGAGAACTCAATTGGGACACGAACATATTAGAGCTGGGTCTCGATTCGCTTGAGCGGATGGAGATCGTGGCCTCGCTGGAAGAGGCTTTTGGAGGTCGATTCCCCGAACAAATCCTTCCCTCGATGGAAACTTGTGGAGAGGTGGTCGAGGCCATCCAGCGCTACATGGGGGGAACTGCCAAACGGCGCATCGCTCGCCCCGACCACTATGAAGTTCATCCTGAGGACTACGAGTTCGCCGAAAGTGCCGATTATCTCCGCTTGCAACAAAACTTGCGGATCGCCCAACGTTCAGGGCTGCCGATTCCCTTCTTCAATGTCCATGAGGGCATCACGAACGATCGCGCATTGATCGGCGGCAAGGAATACATCAATTTCTGCAGTTACAATTACCTGGGCATGTCAGGCGATCCCACCGTGATCCGTGCCGTGCAAGAAGCGGTCGCCAAGTTCGGCACCAGCGTCTCCGCCAGCCGAGTGGTCTCTGGGCAAAAAACGATTCACGTTGAACTCGAGCGCGCGATTGCCGATTTTATCGGCACCGAGGATTCCATTGTGTTCGTCGGGGGACATTCCACCAATGAAACGACGATCGGACATTTATTCGGCACGGGAGACATGATTCTCCACGATTCTCTGTCGCACAACAGCATTCTGCAGGGGGCCATGCTCTCCGGGGCGCGTCGGCGTCCATTCCCCCACAATGACTGGAAAGCCTGTGACGAGATACTCACCGAGCTTCGTCATGAGTACCACAAGGTGCTGATCGTGGTGGAAGGTGTTTACAGCATGGATGGGGACTATCCCGACCTGCCGAGATTTGTTGAAGTCAAGAAACGCCATAAGACGTACTTGATGGTCGATGAAGCCCACTCGATGGGCACCATGGGGCTGCACGGTCGTGGCATGTCGGAGCATTTCCAAATCGACCCTCGGGATGTCGATCTCTGGATGGGAACACTCAGCAAATCGTTCGGAAGTTGCGGTGGATACATCGCCGGTTGCAAGGAACTCGTCGAGTACCTTAAATACACGGCTCCAGGGTTTGTGTACAGTGTTGGACTGAGCCCACCCAATGCCGCTGCGGCACTGGCTGCTCTCCAGCTCCTGCAAGAAGAACCAGAGCGAGTGGCTCAACTTGGCAGGAATTCTCGGCTATTTTTGCAACTCGCCCAGGAAGCCAAACTGAACACGGGACTGAGTAACAACACGCCTGTCATCCCTGTTATCACAGGTAATTCTGAAAATGCCCTGCGGCTATCCCACGCTTTGTTTGAGCAGGGAATCAATGTGCAACCGATTCTCTATCCTGCGGTGGAAGAGAGCGCTGCCCGCTTGCGGTTTTTCATCACCAGTAATCACACTGAAGTACAGATTCGGCAAACCGTTGCAGCCGTCGCCGAGGCCCTTGCTCAAATCGACCTAGACTACAAGCGTTCGCTACGACCGGCTACTACGACGGCCGGAGATTCCGCTTTGTTTCGCTAGGTCTCCAGAGCAACTCTGCACTTCTCGTTTAGCCTCCGTCTGTATCAACCGGCGCCACTTTGTGCCGATTATTCTGAGAATCTGCTCATTTGGCTGGGACACTTTAGCCGGGCACTTCCTTTACGAGTCCTGGGGCCCTGACTACACTAAGGGAGGGGAGAGTACTTGTATTGCATGCTCTGGCAGGGCAACGTACGCATAGAATTTTTATCCGCGTTCGGTGCAGATCAAACCGAGCGATTTTTGGTTTAGTAGCGAAAGCTGCTGCGCATTCACTTCCTCCGGTCCGCGAGTCTCCCTTCATGTCGCAAGCAATTGTCGATCCTGCCGAATTACGCCGGTTTGCTCATCAACTCAACCAGTTCAACGTTGAACTGGAAGATCGCCTCAATACACTCGCCAGTCAATTGCACACGTTGAACAGCAGTTGGCGGGATCAGGAACATCGCAAGTTTGCCGAGGAGTTTGAACATCACCTCAAACTCATCGCCCGCTCGATTGAAGCGTCTCGTGAATACGCACCATTTCTGATGCGCAAGGCTGAGCGAATTGAAGAGTATTTGCAGCAAAAATAGCAACCACAAACAGGTGTAAGGTTTAAGTCGTTCATCGTAAGCCAATCGCGATTACTTACGACTCGTCACAAATCACGATTCACAAATCCCTAGCCACCAAGCACTCTCATGTCGGAATCAGCTCAAGTGCATTCGGTGGAGGCAATTGAAAGGTTTCGCGTTGCACTAGCACAATTTGAGAAACGCACCCAAGGCGCACTCGATACCTTGTCTGCCGAACTGCAGCGGACAAGTACCTGGCTGGAACAAGATTGCCCCCACTATTGGAAAGAACAAGAAAAGCTGGCCGGCGATGCGGTTCAGCAGGCAAAGCTTGATGTTGAGCGTTGCCTGATATTTGCTGTCACTGACGAAAGGCCTGCCTGCCGGGAGGAGCGCGCAGCACTTGCCGTGGCTAAAGAACGCCTCACTTATTGCCATGACAAGAAGGGGCAGATCAAGCACTGGCAAGGAGTGATGCACCATGAAATGTTTGAATACAGTGGCCGTGTTGGAGAACTGCGCAGAATCCTGGAGACGGAACTACCGGCAGCACGTGCCAAATTGCAACTCATCCTGCGTCGTATCGAGGGTTACCAGGTCGAGCGTCCCCCCGATTACCAAGAGCCATTGCAAGAGGCGGTGAAATCAACAGAGAATGACCAGCCGAAGGGGACATCACCCTCGGCAGAAAGATAATCATGCGACCTTGGGATCTCGATACGAGTTCAGCACAAATCCGGCGAGCAATGGAGGACTTGCAGCGTGCTTGGTTAGAGGTTAGTGAGTCCTGGCAAGATGGCGTGAGTCAGCAATTTTGTGAGCAACATCTTGAACCCTTGATTCCTGTGACAAAACGTACGTTGGACGCCATCTCGCGCATGCAAGCTCTGACAAAGAAAATGCAACGTGAGTTGGAAAGTTAAAGGGACGCCCAGGCGTCACACATGTGGCCGAATTGCACCTTTCAACCCGCCGCCAATTGGAACTGATGCAGCATCTGCAGCAGTTGGCCGACGCGCGCGCCGCGGAAGAAAAACGCCTGGCGACTACACTGGCCGAGAAGCTTGCCGAAGCTGAAAAGGTTCACCAACTCACGGCAAATAGGCTAACCAAACAATTCAATCAGCGGCGGCGTGATTTAGAGAACGAATTTTCCCAGGCGAAGCTCGAAACAAGTCAGCGATATCGGGAAGCCACGGCGAAACTTACGAGCCAGGCAGAGTCAGAATGCAATCGAATTGAGGTCGACTACAAACAGTTGATGCTTGGCATCGAGCGAAGCCACAAGGAAAAACAGTGGGAAGCAATGGCCGTGTTCGATGCCTCGAAGGACGTGCCTCAACAGATGCTCGACCAGGCTGGCAAGCGCATCCAGACTCGTAAATCTCAACTCGATTCCCTTTTGCGGGATGCCAACACGCTGCTCTCCATGCGGAGGCTGGCAAAACATATTCGCGAAGTGGATGCGGCTCCTAGTGACACGCAGACCACAGCGGTTGGTGAGGCCGAGGAACAGCAGCAAGCCGCACTTGCGGAACTCCATCGAGCAGTTCTGGCCCTACAGGCACAGAAACTTCCTTCACTCTTGTTTGAAGAACACCGCTATCTTATCTGGGGTTTGCTGGCCACACTCGTGCTCTTCGTTCCCGCGATGATTGTCTCCCATTCGCTGCTGATCGGGTCTCTCGTGGCCCCCTTGTTAGGGAGCCTTGCCACGGTTGCGCTGTATCTCGCCTTAGGACCCCGGGCGAAGCGTGCTACCCTCGATCAGTACGACCGCATCCTCTCGTTGGTCGCAGATTTGCGCCGGTTGGAAACGCAGGCACGCCAAGAGGCCCAGGCCCGGAGCCGGCAAGAAGCTGACGCCATTCTCCAGTGTAAACAGGAGGGTTTGGCAGTGGCCCAAGAAGCTCGGCAGCAAGCCCTGGCAGAAGGCGAAACCCGAAAACAAGAATTGCTACAGGATGTTCGGAGGAAATTCGAGGAAAAGCAGGCCGAGCTTGCTGCACAACTCGAGTCTGCGCAAGCCGCCGCCGAGGGAAAATATCCCCCACTTTTGGACCAATTGGCAGCCGACCGACAAACAGCCTGGCAAGAGAACGAGGACCTGGTTGAGTCGTGTACTGAGGATGCTCGAATCGAGCACGATGCCGCCTGGCAGGCCATGGCGAAGCGCTGGTTCACAGGTTTTCAGCAAATCGCCGACGAGCTTGGCAAGATGCAGGCGCGCTGTGATCAGTTCTTTCCCGATTGGTCGAAAACGAACTGGGATGATTGGCAGCGGCATGAAATCTTGCCCCCGGTGATTTCGTTCGGCAAATGTTACCTCCCGCTGCAAGCGGTCAAGAACGGCATGTCTGCCGACCCACGACTTGTCCCCGAGCAAACCGAGTTCAACCTGCCCGCATGGATGTCATTCGCTGAAAGTCCCCGGCTGATGATCACAGCCGATGGGGCAGGCCGACGAATTGCAGTCCAAGTGTTGCAACTCATGATGCTCCGCTTTCTGACGGCTGCGCCAGCCGGCAAACTGCGTTTTACCATTATTGATCCAGCCGCACTGGGAGAGAATTTCGCGACCTTCATGCATCTGGCCGACTACGACGAGCAACTCGTCGGCAAGCGCATCTGGACCGATTCCCGCCAGATCGATGAGCGGCTCTCGCTCCTCTCGGATCACATGGAGAAAGTGTTGCAGAAATACCTGCGGAACGAGTTCGCTTCTATTCACGAATACAATGCCCACGCTGGCGAAGTTGCCGAACCGTTCCATGTGTTGGTCGTGGCCAACTTTCCTGCGGGATTGAGCGATGCGTCCATCCGCAAACTCCAAACAATAGCCACCACGGGTCCCCGTTGCGGCGTCTACACGCTGCTGAGCGCCGACACGTCGCTTAAACTCCCAGCGGATATCTCCCTGGAGGAAATGCTTGCCGGTGCGGTTCACCTCGATTGGGCCAACGGCCGCCTCCGATGGCGATATCCCCTATTTGAAAAACTCACTCTTGAGTTGGACCAACTCCCCCCGAAAGACAAACTCAACGAAATTCTGCGGCGCGCCGGCGAGGAATCACACACCGCCAGTCGAGTTGAAGTGCCGTTCGAGGTCGTCGCCCCCAGCCCCGAAATGATTTGGGCCGGCAGCACTGCGGAAGAATTGGTGGTGCCGATTGGCCGCGCCGGTGCCAACGAACTGCAATGCTTGCGACTCGGCAAAGGGACAGCTCAACACGCCCTGGTTTCCGGCAAGACGGGTTCTGGCAAGAGCACGCTGCTGCATGCCTTGGTGACCAACTTGGCGCTGCATTATAGTCCGCGAGAAGTGGAGTTCTACTTGGTCGACTTTAAGAAAGGTGTCGAATTCAAGACCTACGCCACACACGAGCTACCGCATGCGCGGGTCATTGCCATCGAAAGCGAACGGGAATTTGGGGTCAGCGTACTCGAGCGGCTCGATGAGGAATTGAAAAATAGAGGAGAACGCTTCCGCAACCTCGGCGTGCAGGACCTGGCTGGTTTCCGCCGTGAATCAGGTGAGTGCCTCTCGCGACTTTTATTGGTGATCGATGAGTTTCAGGAATTGTTCGTTTCCGACGACAATTTGGCTCAGGACGCGGCTTTGCTGCTGGACCGCTTGGTGCGGCAAGGCCGGGCTTTTGGAATTCACGTGCTGCTAGGTTCGCAAACCTTGGCGGGGGCCTATTCCTTGGCTCGCAGCACGATCGGACAGATGGCTGTTCGCATCGCGTTGGAATGCAGTGAGGCCGACGCCCATCTGATACTCAGCGACGACAACTCGGCGGCCCGACTCTTGAGTCGACCGGGTGAAGCGATCTACAACGACCAAAATGGCATGGTCGAAGGAAACCATCTGTTCCAGGTGGTGTGGCTTGCCGACCGCCAGCGCCAGGAATATCTGTCTGAAATCCATCAACGGCAACTCGCCGAGGAGATGCCGGTCGAACCGGCGATCGTGTTTGAGGGAAATGTCCCCGCCGATCCACTCCAAAACGAGGCTCTGGTCGGCTTGATCGCCTCCGACATCGAGGCGCCCATTGTCGAACCCACGATCTGGCTGGGTTCGGCTGTGCGGATAGAGCCTCCTACTCAAATGACGTTCCGTCGCCAGGGAGGGAATCACCTCTTGATCGTCGGCCAAGATGAACCGCTTGCGTTGGGCATTCTTTCCACGGCCGTGGCAACTTTGGCTTCCCAGCTACGTGATAGCACTTCACCGATTACGATTCTCGATGGCATGCGGAGCGAATCCCCCGATCGGGGCGCTTGGCAAAAGGTCGCTGACGCGATCCCCGGGAGACTCAGTATCTGTCCCATCCGCGAGACGCCGCAGAGAATCTCCCAGTTTGCGGACGAAATAACGCAGCGCTATGCCGAACCCGATCAGGAGTATCAACCCCAGTTTGTGGTGATCTACGATCTTGCCCAATTCCGTGATCTTCGCGTAACCGAGAAGGAATTCAGCTTTTCAGCCAGCTCGACGAACAACGGCAAACCGCGGGCGACCGACGATCAGTTTCGTGAGATACTACGTGAAGGTCCTGCTGTTGGGATCCACTTCTTGATCTGGTGTGATTCGCATAACAGCCTGGCTCGCGTTCTTGATCGTATTACCTTGCGGGAGGTGGACTATCGAATCGCCTTGCAGATGAGCCCCGTCGATTCGACGAGTCTCATTGATTCTCCGGCGGCTGGCCGGCTGGGCGAGCATCGAGCTATTTTCTACCGCGACGACATGGGCACCAGCGTCAAATTCCGGCCCTATGGCAGACCGTCTGCCGAGTGGCTCGCCTGGCTCACTGATCAACATACAACGCGCCAAGTGGGTCGTTCCTAGGTTTGTACTCCCCGGGATTCGCAGACCCTGGAAATCGGCAGCGATATTTGTCATGTTATCGGTGTGCTCCAAACTTGTCACGCTGCCTTTCTCCGAGGATCCCTGCAATGAGTCTGCCCAATCAGTCCGAGTTCACCCGACGCCGTTTTCTGGAAACTAGCCTTGTTGGCACTGCTGCCACGCTGGCCGCACCGGCCATCGTCACTGCGCGGAAAACCGACTCCAGCCCGATCGTCGGCAGTGGGGAGTACCAGTATGAAGTGCAGCATCTCTTTCCCCAGCTCCCTGACAATTATCATTGGCAGACCACGCATAATGTCGCTTTCGATAGCGCAGGAAACTTGTATGTGATTCACGAAGGGAAATTTGATGTTCCCGATCACCCCACAATTTTTGTCTTTGATGAGTCGGGGAAATTTGTCCGCGCATTCGGCGAGCAATTCGCCGGTGGGGGGCATGGCTTGGAGATCCGCAAGGAGGATGGCGAGGATTTCTTGTATGTCTGTGCCTACCAGCAGCAACGGTCGTTTGCCAAGCTGACTACCAAGGGCGAACAGGTGTGGCGCAAAGGGGCCCCGATCGAAAGCGGTGTCTATGCCGCTGGGGAAGAGAAGTTTCCCCGTGCGAAGGACGACAATCCTTGGGGTCGTGATCGATTTATTCCTACTAATATCGCATTTCTTCAAGATGGTGGTTTTTTCCTCATCGATGGCTATGGTGCCTATCGAATCCATCGCTACGACCGGGACGCCAAGTGGGTGAGCACCTTTGGTGAGCCTGGTGATTCTGAGACAAAAAAAGATGGTACCTTCAAACTCCCTCACGGTATTTGGATCGACAATCGAGGCGACGAGCCGTTGGTCGTCGTGGCCGACCGCGAGTTCGACCGTTTGCAGTGGTTCAGCCTTGCTGGCGAGCATCGGCAAACGCTCGCTGGCTTTTTGTGGCCGGCAAACCTAGACACGCATGGCGAACTTTTGCTGGTCCCTGAATTAGTAGCCCGGGTGACACTCTTAGGCAAGAATAACGAAGTGATCGCCCACTTGGGGACCGATTCCGAGCGGATCCAACAAAATCAAAAGGAGACCGGTGGCTTCAGCATTCGCGCCGATGAATCGTTGTGGCTCCCTGGCAAGTTTATTCATCCCCACGATGCCTGCTTCGACCGTGAGGGAAACATCTTCGTGGCCGAATGGGTTGCCTCCGGCCGAGTCAGCAAGTTGCGCCGCCTCGGATAGAACCTTGCTCTCCGGCAACGCCAGGGGATCGTAATCTCCCGGCGTTTTTCTTGCACCTCGACAGCCGGGGCTCTCGCTATAAAATGGGGGACTCTCCAAAGTAACAACTCAAATACCATATTCAGGAGCGATCCCAACATGAGCACTATCGTCGATATCCATGGCCGGCAAATTTTAGACAGCCGCGGCAATCCCACCGTTGAAGTCGACGTCACGCTGGTCGACGGCACCGTCGGCACGGCTGCCGTCCCCAGCGGTGCGAGCACAGGGGCCCACGAGGCGTGGGAACTCCGCGACGGCGATAAGGACGTGTATCTTGGCAAAGGGGTCACCCAAGCCGTCGAGAATATCAACACCTCGATCGCCGACGAACTGATCGGCATGGATGCCCTCGACCAGATGGCCATCGATGGAATGATGCTCGAACTGGATGGCACACCGAATAAAAAGAATCTCGGTGCGAATGCAATCCTCGGCGTCTCACTGGCGACGGCCCACGCAGCGGCCCGTTTTTGCGAATTGCCACTCTATCGGTATCTGGGGGGCTCGAACGCCCGGCTGTTACCTGCGCCGATGATGAACATCCTCAACGGTGGCCAGCATGCCGACAACTCGGTCGACATCCAGGAATTCATGGTCATGCCACTCGGTTTTGAATCGTTCAGCGACGCACTCCGCTGTGGCTGCGAAATTTTCCACAGCCTCAAGAAAGTGCTGCACGACAAGAACCTCAACACGTCCGTGGGAGACGAGGGTGGTTTCGCCCCCGACCTGGGTGCCAACGCCGAGGCGTTTGGCGTGATTCTCACGGCGATTGAAAAAGCTGGTTATACGCCTGGCGAGCACGTCTGGATCGCTCTCGATCCGGCGAGCACCGAGTTCTACGATTCGAAGACGAAGATGTACACCATCGACGGCAAGGCCATCGATTCCGCCGCGATTGTCGAGCTCTGGGCCAACTGGTGCGAGAAGTATCCGATTTGTTCCATCGAAGACGGCTGCGCGGAGGACGATTGGGATGGCTGGAAGCTGCTCACCCAACGGCTGGGTGACAAAGTCCAGATCGTCGGCGACGACCTGTTTGTCACTAATGTCGAACGTCTCCAACGTGGCATTGACGAAGGGATTGGCAACAGCATCCTCATAAAAGTAAACCAGATCGGCACACTCACCGAGACCATCGACGCGATCAATCTGGCTCATCGCAATGGCTACACGAGCGTCACCAGCCACCGTAGCGGCGAGACCGAGGACGCTACGATCGCCGACCTGGCCGTGGCCCTTTCGACGGGCCAAATAAAAACCGGCTCGGCATCCCGCAGCGACCGCCTCGCCAAGTACAACCAACTGTTGCGGATTGAGGAGCAGTTAGGTGACGCGGCGCAATACGCCGGACCGCTGTTTCCGAAACGCTAGTCGTCAGGTTGAATTACCTGCCTACTCATGACATTCCCACTGAAGTGGGGCCGCCGACGGTGCCATGCAGACTCAAACACCTATCACCGATTCACCCTGGCTGTGGTTCGCTATCTTTCCTGCGGTCGGACTCGTGGCGATTTTGGCCACGGGGGGGAAGTTCGGCGATCGGCAGGCGAATATCGAGCGTCAGGGGCAGGCCCGGACGGCGGTGGCTGAGGGGTCGCTAGAGATTAACGAGGATGTCGTGGGGCGCAAGTCGGCTGCTGGAGTGCCTCAATATTCCCGACCCGGTGAAACACAAATTAAGCTCTGGCCGTTGGCGATTACGCTGTCGATAATCATGCTCGCTTCGGTGGGGATGTTGGTGCGGGAACGCCTGTCCTCGCGCTCCGCTTGCGCTGAGCAGGACTCAGCGGCGCGTCGCGGCTAACAGAATCATGAATCTATTGCTTGAAAATCCGTTGCCGATTTGGGCTACCGGGGCGGTGCTGACCACTTTATGCCTGGTAATGGTGCTTGCGCGGCGGTCTCTTGCGTCAGTTCTTTTCCTAGTGGCCGTGGTCATGTTCACGTTGCTGATGGTGCTGACTGAGAAGCTGGTTGTCACGGAACGCGAGCAAGTCGAAACCGCGCTTGTGCAACTGACCGAGGTGCTTGAGGCCAATGATCTCGCCGCAATGCTCGGGCTCGTGGATCCTACCGCGATCAAAGTGCGGGCCGACGCAGAAACGCTGATGCCCCAAGTGAAAATTAAGGATTCCGGTGCCACGGCAGTTCAAGTCGAACTCACGGATACGGAACCCCTCCGCGCAACCACAAATTTTCGCGGGAGAGTCGATGGCGTTCACAATCGCTCTGGATCCCGGCTCTTTTTTTTCGATCAGGTGGAAATCGATTGGCAAAAAAGTGGTGACCGCTGGTTGATCCTCAATTACCGCGTCTATCAACAGGGCCAGCCAATTGATGCGGTGAAAAGCGTGCGAGGAAATCGGTCTGTCCGTTAAGCTAAGGCTTGGGTTCGTGTGGTGGTTGATGGCCGTGATGTTCCATTTCAAATCCCGCTTTGGGGATCGGACGGAAAAACTCGCGATTGGACTCGCGGCGCCACGCACCATCGTGATAGCCATCGGCAGCGTCGGGATCGAGTCGGCGAGGATCAGGCCCTGCGGAGCCGAAGCCATAACTAGGTGACGTAAAGCCGGGTCCCGGGATGCCACCTGGAAAACCGTGTCCGAATCCCGGATTGCCACCGCCGCCAAAGCCAGTTCCATAGCCCCCACCGAAACCGCCGCCAAAGGGGCCGTAGCCTGGAAACCCGCCGATGAAACCGGAGTAGTTGCCACCCGCCACGGTCGATCCGCGCCAAGCATCGTGGAATCGTTCCCACTCAGCATCGATTCCACCTCGGCCGTTGCCGTAGTTCGTCACGACGTAGTTGGCACTCGACGAACCATCGGCCCCGCGTAACACGGTCCTCGTGCGGCTATAGCCGCTGGTCACGAGCCGCTGGTCAGGCAAGGGTTCGACGGGAGCGATCTGGTCGTACTGAGCTACGCGAGCACCGGTGGCCGGATCGTGCGTGTAGCGGCTCGGGGCGAAGACCCAACTATCGGCCTGAGGCACAAAAGGAGCGGTGGTAGCCAAGGTGTAACAGCTCGCGCATTCGGCACCTTGGGAGCGCGACGAGAGAAACACCGCCAACAGGGCAAAGGCGAAAACGAGTCGCCACACAAAGGGGGGGATGCTTTTAGTCATGATGTCGATCTTAGTGGAGGGAGGGATGCGAAGAAGAGAGAGGAATGATGAGCGAAAAGTGTTCCAAAACTAGCCGCGATGCAACGCATCGCAGGTCTCTAGCCGGGTTGCAACGCGACACACAACTAACAGGTGCAATTCTTATTCCGTTGTCTCTGGTCGGTAAATTTTCAAGGTATGATCGGCGGGATCGTAGATGTACTCGACTCCCGGATCGAGCTCCGGAAGAACCAGATTATTGAATTTGACAATCTTCTCCATAAACTCCTCATGGGACTTGGGGTACTCCCCATGTTCACCCCAGTAAAGGTCCAAAGCGTGGACAATATTCAGACGCAGGTTTTCGTACTCGATGTAAAATCGGCTTCCGCCAATGGCGGAAGCAACCTGGCCTGCTGCACGCGATTTCTTGCCTTTGACAGGATCCTTTGCAGTGAACGGACGGGGGGTCGAGGTTACCGGTGGCGGCTCATCTGGCCCGGTCGGCTGAACGACCTCTTCCGCAGGAGTCTCGGCTACTCGAGCGGGCTGCGCTACTGGTGCGTTCGCTTGCGGCATTTCGAGTTCGGGGATCTCACAACCTGACAAGGATGTGATCATTGCGAGCATTAATATTGAACTAGTCTTCATATTCGAAGTCCATTCGGTCATCGGGGGAGATTGTTGATTTCGCCGGGTAAATCGCCAGCTTCCGCAGGCGGATATTAAATCCTTGGCTAAGATTTTATGGTTTTTCACACTTCCCTAAGTTCCACTCCCGCATTTCTGAAAGCTTCGTTCGTAGAGTCATATCAAAATTCAAGGGGGTGAGTGTGATGTTCCCTGCCCGTAAAGCAGACAAGTCGGTTTCTTCGTGGCTGGGGGGATCAGGTTGCAGGCCGTTGGCCCAATAATAAGGGCGTCCCCGAGGATCGATTTTTTTGCGGAAATCTTCGCCCCATGGGGCAGTGGCCATCGGCACGACTTTTACCTCTGCGGGTTTGTCGAGTGCCGCCATGGGGATGTTCATATTGTACAAGTGGTTGGTTGCGTTCTCTTGGGTAAGTATTTGTTCGATCACGCCGACGGCCAATTCTGCGGCGACTTCGTAGCGGGCCGCCTCGTGAAACTCTAGTGAAACAGCCACGCTGGTCGTTCCAAAAAAAGCTCCTTCAATCGCTGCCGCAACCGTGCCGGAGTACAGCACGTTGATGCCGGCATTCATGCCACTGTTTATCCCGCTGATGACCAAATCAGGTCGCTCGGGTAGCAGCGCGCAAATTGCCAACTTTACGCAATCGGCAGGGCTTCCTTCCACTGCCCAACCACGACGGCGGCCTCCGTCATCGAACACCTCCCGGGCCATCAGGGGCTTCAGGTAGGTGATCGAATGTCCCACGCCGCTTTGCTCCGTGAGCGGGGCGACGATGGTCACATCCCCTAATTGCTGCAACTGGTGTTCCAGGGCCGCTAAACCGGGGGCATAGATGCCGTCGTCGTTGGTAAGAAGTATTTTCATGCCGTAACTGTCCATCTGGCAGGGATTTGCGTCGTTGGTGCTGCTTTCTCCATCATAACGCCTCAGGGTGCGAAAATTCAACTTGGTGTGGCGAAAAGGCAACCCTGTAGTGGGCTTATCAAACTCCGTGCGGCTCGTTGCGTCGCGGCTAAGGCCCCTTATAATGGCACGTTTTCCCATAGTCGCGATGCCATGCATCGCAGGGACGTAGACCATGACGGACTCCATAATCTCCAGTAGTACCACCGCCGAGCGGGTATTGGTGCTGGACTTTGGTTCGCAATTCGCTCAGTTGATCGCCCGCCGGGTCCGTGAGCAGCATGTGTACTGCGAAATCGTGCGGCACAACATCACCGCCGAGCGGGTCCGGGAACTTGCTCCGTTGGGACTGATTTTCTCCGGAGGCCCCGCGAGTGTGTACGCCGAAGATGCACCGCAGTGTGATCCAGATTTATTTGAGCTGGGAATTCCCATCCTGGGAATCTGCTATGGGATGCAGCTTGCCTGCCATGTGCTGGGAGGAAAGGTCGAGAGCTTTCCTTCCCGTGAATATGGCCGGGCGGAATGGCACATCGATCGGGATGATCCGTTGTTCGAGGATGTGGCTCCCGTGAGCCAAGTATGGATGAGCCACGGCGACCAGGTCGCCAATATCGCCGACGACTTCGAGCAACTCGCCAGCACGCACGACTGCCGATTCGCTGCGGTAAAGCACCGTACGCGGCCCATCTATGGCCTGCAATTTCATCCCGAGGTGACCCACACCGTCGAAGGGAGCAAGTTACTGGGCAATTTCCTGCGTAACATCTGCGGCACAACCGGCACTTGGCAACTGGGCGACTTCGCCGCGGAAACGATCAATCGGATTCGCGAATCCGTCGGCCGCGATCGAGTGATCTGCGGACTCTCCGGCGGAGTCGATTCCTCGGTCGTGGCGGCCCTCCTGGCCGCGGCGATTGGTCCGCAGTTATCGTGCATTCTGGTCGACAATGGTCTCTTGCGTCTCGACGAGGAAAAAGCGGTCATCGAGGAATTCACCAAGCACTTTCAGACCGACCTGCGCGTAGTGAAGGCCGAGCAGCAATTTCTGACCGCCCTTGCTGGAGTTACCGACCCGCAGGAAAAACGTCGCCGCATCGGGCACACATTCATCGATTGCTTTGCTGGAGAGGCGAAGCGAATTTCTGGAGCAAAATATCTGGCCCAAGGGACCCTTTATCCCGATGTGATCGAGAGCGGGGCGTCCCGCGATGGCCCTGCCGACACGATCAAGTTGCACCACAACGTCGGGGGTTTGCCGGATGAACTGGGCTTTGAGCTGATCGAACCGCTCCGGGATCTATTCAAGGACGAGGTCCGGCGGCTTGGGTTGCAGTTGGGACTCCCCGAGGAAATCGTGTGGCGGCATCCGTTCCCTGGTCCGGGGCTCGCTGTGCGTTGTTTGGGAGAAGTCACCCGCGTGCGGCTCGATACTCTACGAGCTGCCGACGCGATTGTGGTCGGCGAGATCAAGGCAGCCGGCTTGTATCGAGCGACTTCGCAGGCATTCGCGGTGCTATTACCAGTGCAGAGCGTCGGCGTGATGGGTGACAGCCGTACCTACGACGACGCCCTCGCGGTGCGGTGTGTGAACACCGACGATTTCATGACGGCCGATTGGAGTCACCTGCCATACGATCTACTTGCCCGAATTTCGACGCGTATCATCAACGAAGTGAAGGGTGTCAATCGGGTGGTGTACGACATCAGTTCGAAACCCCCGGCAACGATTGAATGGGAGTGAAGATGTTAGATTGTTGATGTGCGATTGATGATGTTCGAAAGGAGGGTGCAATGACTCGCGAAGAAATGGTAAAGCGTACGAAGCATTTTGCACTTCGTATCATTCGATTAGTCGAAAAGTTGCCCAAGACCGATGTTGGTCGTGTTGTAGGACGGCAACTTCTTCGGTCCGGCACATCGATCGGAGCAAACTACCGCGAGGCATCTCGCTCAGGAACGAAGAAACACTTTGCATCGATCATGAATGTAGCTTTGCGGGAAGCTGACGAGACGCTTTATTGGCTTGAACTGCTAGCCGAATCAGGTACCGTGAAACCCGAATTATTAACCGATTTAATTGACGAAAGCCACCAACTTGTTGCTATTCTGTCGGCCAGTGTCCGGACGGCACGAAAGTAAAATACGCGACACAATTGTTTCTGCCATCATCAATCTTAAATCCCACATCATATATTCCCCCCCATGTCCCAAAAATACATCTACCAAATCAGCAACCTCACCAAGAAAATCGGCCCGCGCGAGGTCCTCAAAGACATCTGGCTCGCCTTTTACCCCGGCGCCAAGATCGGCGTCCTGGGGCGTAACGGGTCCGGCAAAAGCACTTTGCTGCGGATCATGGCTGGCAAAGACAAAGACTTCGACGGCGAAGCACGTCTCACGGAAGGGTTCACAGTTGGCCTCTTAGAACAAGAACCGCATCTCAATCCCGACAAGGATGTTCAGGGGAATGTCGAGGAGGCCGTCGCGGCAACCCGGGCGTTGCTCCACGAGTTCGAGGCCATTGGAGAAAAATATGCCGAGGTCGCCGACGACCCCGCTGCGATGGAAAAACTCATGAATCGACAGTCTGCCCTGCAGGACAAAATCGATGCGGCAAACGCCTGGGAACTCGACCGCCAGATCGAAATCGCCATGGACGCAATGAATCTTCCGCCTGGCGATGCAAGCATATCCAAGCTCTCCGGTGGAGAGAAGCGCCGTGTTGCCCTCTGCAAGATTCTGCTTGAACGCCCCGATCTGCTGTTGCTCGATGAACCCACCAACCACCTCGATGCTGAAAGCGTCGCTTGGTTGGAACGCCACCTGGCTGAGTATACCGGCACGATTGTCGCAGTCACGCATGATCGCTATTTTCTCGACAACGTCGCGGGCTGGATTCTGGAGCTTGATCGCGGGCAGGGTTATCCTTTCGAGGGAAACTATACTTCGTGGCTTGAACAAAAACATCGGCGGCTTCAGACCGAGGAAAAAAAGGCCAGTGCCCGCCAGCGTGCCTTAGCACGTGAATTGGAGTGGGTCCGCCTCGCACCAAAGGCACGCCAAGCCAAGAACAAGGCCCGCGTGAAGGCATACGAACAGATGGTCTCCGAGGAATTCAACGACAAGCCAGATGAACTGGAGATTCAAATCCCCCCCGGCGAGCGGCTGGGAGACATGGTCGTCGAGGCGGTCAACATGGGCAAGTCGTACGGCGACCGGGTGATCTTCGAAAACGTCAACTTCCGCCTCCCACCTGGTGGCATCGTGGGGATCATCGGCCCCAATGGTTCGGGCAAGACGACGCTATTGAAGATGCTCATGGGCTTGGAAACACCCGACGAGGGGGAACTGAAAATCGGTCCCACGGTCGAATTGGGTTACGTTGACCAATCCCGCGACGATCTCGTGGCGGACAACACCGTGTACCAGGAAATCTCTGGGGGCCACGATACTCTGGAGATGGGAGGCCGGAGGATGAACAGTCGGTCGTATGTCTCGCGGTTCAACTTCACCGGCACCGACCAACAGAAAAAAGTAGGAGTCCTGTCCGGGGGCGAGCGTAATCGAGTGCATCTGGCCAAGCTGCTACGGCGGGGGTCCAATGTGCTTCTATTGGACGAACCGACCAACGACATTGACGTAGACACGCTCCGGGCCCTCGAGGAGGGCATTGCCAACTTCGCGGGCTGTGCGGTAGTGGTGAGCCATGACCGCTGGTTTCTTGATCGGCTGGCGACCCATATCCTGGCGTTCGAGGGGGAGGGTTACGTTCATTGGTGTGACGGCAATTTCGAAACCTATGAACGCGAACGCCGTGAGCGTTTTGGTGAGGAGGCTGACGCCCCGCACCGTTTTCGGTATAAAAAACTCCAGCAAAGTTAGTTCTGATATTCACCTTTCATTGATAAAAGGCACAGGGAAAATGAGTGTACTACGCTTAGGATCGAACCAGAAGTTTGCAGACAATTGGGAGGCGGCCTTTGGGAGCGGAAAGAAAAAGTCGACCGCTAAAAAGTCGGCCAAGAAGAAGTCTTCTAAGAAAAAGGCTCCAACGAAGAAAACCCCCAAGAAGAAAGCTGCTGCAAAGAAGACTTCGGCCAAGAAATCGCCCAAGGCAAAATCGGCGAAGAAAAAGTCTTCAGCTCGCGGCAAGAAGAAATCCAAGTCTGGGCTCAAACAGAAAGAGTTGTTTTAGCTCCGCGTAGCCGTGGATCGCGTTGCGACCAGGCTGATGATCAATGGTGGGGCTTCCACTTCTCGATAAAGGCCAACAACTTATCTTCGCTGTAGTTATTGCCTTTCTGAATCTTCGACGTGTCCTGCGAGTGGAGCAAGGTGCCGTCGCTCTCCAGCACATACCAATGAGGGTAGCCAGCCACATCGGGGTACTGACCGAGGAATTCGGTATTCTCGTTCTCACCCTGCGTGAAACTCACCTTCATGATGAGAAAACCGTCGTGCAGCCCGGTGGCAACACTCGGCGTCTCGCGGATGAAGGCGTCGAGCCGATGGCAGAACTGGCACCACTCACCCCCTACCTGTAGAATGATCCGTTTGTGCTCAGCTTGAGCTCGCTCGATAGTTGCGATGAGATCAACTGCTGGATCAGCCTCTGGATCGTATTTGCCAACCGTATAGACAGGCTGCCGGCTAGAGGATTGACAACCCAAGATGGCTAGAAGAAACAGCAAGCTGAGCACGATTCGCATAGCTCAAGCCCTTCCCAGGAAATCACCCGTACGGGTATCGACCTTGATGACTTCCCCCTGTTTCAAGTATTCGGGCACCTGAACGATGGCCCCCGTTTCTAAGGTGGCCGGTTTGGTACGTGAGGTGGCTGAGTTCCCTTTCACGCCAGGATCGCACTGGGTAATTTTCAATTCCACCGATGCGGGGAGCTGAAGTCCCACGCACTCGTCGTTGTAAATCTGTGCCAGGATTCCCGTGAGATTCTCAGTGATGTACTGCATCTGCTCGGCGATGTCTGTGGCCGGAAGCTGATACTGGTTGTAATCCTGTGAATCCAGGAAATGCACCTTGTCGCCGTCGGAGTACATCAGCGTCACCTCACGACGCTGGAAGTCGGCCTCGGGGAGCATGTCGGTCCCCTTGCAGGCAAAGTCGGCTTTTTGCTGGGTGACAAGATTGCGCGCACGAAACTTGTATAGCGTGTTCCCGCCGCGGGCCGACGGAGATTGGACATGCACGGTTTCGATGATGTGCGGTGCATCGAGATGCAGCAAAATCGCACCAGGTTTGGCGTCTTTGGCAAGCATATTGGCTTTCGGAGTGATAAATAGCCACGATGCAACGCATCGCAGGGAAATCAAGCCAGGATTTCACCAGACGCGGGGTCGAACGTCAAGCCGCCAGTCAAACTGGCCAGCGTCTCCACCACGGTTAAGAGACAAGTCGGGTCCAACATGTCGTAGTCATCCTCCGGATCAGCGAACTCCTCTTGAAAAGCATCGTCGCTTCCGGAACCGTTACTGGCTGCCATTCGCTCAAAATGGGCAACATCCAACCTAGCGTCGGAAACGATGAGTTCCTGCAATTGGGCGGGGGCGAGGTTCTCGCGCAGCTCTTTGGCCCATGCCAGATTTTGCTCGATGATGGCGTCCCCCACCTCGTAGCTTATTTCCACTGCCGCGTGGTCCTCCGGAGATTCCACGAGTAGCGACTCAATCAGACCCGCTTGGTCTGAGGCAGGATTCTCAATCTGGAACCGGCAGTTTGCATTGACTAGCGCAGCAGAAACCTGTTTGAGCGTCGGTCGACGTTTGTGCGGAAACAAAATGAAATACGTTTCCCGCCAGTAAAGCTCGTCACTTTCGGCCATCGTCTAAAACTCTCCGTTTGCTAAGCGAGTGTCCATCCTTACCGTTACCACAAGTTTTCGTCAGGTTCCTCGTCAGGTGGCCCCAGGCCCCCTTGCCAGATTTCGAGTCGATTAGACAATTCATCACGTTCTGCCAGGTTGGCCCAGACCGACTCCCCTTGTTCGAGACGAATCTCATAGTACCCTTCGCGAGTGCAGTCTTCTTCGCCACAAAAATGCGGTGTCGCAGCGACCCACATCACTCGATACAATGGCACCAATTTGTCATCCACACGAATCAAAATCGACACGACCCATCGTTCCTCAAACTGCCAGTTTCATTCAACCCCGCCCCAACTCTTGCGATCTTTTGGTCGCCGCCACCACGGCCTCGAGGAAGGCTTCGGCTCCCTGGAGCTTTAACAATGCTTCAAGTCCAGCCACTGTTGTCCCACCTGGGCTGGTGACCTGCTCACGTAATTCAGCCGGAGAACGGCCTGTAGTAAGCACCATTTTACCGGCACCGAGGGCCGTCTGTGCGGCTAGTTCCAGTGCTAAGTCGGCAGGCAGCCCCATTTGGGTGCCACCCTCTGCCATCGATTCTATCATCCGATAGACGAAAGCGGGACCCGAGCCCGAGAGCCCCGTCACTGCGTCGAGTTGCTTCTCGGCGACCTCAAAAGCCCGGCCTACACTCTCTAAAATCTGACGGACGCACTCGGCGTCTTCGTCCGTGGCTGCCGAGCCACGGCTAAAACAGGAAGCTCCTGCTCTCACCAAACACGGGGTATTGGGCATTACGCGAATTACCCGGGTCTCAGTCGGCAATGCCTCGGCAAGCTTTCCCAGCGTTACCCCTGCGGCAATCGACACCACTAGGTGATGCTCGGTTATCTGGCTACCGATGTCTGCCAGCACGCTCGCCATAACTTGTGGCTTGACCGCCAGCACAATAATGTCGGCCCGCGAGAGGATGGGTTCGCTTGTGTCAAAGACATCGACCCCGGGAATCTGCCCGGCAAAGCCCTGCCGCGCATCGAGGGAGGGGTCCGAAGCCAGCACCTGCTCGACGTTCACCAAGCCACTCTCGACGCACCCCAGCGCCAGGGCAGTTGCCATACGACCGGCACCGATGAAACCAACTGATTTGGTGAATTCAGGCAAAAGATTTTCCCTTTGCTGGCATTGCTAGTTATTCTCAAAACAATCAGCATCCTACGCATTCGAATAGATGCCGGCAATCACACAAATGCCCATATTCCCGGGGAATTACAGATTTCCTCATCGAGAATGCCGTTGACGATGCACGCGGATTTTCCTACGCTCGCCAAGCCTGAGAGTGCATCCAGAGGTTGACTTTGGCTAAACAGGCAGGCGAACGGAAGTGAACGATGCCGCGTAATTACTCAGAGCCGCACGAGACCTACTTGGGGCTTGGTCCGCACAATCCGGTTTCCCTAGTCGGCACTGTGCAGCAATGTGGGCCTTGAGGGTTGTCATGATGCCAAATTGCCACGGTCAAAGCGATTCCTTTGCATGCCAGGCCAAATCCTGATTGGCATCATACTTGTTACAAAAGTTGTTAGCTGAGTGATCAGCCCTGTGGAGAAATAATCAACGAATTGCTAGCACCCTAGTCGATGAACCTATTGCACTCGCAGTTGCGCTAGCACGGTCAATCTACTCCCCGACGACCAGGGATGCAGCGCATTCGATTGAGAATAGTTTTCAGATTCAGTTTGGCTCAACTCATCCCAGGCGTTACTATAGCAAACTAGTTGGACAAACGCGTTGCTGCCCAGCCGGCTCACGTGTTGCAATCCACCGGAGAAAATCATGCAAATTCACGGCTCATCTCACGTTCATGGCCCTCACACCCTCAAAGGTCCTTATTCGAATCAAGCCAATGGCGCTAAGCCCACCGCCAGGGCAATCGCCACGGGTGACCAATTCGAAATTTCTGCCGCTGCTGAGGCGGCTGCCCAGGCGGTCGAGAGTGGTGATCTTCGCGCGGATCTGGTAAGCCGCGTCCGCAGTGAGATTGCTGCGGGTACCTACGATAACCCCGGTAAACTTGAGGCGGCCATGGAACGACTTTTGGACGACATCGTCTAATTCTCCCCCTATGCCGAAAAAAATCGCCTCTTGAGACTCGCAACCTCTTAGCGTAGAATCAATAATCATTGGTCCGAGTGTCAATTTATCGCGTTACTATGCGATTAATGGCAATTGATCGCGATGGACTCTTGTCTCAATAGAGGCAAGATCGCCTGTTATTGATACGCTAGATCAGATCGAGGTTTGCCATGTCAACCGGTTTTTCTCTGGGAGCCGTCGAAGTATCCAGCTCCCCTCAGGAGCGGTTCGCCGATTTTTTGCAGAGCAAGGGGAAACGGATCACCCAGCAGCGGCGAATCCTAATCGACTTCGTCTTTAAGCGGCACGACCATTTTGACGCAGAAGAACTGATCCTCAATCTGGCCCAAGTCCCTGAGGGCCGCAAGGTCAGTCGACCCACGGTCTACCGCACACTGAACGAGCTGGTCGACTCGGGACTTCTACGGCGGATGAACCTCCGTGGGAGGGCCATTTACGAGCACGACTACGGATACCCCCAGCACGACCATTTGCATTGCACGATGTGCGATAAGCTGATTGAGTTCCAAAGTAGCGAACTCTCGGACCTGCGGCGGGCAGTCGCTGCTGAGTATGATTTCCGCGACACCGGCCACCGCCTCATCATCTCAGGCATCTGCGGTGACTGCAGCGCGACCCGCCATCGCCGTCATACTCCGCTTGATCTCGTGTAGAGCTTAGACGCGGAGTGCTTCTATGGCTTGTTCCAGAGGGTAGCGCTGGCGAATCGGTTCGACGACCTCGGCGAGAAACTCATTAACCTGCTCGGCACTGCGGCCTGTGAGGCTTGGGGGGTGGATTGCCGCAGTAATGTCTACGTCGGCAAACGCCGGGTCGCTTTGAAGCCGGTCGACGAGGTCATTGGCCCGGCCATGCTCTTTTACCTGAGCGGCCGCGGCCTGACTGTGCTGGCGGATCCTCTCGTGCAAATCCTGGCGATCTCCTCCCGCTGCAACCGCCACCATCAGGATGTTTTCGGTCGCCATGAAGGGAAGTTCCTCCCGCAGATTGCGAGCGATCACCTCGGGATACACCACCAAGCCGCTGACCACGTTTTGGTAGAGAATGAGCACCGCATCAATTGCCAAAAATGCCTGCGGGATCACCAAGCGGCGGTTGGCGCTATCGTCCAGGGTTCGTTCCATCCACTGCGTGGCGACGGTCGCCGAGGTACTAGATTGCAAGCTCATCACAAATCGAGCCAGGCCACAGATCCGTTCACTACGCATGGGATTGCGCTTATAAGCCATGGCCGAGGAGCCGATCTGATCCTTCTCAAAGGGTTCCTCTAGCTCCTTGCGGTGCGCAAGAATGCGGAGATCGGTGGCTGCCTTGTGGGCCGAGCCAGCAATGCCCGCCAGGCTGTCGACAATCTGTGCGTCGACCTTGCGGGGATAGGTTTGACCGGTGACGGCGTAGGTGGTCGAGAATCCCATCTTTTGGGCCACCAATTGTTCCAATTGCCTCACCTTGTTATGGTCGCCATCGAAGAGTTGCAGAAAACTAGCCTGAGTGCCGGTGGTCCCCTTGGTACTTCGAGCACAGAGGGCAGAAAGCCGGTGCTCGATTTCCGTGAGATCCAATGCCAAATCGTAGGCCCACAGACAAGCGCGCCGGCCAACCGTCGTAGGCTGGGCGGGCTGCAAGTGCGTGAAACCCAATGTCGGAAGATCGCGGTACTTCGCAGCGAACCGGCCCAGTCCGTCGATCACCGCAGCCAACCGTTGAGAAACCAACTCAAGCGATTCGCGGAAGATCAGCAGATCCGCATTGTCGGTAACGAAGCAGCTTGTGGCCCCCAGATGAATGATGGGCCGGGCCGCGGGGCATTGGTCGCCGTAGGCGTGGACATGCGCCATCACGTCGTGGCGAAGTTGTCGTTCGTAGCTTGCCGCAGAATCGAAGTCGATCTTATCGACATGCGTGCGCAACTCCTCGATCTGCGAGGCTGTGATGGGCAGCCCCAATTCCGCTTCTGCCTCGGCCAACGCAACCCACAAACGCCGCCAAGTGCTGTGCTTGTGTTGCGCACCAAAAAGCCGGCTCATCGCGGACGAGGCGTAACGCGTAATCAGTGGGTTTTCATAGGTGTCGTGGGACATCAACTCCATTGTAGCCGAGGATGAGTTTGCCACAAAGCAGTCTTAACCTTCATGGCTGTCGTCCGCAGCCGATGAATAAGCCGAGGGAACGATCGGCATCCGCCGACGGCTAGAGAGGAAACTTCACATATTTGTCAAATCGTCGTTCCCCGAACTCCCCAAGAGGGTATCCAGGGCGCTGGAAACGGCGATGTTGTGGCTTGCAGGAGCCCCTTTGGGAAGGTACACGCGGCAAACCAACTGGCTCATGGGGAGGTGTTTGTACAATTCATCATCCGTGAGTGGGCGGATTTGCTTGGTAGCGGAGCGGTAGAGGAAATTCTGGCCCGCGGCAGCCGTCTTGGGATCGGGGCGGTCGATGTAGTTGGGCAGATCTACTTTCAAAGGAATGTCCCGCAGTTCAGTCGGCAATTCCTCGCGAATCGCCTGTTCGGCCAATGCTTCCCGTCCTTGGCGAAACAGGTCGGTAGAAGTGGGATCGAGCCGCGTGCGTTCGTCGGCCAATTCCCAGTCGACTTGCCGCCGCAAGAGCTGTTGCCACCTTTCTCCCAGGGCACGCTGGATGGCATCGTCACTCTGAGGCCAGCGTGCGACATCGACCAAGAGCGACCATTCCGTGAACCGCTGATATTCGTCGAGATGCTCCAGGGGATTTCCAGGGAACAAGTAGTGCTTGCCGGCGCGAAATAGGTCTTCCAAGGTTTTGTCGATGGCTCGTACCGTTCGATGAAAATACATGGAGCGAAACAATTCGCTACGGGCCTGCCGAAACCGCACTAGCGCGTTCATGCCGCGGGAATGGATCGTGAGTCCCTGCTCACTGAAAAATGTGTAGCGAATGAGTCGCTCCAAATCAAAGGAGCGCGTGCTGTAGCCAGACATATACGCATCGCGGAGCACGAAATCCATGTTGTCGACCGTGTAAAGCCCGCAGAACAGACTGCGAAGCATGACCAGCCAGCGGGGTTTGTCCGTAGTATCGTTGTCGGTGGGGCGGGTAATTAGCCAGGCGATCTGGTCGGGATCGATTTGTTCCCCTTCAGCAAGGCGGCTATTTGGGCAGGTACGAATAGCTGCGAGCATGGGCCCCAATTCATGCCGAATGATGTAAGCACCCAGTTTTTCGTGAGTTAGCTGATAGTCCGAGAGAAAATGCGCGTCGAAGAAATGGCCGAACGGCCCGTGTCCCACGTCGTGCAACAAAGCGGCCATGCGGCACAAGCATTCCACATAGCCCCGACTGGGCGTCTCGGGACAGACCTGCGCCAGGCTTTCATAGAGTGAGCCAACCATCCGGCTGGCCATGTGCATGGCGCCCACGACGTGCTGGAACCGGGTATGCTCGGCCGAAGGATAGACCCACCAAGCGGTCTGCAGTTGATGGATTTGCCGCAGGCGTTGGAGCCAAGGGTGGTCCAGTAGCTCGCGTTCGGAGGTTTCCCCTTCGTCGACCACGGAGACAAACGGGATGTACCCGTGAATCGGGTCGTGGAGCAGGCTTTCGCGAGTAAGGTCAGGCATGCGGGGTATTGTTGCGGGACGAGTCCGATGGGGCAATGGGGCATGTGACGGTGTGGCATCAATCATTAAGATCGCCACAAGTCACCCGACGACGGGGTAAGCAAGCGAGGGAATGAGAGGAATGTAGGGAAAACAAACAGTATTCCTCCTAGTTATTCCCTCCGCCACCGCGAACCAAGACGCAGAGGCCAAAGCTATACTTCCGAAGTTACGCAAAGGACTTTTCAGCCCTATGAGGGCTGACTTGACCTCTAAGTTTGGCAGGGACTAGTATCCATCCGTTTCATACGCTTCGAAAACCTTCTGGGCATTACTACTTGGTTGGTTTTTGATCACGAGGTGGGGGTGGGCACAAGGAATAGTTTTGCCACTCCTTGAACTAAAGTAGATCGACGATGAGCCTCACGACTTCCGAGACTTTCCACATTCTGGTTGCACTGGCACTGCTGCTGATAGCGGCACATGGATTTGGACATCTGTTTGCGTATTTCCGGCAACCGCGTGTGATCGGCGAAATTCTCGGTGGACTCCTGCTAGGCCCGACATTGTTTGGCTATTTCTTCCCCGAATTTCAGCAAGCAATCTTTCCTAGTTCCGACCATGTGACGGCCCCCGTGCTTGGAGCGGTTTACCAACTTGGTCTGCTCCTGCTCATGTTCTGTTCTGGGATCGAGGTCCGTTCGGGCTTTGAGCCAGGTGAAAGGCGAACGGCCCTCGCGATTACGTCGCTAGGCACATTGGTCCCTTTTGGCCTCGGACTTTTGTTTTTGAAGCTCTACGGTTGGACTGGCTGGGAGATGTTGGACGTCCATCGCTTTTACGGCGAAGCCGACAATAATGTTGCCTTCTTACTCGTATTCGCCATCGCCATCGCTGTGACCAGCATCCCCGTAATCTCTAGGATCATGTTTGATCTGAAGATCTTGGAGACCGCCTTCGCACGGATTGTACTTGGAGCGGCCGTAATCGAGGATATTTTCCTCTATGTTGTTTTGGCGATTGCGATTGGCATGGTGGGGCAGCATGAGGGCGAAGTCACCGGACTATTCAGTCTCCTCCAGTTCGATCCGCAATCTGGCTACGCAAAGTTCTACCACCTGCTTGTCCCTCTGGCGTTCATCGGAGTCTCTCTGCTCTTCGGACCTCGACTCTATCAGTTTCTCGCGCGTTTCCGCTACAACCTACTGATTAAGAGTAGCCCGATCGCGTATTTAATCGTGTTTATGCTGTTGATGACGGGGCTTTGCATCCTCTTAGGAGTGACGCCCATTTTCGGTGCGTTTGTAGCGGGAATGGTCGTCGGGGCTCATGGCCAAAAAGCCAACAGTCCTCCCCCAGAGGCGATCAAGAGTTTTTCGTTCGCATTTTTCATACCTGTCTATTTCGCCATCGTGGGTTTGAAACTCGACTTGATCCACGCGTTCGAGCCACTCTTTTTCTTGATATTCCTGATTTTTGCCTGTGGTGCCAAGTCGTTGAGCGTCTATTCTGGCGCGCGACTAGCCCAGGAAACTAAACAAGGATCTTGGAACCTAGCGGTTGCGATGAATGCGCGCGGAGGGCCAGGCATTGTGCTGGCGTCGGTAGCCTACGATGCGGCCATCATCAGTGAAGGCTTTTACGTGATCCTGGTTATGCTCGCAATCGTCACTTCTTTGATCGCCGGGTCCTGGCTGGGAAAAGTGGTGCGTTCCGGGAAGCCGCTCCGTTGAGCCGAGAATTCCAGCGGATTTCACTCCTGGCGAGTCTGGTCTAAGGATTGGATCGCTAAGACGACAATCGCTCCAACCAAGCACACGAGCCAAATTACACGAGCCGCCGTGCTGATATGTTCCAACACGTTCGCCGTCGCCTCGTCCCCCATGGCGGAGAGCAGTCCAGACACCCATCCAAGCACAGCCAGCAGAATCGGCAGCCCCAGCACGAATACCAGGAGTGTTTTCAGAGAGTTACGTAAATTCATCGTATCGCTCGGGGGAGTTCGGCCAAGGTGTCGCAAACTGCGGAATCGTTACAGCTTGTCAGGGGTATGCATTTTCTTGCCTGACGGTGCGACCTGTCAATGCAGGGAAAGAGCGAAAAAACTCGACTCGCGAGGCGTTCCATCGGGCGAGATGCGAAATTGACTGTTTCCCTTGCCGGGCCACAATGAAACAGTGGAGCAGTCATGCTGACTGCTAATACTTGCAGGAAGCCTGCGCCACGTAATCGGAACACACGCATGTCTTTTTCAATTCGACGAGCGAAAAGCTGCAACTCGACTGCGGCGTACTGCTGCGCCGTAGCATCGCTAATCTTTGGTATCTTGCCAGCCGCCGCCCAAAAAATTCAGATGAAGGATGGCCGAATTTTTCAAGGAAGGGTGCTTCCCGTGACCGGGGTATCGGATCCCCCGCTTGCCGAGACAAGTCCAGAGGAAGAAGCAATTTCGACGCCGATACTCCTGATCGACGACGAGCTCCGTCGCGTGTATGTGCCTAAGGCTCAGGTCGCTTCGATCTTGGATCAAGCTGCGGAAAATCTGATAAAGATCCCCATCTGGCAAAAGGTGGCGAAGGCCGGGAGTACGCTTGGTAGCGTAGGTCCCAGCCTGGGGGTCACGGCCTTCGATGAGTACGGGCGGAGAATCTACGAAATGCAGACCCGCGATGGTCCGCTCTCGATCGTGCAGGGAATCACCGAGATCACCCCGCGGTATGCCAAAGTCGAAGGGTTGCTAGGTGCCCCCAGGTCGATCGTCTGGGACATGCGTTTGGCCACCAGCTCGATTCCCCGCGAAACCATTGCCGCGATTTTGGACAAAGCCGTCTCGCATCACGATCCCCAGGATTGGCTGCAAGTGGTGCGGTTTTATTTGCAGGCCGAACGCTATCGCGAGGCGCTGGAGGAACTCGAAGCGATTATCGCTGTGTTTCCCGACAAAGCCGATCTTCAAACCGAGGTGAAACAGCTACGGAAGATGGGTTCTCGCCGGATTCTACGCGAGCTTCAACTCCGCCGGGGCGCGGGGCAACACGAACTCGTAGGCAGGTTACTGGCCAATTTTCCCACCGAAGACGTCTCCGGCGAAACCCTGCAGCAAGTCCGCGAGGCATCGACAGACTATGAAAACGACAAGGCCCATATTGCAACCATCTCGACGCACCTGCGAGAACTTGTTGGCAAACTTTCCAGCAAGGACACTCGCACCATCGTCAAACCCGTGATCGACGAAATCCTCGACAATCTCAACTTGAACAACGTCGAGCGACTCGACCCATTTTTGCAATTAGCCGATGACGCGGGTCTGACGACTGAAAACAAGCTGGCGCTGGCCATCTCGGGGTGGGTGATGGGTGGCAAGGCTGCCATCGACAAGCTCAATGTGGCCCTGAATATGGTCACTGTTCGGGGTGTGGTCAGCAATTATCTGGTGGAACCGCTGGCCCATAAGCGCACGGCACTGATCGATTCCATTCGCACCCTCGAAGGAGTGACCGTGCCGAGGGTAGCAAGTGTGCTCGCGCAATTAGCTCCGCCGCTAGCGATTCCCAAGGAAGCAAACCTGGGCTATGGCTCCTTTGAATTCACTGCACCAGGTCACAGTGAACACGGGGATTTCCGATATCTGGTACAGGTGCCTCCGGAATACGATCCGTCGCGACGGTATCCTGCTATGATCGTGCTCAATGGTGCGTTCAATTCTCCCCTACAGGAATTGGAATTCTGGGCTGGCATGCCGCCGCTCGACGAGGAAGGTCAAGCCACTGGCTCACGTCAGGGGCAGGCGATGCGGCATGGCTACATTACGATCTCCCTCGAATGGCTCAAGCCTCGACAATATGAATACGAATACTCGCTGCGCGAGCATGAAGCCGTCCTGACAGTGTTGCGTGATGCTTGCCGCCGACTGAGCATCGATACGGATCGCGTGTTTCTCTCGGGCCACGGGATCGGTGGTGATGCCGCGTGGGATTTAGCTCTGGCACATCCCGACTTGTGGGCCGGGGCGATTCCATTTGTCGCCCAGTTCGACAAACAGGAGAAATTTGTTCAGCACTATTGGGAGAACGCCGAGTACGTGCCGCTCTATTTTGTCGCGGGGGAACTCGATGGCACTAAGATGTCGGAGAATGCGCAACTTTTCGACCAGTTTCTCAAGAAGCGGTTCGATACTACGGTGGTCGAATTTCATGGCCGCGGGTACGAGCCGTTTCATGACGAAATTCTCGAAATCTTTGACTGGCTCGGGCGACACCAACGAACCTGGCCCCCGCAGGAATTCAAATGCAACACCATGCGTGACTGGGATAACTTTTTCTGGTGGATCGAAGGCCGCGGGTTTCCTAGCAGTGTTACCCCCGGTAATTGGCCAGCACGGAATGCTCGACCGACGCCCGTCGAAGGTCGCATCGGCAATGGCAACCGCCTCTCAGCCCGTACGGCATGCGCCGAGACAACGATTTGGCTCAGTCCCAACATCGTGGATTTTGACAAGCCGATTCGCATAACGCTCAACGGCAATCGAGTCAAAGGGGACGACCAGCCCAACCTAGAAGTACTACTCGAAGATGCTCGCACACGTGCCGATCGCCGGCGCCCCTTCTGGGCGAAACTCCAAGTGCCGTGATCGGCAGATGCTACCTTCTCATTCTGATAGGGGTTCTACGACTGGAAGAATCCAAGAACTTTGCCTGTTTTCTATTCGAGAACAAGTTGCCAGGCAGATCTCTCGCATCGTACAACTCCCCGCAGGATGATAAATCAGCCGAAACTCCTGCTGAAATGAATTCCCCTTGAAATCATCGCACCGAATTCACGTCGCTGGAGAGTTGCGAGCCAGATGCACGTGCTTGCGGGGCAACCTTTGTGAGCGTGGCACCAACGACAAACCAACCATCCTCGTCGGTACGCACCAGCGTCCCTGCCGGGCCAAAGTAGCGCCGTACCATGTCAAATTGTGGCAATTGATGACCGTCAATCTTCTGCTCTCGTAGGATGCCTTCGTCTTCGCTTTCTTCGGGAGTAAGCAGGCGATTGAGAAGCCGACCAAACAGCGTCTCTGCCTCCGGCATTTTCCCTTGTCGCAGTAATTCGTAGATTGGTCGGTAGGCTTCATCCGTACGGACGAAAAATTTCGCGGAGACGGGCCCCGGTAGTAGGTGAGTCATCACGCTTTCCACTTCACGGAAGTCGCTGGCGTCACTAAGTTCGCTTTCTACATCTTCCTGGGAGAGAACTTTTCGTAAGAATTCAGCGTGAGATGCAATGAATAGGTGCCCATCCGTAACACACACCGCCGAGGAAGTGAGCGCCGATGCGCCAAAGGCATCGTCTTGGCCGGCACCTTCCGTCGGCTCTAACAGGTCAAGGTCGTTCAGGTCGAGGTCCATCCCAGAGAGATCAGCTTCCGCTTCGTGTATTTCCCAGATAATCTTGTTCTCAAACTCTGTGCTGGAAGCGTTCGGATCACTTTTCATGAACTTTGCGACAGTCTCAGCAATCGCCTGTTCATTGGACAATTCCACGACGATCATAAATCGCTCGCATTTCGGCGTGATTGGTAGTTCATAATCGGTAACCAGAACTATGCGGTCGCCGAGATGAGCGACGAAATCCTTCTGTACATCAACCTGAGGGCCATAAGGATCGCGTTCCAGTCCTTCAAGAACCCCATCGAAGGCTTCTTCGTAGCCGGCGATGGCATCAAACAAAGTCCCGAAGAATTGGAAGGCGTTATCCAGATCCATGCTAAAAGTGCGATAGCTGGCTAGTTTACGGGGAATCCAATCGTGAGTCTCAAGTTCCTCTTGATTGGGAAATTTCATCATCCGCATGGCAAGTCGATACTTGTCAGGCTCCCCGGCAATCGCCGGGGCATAAACCGCTGTTCGATGCAAGAGTTCAAACGAACTTCCCACAGACAAGTTCACGAACCCACCCAACGATTGCATCGCGTCAAATCCCTGTTCTTGCAAGATCTTTACATAGTCTTTTCCGGCGGGTTTAGCGTCAGCGGGTTCTAAAGAACGAATTGCACGGGAATATCCAAACGGATCGGCAAACCATCGTAGATCGGGCACCAATTCGCCGGCTTCCTTCTGGCAACGTTCGAGTGTCTGTTGATATGCCACAACTTCCGAGAGTCCCGCCGATTGATCTTGGAAGCGAGCGAGCATCTCGTTAGTTTCACGGGCACTGTCGCTGGCACAGAAAATGTTGTCCTTGATGAAGTACACCGTTTGCCGGGCGATACCATTCTCTTTCTGAGGTGGAATGTCGTAAGTTGTGAAAGTCGTGCCTTCGTGATCGTCGGTAGTCTTGGTAGCACCTCGCTTGGTAAGCTCACGGTCGAGCTTCGTCAAAAATGACTCTAGTTCGCGGTGCCGGCCGGTCGTGTCGACCGTCAATGCCACAACCGCCCGGCCATTGTCGACCTCGACCATTGCCAATCCGATCTCACCCCCAGCTACATACCGCAAATCCTCGACAGAAATGCCGAGCTTGTCTCGAACTCCCGACATTTTCCGTTCGATCTGCTTTCTTACGTCTTCGATAAAAGGTCGCATCGACTCGTCTTGCACAAGTTGCCCAATCTGCGTTTCATTCCAGTTTGCGACCAGGCCTTCGATGTTGGGAACCGAGATGAACCCTCGCGACTGGGGTGACATCAATTGGTCACTGCGTACGGCGGCAACTAGGCGCGTTGAACTCAGCAGGATCGAACCTAGCAGAGTTGCAACGAAGGCCACTGTTGAAAGGATGCGGAGAGAGCGCAGAGAACGACGACCGAGAATTTCAATATGCACGATGAACCTGCCTGGTACGGGCCGTGGAGGTGAGCGGTATAAGCTTGATCGCGAAGACACGGTGGGATGTACTGATTTATCGACCAACCGGCAAGGTTTGTCTTGCCCAGCTAGCGTGACCCTGTAGAGCTTACCTAATGCGGGCAAGGCGTCCCAGCGGGATAAAGGGATTTTTGGTAAGATAGGCAAACTTTATGGGTTGGAGCTGTGGCGCTTTTCCACAGTTATTTCCTCGCCGTTGGGTGTTATGCCAGAATCTCACGCCTCCTCTTGAGATAATCCCACACCACATAGCGATCCAAATCCCTACCTGCCGTGAAGAAGACGCGGCCTTTGGTTGATTCGGCCAAGCGATATGCAAATCGCACGTCCTCTTCCGTCTGCGACCAACTCGGCAGCAGGAACAGATTGATCGTGATTCCTTCGCGGTGGCACAATTGCCCTTCGCGCATCGTGGCCTGTTCCGTTTGGGGATCGGGGGGGTACAAGAGGTAAAGCATTTCGGCCTCAAAGTGGGCCGTGGGGAGCCCGTCGGTGATCAGCACGATCTGGCGATTGGGCGTATCCTGGGTGGAGAGTAATCGTCGGGCCGTGGACAATGCGTGTTGGATGTTTGTAAAGTGCGGAGGGACTTGATACTCGCTGATGTCGTCGCGGCTCATGTCGGCCCGCAAACGCACGACGGGGTCGAACACCGTCACCGGCTTGGGCATGAGCTCGACAATCCGCCCGCGCTCGACCGGTTTGGCGAAGCTATACATCTCGACAAACTGCAAATAGTCGCCGGGATACTCGCTGCGGATAAGACCTTCGAGCGTGAGGGCCATGCGTTTGACGTTGATGTACTGGCCGTCGTAGCGCATCGAGCCGCTCATATCCATCAACACACAGGTCGCGCACTTGGGATTATTGCGGGTCTTGTGAACCTGCATGTCCTCAGAGGAAAATCGAATCGGCAGGCCGGGTCCATTGCGCAGCATGGCATTCACGAACGTGCCGGGAATGTCAAGTTGCGTGATCGAGTCGCCGAATTCGTACGGCTTGGTGGCCTGAAGTTCGACGGCTCCTTCCCCAAGGATGGGTCCCTGATGCCGCCCCGAGCGTGAAGCGGTGAGTTCACTGAACAGCCGATCGATGAGCTTGGCCTGAAAAATGCGATACGCTTTGGGGGTGACGCGGTAGTTGCCTTTTTCTTGTTCAAGTCCTTGCCGCTCGGCGATCTCGCGGAGGTAGTCCTGAATCTGTTGCTGGAGCGCCGAGAGTTGGTCAATGTCGCCAGGTTCGGCAAACTCGGCGAGGGCTTCCATATCGATGACGCCGATCTGGGCCGTCTCGCGGGCCTCCTCGAGTTGTTTGATCAACTCGTCGATCCGCTCCAATTCTTCCTTCACCTCCAAAGCCTGCGGCACAGTTAACGACTCGTGGCCGGTAAATTCGTACCGCGCAGCAAGTTCCTCGATCTCATACTTGTTCCCAAGCGTCTCGATCAAGCCGACTAGCGTGCGGGCAAACGGGGATTGGTCATCCCCCGCCGCATACCAGAGTCGCTCGAGATCACGGAGTTGCTCTTCTCGGATGGCTGCGTGAAACTTTTCCCGGTGACGGCGGGGAGGAGAGACACTCTGTGCCTGTTCGACAAACGCACTATGAACACGCTGCCTGACCTTGCGGGTTTCAAACCGCGCGAGAATCTTGCGTTTGCGCTCGCGCAGAATAGCTAACAGCGCTTCGATACTAGGACCCAGCCCCGCGATCTGGCTGGGATCGATTCGCACAGCGCGGGCTAATTCTTCGTCCGTTAATTCCCGGTGCTGGCCATACATGAGCATGTGCTCAAATGCCGAAGAAACAAGATCGGGAGCTTCTTGCGTAGGGCTGGGGAACCGCTGGGGATCGTACTTTTGATAGGTGTGGATGATCCCACCGAGCGTCTTGCGATTGGCCATGGCCTCCCCCGAGAATTAGATTGTGCGGACAAGTACATCATACGCACGGGCAGGGCAGGGGGGAACCGGCACGGATGAATGAACAATGCCCAAGTGCCTACGACCATTCTTCCCTTATATCTTCACCGACTCAGCACTCAGCTTTGCCAGCATTTCGGTCAGTTGGGTGCGGATGCCGATCATAATGGGGTCTTCGGCCTGGCTGCGATCGCGTTGACTAGCGACGGGGATTGCCTGGCCAACTTGCACGACGGCATGGAGTGGGCCGTGGACACGTACATGATCAGTAAAATCTTCCTCGAAGCGTTCCACCGTTTCGAGGATGTGCTCCGGAACATTTTTCTCTGAGTTGCGTACATAATTCCTTGGGTAGTGCGACATTTGCTGCACGTAATAGCAGGCAGCTAGCTGTTTCCAGCGGCGGCGGCGTTCCTCCGGTGAGATGTTGTTCTTGACCATGCCGGGCAGAATAGCCGAGCGAAGGCTTTTTACACGAGAGACGATACTCTCATCGACGTCTTTGATTTGCCATTCTTTCTCAAGCTTCGTGAGCACGTCTTCCATCAGGGCAGCCACCCGTTCGTAGAAATCGCCCGAGCGCGCGTGACCAAAATACTCGATTTCTTTGAGCGATAAGAGTGCCTGACCAATTTGTTGCAGTCGGCGCGTGAGCGGTTTTCCTTGTTGCGGATACCACGAGAAGTGCGACTCGATTTCTTCGAGCACCGGCTCAACCGTTTTGACGACGTCCCCTTTGAAGAAATAGCGGATCGCCACCGGATGCACCACCACGCTCCCGCGCGTGCCGAGTTTTTCTCGGCGCTTGACCGCCGTGCGGGCGATGAACGAAGTGCCATCCATCAGCGGCATCAGCACGTCGTTGTGCCGTGAGATGGCACCCTCAGCGAACACGACTAACGGCCGCTTACCCTCGACCAGGATGTTGACTGCGGTGTCAATCGCTTTGCGATCGACTCCCTCGCGGTACACACTGAAAGCACCCATGCGGCGAAGCACGAATCGCTTGAGCGGATCTTGCTTGAACAGGTGCCACGAGGCCATGGCGTGCATCTCGCGTTTGATGATCCGCGAGACATAACCCAGGGTAAGCGGATCGGACAGGCGGCAATGATTGGGAGCGATCAGCAGGCTGTGGCCCGCATCGAGCGATTCTTGCAGTAGGTGTACGTCGCGAGTTTCGACACTCTCGACTGCGAATGCCTTGCGGAGATAGCGTTTGAGATAGAACTGCATCAGCCACGGCCAGAACTTGCCGTAGACTGGAGGCACGAATTCATAGGGTTGATCGATGATGACGTTTTGCATGCGTACGGCTCGTTGTGCCCGTTTTATGCGGGGAAGGTGAATTACTATCCCAATCAGTAAAGTCTACTGCGCATAGAATAAAAGGCTGATTTGTTCGATTCACCCTTAGAATACTCTGAATTTCGGGGTCTTTTCCAGGCCAACTCGGGCAGTGAGATGCTGCCAACTGCGCAAGGTTGCCGATACCGTAATAGTCGCAGGCGGAAGACGCACGGTTTTAAAATCTAGAAACCACGCCACTTCCGCCTGCGTCTATTCCTTTTAAACAGAAGACCAATCAAACCCGCCAGGTCCGCTGGAATGAAAACCAACCGCAAAACCCTGCGACCCCGCCGCGAGGCAGCCGACCGTCTGGCGGTGCGGTGGCAGGAGGATTTTGCCGACTATATCCGCACCGAGTGCCATCTGGCGGCCAATACGGTGGAAGCCTATCAACGCGATTTGGCGAGATTCTTTTTATGGTTGGGTTCGCGTCGCTTACAGAGTCTTTCGGTAAACGATCTGGCGGGTTATCCCGCGTGGTTGGGCGAACAGAAGTTGTCACCCAAGAGTATCACACGGCATGTGGCCTCGCTAAAAGTCTTCTATCGATTCGTACAACTCGAAGGTGCCCTGACAGACAATCAAGCGGAGCTGTTGGGGTCACAAAAGCTGTGGCAGAAAGTTCCGCAGGTGTTGTCGATTGCCCAGGTGGAGCAGTTGCTTGCTGCACCTCGAAAATCGGATCCCTGGTGGCTCAGAGATCGGGCGATCTTGGAACTTCTTTATGCAACGGGTTGTCGGGTGTCGGAACTTGCTACACTAAAATTGCCGGACATGCATCTGGCTGAACGCTACTGTATTTGCCACGGCAAAGGCGACAAGCAGCGCATCGTGCCCCTGGGACGCAGGGCGATTGAAGCCGTCGAGCGCTATCTCGCTGACGAGCGGCCACGGCTAGCGGAGCGTGGCAAGACGGTGAGCGACAAAGTGATTCTTTCGCCGCGCGGCGCAGGACTGCGTCGCGAGCGTATCTGGGAACTGATCAAGCGTTATGCCCTCCGTGTGGGAGTGCCGCGCGAGGTCAGTCCACACTCGCTGCGTCACAGTTTTGCAACCCATTTGTTAGGAGGAGGGGCCGACCTGCGACAGGTGCAGGAAATGCTCGGCCACGCGAGCATCGCCACCACACAGATTTACACGCATGTCGATCATACCCGACTCAAGCAAGTGCATCAGCAATTTCATCCACGAGCGTAGCCGACTCGCTAGACGTGAAATCTCGAAAGAATTTCCAGGGCATGCCATTTGAGCATGGTGACGTGTCCCGCAGGGGGATCGATCGTAAGCTCGCTGCCGACAATTTGCCGGTTGAAGTAGTGCGCCATCGAAGGATGGGCGATGGGGTCGCAGCCACCTTGCCAAAGCGAAACTCCGACTCCCTGAATCGCACAGAGTTGGAATCCCCAGCAACTCCCGAGTAGGCGCACGTCGGTCACAACTCCTTCAGGTCCACACTTTGTTGATTCCTCCAACATTGCGACTAGGTGATTGTAATAGCGAGGATTACAGAGTACGAGTTGCTTATCAGCCGCTGTCCAATTTTTGCTAATTTTGTCGATGACCTTGTCAGGACGGCGGTCGAGTCGACGCGAGATCAATTTCACGCCAAGTCGTCCTAAGCGAGGGTGGTTGCCGAGAAAGACGATCGCGTCATCCGAAATACCTGGAAAAACGCCGGGGGAATTGGGGGGAGTGTGACCCGAGACGATGGCCACATGCGTAAGCCGCTCGGGAATACTCAAAGCGCATGCCGTTGCATAGGGTGCGCCTCCCGAAAGCCCGAGAACTCCAAATGAGGAGTTGGAGTATCCTAGGCAGTCAGCCAATTGGACGACTTGTCCAGGCCAATCCAAGATACAGCGTTGGGGTTGATAAGTCGAACTTCCAATGCCTGGTCGGTCTATCGCAATGAGTCGGACCCCTGTCTGACAGGCTTCCTCCTCGATAAGTCCTGCTTCTATACACGAACCTGGTGTGCCGTGAAAGTAAAAAACAAGCGGCCCGCTGGGCTCACCAAATTCACAGTAGCTAAGAATACAGCCACTCGGCAGTCGTACACGACCCCTCCGGTAGCGACTTTTGGAGGCAGCCCTGGCGAGTTGCCCTGAGATAGCGCTCGTGAAGAAGGCTGCTGAAGCTGCTAAGGCTGTACGTCGAGTAATCATGGCCGTCCCAGGATGAAAGTCTAGTTAGATTCATATCGTCTTCTGGCACATTGTAAGCCCAATTATGGACAGGGTGTAAGCGTGGCACGAATTGTTCCGAGATTTCTAATCAAATGCCTAGTCGTCGAGGAAGCCACGTGGCCAGTGTAGCAAGCAAAAGCCAAGAAGCACTTGATTCAGGAACGGTCAGATTAGAAGCAGACACACCAGGACCCGTATACTGACGCTGCCAGGCGAGAAAATCGGCACCATCGGAATCGCCATCCCCATCCGCATCACCGCCAGCGGTTGCCGAGTAGGCGGCTTGCCACATGTCCAGGTCAGTCGCGTCGACGAAAGTATCACTATTGAAATCTGCGCTTGATTGCCCGCTGGGCGTGAAGAGAAACAAACCTTCGTCGCCGTTGGTGAAATCGGCTTGAAATAAAATTTGGTTTTGATTGTTAAATCCACGAACGGGCCGGCCCACAAAGTCGTCAGAAAGTAGGCTTAAAGCGGCAATGGTGCGATCGGCGAGTTGGTCCCCTTTGCGAGCTACAAGTTGAGCAGAGCCAGTAGCGGGAAAAAGCCAGAGACCGGCATCATTGGTCGAATTGACTCCGCCAGGACCTGTTTCCAGAGTCGCAGAGACAATGGCACTGCCGTTAGAGTTGGCGGCGTACTCGCCGAAAGCGGTAAAGTTGGCTCCAGCAACTCCCGGTACACCTCCGCTACTAGTTCGTACCAAGAGCTGGTCGCCTCCTAACGCAAAAGACCAGATACCGGATTGGTTTGCGATTGCTACACCACCTACGCCGGTATTAAGCTCCGCGCGGACCACCAAGACTCCGGTATCTGAAAAATGGACATCGTCAAACGAAGAAAAGCTCGCGCCGGGGACGTCGGGTACCGTGCCCGTGTTGGCAATTGCAACCAACTCACCTGTTGTACCCGTGTAGCGCCAAAGTCCCTCGCTACCCGATGCCAGGTCGGCACTGAATGCGACTTGTCCCATACTGTTGATAACGGGGTTGTCGAACAAACTAAAAGTGCTCGCTGACCCTGGAGCTAAACCGACTCCCTGTCGCGCAATAAGTTCACCGTTGGTACCCGAATAACGCCAGACACCGCTGCTATTATTCATATTGAAAGTCGCTCTCGCTGCACCTTGGAAATGATTGTTGATGCTTGGCCTCCCCAATGAAAAATAGGCTTCTCCAGGAATGCCAGGAACTGGTGAAATGGCTTCTCGTGCGATAAGTGTTCCCGTAGACCCTTCATAGAACCAGATTCCGCTGTCATTTTGCAGGGTTACCGATCCTTCCAGAACCATCTGGCCTGCGAAAGCCGTGTCGCCATTCTCGGTAGTGCGAATGAAGTTGGGTATCGATTTGAATTGCCCGCCGGCTACTCCAGGTGCATCACCGATTCCAGTGCGTGCGACCAACGTATCCCCCCCAGAGGAAAACCGCCACAAACCTTGATTGGTGCTCGTGGTAACACTTCCCGGCCCCGTTGCTAGTGCGGCTCGCGCGAGCACGGCGCCCGAGTCATCAATAGCTACGTCTGTGAAACTGGTGAAGTCGGCGTTCAGGACGTTAGGAACTCCTCCGCTTCCCTCGCGAGCGAGCAACGATAGGCCACTTCCGGAGAAGGAGTAAAGCACTTGATCGGTGACCGTCGAGACTCCGCCCACAGCGTCTTGCAGATTGGCCAGAAATGAGACCTCACTATTTGAATTGAGACTGCCGAGTGTGAAAGAGTCGAATTTTGCGCCAGCGATCCCAGTCGCGTCGCTACCACTCACGGCAAGAGTGCTGATCGCGGCTTGGGAAGGAGAAGAATGCGCAATGAGGCCAAATACAAGAACAAATGTCCAGCGCATGATGCAACACTCCGGGTGCTTGAAACCTGATGAGTTTACTTCAGAAGGTGCCAGTTTATCCGGCCCTTTCACCGGATGCAAATAAATTCCGGCGCAGCACAGAATTTTTTGAAATTTCTGTGCGATAAGGCCTGCATAGATTTTTGTGCTCTATAGCAAAGGCCCCACCAGTCGGGCAAAATTCTCTGCGACGCGTTCTCCCACAGGTCGATTTTCCCAGGCTGCAAGGTCGATCAACTCGGACTGGTCGATGTATTGCTGCTGCAAGTGGCGAAGTTGTTTGGTAAATTCTTGGTTGTAAATCGCCAGCGAGATCTCGAAGTTCACACGCAGACTGCGCGGGTCGAGATTGAGCGAGCCGAAGAGACTAAACTCTCCATCGACGGTCACACTCTTGGTGTGTAGCAATCCCCCTTTAAAGTTGGCGATACGCACGCCTGCATTGAGCAAATCCCCTTTGAAGGCCTGGCTCGCATAGCGAACCAAGCGGGAATCAACCTTTTTGGGCACGATCAGGATTACCTTGACACCCCGCTCGGCGGCTGAAATCATCCCCATAAGCAGCGATTCATCCGGAACGAAGTAGGGCGTTGTAAGAATCAATTCCTTGCGTGCCGCGTAGATGGAGGTAACGAGGACTTGTTCGATAGAACCACGGGTGTGGCCGGGTCCGGAGGGAAGAATCTGCACGGCTGCCTCGGCAACTTTGGGCTGAGGTATTGCGTCTCCATTTTTCTGCAAGTTTTCAAGCTGTTCGTTGGATTCCACGTACCAGTCACCCAAAAAGGTAATCGCGAGAGGTTCGACAGCAGGGCCTTGCAAACGGACCATCGCGTCGACCCATTCTCCGACACCTGAGTCCTTCTTGAAAAAGCGCGGGTCCACCAGATTCAAACTTCCTGTGTAAGCTATCTTGCCATCAATCACCACGATCTTGCGGTGCAAGCGAATGTCCAATCGCACAAATGCCATGCGCATGAGCCCACCCGCCAAAGCAGATTGAATCTGCACGCCCCCTGCACGCATACTTTTCGCAAGAGGACTTTGGAGAAACGTTCGACTCCCCATCGCATCCAACAAGACACGGCAGACGACACCCCGGTGGCTCGCGCGGATTAATGCCTCGGCAACTTTGTTGGCTTCGCCACCAAGGTGCCAAATGTAGAATTCCAGATGACATGTGCTTTGAGCCGCATCGATATCAGCGATCAAATGCTTAAATACGGCTTGCCAATTGTCGATGAGGTCAATCTGGTTTCCTGGCAAAGCAGGCAAATCGAGCGTTCGCTGTCCGAGCTGCGCGAGTTGTTTGTGTTCCGTCGACAGTTGCAGGTCATTTTCCTCGAAACGGCTCTCCAACTCTGCGAGCCAACTGCGAATCGGGGCCAGAAGCGTTTCAGAACGCTGTACTCGGTGCTGTCCCAGCTTCAACTCACCGAGGATAATGTACATCAGGGGTCCTACGATAGGAAATCCAAAGATGATAAGAATCCAGGCCAGTGTTTCACCCACCGGCCGTCGTCGCATCACCACCCGCAGCGCCAGCATGACCTGGATGGCCAGATGGGCAAGTATCACCAGCAGGTAAACAGACCAGTGCATTGTTTGGAGTTGTTCGAGCATTTAGGACAGAATAACATGAACTGCTCCCTACGGTGAGGGGAATTATTGCGATCAGAATTCGAGGTTTGGCGAACTACTTGTTTCTGAAAGCTAACTCCACCACCAGCGGCAGGTGGTCTGAGGCCACGCGAGCTAGCGCGGTGCGGCTAGCAAAGGCATGACGCACCTGGAGGGGGCCGCGAAAGTAAAAGCGATCGAGTGGCCGCATGGGGTAAAGGGCGGGGAAGGTGCGATGCATCCCTCCCGCATTGAGGTAGCCTGCCGGTTCCAGGACTTTTCTCCCGAGCCTCCCCCAGACATCGTTGAAATCGCCGCCGACGAGAATTGGCGTATCGCTGTGGGCGTGGGCCAGCATGTGATGTTGCAATAGTTTGCGAAGTTGGACGGTTCGCTCGGGGCCGGCCAGCCCTAGGTGCATGTTAGCCAAGAGCAGGGAGCGTGAGTATTCGCCAATCGTAAGTTTGCAACGGGCCAAAAGGGCTTGTCGCCGTTTCTTCATTGGGACCGATAGATTGCAGTTCTCAATGTTGCTCAAGGGAAAACGGCTCAAGATCGCATTACCATACCAACCTTGTTTGAGATGAACATTTCGCTGAAAAGCCATGTGAGGCAAGTCGAGCGCTTCAGCCAACATTTCGGTCTGATGGTGGTGCCTGGAGCGCGGGACGTCTTCATCCACCTCTTGCATAAAGACGACGGTTGGCTCCAAATGGGCCAGGGTTTCGATGATCCGCTCAGGTCGATAACGCCGATCCCGCCCGCCGATCCCTTTGTGGATATTATAAGTGACAACGCGAAAGTGCATGCCGCAATGATAACGACTTGCAGCACATGTGAGCCAGTATGGCTACGAGATTTTCTATGCCGCGTTGAGTCGATCTTCTTCAGTCGGAGGTGGAATCGCTTGTTTGGCGAAGCGTTTGCGACTCAGGTGATTGGCAAAATCGATCACTCCGGGGAAGAATCGCTTGGCATAGTAAGCCAACCTGGCATAGGACTGGATCACCACCAGGGCCTCGTCACGGAAGATGGCCCGAATCGCGCGGTCGGCGATCTTCTCGGGTGTCGTCAGCATCCAAGCCGGTGGTTGCTTATAAGTGGTCTCTTGATCACTTTGGAGAGCCGATGCAAACAAACTCGTATCGACAAATCCCGGACAGAGGGTGGTAACGCCCAAATTCGTACGAGCGTATTCAGCGCGGAGAGATTCGCCAAAGCCAACCAGGCCAAATTTGCTGGCGGTGTAGGCCGCCAACTTGCGAGTCCCGATCAGGCCGAAGAAACTGGCGACATTGAGGATGTGGGCTTCAGGACGCGCCAACATGCTAGGCAACAAGAGACGAGTGAAATGCAGCGGAGCATGGAGATTGATCGCCAACAGTCGCTCAAGGTGCTCGGCGCTCATCTCATCGGTGTGCCCATAATACGTGATCCCGGCGTTGTTCACTAACAGGTCGATCCCGCCCCAGCGACTGAGCCCGTACTCGACACTGGCGGTAACCTCCGCGAGTTGACTAACGTCGCACTGGCGGCCTACGGCAAAAACCCCTAAACGTCTGGCAGCAGTTACCACCTCGGCCAACTGGCTGGAGTTGATATCCAGCAGGTAGAGCTGCATTCCTTGTTCGGCTAAGCGCAGTGCAATCGCCCTGCCAATGCCAGAGGCTGCCCCCGTCACGAGTGCAATCTTGTTATGCAAGTGTTGCATGTGCGGACTCCTAATGTCGGATGAGTTGATAAGTTGCCGATCATGCCGCTGACCGGTAGTGGACTTCTGTCGAATTATGGGCAAGTCGCGCAGGCACCACCGTCTTGCTGAGTTGGTAGCGATCCTGGCCCCGTAACAGAGCCACTCCCCAGTTCTTGAGGTCATATTTTCCGCCGTTGTACACGGAGCGGTATTTCTGCTTTCCCGTGAGAACGGGAATATTGGTCGGTACAATTCTCAGATTGAATGCCAATCGATAGCGATCGGTGACATTGGCAGGCGATCCATGGATGCAGCGTTCCGTGAAAATAATAAACTGTCCCGACTTCACAGGCATGGTCACAACCCGAGCCGGATCGCGCTCAAAGTTAAGCGAGAAGTTGGCATTGTAAAACCCTTCTTCACCTCCAAACTTGATCGTGTGAATTCGGTCGTGCGAACCACGGATGAACTGCATACAGCCGTTCTCTGGAACCGCGTCATCAACGGCAACCCACACGGTGAGCTGGAACATTTCATCAGTGCGCAGCGGAAAAATTGCCGGGTCAAGATAGTCTTCAACCATAAATGTGCTGGCCTGATGAAATTGAATCGCAGGCGATCTCGGGCCTTTGTAAAAAAGTTGGGTTCGCCAACAGAGGAGATCTGGTCCGAGCAACTGGGCAGCCCGTTCAACGATCGCGGGATGATTCATATATTCCCACAGTCGGGGCGATTCCAAATGTCGGTCACGCGGAGTAACGAATCCGTAAGTTGGTGATACTTCGTTCTCAACGGCTAGCATCTCTTGTCGGAGTTGAGCCATTTCTTCCTGGGAAAATGCATCGAAGGGCCCAATGAATCCATCTCGATGGAATTGTGAAAACTCTTGTTCCGTCATGCGAAACTCAGGTGCCACCTCTGTTTTAGGGTGACGCTTACCGGTAACGTCATAGGTACAAGGTTCGTCAATGAAGGCCTGCGTGAGACCGCTTTTGATCAAGACCCAGAACATCGAGTAGTGCCAGTTGGTAACGATCGCCTTCAGGTCACGCGGGAGAATTCTGCGAGGCAAGTGGAGTGCCTTGTAAGCTACCAGTAGGACCAGCGCGGGAAGAATTAGTGCCCGCTGCCAAAAGGGTCGAATTTTCGGGTGCATATTCATCGTGATGCAAACCAAATAAGTATTGAAAAGTTGCGAACTAGCATCGGGCTAATTGCTAAAACTAGGGTCTTTTCCCACAAGTGGGCCCACAAATCGGTTCGAGACTTGCAGCGTGCAGCCCCAGACCATTCTTCGGATTTTCTAGGCTCTCGGGTGTAGAAAATTCGGTTTCATAGTGATTCCAGGCGCGCCAGTCAGGGACTTGTACCAAAAAAAGAAGGAAATACCACGGCGAATGATTTCCGTCTTGCTAGCATTGCTGCTACAATCGAACCGACGTGGAGTACGAGCAGTGAAGAGGCCCCAGTAGCTGTTTTCGTGTCCTGCACTCAGTCGGTAGTCATGGTTCCCGATTCTGTACAGAAAACTTCGCATCGCGCCCATCAGGGTGTTCGAAACGCTGTTGATCCGCAGTTTGCGGACCAGGTTGCGCCCGATGAAGAGCTGGAGTCATTTCGTTATGAGGTGACAGCGGGCACCAAATTGCGGGTCGATGGTGACTCATTCCCAATCAGCGACCTGAGGTTGCGAGCAGCACAGTCTCAACAGCCAGAACCTCGAATCACCCCGTTCACTCCCGAAACGTCGCCAACTTCTGCTAGCATTCCTCGGATACTGGTAGCGCAGACGAGATTCTCTCAGCAACGACGCAAGAAGCTTCCTTCCTGGGTCGCCAGTTTGTTCATTCACCTGGTGTTGATTCTTGGGTTGGCTTTCTTCACGATCACTAGTTTCGAGCGGCAAGTAGATTTAACGCTCTCGCTGGAGTCGGAAGTCTTCGCCGAAGATGAAATCGAACTGAAAGAGATTGCGATCGATCCCTTGGAGGAACTCGAGTCAGACGTCAATCAATTGGCCAGCGAGATTCAAGAGGCTTCGCAAGTGTCGGCCAATGAACTCAGTGCTGAGGTTGCGCTGGCAGATCTGATGGATATTTCGGGGTCCGAGAACATTGGCCTCGGAGAGCTCTCGGGCTTGTTCGGCACCCACGGCAACGGCCTCACCGAGATGGTCCCTGCTGGTAAAAAACTCACGGCTAGCTTTTTTGGGACCAAGGTCGAAGGGCGACGTATCGTCTATGTGGTCGATAATTCCGGAGGGATGCGCAGCGGCGAATTAGAGACGCTCGTAGACGAGTTGATGAAGAGTGTCGAATCCCTCACCGACGAACAAGAGTTTTACGTCATTTTCTACAGCGACACACTTTATCCCCTCTTTTATCCCCAACCCATACAGCGATTCGTACCTGCTAATGAACGCTTCAAAGTACGGCTACGGCAGTGGCTCGAAACCGTGGAACTGTGCGTGGGCAATTCCGTCGATCAAGCCATTCAGGCAGCGGCGTCCATCCACCCCGACGCCGTTTATCTGTTGACCGACGGAGATGTGAATACGACCCCAGATGGGCGAAAGTTGGCGGCGTTGCTGGATGCTCGGGGAAGAAGGTTTTCTATCCATACATTTGGTATCGGCATGACCGAGAGTACCAAGGCTGCGGCAAATCTTCGTCTGGTCGCCGAGGCTAATCACGGCTCTTTTCGTACGGTAAAGGTCTCAGCAGAAGCCAAGGAGCGTGCGAGGCAACAGAAGCGGCCCTATCACGACAAAGAACCAGGCAAAGTCTGGGGAATGAACGTGGGAGGCGGTTGGGGCAGAAAATGAATTGCTTCCAAAAAAAGCGGGTCTCGAACGAGCCAAATACACATTGACTTGATAAGTCGGTCAGGGGCAATTGCACCGACACATCACAGTTCGTTCGAGACCCCGCGGGCCAGTAAGGTTGGGGTTCAAGTGGGTCAGAAGACTTCTCGAACCGATTCTTATTGGTGCATACTCCGTGCCGTTTTGTCCCTGGTCTTACGAGAACCTACGCTACTTTTTGTCGTAACCTAATGTCATCAATGGACTTAGCGTGAGACGACTTTGTTGATTCGGACTCCACAAAGGGGTCAACCGGTAGGCAAATCCGCAGAATTGCTATGGCAAAACACGGCAATTCTGAGGGAAATGCGCGATAATGCCATGCCTTCAGCAGTCCGAGGGGAGATACTAGCACTACACCACTGTTTGTCTCAAATCGAGAGAAATGCGACTGAAAATAATTGTAAACGATTTTCTGGAAACAACTTACGTCGATAGCTAGGGACCTGGCCTGATGGTCCGGGGCAGGATGTCGAGCAGCAGCCAAAAATTGACATGACTCAAATCGAGACAGGCAATTTTTCTTGATTCAGGTTCTGGCCTCAACCGAACGACGTAGCGCGTAGTTCGTATTGAGAAATGGGGTTATATTGCTCCGAACTTCAACCATCTTCACTTCCTTTGGAATTCGCTTTGCCCAACTACCCCGCCCAAATCGGTCCTCTCCTTTGTGGGAGAGATCAGCCTCTGCTGTGGATCGCCGGGCCGTGCGTCCTGGAGAGCCGCAATAAGGCCCTGGAGATTGCCGAGGAGCTGCAGCGCGTGGCTCGGCTGCTGTCAGTGCAACTGGTATTTAAGGCATCGTTCGACAAGGCCAATCGCACCAGCAGCAGTGCCTACCGTGGCCCGGGGCTCGACGAGGGGCTGAAAATCCTGCTTGAGATCAGCCAGACAACGGGACTGCCAGTCACTACAGACATCCACGAATCGCCACAGGCCGCTGCCGCAGGCGAGGTTTGCGACCTATTGCAGATCCCTGCATTCCTCGCACGTCAGACAGACCTCCTCATTGCCGCTGCTCGCACGAAAAAAGCGGTCCATGTGAAAAAGGCCCAATTTATGTCCCCTGGCGATATGCAGTATGTCGTAACCAAACTTGCAGATGCCGGTTGCGAGAACATTTTGCTTTGCGAACGAGGAACGTTTTTCGGTTATGGGAGATTGGTGAACGACATGCGGGCAATTCCTCAGATGCAAGCCTGGGGAGCGCCTGTGATATTTGACGCGACACATAGCGTGCAGGAGCCGGGAGGACTTGGCGGGGCAACGGGCGGCAATCGTGCAATGGTCGAGCCTCTAGCCCGCGCTGCACTGGCACTCGGCGCGGAAGGATTATTTACGGAAACCCATCCCGACCCCGACAAATCACCAAGTGACGGAGCAAACATGATTCCCCTTAGCCAAATTGAGTCGCTCATGCGCCGACTCGTCGCCATACGGCAGGCGATTGCCCAAATTGAATGAGAGTCAGAGTGAAGAAGAAAAACATCGTGCTATTGGGAGTGATCGTCTCCATCGTTGGACTGCTGGCAGCCGTTGGCTGCCAAGATAGCTCATCGCGCTCGACGGGACGCAGACAGGCCGGGCGTCCGTCTCAATCTCGCCAAGACAATATGTCCGTGTTACTGGAGACAGTTGCCAAGACTCTCAACGCGTTACCTGACGAAACAGTTCTCGATCTTGTCCCGCCGGTGCCGATTCTCGACGATTCCACCAGTGCCGACGGCAAGGAAGTGCTGGCGACGCTTGATGTGAATCCCCAAGATCCGGAAGGAGGTTACAACTATCTTTCAGTTCCCGCTGGCAATGCGAACTTTCGAGGATTGCAGGTCACTGCGGGAGACATCGTGAGGTATTTTATCGACTATGACGAAGAAAGCTTCGAACACGGCGGGGGGGTCGAGGTCGACTATATCGAATTGCCTGTGAGACGACTCGATACGACGAACTCCCAAAACGCGCTGATCTTGGATGTCTCGCTGTCCGGGCCGGTGTCTGAGCCTCATCGCATCGAAATATGGCGTTTCTCCGATCGGCGAATGAATGAGATACGTTTGCGGTTAACTCGCTACGTCCGCCAGCGCCGACCAGCCATCGCTTGGGAGCCTACTCCGGACGAGACCGCGCTTGTGCAACTGGTGGACCGTGCTAACCAATGGTTTCGCAACTTGAAAGCGGATCAGGTCGATTGGGAACCTGGCGATTTGATCGCGACACTACCAGAGAACCTCCGTGAAGCTCCTTCAATCGCACCACTCCTCGCTCCGGAGGCACTCCGAAACGACCTCTTCGATTTGGCCGATATTCGCTCACTCCAGGAGGCCATCTGGCTCCGCGATATTGGAGGATGGGCCAAGAAAGACTCCTACGAAAAAGTGGATGTCGCGTTGGCACTATTCGACTGGACAATCCGCAACGTCCAACTCGACGAATCCAACCAGCCAGGGTTTGTCCACCAACCCTGGCAAGCAGTCATGTATGGCCACGGGTCGGCTGAGATGCGTGCTTGGATATTTGCTGGGCTTTGCCTCCAGCAACAACTCGATGTTGCCATGCTCTCAGTCGGCGACCCAGAAGAAGGATCACGGGGTTGGCTGCCCGCGTTACTAGTCGATGGCGAACTTTACCTGTTTGATACGCGACTTGGACTCCCGATCCTGGACGCACGGGCTGAGCACATCGCGACCCTGAGCGAGGTGGTCGTCGATCCGAGCCTTTTGCGAATGCTGGATATTGATGACGAGCATCTCTACCCAATCAGAGCGGAAGACTTGAGCCACGTTTCAGCAAGTCTGGTGGCCACGCCGCTTCAGCTCTCACGCCGGGCGGCAGCCCTACAGAATGCCCTTCAAGGCGATGATTTCGTTGTGATACAGGCTCCTAGTAAGAGACTAGTTGATTCGCTGCAGAAGGTAACAAATATTGCCGAGGTAGGATTGTGGTCGTTTCCCTATGAAGAACGGCTTGCCGAGGAGTCGATGAAACGACCACAGCGCGAATTAGCAGCTCAGCAAGCCTTGGCTTTTTCTCAACGGCCACGACTATGGAAGGCACGTGTGCTGCACTTTCAAGGCACGAAACCGATTCCTGTTTCCCAGCAAGACGATCCGCTCGCCCGACCGCGCCTCGGCCACCGAGAAGCGATCCAGCAATACCAGCACAGCGAGATTCGCACGCCCGACGAGGTGCTTGACCAATTCGATGCCGGCAAACAACTGATTTATCGAGCGATCAAATACTCGGCGAGCTACTGGCTGGGACTGTTGAGCTACGACGTAGGCAAGTTCGAGGTAGCTGAAGATTGGTTCCGACGACGAACCTTAGATGCCAATCTAAACGGTTTTTGGACCCCTAGCGCTCAGTACAACTTGGCTCGTACTATGGAGCAACTGGGACGGAATTCTGAAGCTATCCAGATTTTGGAAGCCGACCAATCGCCTCAGCGCCACGGCAACCTCCTCCGCGCACGCCGAATTGCCGCTATCGAGAATCCTGATTCATCGCCTGCGGAGTGAGATCGGAACCGCAGCGTGATAATCACCCTCTGGAAACGCCATTGGTTCCTCCTCTTGTTGGGGGCCGTCCTGCTAGTGGGGATGGCTTTCCCCCAAGTCTTCTCTGAATCTGCCTTCGCACTTCCCAAAAATTGGATCATCGCGGTGGTACTAATGCTGATGGCGTTGCCATTGCGGCTAGATGCCATGTGGAACACCGTTCGCCGTCCGGGGCCCGCGTTCTTGGCCGTGGCAATCAACGCGGTATTCGTCCCCTTGTTGGCCTGGCCATTGAGTTACCTCTTGCAGGGGGATTTGGCAATCGGGCTGGTGATCGCTGCCGCAGTGCCGAGTACGATCGCCTCGGCAACGGTTTGGACCCGACTGGCTGGCGGGAACGAAGCAATCAGCATTATGGTGACCGTCGTGACGAATCTAGCCTGCTTCCTCGTGACCCCGGCGTGGGTGTGGCTTATCATCGGCCGCGTGAGCAAGACAGAACCGTTTTCCGAATTGGCATTCAAGCTCTTGTTGATCGTAGTACTCCCCATCGTCGTTGCCCAGTTCCTGCGAATGATCCCCGGAGTCGTGGATTTCGCTACTGCAAAAAAACCCCTCTTAAGTATCATCGCCCAGGCGGGCATTCTCTCGATTGTTTTCTTGGGCGCCGTCCATTCTGGATTGCAGCTTATAGGCCTCCAGGAACAACTGGCCCACGTCGTCGGACAACTGGCCTGGATGATGGTTCTGGTGGCATTCGTGCATCTAGTGGCTTGGTTTCTGGGATATCTCGGGGGGGGAGCATTCGGCTATGCGCAGGCAGACCGATTGGCAGTTGCTTTTGCTGGGAGCCAGAAGACGTTGATGGTCGGACTGGCTATTGCGCTCGAATTTGGCGGGTTGGCCATTTTGCCCATGCTCGCCTACCACATCGAGCAATTGCTAATCGATACGTTGTTGGCGGACCGTTTTCGCCTCAGCAATCTTCTAAACGAGCCCGAGCTCGATTGACCAAATCTTGGACTTGATCGTGCGCCAACTCCTTGACCTCATTAGTTGGCATTCCCTCATACTCTAGAGGCGAGCCGATCTCGACCGCCACCCGCAGCCGTTTCAGCCCTGCAATCCGTTTGATATGAACCATGAACGACTCGTCCTCGAAATAGGCCGCCGGATTGTCGTAGGCAATACCCATCGGCACGATTTGGGCGTCAGAGCGCCGGGCGGCATTAAAGGCCCCATTGCGAAAAGGGTGGACTTCATCGCCAGGAAAAGCAGTCCCTTCGGGGAACATGGCAACCGCTTCCCCGCGTTCAATCACATGGGCGACTTCCTTCAAAACGGCGGCACCACTACGTCGTGACTTGCGGTCGACGAATAAAGTGCCAATGCGTATGGCTCCGCGACCCACGAGGGGCCAGGTCGATACGTCGTGGCGGCTAATGCAGTGTGCCTCAACCGTGGTAAACACCACCGGAATATCCATCCCCGAACGATGGTTGGCTATGAAGATGCGGCCGCGACCCGCTTCATCACAGCCGGAAACCAGTTTACCAGTTTCGACCAGGGAACCATGAGCTTCCACATGCACGCCATAAATCCACAGGTTGATCCCAGCCCAGCGCGGTACCCAACGATTAATGACTTTCAACCGGTTTTTTTTGCCGGCGAACAGGAGACTCCATTCAAAGCCGATCCAACACACAACCGTGTTGACCAAAAACGCGAAAACACGCCAGCCAAATCGCAAAGAATGAAGCAAGGATTATCTTTCGACAGTAGTTCGGCAAAACAGAAAAAACACGGGTAATAGCCACCGCCGGAAGGCCGTGGTTACTCCTGAATTGGGACCAAGCACCTCCTATCCGCTTGGCGGCGAGTATACCAGTTCCTGCTACTTTCGCCACAGGACGAGCATGCTATGCGCCAACATTAGCACGATCCCGATTGCGAACACTGTCAGATTGATGAGGGCCGCCTTGTTCAAGCCGTACCCCAACCGCGCCACCCAGGTGGCGACCCCGGCCATAGCAGTCCCCACCAACACCAGCCACCCCCCAGCCACCCGGTTCACGGCCAGCCATTTCTGGGGATTCTCCAGAGTCGTCCGAGTTCGGAACCCATAGAGCCGATTTGGCGGCACCTTGCCAAAATAGAGCGGCAACCCCAGCACCACCAGGAGCCCACCTACAACCAGGTACACAAGCAGGATGGCGGTAGCTGGATCGATTTGTTGCATGGGGGGCTTGTGGTGATTTTAGGTTGTCTGAGGGGGCTGCCGCTAGATGTAGGGTATGGTGAAAACGTGAATTATCAATAGGGGGTGGGTGTGAGGGATGGTGGCGGGAATACAAGGCGAGCCGGGAACAGCAGTGACCGGAGTTTCTTGGCGCATGCCTATCGCCCCGGGCCGTCGGTGGACAGCGGGGTGATAGGTAGCAGGAAGCTGTCAGTCGTCAGCTTATGTGTTCATCAGAGGGATTGAATTCCCTGGCCAACTTAGTGAACTGTCGATTGGTCCGCGGCATGGGAACCGGTGCGAACTTCTCGGCTCGTTGGCTGTAGGGTGAAACCTGGGCCTTGCGATGAAGCCTATTATAAGGAAACGGTGTGCGAATGTCAGAGACTATTTTTGGCCACCCGGGAAATAGACGCTAGTCAGAAATGAGGGTGCGGGGGGAGTAGTTTCTCGCAAAGTCGTAGAGTGAGGGAAATTGAGCGAGCGGTATTTTTTGCGTCTTGACGATGGGAAGGATAGTTACCACGACGACACGACGGCACGACGAAAGTGTTCTGCAGCATTCATTGTGTCTTTGTGCCGTTGTGGTTTGTTCAGTCTTGGGCAATTCAAAGGGGTCGGGAATCATTTTGAAACAAAGACACCCGACCCTTTTTCTGGTCCGGCGGTGGCTTTTCCCGGCCCAATCTGTTCAAGATGCTGCAATTCGCCGAGTGCTTTCCTGAGGGGAGAATTGTCTCGACGCTGTCAAGACAATTGAGCTGGAGCCATTTCGTGGAACTCATCCGCCAGAAAGACGCCTTAAAGCGCGACTTCTACGCCGAGATGTGTCGAGTCGAAAACTGGAGCGTCCGCACCTTGCGAGACAAGATCAACGGCCAGATCGTGCTGGAATACAGCAAACCCCAACTCGACAAAACCGATCCTGATGCAAAGCGACTCCTCGCCGCCGGGGCTGAGAAAATGCTGACGAAGGGAACAATCTCCCTGCAATCGGAAGGCCACC
>JBGSPU010000145.1:0-28052 GCA_041738415.1 Bythopirellula sp.
ACTTGCCCAATTCACTGAAATGGGGATCGACGTGGAGCAGATCAAGTCATGTCTACCCGACACCGGATAGCCAACTCAAAACCCCTTGATGTCAAGGCACTTACGACTAACAATGAGGTCAAAGTGGCGCTGTCCAACTAACTAACTGCCGATCGGCGATGTCCCCGACAATGAGCGTGTGGCGAGGGTCGTCGAAAACCTCTGTGAGCGATGCGCGGTGGCCGGCGTAGGTAAGTTTATCGAGATTGATGACCGGACAACGCGAATCTCGAAGACAGGTGCGAACGAGCGTGCTGCCGATAAAGCCGGCACCACCGGTAATCAAGATGGGTGAAGCGTTGAAAGGCATAGACTTGAGAATAGCCGAAAGGGGCTGATGGCAGGAACTTCTCCATTATCGCTCATTTTTTGGTCGAGAGGCGTTTTTGCTGAAAAAAGTTGGTCAGCAGGCGGCCACAATCTTCTGCCAGCACTCCGGCGACTACTTCGACGCGGTGATTGAAGCGGGAATCTTCTAGGAGTTGATAGAGACTGCGAACCGCGCCGGCTTTGGGGTCGTGGGCACCGTAGACGATGCGCGGAATGCGAGCCTGCAGGATGGCACCGGCACACATCGGGCACGGCTCAAGCGTGACGACCAGGGTGCAGTCTTCCAATCGCCAAGAATCGATAGCCGAGGCCGCCTGAGTGATAGCAATCATCTCGGCGTGGGCGGTCGGATCGCGGAGTTGCTCGCGCTGATTGTGTGCCGCGGCAATCACCTGTCCCCCTCGCACAATCACAGCCCCCACGGGGACCTCATCGGCGGAGGCCGCCACGGATGCCTCCGCCAGGGCCAGCTTCATCAGGCGTTCGTCTTCAGCTTGCAGTAGATCGTGGATGTCTTGTGCTGTCATGACTTCTCATGGAGGATGTCTGGGAATGGATTGTGACTGATTGAGAGCCTTCTGGTTGTGGCCATGAGGGATACCTGGAACGAACCAAAGTGGGTATTGCCACGTAGGAAATGCCTCCTAATCGGTTCCTCGAAGCCCTTGCCCCAGAAGCTATAATAGAGCAAGTTTCTCCCCTGGTGGCAGTTTCCTGGTACAATACCTTGTTGGAAAATCCTTATGAGTCAACAAGCCGCGACCAAGATGAACCGAATTCAATGGGCAGCAACCTGGGCCCGCCGAGCTACCCTGCTATGCCTGGTGGCCATGTTTATTGGCACGCATATTCCTAGTGAATCGGTCGGAAGTGTGCAATTTTCCGACAAGTGGATTCACTTCCTGGCCTACATGACGCTGACTTTCGGTATTCTGGCTAGTTGGGAATTGAGCACAGGTCCTTTGCTGCCGATGCATTATTTTGTTGTTTGGCTCGCAGCGACACTCTACGCAGCGATTGACGAGCTTACGCAAATTCCCGTGGGGCGCAGTTGTGACGGCCTCGACTGGTTATGCGACGTGCTGGGAATTATTGTCGGTCTGACATTGTTTCGCTGCTTGCGTCCGCTCTTCTATCGATTCTTATTCCGTGGTGCCGGAGCTCCTCCTGTGTCGTAGGGAATCTTGCAATTCGCAGGTAGCAGGTGCGGCTTGGTCAATAGTTCGGCGTCGGGGCGCGGAAGTCTTCCAGGCGAATCGTCCGGAACCACTTGATCGTTTCGGCAAGTCCATCACGCAGTGACACCTGGGGTTCCCACTTCAAATGCTTTTTGGCGAGAGTTATGTCCGGTTGCCGACGCGTGGGATCATCGGTCGGTAAGGGACGCTCGACGAGCTTAGACTTCGTGCCCGTGAGTTCGATGACAAGGTCGGCCAACTCGCGGATGGTAAACTCGACGGGATTGCCGAGATTGACCGGACCGAGGCAATCCTCTGGGCCGTTCATCATGCGGATGATTCCCTCGACCAGTTCGTCGCAATAGCAGAACGACCGGGTCTGTGAGCCATCGCCGAAGATGGTGATGTCTTCGCCCAACAGAGCCTGGCGAATGAAATTCGAAACGACGCGACCATCGTAGGGATGCATCCGTGGGCCATAGGTGTTGAAAATGCGCACGATGCGAATATCGACCTTGTTTCGCCGATGGTAGTCCATGAACAGAGTCTCGGCTGCGCGCTTGCCCTCGTCATAACATGCTCGCGGACCGACCGGATTGACCGAGCCACGATAGTCTTCCGTCTGGGGATGGACTTCGGGATCGCCATAGACCTCGCTGGTGGAGGCCTGCAGGACGCGGGCATTACATCGCCGGGCCAAACCGAGCATGTTGATCGCCCCCATGACTGAAGTTTTCATCGTTTTGATGGGATTGTATTGGTAGTGTCCCGGGGAAGCGGGACAGGCGAGATTGTAGATTTGGTCGACTTCAAGAAAGATCGGATGGGTAATGTCGTGGCGCAAGAGTTCAAAATTTGGTTCGACGAGCAAATGGGCCACGTTGGTCTTCTGGCTGGTGAAGAAATTGTCGAGACAAATCACATCGTGCCCCGCTTGGACCATTCGCTCGCAGAGGTGCGAACCCAAGAATCCCGCTCCCCCCGTGACTAAAACTCGCTTGCTTGTCGACATGGCTACTCGATTTTCTCTAGATTGAAGGTTGATTGCGACGAATCGCTGGATTGCTTATTGTAAGTGACGAATTCCCAATGACCAAGGACGAAAGAATGGCGAAGGCCTCATGTCGAATTATGCGGATCAATGGACTACCGTGGAAGTTGCGGGGCATCCATGCCACGTTTTCGAGCCTGGCACGGCTTCCCCCCACGGATACACGATTCTCTACCTGCATGGCAGTGAGGTCGAACATTTGGCGGATCAGCCGCGAATTACTCGGCAACTGGAGCAGCATGGCCTGCGGGCCATCGCCCCGGTGACGGGGGGAACCTGGTGGTCGGATCGGATTGCCGACGAGTTTGATTCGCAGATGAGCGTTGAGCAGTACCTGCTGAAGCAGGTGCTGCCGTATCTGGTGGAGCGTTGGGAGTGCCGACCGCCGCAGATCGCGCTTTTGGGAGTGAGCATGGGAGGTCAGGGGGCGTTACGGCTCGCTTATAAATACCCAAACACATTTCCCGTGGTGGCGGCAATGTTTCCGGCGATCGATTTTCAGAAAAAGATCGACGAGGGAGACCCGACTTTATCGAGCATGTATCGCGACGCCGAGGAGGCCCGGCAAGACACGGCGACTTTGCACATTCATCCCTTGAATTGGCCTCGGCATCAATGGTTTTGTTGCGACCCCGAGGACGTGAGGTGGTGGGACTCGGCAGATCGCCTCAGGATGAAACTTTTTTCACTCGGTGTGCCCCATCAGTGCGATCTGGAGACCCAAGCGGGTGGACACACGTGGAAGTATGTGGCGCGGATGGCGGAGCCAGCGTTTGAATTTTTGATGAGGAGCTTGGAACAGGAACGGTTGCGGGTGGTGTGAAGGTAAAGGAAGCGAACTTTCGCTCCGTTGGGGCTCGTTAGCAATGGGAATCTTTTACCAGGGGTTGACACCCCTGGATGGGTGATCTCCCCCCAATCTCCAGCCCCAACGGGGCGGAACGATTCAATCCCAGACGTACCGCTCGTCCCACTCCATTTCATGGCGGCGCAATAATTCCAAAAACTCCTCTTTGAAATCTCGCTCTTTGTGATGTTCGGCCTGAGCGGCCAAATATTTCTTCACCTGTCTTACATTGGAATAACTGACTGCAAATGCTCCATACCCCTCTTGCCACAGGAAGTCAGGTTGCCTTATTTCTGAGTGCATCCATCCTGATGAATTTGCCTTCACCACCCGTACAATATCTGCCACTGAAACGGTTCGAGCCAACGACACTAAAAGATGAACATGGTCGTGCATTCCTCCGGCTGCGATCAAGGGTGAAGACTGATTTCGCAGAATGCCGCCGATATATTCAAAGAGGCGAGGCTGTGTCTCGGGATCAATCATGGGTTGTCGCCGCTTGGTGCTGAAGACGATGTGGCAATGCAATGAGCCAAAAGATTGTGGCATGAGGCACCTCGACGATCGGAAAAGGGCTGTCGCCCCTGCGGGGCTAATGGGCTATTGGTAATACCATACCAGGGGTTGACACCCCTGGCTATTGACGATCACCACTTCGTGGTTGGGGGAATGCTATTCAGCCACGAAGTCGATAGCCAAGCGGCGGAAGCTCCTGGGATAAGCAAGCCAAAAGATTAATCCCGAAGGGATGATCGTCAATATCCAGGGATGTCAATCCCTGGATGGGTAATCTCTCCCCCCGATCCACAGCCCCAACGGGGCGACACTACTTGCTCGGGAAGCTGTTGATTTGGCCGCGGCCGACGCCGGTGGCTTTCCATTCGTCGGTGGATTGGTTGTATTCGAGGCTGTTAAACAACTGTTCGTCGAAAGTGGCTCCGGGGTATTTCTGCCGGGTGAGCATCGCGGGACGTACTCCATCTCCTTGGAGGTAGAACGTTGTCTTTTGTTGGTCGTACTTGGCGATGTGAGCACGGGCGGTGAAGGTGCCCTGGTTGCCCGCCAGGCCTTCGATAATGACATCTCCTTCGGCTTGCAATTCTACCGAACCGGTACGTGGGTCGTTCTGCAATCGGGCGGCGGGACTCTGGGCCACTTGCAGCCGCTGACATTCGATGTAGACCGTGTCTGGCGCGGGTGAGCCCTGTAATTGGGTCGGCAACGTTTGCTCCCAGGAATCGACGGGGCCGTAGACCGTTTTTACGTCTCCGATGACTGAGATCCGACGCTTATTGAGATTTCCCTCGACGCCTCGGAAAAACTCGACTCGCAAGAACCGTAGTCGTTGCGGGGTGGTGTTCGCGGCTACTGCGGTAAAGTTTGTCAAAGGAGTGACGTCGGCAAAGGGGGTTGCGGGAGCGCCGGGCATTTGACCGGTCGATAGATGGACCGACTCGATCCATCCGGGTCCATTTCCGGCAATTTCACCAGTGACCTGGTTCGCGCGGAGCGAGTCGAGTGTCATTTTGTGAATCGATGTGATCCCCACCGCATCGCGTTGGACAAATTGGGCGGCAACTCCTTCCCAACATTCCAATTGTGTGAGTTGCGTCTGGCTGGCCTGCGTGGTGCCGTCGAAGTGAATCGGAGACGACAGTACGACAACCAGCCGCTCGGTGTTGAGTTGGCCGGTCGAGGTGCGAGCGACCACATTGCCGCGGAAGATAACGCGGTCGTTTTCGAGACTCATACCGCCGCGCCAGGTGACTTCCAGCGATTCAGGTTGGGCGAGCAGTTGGCCTTGCAGATCGCGCTGGATGGGGATGAGCAATTGGCCCGGCGCGTCGATGTTGGCGGCGCTCGTGCCACGATTGACTTGCAATTCAACGGCCTCGATGGCCATCCCTGCGGCGGTGATGGTGGCAGGTTGTCCGCGGAGAGAAATCTTTGCTGCCGGGGTTTCTGCGTTTCTGACCTGCAATTCTTGACCGCGCGCAACAAAGGGTTGGACTCCAGCACTGCGGACCGATTCTTCGCGAAACTCCAGTTCGCCACGGACATCAAGCGAACTGATCTGTGGTTGGGCGTCGCGGACAATGACGCCGATGTCGAGTGTATCGCCATCAATGCGATAAGCTCGCTCGGAGCCATTTGCACCGCTGGCGAGTAAGGCACTGCTGGCTGTCCCATCGGCGGGGCTTCCCAGCACAAGATTGATCGGCAAGTATTGCACGTCAATCTTCAGTCGATTGATTTTTCCGCTGAGTTGGGCGGAATCGATATCGACGTGGCCCCGTGCCGTCATTCGCTCGGGTGCGATATCCGCGGGAAGCAGTTCCTCTTCGCTGCCGTCTGCTCGACGTTCGCGCAGGACCATTTCCAGTTCGTCGGCCCACAGGCGACCGCCGACCGCCGTCAACCTGGGGCGCCCACGTACTGTGAGTACCGGCTTGCCTTTGATGTGACGCAGGTTGATGCCGTCGGTCCAGCGGAGTTCGACCTGTTGCGGGGAGTTGGACGCGGATTTGAGCCAGCCGTTGCCCGCCGCGAGCAATGTGCCGATGCGGTGGTTCGAGTCTTTGGGCGGTGCCTGATATTGCACCAGCGGAGCATGGATTTCATGTCCCTTGTATTTAAGTTCGATTTCATCTTGGCTACTAAAGGTGACGCGCTGCGGGCCTAATTCGAGTCGCAGCAAACCGCAGCGGGCCGACGCCGCATGCGTTTCGACCGTGAGTTCCACCGGCTTGAGATCGGTGCCATGGGCCTCGACTGTGCCGGGAAGTAATTGGGAAAGGGTGCGCGCGCGGCCGGCGAGCGAGGTCGTCGGGTAGGTGACTGCCTCTTGAGGCGCAAACTCATCGGATGTCGCCATGTAAAGATTCAGCTCTTCACAAAGCAAGCGGTTGCGTGCTCCGTTGGAGTACACCTGCTCAAGCCGCACCTGGTCGACGAAGGACGCCACATTTGTCGAGAAGTCAAAGCGAAAGCGACCCTGACTGCGGACCTCGACGGGGGGAATTTCTTGTGAATTGTCGCCCAACAGAGTGGTCTCGCCGATGGCGAGTTCGGCGGTGACGTCTTGGACGATTTCCAAGGAATCGATTCCGCCAATGTCCGGCCCGGCGATGGAGGATTGTCCCCGTTCGATGGCGACGAGCCGGATTTCAAGCACTTTGCCACGACCCCAGTGGGGACCGAGCCGCATGTCGACCTCGGCGTCGGTGCGAATCAAATCTTGATTCATATAAAGGTCGCGGGTTTTCAAGAGTAAGTCGTCCTGGGACCCCGCCTCTTGCATATCGCTGCGGACGACAATGTCGCCCACGAGTCGTGCCCATTGCAAGCGACCGACTCCTTTCAAACCCGCCTGAAAGCCCTCGTCGAGTTGAAGCACAGCCCCATGAGGCGCTTCGAGTACAACGGTATCGCGGGGGGGTGCCTCACCCATGACACGTTCATGGGGAAAGAACAACAAGACACACTTTTGCACGAGGACCTGACCGTCTTCGCTGGGTTGGTAATCATCGACAAGGATCATCGCCTGGCCATTGTCGAAACTCTTGGGTGGCTTTTGCAGCGTCCAATGATCCGCCGGAAAGTAGGCAGCGAGCAATTCACGATGCTTGTGCGTCGCAACGCGCGGCACACCAGCGGCGGGATCGAGTTCTGCGAGATCGATCGTAGTGACCGCCTGGTTCGGTTCCAACAGCGGCACCGCCAACAGCACGTACACCTGGTAGATCACCACGGTCATGGCGAAAGCGACTCCAGCGTGTGTGAGGCGGTTGAGCATGAAAAAAATAACGAATGCGGATGGTGGAAAACCTGTCCCAGCCTTCGGCGGAAGCCGGGGATGCTACTTCAAACACGATATTTGCTGATGGTCGCTTCCCAGCGATTTGTGTTTTTCAAGATTAGCTCGATGAGTTCGCGGATGGCACCCTGGCCTCCTGGTTGACTGGTGACGTACTGAGCAGCCTGGCGGATTTCCTCGGGAGCATCGGCGACCGTTACACCAAGTCCCACGGATTGAATCGCGGCCAGGTCAAGTAAATCGTCTCCCACGTAACACACCTCATTCAGTTCACAACCAAATTCGGCTGCGATCTCGCGCACGGAGGTGAGCTTGTCGGTTGCACCTTGGTGAACGATCTTTATGTCAAGTTCTGCTGCGCGGCGGGTGACGATCGGCGAACGACGGGCCGTGACCAGTCCAAACGAAAATCCGTTTTCCTGCCAGAGGCGAATTCCCTGTCCATCGCGGATATGAAATTGCTTCGCTTCAGAACCTTGTTGGTCATAAATCAAACGCCCATCGGTCAGCACTCCGTCGACATCGGAGAGCACCAATCGGATCGCGGCACATTGATCGGCGAGTTTCATTAGATAAGTCGGGTCGCCCTCGACCCGTTTATTTCTGGTCAGCGGTTAGTTGTCCGTGGCATATTTCATTCCGCACTCCGCATTCTACGTTCCGCATTCCCTTCAGTCTGCGTATTCGTCGACGGAGTAGATGCGAACGGTTGGACGAACGGTTTTGCGCTTCTTGGGGACGGTGTTCTCGGGTAACAGGCTCATGACGTCGGTTACGTCGATGAGGCCTTGAGGCCGACCGGCGGCGTCGATCACCGGCAGTTCGCTGAACTTGCGGTCGGCTAGCAGTTCAATGGCTGCGCTCATTTTCGCCCCAGCGGCAATCGTCGTGGGAGATCTAATCATCACCTGGCTTACGGGTCCGTCGAGGGCGTGATCCTGGCGAGTTTCGATCAAGCGGGCCAGGTCGCTGTCGGTGAACAAACCGGTGAGGCATCCGTGAGCATCGACCAACATGATGGCTCCGCTGCGTCGACCTGGTTTGGTGCAGGTTACCAGCACCTCGCGAATCGTAGCGCTCTCGGGTGCCAGGCGACACTCGGTGAGCGGACGCATGTGGTTTTCGATGTTGCTGAGTTTCAAGCCGAGGGATCCCCCCGGATGGTAGCGGGCGAAATCTTCCGCCTCGAATCCATGCAGGCGACTCACGACCAACGCCAGCGCATCGCCGAGGGCCAGCATGACTGTAGTGCTCGTGCTGGGTGCCAGGCCGAGCGCACAGGCTTCCTCCAGTGAGCCGAGTTCAATGGTCACGTCGGCGTTGCGGCCCAGGGTGCTTTCCTGGCTGGCGGTAATCGCCACCATGCGGATATCAAGTTGCGAGAAACTTGGGAGCAAGCTGATGATCTCAGCCGTCTCGCCGCTTTGCGACAACACCAGCACGAGGTCCCCTGATTGCACGCGCCCCAGGTCGCCGTGAATTGCCTCGGCAGGATGCAAGAAGTGGGCCCGGGTCCCGGTCGAGGCAAACGTCGCCGCCAGCTTCTGGGCGATGTGGCCCGCCTTACCCATGCCGGTGATGATGAGATTACCCTGCAACTGATAAATCCACTCGACGGCAGCAAAGAAATTGTCGTCGAGCCGCTTCGAGAGGTCGGTGAGTGCCCGCGCCTCGGCCCGCACAATCTGGCGGCCAAGCTGTAGGACTTCGTCATGAGAAAGAGATTCGAGGGGGGGACTAAAATCAGGTTCAACCGTTCGTTTACGGAGCGCAGCATCCATGGTCATCGGTGGGTCTTCCTTGACACAACGTGGGAGGGGTGGAAGTAAGTGGGGCGGATCGTACGCAATCTTGCGTGGCGCGGCAACGTGAGCGGCGGCGTGCTAGCATGTTGCCGAAACGCCGCCGCTAAGTCGGAAACGACGTAGTTATTTGCCGCGACCCTTTCCGCCTCCGCCTCCACCACCGCCACGATTACCTCCGCCACCCTGATTACCGCCGCCACCCTGATTTCCACCGCTAGCCTGGTTGCCACCTCCGCGATTGCCGCCACCTTGGAAGGATCCCCGACTTGGTGGCGAGTAGTTGCGTGGCTGTTGAATCGCCCGTTGCGATCCTTGGCCACCGCTTCGTATCTGCCCACCACTCTGTATCTGCCCACCACTTCGTGCTTGTCCACCTCCTTGGTAGACTCGACTGTTCGAGCGGATGTTGGGGGAGCTGGACGAGCCACCGCGGAAGTTACCCTGTGGAATGGCATTCTGCCGATTGGAATCTTGCAGGGATCGGATGTTGGGGACATTTTGCTGCAACCGTTGTTGCTGGTTATTTCCCTGTTGCGGTGAACCGCGATAGAACAACTCTTGTCTGCCCGTTTGAGCGGACCCGTCGGCTTGGCGACCTTGGTATCGCTGGTTCACATTGCCACGCAACTGAGTGGAATTCCCGAGATCAAGTTGATTTCCATCACGTTGCACGCGAGCACGGTTTTCCAACTGGGTGTTCGAGCGAAGTTTGGAATTTCGCTCGTTGCGATTGACAGTCGTTTGAGAATCGGTTCCAAGACGCCCTTCGATGTTTCCCCGACCACGATTACCGACTTCGGCGTTTGCCTGGCCCCGGTTACGCAAGTCGAGGTTTTCTTGTCCAGCGCGATTGCTGTCGCTTTGGCGTAGGATGCGGCCCTGAGCGGTTGTATTTCCGCCTAGGTTTGCACGATTGCGACCTTGGTTTCCATCACGGTTAATGTTCACATTCCCGTCCGCTTTTGCATCCAGACCGATGCGAGAGCGATCGAAATTGGCATATTTCTTCGCTTGGTTGCGTACCTTGGCGACTTCACTTTCGCTCAGTTGACGAATGTTGCGTTGCTTACCGTCAAACTGTTTGTAATCCTTTTTGAAATCGTCCACGGAAGTAACCAGCTTTCCATTTTGGCGACCTCGGCCATTGGCGAAATCACGATCTCGATGATCGCCCCGATTGAGATCACGACCATGTTGATCACCGACGCGATTATTCCATCTATTATAGGCCCAGAGGGGATCGTAACCGCCATGGTGTCCCTTGCCCTGACCCCTGTGGCCGTAGTTACCCCAGTTGCCATAGTTGGCTCCCCACGGTTGAATCCAGCCGGGATGGTTTCCGCGATTGTAGCCGTAGTAATATCCGCCGTAGCGGTTATTTACAAACAAATTGGCCAGAAGCAAACCCGTGTTGATCACGCTGCGTGGTCGATAGAAATAATTGCCTCCGTAACCAGCGTAACCGCCCCCCCAATAGACCGGTGCATACAACCAACCACGAGATTGCGGGGGATAATCCCAATAACCGTTAATGAAAATACTGCCGCGCGGTGTGTAGCTGTAGTGATTGGGAACCCATATCCAGTTTGGCTGGGCTTGATACCAGAAACCCGCCTGCCAGGCGTATCCTGTGTTCTGCCATTGCCAGCAGCCAGGGGCCCAGAGGTAATTGTCTCCGGGGGCGGGACTCGAAGGCCCTGCCTCGAGTGAATCGGGAGGAACTGGAAGTAAGCGTAACTCTTGTTCGGCATCGGACCAAAAACCTTGCACCCACTGCCAGCCACCATCAACTTTTTGCCACTCGCCGGGGATCCAACTGCGACCAGGAGGCACATCGCGCCACAGGCCACTCACCCAGACAAAGTCGTCTCGCTCACGGTCGAACTTAAAATAACCGGGGATCCATTCCACGTTGCGACCTTCGGGCCTCTCTTCGGGAGGGAGTTCCTGAACCGGCGCAGGGGGTTGCTTGGTCACCAACTCTGCTTCTTCTTGTCCGAAAGCGAGTGGCTCTGCGAATGCTTCATGGATGGGGCCCTGCTCAAGCACTTCGGGGTCCGGCAACATGTTCTGCTGACCAGGCGCGGGAGGCGCCTGAGCCGCTGCGAAGTCGGTGTAGCTCAAAGCGACCAGGCTGGTCCAAAAGAGACCACCAACGATTATTGAGATTCTGGACATGGATCTATCTCCTGCAGGGAATCTATGGTTCATGAGGCGGATGCCGATCACTGCAAGCGCAACCTGCACAGCGCTCCAACTGTCAACAGTGCATAGATCGTGCCAAAACTGCTAGTACCAGAGAAATACGAGTATTTTCTACAATGTCTTACCCATGAGCGGTAGGAGAGTGTCCCAATCTTGCGGCGCACTGATGTCAGAACTACTTGCATCGGAGGCTAGCAGCCATCGGAACTAAGGAGGGTGGCTGGAAACCACCTCTGCGGTTCAGCGCATAAAAAATGCTCCCAGAAAAGCACGCGTCCCAGGGGGGCAAAGGACGTAGTTACTTTTCCGGGAGCGATTGGACGCAATGACGCATGCGTGAGTGCGGACGTAGCTCGTCATCCGTGACTACACTACGACGGGGGGGCGTGTCGAGGCGGTGGGAGGCATCCATGCCATCGCCAGCCGCTCCGGGAACGACCAGGTTTTAGACCGAGTCGCTCCAACCACGTGGGTCCCTATTAGTTTGTTCCTCGCTAGGTAAAATTCCTGGTGCGGCTGTGGCAAGGATTCGGAAGAAAAGCTCTCGCAAAAAAAACTGTCGAGCGTTAGTGGGCTTCCTTGCCTCGTGCATCAGCAGCAGTTAGTTAGTTGTCGTGCGGCGGAGAATACGCCAGCCTCAGAATGCGGTCAAGGTCGGTTTCAGTAAGTTTCAAAAAAGTTTTTGTGCGTCAAACTGAGGTTTGCAATTGTGATTGGGATGTTGTTCATTTACACGATGAAAAAGTAGTTTCATTTGTATTGAACTACAAACATTGCACCAAATATCTTGTGACAGCACACTCCATTAGCTAGCATCATGCGGCCTGCGACGCATGGGCTTGATGGGCAATACCTATCCAAGCGCACACTGCTCGCACCGAAGGTTTTTCTTGAGACGCTAGCCATTTCAGTGCATTTTCGTCCCGCCAAAGATTTTCGATTTCAGCGATCAATTGGGTAGGTGTTGAACCGAGTAGTTGCTCTGCGCTGCTCACACCGATTGCCGCCAGAATGCGAGCGGCCTCGCCAGTTAGCAGTGGCAGCGAAATCAGCAATCGTGCCTCGCGTTGCCAGGAAGCAATTGTTTCCGCAGAAAACTGCCGATCTGACGCCGCTTGCGGCTTAGCGGCCAGCAACTCTGCAACACTGTGTACCCCCACCGAAGCCAACCGCCCCGCTGCCCGCGGGCCGAGACCTAGTACGTCGCATGCATTGCTTTGGAGATTCCATGGCAACATGCGGCGGATCATAGGATGCGAATGCCAAGGGGAGAAGAGCGATTGAGGAGGCTATCTTGCCAGCATTCCAGCGATGCGTTGCATCGCGGCTATTCTCTGCCTCTTCGCGAATTCTGCGTTAAATTCTTTGTAGCGGATTACTCGCTATCGCTGGTCATGCGCTCGACCTCGCCCCAGAAGGAGACCAGGTCGATCGAGAGTTCCGCCAGGCGCGGGGACTGATAGCGATTGTCGTGCTGCGGCTGGACTTCAAATCGACCGTCGCGATTGATGAGAAAATCGAAATGCCGCTGCCCGGGGTCGACGATCCAGTATTCCGCAACGCCATATTCAGCATAGATATTGAGTTTGTCCACACGATCGCGGCGGGGATTCTCCGAGAGAATTTCGATCACCAAATCCGGCGGACCAATCACGTGTCGCTTGACAATGTGGCGACGTTCTTTGGCAATATAAATCAAGTCGGGTTGCGGAATGGAATGATCCGTCAACTCAACATCCATGGGGGCAGCACAACCTTTGCCACCTCCCTTTCTGGCAGCTCCAAGAATGAATTCGGTGAGTAAAGCAGAGATTGCTTGGTGCAAAAAATTCGGCGAAGGGAACATGACAAGATTTCCCTGGATGAGTTCGACGGGTTCCCCCTCGGGCAACTCCCAATAGTCTTTCGCGCGGTAGGGTCCCAGTGTCGAAGGGGGAGAAAAACCGCTCAGCGTTTCATATTGGGGCGTGGCTGTGCTCATGGTTGTATTATAGACCATGAGAGCGGGGAATTGCTAGCGACTCACTTCGTGCCCATCGATGCGTTGCATCGCGACTAGGGCATGCGATAAAACCCTTATCGACTCACTATCGCGAAGCGGTCTTGCAGGGCTTCGACTTGCATTTCTTCTTCACGCAAGGCCTCGAGCGCGGCGATGGCCGCGGTGGCGGCTTCGATGGTGGTAAGACAGGGGACGCCGGCTTGGACGGCGGCGGCACGGATCTTGCCTTCATCCGTGCGGGCGCCTTTGCCGCGAGGAGTGTTCATCACGAGGGCCACTTCGCCGTTGGCGAGGAAATCGAGCAGGTTGGGATGTCCCTCGCGGATTTTTTTTACGGGCTGGGTCGGGATGCCCGCATCGGTCAACACGCGGGCTGTCCCCTCGGTTGCCAGGATTGAATACCCCATCTCGTGTAGCCGCCGCGCCAAGTCGATGGCTTGAGGTTTGCCGCGATCGGCGACGCTCACAAACACATTTCCTTCGCTGGGAAGCACCGTGCCGGCGGCGAGTTGGCTCTTGGCAAACGCCATGCTGAACCGTGGGCTGATCCCCATCACTTCGCCGGTGGACCGCATCTCAGGGCCCAGCACGATGTCCACCCCGGCGAACTTAATGAACGGCAACACGCTCTCTTTGACCGACACATGACTCGGCACGGGGTCCTCGGTGATCCCTTGCTCGGCGAGTGAAACGCCCGCCATCACTTTGGCGGCGATCTTTGCCACCGGCATGCCGGTGGCCTTGGCGACAAACGGCACCGTGCGGCTAGCGCGGGGGTTGACTTCGATAACATACAGGACGGGGCGGCGCGAGTTGCGAGTTGCGAGTTGTGAGTCAATTTCGGAGTCTCGCGCCTCGGAATTCGAAACTCGCGCCTCTTCCTCCCACCTCACTGCGAACTGGACGTTCATCAGGCCAATGACTTTTAGTTCGCGGGCCAAGGCGGCGGTGGCGTCGCGGATTTCTTTCACGACCGGACCGGGCAAGCTGTAGGGCGGAATCGCGCAGGCCGAGTCGCCGGAGTGGATGCCGGCTTCCTCGATGTGTTCCATGATGCCGGGGACAATCACGTCGCGACCGTCGCAGATCGCATCCACATCCACCTCGATTGCCCCTTCCAGGAAGCGGTCCAACAACACAGGCTGACCCTGGGCAACGACAAACGCTTCCACGGTAAATTTTTCGAGTTGCTGCTGGTCGTAGCAGATCTCCATCGCCCGGCCACCGAGCACGTAACTCGGTCGCACTAACAACGGATAGCCGATCTTGGCGGCCACCCGACGAGCCTGATCCATCGTGCGGGCGATGCCGTTGGCTGGCTGGCGGAGATCAAGCCGTTCGAGCAACTGCTGAAACTTCTCGCGATCCTCGGAAGCTTCAATGGCCTCGACGCTTGTGCCAATGATCGGCACCCCGGCACTCTTGAGCGCGCGGGCCAGATTCAGCGGCGTCTGACCACCGAACTGCACAATGACACCATCCGGCTCGACGCGGTCGCAGATGTTGAGCACGTCCTCGACCGTGAGCGGCTCGAAAAACAAGAGGTCGCTCGTATCATAATCGGTACTTACTGTTTCGGGATTCGAATTGACCATCACCGATTCGATCCCCAGCTCGCGCATCGCAAAACTGGCGTGACAGCAGCAATAGTCGAATTCGATGCCCTGGCCAATGCGGTTAGGGCCGCCGCCGAGGATCATGACGGTGCGGAGAGGCGCGAGTTTCGAGTTTCGAGTTTCGAGTTGGGATGAATCGGAGCTCTTTTCTCGCAACTCGCGACTCGCGACTCGCAACTCTTTGGGCGGTATCTCGTCCTCCTCTTCATACGTTGAGTAATAATAAGGGGTGTAAGCCTCGAACTCGGCGGCGCAGGTGTCGACCGACTTGAACGTTGCGACGATGCCCAGTTCGAGACGGCGCTGGCGGACTTCGATTTGGGTACTGGAGAGCATGATGGCCAACTGCCGGTCGGAGAATCCCTGCCGCTTGGCGGTCCGCAACAATTCGGGTGAGAGATTGTCCCAGCCGCCGACGCTGCGAATCCGCTCCTCGGTCTCGACGATCTCGGCCAGATTGTCGAGGAACCAGGGATCGATATTGGTGAGTTCGTTGATCCGTGCGGGGGTCATGCCGCTCTTGAGGGCGTAGCGGAGATACCACACCCGTTCCGCGCAGGGGCGCGCGAGTTTCTCTTTGATCTCTTCTTCGGTCGGCTGGTGGTCGGTTCCCCAGAGATCCGTGCCATCGCAGCCGAAGCCAAAGCTGCCGACTTCGAGCCCGCGCAGGGCTTTTTGGAACGATTCCTTAAAGGTGCTGCCGATGGCCATCGTCTCGCCGACGCTCTTCATTTGGGTGGTGAGCGTGTCGTCCGCCTCGGGGAATTTTTCGAAGGCGAATCGCGGTATTTTCGTCACGACATAATCAATCGTCGGTTCGAAACAGGCGGTCGTCTTGCGGGTGATGTCGTTGGGGAGTTCGTGCAACCGATAGCCGACGGCCAACTTCGCGGCGATCTTGGCGATAGGGAACCCCGTAGCCTTCGAAGCGAGCGCGCTGGAGCGGCTCACCCGCGGATTCATCTCGATGACGATCATCCGACCGGTCTGAGGATGCGTCGCAAACTGAATGTTCGACCCGCCCGTCTCGACGCCGATCTCACGGATAACGGCCAAGCTGGCGTCGCGCATCCGCTGGTATTCCTTGTCGGAGAGAGTTTGCGCGGGGGCGACGGTAATCGAATCGCCCGTATGGACTCCCATCGGGTCGAAGTTCTCGATTGAGCAGATAATGACGACGTTGTCATCGACGTCGCGCATCACCTCCATCTCGTATTCTTTCCAACCAATGATCGACTCCTCGATCAGCACCTCGTTGGTGGGAGATTGATCGAGACCGCGGCGGACCAACTCGTCGAACTCCTGCCGATTGTAAGCGATGGCCGAGCCGCTGCCGCCCATCGTGAAGCTGGGCCGCACAACGGCTGGCAGACCGATGTCCTGCACCCATGCGCGGGCCTCATCGATGTTGTGAATTGTCTTGCCGCGACACACCTCCAAGCCGATCTTGCCCATCGCCTGTTTGAAACGTTCCCGACTCTCGGCCTTGTCAATCACGTCGGCGTTGGCACCGATCATCTCAACGCCGTATTTTTCGAGCACTCCATGTTTTTCGAGGGCAATTGCCAAATTGAGCGCCGTCTGTCCACCAAGCGTAGGCAGCAGCGCATCGGGCCGCTCGGCCTCGATCACCTTGGCGATCATTTCCCAGGTAAGCGGCTCGATGTAGGTGCGATCGGCCGTGGCCGGATCGGTCATGATCGTGGCTGGATTCGAGTTGACGAGGATTACCTCGTAGCCTTCCTCGCGAAGGGCCTTGCAGGCTTGAGTCCCGGAATAGTCAAACTCGCAGGCCTGACCGATGACGATCGGCCCGGAGCCAATGATCAGAATACGGTGAATGTCGTCTCGTCGTGGCACGGCGGTTTGGGGTTGGTGTCTAGCCGCGATGCAACGCATCGCAGGGCGCGGGATGAACAACCTGTGTAAAATCGCTCCATCGTAGCCGGAAGCAGGGGGCGTGTTCAAGGGGTGGAAGCGGGATGCAGCAACGAAACCGTAGGGGAAGCCTACACCACGTAGATTGAAATCAACTGCCTCAATCGAGGCTAACAGATTCTCTGCCGACGGAAAACCTTACACGTAGGACAACTCACCACGAACAGGGTCGCTCTCGTGCAGAATCACATCTTGAATTTCTTCATGATCGTCGACACGGATGACGAGTTGAGCGTGGCCATTGCTGATTGGCGCGGTTTGCCGGAGAATCAAGGAATCACGACCAATTTTTGCAATGTCGTGACGCTGGCCATTGACCATGAGGTACATTACGACGGTTGCCGAATAGCCACCCTCTCGCCAATGGATTCCCATGTCTCATCTCTCCGCAAAAGATCGCGCCATAGAATACGCCAACCAAACCGGTCTCCAGCTTACCGCGTTTTTGGGTGACGGTACAGATGGAACTGTTTGGAAGTCTCTCGATAATCCTCCACCTCTTTGCGGCTCTCCGCGGGAAGGCTAGTTTTCTGGGTAACATTCGCCGAGGGATATCGCTTAGTCATTTATGACCCCTCCCCTAATCCATCCCCTGAGTGCAGTGTAGTGGATTGGACCAGGACTATATTGTCTAGAGTTTCCCCCCCCGCGCTTTCTACTGAGTAGAATGACTCTTAGAGAACGTCTGTTCCAACATCGCAGACTCGCCGTCGAGGTGCTGCTGCGAAGAAAGTGAACTGCCATGTCTACCCTTGCTATGCCAATTGGTGTCGCACCGCGGAAAACGGTCGAATCTGACTCCGCCCTTGTTGTTGTCAATTGCTACGATGTGCTTGATCTCTGTCCGGCTGGTGGAGTCCACGACTTCACCGACGGCAAGTACCTGGATGATCGCAACACGCGCTCCGCCTATCTGGCGGCGCAGCAGCGACAAGCGGAATATCTTCTCGACCAAGTGGGTTGCTATCCGGGCGAGCGGCTCTTGGACATCGGCTGCGGCTACGGTCGAATCTTGAAGCAAGCCGCAGAGCGGGGTATCGAAGGCGTTGGAATCACGATCTCTCCCACCCAGGTTGCCACCAACAGAAACGCGGGTTTGAATGTCAAGCTGCTCAACTATCGAGAGATTCCTCAGAAGGGTGCATCCTTGATCGGCCGTGTGAATGGCATTGTGGCCAACGGCTCTCTGGAACATTTTGCTCAACTGGAGGATGCGCTCGCCGGGCGCACCGATGAGGTGTACTCCGAATTATTCGCAATTTGCCGCTCACTGCTGCGACCTGGGGAAAGGTTCGTCACCACGGCCATCTACTTCGGCGAAACGAAAATGGCCGATCCCCGTGCAATCCGTCGAGGGCATGCGGTCTGGAAGCGTGGAAGTTTCAACTACCACTACGCCAATCTAGTGGAGGCCTTTGGTGGTTGGTATCCTGAGCCGGGACAGTTGGAGCGGTGTGCGGATAATCAATTCGCACTGGTGGCCGAAGAGGACGGCACGCACGACTACAACTTGACGAGTGCCTATTGGCTGCGGCGATTGAAATGGGCGATGGCTACGAATCCCCGTGTGTGGTGGGAGCTAGGCCGCAAGTGGTTCCAGTCGCCGCAGGCGCTCAGCGAGATGCTGCGCTGCTTGCTGTGGGATCAGTCGTGGAACTGGCAGTTCTACGGCCCGAAGCCTCCGATGCGGCTGCTGCGGCAGACCTGGCAGGCGGTGTAAAAGCCGTAGGATGAGCGAATACGCGCTCCGCTCTGCCGAGCAGGACTCGGTTGGCGCGTCGCGGCTAACGAGGATCGCGTCGCGGCTAACGAAGAGTTTGTCGCGGGTAGCCATGGGTGGGTTGCGGGGGAGGAGGTGTTAACCTAAGATTCTGTCTTACACAGCCGCCCTCTGGGAGCCCATGCACGATGATTACTGTTGGAATGAACTATCATGTTATCGCGGGAAAGCAAGCAGATTTTGAAGAGAAATTTGCGGGGGTCCTCGGTGCCTTGAATGCGGCGGAGGGGCACACGAACTCGACGCTTTGGAAAGATGTCAGCGATCAGGCATCCTATCTAATCACCAGCGAATGGTCGGATGAGCAGGCCTTCCAAAACTTTATCCAAAGCCAGGCCTTCAGGGACGTCACCAACTGGGGGAAAGAGCAAATCCTCTCGGGGCGGCCCCAACATAAGATCTATAAGAGCTAGGACTTGCGTGCACCGCTGTCGCGGGTAAGGGTTTTCCGCGCGAAATGTTCAAATATTTCGCCGATGTCGCTATTTTCTTTGACTGGTGGTGGGCAAAGAAGTATTCTGGAGGCTTCTTTCCACCTAATCAGCAATGCGGTTTTTCTCTTGGCCAGATGAGAGACGCAGTTGAAGTCCACACTTTCAGGGGTAATCACGATCAATGAGTCGGAAAATAGGTCTCTATGGAAAACAGAACGCAGGATGCTTTTGGTTAGTATTGTCAATTTTGACTACGCCGGTGGCTGCCCAACCGTCGGTCACCACGTTTCTGCTCAATGGGGTATCCGCGCCGGATGGCAATGGCGTGTTTTCCAGTGCCGGTGGGCCGGTGCTCAACGATGGGGGCCAACTAAGTTTTGTCGCTTCATTAATCAATACCACGGGGGGGGCTTCCTCGGCTGATCGCTTTGGCGTGTTCCGCCGCACGGGCACAGAACTCGTGCAGGTGGCCCGGGGACTGGAGACGGCCCCCGATGGAACCCAAGTCTTCGGCTCATTCTTCTCGGATCCCCCGCCCATGAATTCCCAGGGGCATGTGGCATTCCTAGCCTTGCGTGACGGGAGCTTCGATGGAGCCGGTTTGTACAGGAGCACGGGTGCTCCTTTGACCGTGATCGCCGATAGCACAGAAACGCCTCCGGATGGGAACGGCACTTTTACTGATTTTGGCGGTGCTGTGATCAACACACCGGGGCAAGTCGCCTTTGTTGGAGGTCTCACGGGGACAACGCCCGGAGGTGTAAACAGTGGGATCTATCGTGGAGAGGGAAGTACTCTTGATGAAATCGTGCGGCGACAAGACGCGGCGCCCGATGGCAATGGAGTGTTTACGGGATTTCACAATCCGGCGATAAACGACGCAGTGGGACAGGTTGCCTTTGCTGCTGACTTGTCTGCGGTAGGAGCCTCGACAGGGGTGTTTCGCAGTACGGGAGGTGGACTAGGGGGACTGACACAGATCGCCCGGGATGGAAATCCCGCGCCAGGATTCGGTGGCGGAATCAATGGACGATTCGATGTCTTAGGAAGCGATGTCGCGCTGAACGATTTGGGGCAAGTTGCGTTTGTGTCGACTTTGAGCGATACCTCGGGAGGGGGTGTCGACAACGTCGGACTCTTCCGCGGAGACAGCGAGTTTTCCAACGTCATGATCGCCAGCAAGGGCCAGGCACCACCAGAAGGAAATGGGGTGTTTAGTGCCTTTAGCCCCCCGTCGATCAACAGCTTTGGTGCGGTGGCCTTTCGGGCAACACTCAGTGGAACCAGTGGGGGAGCCATAAATGACCATGGTATTTACGTCGGAGATGGTACCAGCACGACCACCGTCTTGCGCGATGGCGCGATGGCACCCAACGGCAACGGCACTTTTGAATTGCAGAGTTCCTCCCCAATCATCAACGGCACGGGACAGGTTGCATTTGAGGCGAGTTTTCGCAATGTTTCGGCTGGCTTGGGCAACGGCTTGTATTTCTGGGACCCGACTGCCGGTCTATTGGAAGTGGCCCGGGTGGGCACCTCTTTTCTTGGCAGCACGATCACGGAGCTGCGCTGGGCCGAGCGCGCCGGAGCCGGGGACCTGGCGCACAGCGGACTTAATAGTGCCGCGCAAATGGCCTACAGTTTTCGACTCGCCGATAATACCGAGGGCTTGGCAATCTGGAGCGCGAATCTGAACGTAATTCCCACCGGTGACTACGACGGAGATGGCGACGTGGACGGCAACGATTTTCTGCGATGGCAACGCGGGCAGTCCCCCAACAACTTGAGCTTTCTGGATTTGGCTGTTTGGCAAGTTCGGTATGGAACAAATGTGGTTCCAGAAGACTTGAATATCGCACCCGTGCCAGAACCCTCTCCCCTGTTGCTTCTGGGAATGGCTGGATTCTTGCTTGGGATTCGGCTGCGCAGGGGGTGCAGGTGCCAGACTGCTAGCATCTAACGCCAAAGATTCTGAGCTATTCCAGCTTCAGCAATCCCGGTAAAATCATGTTTCCCACTGCCGGGCATCGAGGAATGGATCTCCTTAACTGCTGTTCAAGAAGAACGGCTGCTCAGCGACGGTGGATAGGAAAGTCGGCGGGGCTGTGTGTCTCGACCGGCAATAGTGTCGCATTTGAGAAGGCGAAGTAGGCGCAGTAGAATATGCTCCGCAGGAGTCGTACTCGCTTGCAGTCTAGATAAGGAGATCCAGCTATGCTTGTATTGTCTCGAGGACCCCAAGACAAGATTGTTTTCCCCAACCTCGGCATAACGGTCGAGATTCTACGTGTTGATGGCCATCGCGTACGGGTGGGGGTCGAGGCCCCCAAAGATATTCGTATTCTGCGCCATGAATTAACCAACACGCTCAATGGCGAATTGCGGAGCAAAGCCGAGCGAGAAGCGGAGTCGGCAAAAGCACATGATTTTCGCAATCGACTCAATAGCGCTCAACTATCGCTGAGCCTGATGGAAAAGCAACTCGATCGTGGAATGCACGACGAGGCGTTGGCATCGCTACACACGGCAATTCACGAGATTGACCAGTTGGATGGCAACGTGGCAGTGAGAGCTGGTGGAAATTCCGTTGCCGAGGCCTTGGAGGGGGAACTGTCGAATCCACTTCCCCGCGCCTTGCTGGTGGAAGACGATTCGAATGAATGCGAGCTCTTGGCTGGCTATCTGCGAATGAGCGGTTATGAAGTGGAAACCGCTCAAGATGGCTTGCAGGCGATGGTGCAACTTGCCAGACGCGATCGGCCCGACGTGGTGCTGCTCGACATGCACATGCCTCGCATGGACGGGCCGAAGACGGTCAAGTCGATCCGCTTGAACCCTGACTATCGAGGAGTGAAGGTGTTCGCCGTGACGGGTTCTCAGCCGGGAGCAATGAATGTGGAAATCGGGCCCCGGGGCGTGGATCGCTGGTTCCAGAAACCGATCCGTCCTCAAGAATTGGTCGATTCTTTGAACGATGAGCTTCTTCTTGCCGCGAAGGTCCATTGACTTCGCTGCGTGAAGAGCGCTGCATCGTTTTAGGTTTGCCGAAGGGCATCGGCTAACTCTGCTTTGAATCGTGCATAGCAACTCTTTGGGGGGTAGTATTATGGAAAGCAAGTGCCGTGCGTGTCTGACAAGATATGGCTTTGCCATACTCGCGACCTTGGTGGCAACTTGGGCTCGGGTCTCGCTGGCCGACTTGCTGGGAGAGCGGATGCCGTTTGGCCTCTACTTTCTCTCGGTCATGCTGACAGTGTGGGTAGCTGGAATTGGTCCCGCAGTCTTTTCGCTTTTCTTCGGCATCATTGCAGCAGCCAACTGGGTTATCACCCCTCACAATAGCATTCTGGTCACTGATCCCGCCGATCAATTGGCCATGGTCATCTATGCGGTGGTCGGAAGTGCGGCAATCGGGATTTATTGGCGTGCCGACAGCAGGCAGCTTGCCGTGAATCTTCAATCAGCGGCCAATGCAGAACTTACCGAACAACTCCGGGCGGCAGATCGCAAGAAAGACAATTGGCTGGCGCTGTTGGCCCACGAGTTGAGAAATCCCTTGGCCCCCATTCGTTCGGGGATCGATCTCTTGGATCGAGAAACGCTGAAGACCGAACAATTGCGCGAGATTCGACAAACCATGCGCCGTCAAACCGAGCAGCTACTGCGGATCGTGGAAGATCTGCTCGACGTCTCCAGGTACACACGAGGTCAACTTCGGTTGGAATGCGCGCCGGTCGATCTTCGTGAAATCGTCAAACAAGCGATTGAGATGGCGGCTCCATTGATAGAGGAACAAAACCATGATTTGAAGACCGTGGGCAGTTGCGAACCGCTAGTTGTCAACGGAGACTCGACCCGCCTGATCCAAGTCATCTCGAACTTGCTCTCCAACGCCGCGAAATACACGCCACGCGGCGGACGGATCCAAGTCTTGCTCGATGGCGATTCCGAGTCGGCCAAGGTATGCATCTGCGACAATGGCATCGGGATTTCTAAAGATTTGCAGAGGAGTGTGTTCGATCTCTTTGCCCAGGCAGAATCTCCTCGGAACCGCGATCGACAGGGTTTGGGAATCGGACTGGCGCTGGTCAAGTCGCTCGTACAGATGCACCACGGCGTAGTGACCTTGCATAGCGAAGGACCGGGAAAAGGGAGCCGGTTCAGTATCACCCTGCCACGGCAAGACTCGGCGACACTGGTCCAGGCTGAATCTGCTGAGACCCCTCCCACGGAAACCGTTGCCAACACTTTGGAGGGTGCGACGGTGTTGCTCGTCGATGACAATCAAGAGGCGGTCCACACCCTGGAAGCTCTGCTGTCGATGGATGGCTGCCAAACCTATGCTGCCTACGATGGACCCGCAGGGCTTGAGGCGATGACCGTCGTGCAACCTGATTTTATTTTGCTCGACATCGGCATGCCGGGAATGGATGGTTACGAAGTGGTGCGCAGGATCCGAAAGGAGGCCGCGTTACCACGGCCGATCGTGGTAGCCATTTCGGGCTGGGGTAGCGAAGAGGATCGCCAGCGCGCATTGGAAGCAGGTTTTGACGATCATCTGGCGAAGCCAGTCGACTATGGGGAGCTCTTGGCGCTGCTGGTGGAAAAAGCGCGCAAGAGAGATGCAGCGGATGAAATCGTCAAACGACGCCAGCCGCAACTTTTGGTTGCGGGGGGTGGAGCGTCAGGGTCGCATAGGTCTGTTTGAATTTACATTGGCGCAGGCTGCGAGCCTGTGTGAAATACATGGACAGCCAAGATGGCTGCCCCACAGACGGAAAGGAATCTGAGATGAGACGACGTAGCTTGGTTCGCACCGCAATTGGTGTGGCGACGTTGATTCTGCTGGGAGGGATGAAGAGTTCACCCTGTCAGGCCCAACCGGTGCTGCTAGAGTCGGCCCAACTGGGTGCCCCGGGTCAGGTAGGTGGCACAGCCGTCGGCACCAACCTGTATGTTGGCTGGCGATTTGAAACAAGCGTCCCAGTAGCTGTCGAGCAGGTAGGAGGACACATGTATGCGATCCCGGATCAACCTGGCGACATCTTTGCCGCGTTGGTGCGACTCCCATCGCTCACCTCCATGCCTGAGGGCTCCCCGTTCACTGAAACCGAACTCGTCGCCGAGACGACGTTTCGTCCAAACTTCCCCAGCGACAACTTCCTCACGCCGTTGTCGGCAACGTTGATTCCTGGAAGTTATGCGCTCGTATTCGGCTCAGGTTTATTCGATGCCGTTGGCGGGGCCGGCCTGGTCAATGGATCGGATCAGCCCTACATCCTGCCAACGAGCAAGTCCTCATACCTCTCTTGGCAAGTTCCCACTCCTGGTTCGCCGCCGATGTGGCTGCCTGCTCAAGCTGAGAACATGCGTTTTGTGGTCGTAGGCCAGGAAACAAATTTCACTGCCGACTTTGAAGACGACGGCGACGTGGATGGTGCTGACCTATCCATCTGGCAGAGTGCCTTTGGCAAGAACGCCCTCGGCGATGCCGACGAGGACAACGACAGCGATGGCCGCGATTTTCTGGCCTGGCAGCGGCAATATACCGGACCAGCAGGGGCCGCGTCGTCCTCGACCCCGCTTGGCTCCGCAATGACCGTGCCAGAACCGGCCACAGGGTGGCTGTTGGCGCTGTTCGCACTTAGTCTTTCTTGTTCGGCATCGCGCATGCGCAATTAGCTTGGCCGTTGAAGATCCTGTTCGCGCTGATTCGCGTGAATGTAACAGATTAGTTCCAGCAGTGACCTGGCTCTGTGGCAGGCGCTGTATGGAGTACAGCTAGTCGCAGCCACAACTGCCGTGTCGGACCCGGGGGCAATCTTGCTCATGTTGGTGGGAATGTTTCTCACAAGTAGCCGCAGATTCTAGCCGATTGGGGAAGATTTGCTGAGACTTTTCGGTCCCCTGAGGGAATTTCATTGACATGCATGGTTAACCGCCACATAATGACACCGCTCATTGCCTCCTCCGTGTGTGCAGCGGTTTGATGATCGCTTGCCGAAGGACTGGATGAGCACGGGGGGCGATCTTCTTTGTTGTCCTGCTGATCTGATTTGCGATGGCACTCTGCCGCAGCAGGTTTCTCTGTTTCCAGGTGCGTGGCTCTGGCTGCGCCTTTTTTAAGCCAAGGGGGGCATCATCATGCGCGGATTGAAAGCAAACTGGGTTGGGATCATTGCAATCTTGTGGGTTACGTCAGGAGCCGTTGGTCAAACATTATGGCAAGCGGGCACGGGAGATTGGTTTACGGAGAGCAATTGGACACTGGGGGTACCCAATGTCGCTAGCCCTACGGCATTTGATGCGATCATTGCCAATAGCGGCACGGCGCAACTCCAGTCGCCCGGTGCCAGTGTGCGGCGACTTCGGGTAGGCTTAGCCGGCGGGCCAGGCCATCTCCTGATCGAAGGCGGCGAGTTAACCGTGACCGACAATTTGCATCTCAACGAAGGGAGCGCAGGAGCTGCTTCCGTAATTGTGCAAGGTGGCAGCACGGTCACTGCGCCATCGACCGTAGTCGGCTATTCCAGCAACTTCGCCACGAGCTTTTTAATTTCAGGCGTTGGAACTGTTTACAATGCCACGACTTCGTTTGCCGTCGGTCGTCTAGGAGCAGACACCGCCTCACTGACTGTCGAAGACGGAGCCTTGCTGACCAGTGGGACAAGCACGATCGCCAGCTTCAGTGGCTCGACCGGCGGCGCAACGGTCACCGGCGCCGGATCTAGATGGTCGAGTACCGGCGCATTCACTGTCGGAAGCGCAGTCACGGGCGTGCTTAACATCGAGAATCAAGGGACGGTTCATGTAGGTACGGACCTCTCGATTGGTAGCACGAGTAATGTCAATCTCAATGGCGGCACGCTCCGCTTCGCCACCGTCACCGGGGTCGACCGGATCAACTACACTGCGGGCACGATCCAAATCCCCAGCACCGGCTTCTTCAACGCGCCGGTGACCACGTTCTTTGGTGCCACGCCGACAATCACCGCGGGTAAAACCTTGGTACTAGAAACGCTCGGTTTTCTGCAATCCGGCGCCCCCGTAGTCGTCGACGGCGGGCACCTTAGCATGGCGTCGGTTAGCTCCAACTCCGGCAGTTCACTTTCGATCACGGCGGGTAGTGCTGTCATCGGCGACGCTGCCTTTGTGAATCGGGGAACGATCACGGTCAGCGGCCCGAATGCGTCTCTGCAGACGGACGGGTCATTCACCGTTCAATCGGGAACGGGTTCCGGATCGTCGAATGCCTTCCTCAATGTCAGCAATGGAGCGACGGTCTTCATCAACGGCGACCTGTTGATCAACCACCCCGATTTCAACTTCCCGCCCACAGCCGCCGTCAACCTCAATGGTGGCACGCTGCGGTTCAAGGACTTCATCAAGGTTGTGAACGCGTTCGGGGCCCAGTTCAACTACACCGCTGGTACTATTCAACTCTCGGGGGGTCGTGACCTCAGTTCGGATGCGACCATCCCGCAGTTGTTCGGCGCTTCACCGACCATCGCGGCCGGCAAGGGGCTGACTGTCGAAGGGACGGCCAGACTAACGACGGTGCCGGTCACCCTGGCTGGTGGCACCTTGGCCGCGGGCACGCTGGCCGTGATGCCAGGCGGGCGGCTTCAGACAACGCTCGCCTCCCAGGTGGTGGGGCCGGTCGTCGCGCTGCCGGGATCCGTGATCGACGCCACCGGCGGGGCACTGGTGATCGGCGACGCGGGCAAGGTCAACGGCTTCTACAGCAACGGCACGCTCATGGTCGGGGCCAACACGGTCACGCTCCAGGACGCCAACGACGCCGTCTTCGACTCTGCCTCACTGACCACGTTCGGCAGCGCCACCACCGCCGGCACACTCTCCGCCGCCAACGGACTGACGCTCGACTTCGGCGGCAACATCACCGGCTTCGGCACCGTTAACACACCGAACCTGCTAAGCAAGCCCCTGATCAACAACGGCCATATCACAGGCACCAGCCCTGCGGAACCGATTACCCTCCCCGGTTATGTGAAAGGGGTCGGCACATTTGACAATGTCAATATCACGGGGACATTTTCTCCCGGTCTCTCTCCCGCGATTCTCAGCGTGGGCAACATGGATTTCTCCCCCACCAGTACCTTGGTGATGGAACTGGGAGGGACCACGCCGGGAAGTGGCTATGATCAACTGCAATCATCAGGCACGCTGACGCTGGGCGGCACCTTGCAGATCTCACTCTTGAATGGTTTTGTTCCCTCTCCGGGTCAGAGCTTCGAGTTTCTCATGGCCGACGATCTGCTGGGCAGTTTCTCGTCGGTTCAATTACCCTCGCTGCCCGGCCTGAACTGGGACGTTTCCCAACTTGCCACGGGCATGCTAAGCGTAGCCCTCCCCGGCGATTTTGATCTCGACGGCGACGTCGATGGCCGAGACTTTTTGATTTGGCAGCGCGGTGGATCGCCCAATCAGTTAAGTGCGTCGGACCTCGCCGACTGGAAAGGAAATTATGGACCGGGTTCTCTCAGGGCGGCTAGTGTGGCCGTGCCGGAGCCGGCGACGGGTATTTTACTTTTGTTGACGGTCATCGTCTTCTTCAAACGAGGAAACATTGGCCAGTGTCGACGATTATTTTTTCGAAAGCGTAATCATGAAATCGCAACGGTTAGTGCTTGAAGTACTTCTGATATTTTTACTCTATCCTGTCGCATTCACGACCGCGGGGACCGTCACCAGTTTTGGGACCACAGGGACGAATGGCAACGATGGCCTCGACGGTAATCCGGGTCAGAATGGCAGCGACGGCACAGCGGGCGGAGCGGCGAGCGCCACTACCGTTACACCCGGCGAGACGAGCAACACGGCATCGGCCACAGGGGGAGCTGGTGGAAGGGGCGGCAGTGGCGGACAGGGCAACGGCGGCACTGCGGGAGGTAACGGTGCAAACGGTGCATCAGGCGGCAGCGCGTCGGCAACCGCAACCACTAGCGTGGGCGGCGCGAGCGCCTTCTCCGACGCGACAGCCCTCGGA
>JBGSPU010000004.1:0-3357 GCA_041738415.1 Bythopirellula sp.
GACTCATAATGCCGAAACACGGATTATGCCGCATGGCCTTGGCGGAAGGCCTGTTGCTCTGGCTTCGGCCATGCGGCGATTCGGCATTATCAGAGTCCATCGAGGAACGAAAGGAGTTGGTCATCTGGTTGGAAACGGCCCGGCGGTAACTCTGGGGCGGCGACGCGAGCCAGAGCCTTTTCTTTTATCCGCATGTCGGCATGGATATAGACTTGAGTGGTCACCACTGACTCATGTCCGAGCCAGAGGGCTATCACCGCTTGATCAACCCCGTGATGAAGCAAGTCCATTGCAGTGCTGTGACGAAGCGTATGTGGCGTGACCCGTTTTGCTACAAGACTTGGGCAGTTGCGAGAGGCGGTAAGGCAATGCTTGCGGACCAGATGTTCGAGAGCATCACGGCTCAGGGCCTCGCCTCGAATCGACGGGAACAACGGTTTGGTGGCGTCCGAACGGTTTCCGATCCAGGCTTCAAGCAGTTTGGCGGTGTCACGACGCAACGGCGTAGAACGCTCCTTCCGACCCTTCCCCATACAGCGGATATGAGCGGCACCGGTCCCGAGGACGAGATCGCCGTGCCGCAGAGTTACCAATTCGGAGGCCCGCAAACCAGTCTGGATTGCGACAAGTATCAGCGCGTGATCACGCCTACCAGTCCAAGTGGTGCGATTCGGAGCCGCCAGCAATGCCGCCATTTCTTCGGCGTCGAGGAAGCTCACTTCTCGCCTCACATAGCGTTTGTTGGGCATCGCGAGGATTCGTTGACAGTGAAGCAGCCAAACAGGATCGGTCATCGCAACGTAGCGAAAGAACGAGCGAACCGCAGCCAGTCGTGTGTTGCGACTACGGGCAGTGTTGCCGCGAGTAGTCTCGCCGTGAACGAGGAAGTCGGCGACCAGATCGGCGTCGATATCTTCAACAGTGAGCTTGGCTGGGACCTTGCTGTGTTGAGCACCGGCAAAGCGCAAAAGCAGACGGAACGTGTCGCGATAGCTTGCAACTGTGTGCTGGCTGGCTTCCATCTGAACGCCCAACCGGTCGATGAAGAAGCGTTGGATCAGCGAGGGCAATGTTGCGGCGTTCATTGGTTCGCCTCCTCGATTTTTGATGTTGCTCGGGCCATCGCGAGATCAAGCAACTCTGGAACTGCCTCCAGATACCAAAACGTATTATCGGGGGAAGTATGGCCCAGATAGGTCGTAAGCCAGATCATCTCCCGCGCCGGGTCTTTACCAGTGCGATACCAGTTGATCATCGTCCGCACGGCGAAGGTGTGGCGAAGATCGTGGATGCGCGGTCCGCGGCCATGTCGGCTATATTGCTGATGCACGCGCAAGCCGATCCGCTGGCAGGTATGCGCGAAGTTATACCGTGCACAGCAGGCGCCCATTCTTGTTCCACGGCAGGAGACAAAGAACGCATCGGGGACGCGCCCGAGCAGCCTGTTTCGCTCGGCAGCATAGTTGACGAGTTGCCCAACCACCGTCGGGTCGAGTGGGAGCAGTCGTTCCTTACCCAGTTTTCCACGGCGCACGCGCAGAACGCCGTCCTCGATGTCCAGATCAGTAGAGTCGAGCCCGAGAGCTTCGCTAATCCTGAGCCCGGTGACGGAGATGAGCGCGAACAGCGTGGAGCATGTCAAGCCGCGCAGACCATAAACCGATGGCAACTCATTTGCCTCGGCAATGATCGATGCGGTCTCGGACTCGCTGTAGATAAATGGGCGGGATCGGGCAGTGCGACCCGGCAGCAGCCCGCGCGGAGGCACTTCGTGGGCCGGTTCGAGACTGCTCAGCCATTGCACGAACAGTCGCACCATCCTGAGTCGGGTAGATCGCCTCGCGGCGCTCGTATGCGGCAGACTCGCTTCCCAACGAAGGAACAGTTCTGTGTCGACGTGCGGGGCCGTTTCGTGATCGGCGAACCTTGCAAAGCGGCGGAGCACGCGCTCATCGACACGAAGATCATAACCAAGGCTGCGTCGAACGCTCAAGTATTGGTCCAGGTGAGGCGTGATATTCATTGCGCACCTCCTGACATTGGCCACGGCTGTGAGATGGATCTCAGTCCAGCTATATCGAGCCTCACATACTTCATCGTCGATGCTCGTGAGCGGTGCCTCAATACATTGCCCACTTCGTCAATGGACGCACCAGTGTTTACCAGAAGGGTCGCAAGACTATGACGCAGGAGATGCGAGCCCACATAGGGCGCGACCAGCTTCTGTCCGGTCGTTGCCAAAGCATCCTTGAGGATGGCGTTGACGATTTGGCTGTCCTTAAATGGCCGATGCGGTGCCCGGTGCGTGACGAAAGCCGTCCGGCAACTCGTTTCACCACGCTCCTCACGAAGATATCTGCTCAGAGCTTCGCCTACTTCGGACGTTATCGGCACGCGGTCATGGAGCTTCCCTTTGCCGCGCACCAGCAACTCACCAGAACGCCAATCAATATCATCAAGCTGGATCGCGATGACCTCGACTGCTCGGAGCCCGAGTCGCGCCATAAGGAGCAGCATAGCATAATCGCGTGCGGCATGCCGAGAGTTGCCACGCACCGAGGCGAGAACAGCCTCAACCCCATCTGGCGGCAGGTGCCGGGGCAACCTCGCATCCCAGCACTTTGCCGACTTCGGAAGACTCAGGGCAAGGTTGCTCGCGGTTTCCCCACGCCCAAACAGATATTGGAAGAAGGTTCGAAGGTGGGATGCGGGCGCGACATGTCGATGCGAAGGTTTGTTTGTCAGCAAGTGCTGGACGAAGCCGATTGTGTCGGCGGCCCGAAGGCTTTTCAGGTTAATCATTCGGTTTCCAAAGTGATGAACGAGGAACCGCTCAGCCGAATGCGACACTGTGTCGATGGTGCGTGGCCTCAAGCCACGTTGCTTGATGAGGTAGGTCTGAAAGTCCGCCAGCAACGTTGCCCGAGCGATCTGGGCTTTGGTCAGAGTTACCGGCTGCACCACGCCAATGTCGATAAGATGCTCGGCAAATCGCCGGGCGAAGTGATGAAAGCGGATTGCGGTGTCTTTGCCTCGAACTTCTGTCTGGGCCAATTGATCCGCAAGGTCAGGAGTCAGTGCCGAGGGGGAGATGCCGGAAGCATCCATCAATCGGCCCAGCTTCCGCGCGAGGACCTTGTAGGTTTTTATCGTCGTCTCCTTGTAGTTGAAGGCGGCGAAGCTCTCTGCGAACGAGCCCACATAGGGCTCGACGCAGCTATTCAAGTTTTCGGTTTTATTCATTTTGCTCAGTGGTTTCTGAGCGTTCATGATAATGCCGAATCGCCGCATGGCCGAAGCCAGAGCAACAGGCCTTCCGCCAAGGCCATGCGGCATAATCCGTGTTTCGGCATTATG
>JBGSPU010000032.1:0-10019 GCA_041738415.1 Bythopirellula sp.
TTGATGGACTGGATCCTGCAGGCCGAAGCCTCCGGGATCAAGATGCTTAAATCCTTCGCGAAGACCCTACGCTTCCACGCTCGGGGAATCCTCGCCTACTACGACTACCCCATTTCCACCGGGCCTCTCGAAGGAACCAACAACAAGATCAAGACCATGAAACGACAAGCCTACGGATTCCGCGACCCAGAATTCCTACGACTCAAGATCTATGCCATTCACCAGACAAAGTACGCTTTAGTCGGATGAACCTGAAAAAAGGGGCTCCTCACCAGAATTTGTGGGTGATTGATTGGGTTTTGGCAGGCGGGAATGCGTTTTTTCAGGCATCGGCAGGGCTGGAGGAGAGTTCTGATTCAGGATTGATAGATTCTGATGGGAGAGATGGGCTGTGGGCTGCCGAACTCACGGACATCGTGCTGGCTACGGAGTGGCTTAGTATTGCTTTCGCCAAGTAAGAAACGCCGGTGTAGCACGAGAAGTCACTCGTAAAAGCGGTGTTCGAAACCCATGTCGCTGGCGTTCCACTCGATACTCAGGCGTTTAGCCTAACCGAAGTCAATTCGTTCGGTGAGGCCACCAATGAAGGTGAACCGTCGAGTGAGACTTGGCTCGCCGATGAACTCATGGAACGGGTGTTTGAGTAAGGGAAAGAGTGATGATTTAAGAATGATGATTGGTGATGTCGGGCATTGAATAAGGATTAGGCGAACTGTGTGTGAACGGAAAGGGGGTACGGCTCAAGCGCGCTCCGCTATTGTCGAAGCAGGACTCGAATGACGCGTTGCGGCTAACAAAAAATCGCGCGTCGCGGCTCACCATGCATTGCGGCTCAACTGTCGGCCAGGGGTTCTTTCTTCTCGGTGATCACGGGGCATTGGGGGGCCATCTCGGCGTTGAGCTCTATGAAAGCTGCCCACTCTTCGGGTACGTTGTCTTCGTGGAAGATGGCTTCGACGGGGCACTCTGGGACGCACGCCTCGCAGTCGATGCACTCATCCGGGTGAATGTACAGGATCTGTTCACCCTCGTAGAAGCATTCAACGGGGCAAACCACGACACAATCGGTGTACTTGCATGCAAAGCAAGGTTCGCAAACTACGTGCGTCATCTCAGAAATTCTCCTTTTTATCGCTTAAGCCAACGTGGTCGCGGTGCCGGTTGGATTCTCAGGTCAGGATCGCTTCGGCATAACGGCTGAAAGCACCTTATACTGAGAGGAATGATACAAATATCGGCTAAAGTATGGCAAGTGTTAATCCAGGATCGCTTCTTACCAGACTTTTGCCACAATCCAAAGAGCTATTTACCCACCTGGGAAAACCTCTGTCAAGCGGATAGTTTGACAAAAATTGTCCGGATTTGCCAAGTTTAACCCGGTTCGAGTCCCGTTTGACTTGCTCCCTCATTTCTGGCTATTTAGAATTGGAGTATACGCGGTCCAGCAGAAGGTTTCACTAGTTTTCACCGAGGTCGTGCTAAGGTTGGCAGTTTGGGGCACTTGGTGCTGTCCTTCCCTTGGTGGGGCAACCGATTGACCTGTTCTCCCCACCAGGCAATTGCTACTTTTCTTTCCCCTGAAAGAATGTGATTGAGGCACCCGATACGTGGCTTTATCTGATATTGATCGTAATCTGCTCGAACGCTGTTTGGCTAGAAAACCCCGCGCGTGGGAGGATTTTGTCGACCGCTTCATGGGGTTGGTGATCCATATCATCAATCATACGGCCCACTGTAGGTCCGTGCTGCTCGCCTCCACAGACCGCGACGATCTGGTGGGGGAGGTCATGTTAAGGATCGTCGAGAACGATTTTGCCGTTCTGCGACACTTCCGCGGCCAGAGCAGTCTGGCAACCTATCTGACCGTGGTCGCCCGCCGTGTCGTCGTGAAGAAACTCATCGAGCGACATCAGGCCACTTCGCTGGGATCACTCTCTGGTGAGCCCCACTCGAATGATGCCTCCTCGGAGCAGCGGATCGAAGACCGAGAAGAAGTCGATCGGCTACTACAGTCCCTTGACGGCACCGAGGCTCAGGTGGTCCGCATGTATCATCTGGAAGGTAAGACCTATCAAGAGATTAGCCGTACCACAGGGATGAGTAGCAACAGCGTGGGTCCCATGCTCAGTCGCGTGCGCAGCAAGCTGCGGGGGATGCCACAGAAGAACTGAGGGGGCAGTTGTCCGTTGTCAGGGGGACTGTGGCTAATATGCCGGGCCGCGTAGATCAACCTCTCCTGACGGCCAATCTCGGTTGTCGGGATACCGCATGATAATTTCGTCCCAGAAGGGGTTTTCTCGCTGATTCACAGCCAAGGAATTGACAAACTGGTTGTGAACCGTGCATGCCCCGAGGTGTTCGTAAAATTTCTTCACTGCTGCTGTCGTCTGAAAGAGCGAAAAGTCAAAAACTTCAGCATCGACCAGGTTGAAAACACCTCTGACAACCAGTTCGCCGAGCCCTTTTCCTCGCAACATGGGATCACTGCATACCTTGCAAAGTCCGGCGATGGCTAAATCTCCATGTGAAGTGCCAATTATCCTGGGAATGACCGCAGCGTGGGCGATCACGCGATCTTGTTCCCAGATTACCAAGGATCGGGGAGCCTGATTATCGGGTCCCTGATAGCCTTGGCCCATGGAGAGCATCTGATATTGGCGGAATGCTTCGTTTTTGTCCGGCTTCGGCCAAACCTTCACGATCAACCGCGCAATGGCCAGCGCCTCGTCCGTGGTCAGGCGACGCGAATCGAGTGTTTCGACTTGCATGGGAATTTCATCCGTGGGCCGGTGGCTTCTTGCCACAGTGTGGGAAAAGGCTTCCCGTGGCTGTGGCACCTTACCTGTAGCATAGCTCACTTCGGCTGGAAGCCACAGGCACGACGAAGTTAGGACAACAGCTTTGCTGCGTCCAGGGCGAAATAGGTGAGAATGCCGTCGGCTCCGGCCCGTTTGAAGGCGAGGAGGCTTTCGAACATGACTTTCTCGCGGTCGAGCCATCCTTGCTCGGCCGCAGCGCAAAGCATTGCGTACTCGCCGCTCACCTGGTAGGCGAAAGTTGGTACGCCAAAGGCATCCTTCACGCGTCGCACGATGTCGAGATATGGCATTCCAGGTTTGACCATGACACTGTCGGCCCCTTCGGCAATGTCGAGCGCCACTTCGCGTAGTGCCTCGTCGCTGTTGGCCACGTCCATCTGATAAGTCCGTTTATCGCCGCTACCGAGATTGGCCGACGAACCGACCGCATCGCGGAACGGACCGTAGAACGCCGAGGCATATTTGGCGGCATAGGCCATGATTTGCACGTCGAGATAACCTGCTTCGTCGAGTGCCTGGCGAATTGCACCCACTCGGCCGTCCATCATATCCGAGGGGGCAATGATGTCGCACCCCGCCTTGGCCTGCACGATCGCTTGTCGGCAGAGCATGGCGACCGTTTCGTCATTCACGACATATCCGTCTCGCACCAACCCATCCTGTCCGTGGCTGGAATAGGGATCGAGCGCCACGTCGCAGATCACCCCGATTCGGTCTGCGTGGGCGGCCTTCACAGCTCGCACGGCCCGGCACACGAGGTTTTCGGCGTTGACCGCTTCCTCGCACTCGGGTGTTTTCTTCTCGGCCTGAGTGGCAGGAAAGAGTGCCACGGCGGGAATGCCTAATCTCGCGGCTTCACCCACGGCTTCGACCACCAGGGGAATCGCCAGCCGCTCAACGCCTGGCATGGAGGGGATCGGCTCTCGACTACTAGTACCCTCACACACAAAGAGTGGCCAGATCAAATCGCTCACCGAGAGCTGATTTTCCTGCACCAAACGCCGTGACCAGCTATTTCGCCGGAGCCTCCGCAGCCGCGTCTGTGGATAAGAACCCATGTTCCAGTGAAAATCAGCCATTGTAAAGTGTATTCTGATTATGAGAGATTTTAGTGGTTACGGCTTTCAGACTTCCATTATCCAAGGAGTCGACCGTAAAATCTATGGGCAGAGATTAATTAGCTCACATTCTTCTTCAGACGGATTCTATGATACATGCCTGCTTCAGATCCTAAGATGAACCTCGGGCCGTTTGAGTTTCGTCCCGCTAATGTGAAAGTTGTCGGCAAACCGCAGTTAGGCGACTGGAAGGGACCCCTGCATTTTGCCATTTGGTGTCAGCGAGCGAGCCCCTGGTGGATTGGCGATCTGGTCAATCGAGGTGAGGACCAGTTTGGAGAAGAATTTGGGGAAGTCTGCGGTGAGACACTCTCCACGGAGATGATTAGCCGCTATGCTTCGATCGCCCGCCGGGTTCCGCCTCATAATCGCCATGCAGAACTTTCTTGGTCGGCCCATGCGGCGGTTGCCAGGCTCCCTCACGAACAGCAGCGCAAGATGCTCGCAGAAGCGATCCACCAAGGCTGGAACAGCGAGGATCTCCGCAAGAAGGTTCAAGAGTTGGTTAAAGCAATGAAGGATTAGACTGAATTGAGGGCCTTTCCATATACCGTTACATGAGCCTCCGATCTTAAGTTCAACACGGATTGATGAACATTGATTCATATCTTTTGTGGGTAGTGAGCGTCGCTAGCGGAGTTGGCTCGTTATGCGGCATCACCGGAAGCGAAAGGAGTCCGTTTTCTTTGTCAGAACGTGTTGGCAATTGCCGCCGATAAGGTGAAAGTGCTGGGGCTGGCCGATAAAATCTTGCATCGCCACGACGATGTCTTGAAAGATGAATCGCTCGGAGCAAGCAACGAGCGAGCGCCTGTCGTGGCAGCGTGGGTCAGAGCACTTGTCGGCCCATGCTGCCACGAGATCGACGGGATCTGGGATGCAGATGGGCGCTGAGATACAGCATAATTCAACTCTCATTAGGCGGTTTGTTATTGGTTGTCGTGAAGGAACCCAGCCAACCTTTTCGGTGGAAAAAGAGGAGTTGGCCAACCGACATCACGGCCATCACCAAGAGCACCATGGGGTAGCCGAACGACCATTTCAATTCAGGCATGTTCCAGCGAGAAACAGTTGTGTCGAAATTCATGCCATACAATCCCGCCAGAAAGCTCAAGGGGATAAAGATCGTTGAAATGATGGTCAGCACCTTCATCACCTCATTCATGCGGTTGCCAACTTCCGTCGAATAAAAGTCGCGCAGATCGGAACAGGCCTCGCGGTAACTCTCAAGAGAATCAATGATTCGGATGACGTGGTCGTGGCAGTCGCGGAGATAGATACTCGTTTCGGGGGTAATCAACCATTCGTGACGATTGGTCAATGCATCCACGGCATCGCGAAGCGGCCAGATGATACGCCTTAACAGCCGCAGGTCGTGCCTGAGCCCATGCAAACGCATGATCAGCGGTCGCGCTATTCCCCGTTCCATTTCCAAGTCGATGCGGTCTATTGCCACGCCAATTTTCTCCAGAGAGGGGAAGTAGCTATCAATCAACGCATCGAGCAATGCGTACATCAAGTAGTCGGTCCCCATGTCACGTAAAGCCCGCCCGGTGAACTGTAATCGATCGCGAATTGTATCGAAACAATCGCTCGGATGCTCGCGCCAACTTATGACAAAGTCTTTACCGATAAAGAAGCTGACCTGCTCGAAAGTATGCTTCTTCCCTTGGCGAGGAAACTGGCAAACGATGAACAAGTGATTTTTATAGGTGTCTACCTTTGCCCGCTGGGGGATGTTTACGACGTCTTCCAACGCCAGTCGATGGATACCGAACAGGGAGCCGATTTGTTCAAAGAGCTTTGCGTCTCCCATGCCGACGATGTCGACCCATTGCACGGGATACTTGCCTTGCGACTCTCGAACTTCGTCGAAGGTACAGCTCTTCCTGTCTTCAAGTTCTGCAGGTCCATAACAAGTCATGCGAATCGTGGGTGGGATCGCACCTGCTGAAACGTGAATGGCCCCGGGTCGAGCCGCCGGTTTGGTTTTCCGACGGTACCCCTTGGTGAACATGCTTGTACCGCCATTCTGAGAACTATTTGACATAAGTTGTCCTTGGTTGAATCTGAATTCTCAAGTGTTTACCGAGCCTCCTGGCTCTGAGGCGATTCGTGATTGCCAGCAGCCATCTGCACAACCAAGGGCGAAGTCGTGTTGAGATGCACATCCCTCTGAGGAAATGCCACGGTGATCCCTTCCTCGGCAAAAAGCTGAGCGATCTGGTAACGGACCGCACTCTCAATCTGCCGACGGTCCATCATCGTTCTCATGCGAACCCAGAAGTGGACCTCAAACTCCAACGCATTGTCGCCAAAATTCTTGAACAACACGATGGGTGGCGGTTCCTTCGATGCCCGGCCCGTTTCGACGACCGCTCGCTTCAGCAGTTGTGTAACAGCAATCACCGGCGACCCATAGGCTACTCCTACCGTTACATGAGTCCGCATCTTGTCGCTCGACAACGTGAAATTGACCACGTTGTCCTGCAAAAATTTGCTGTTGGGCACGATGATCTCCAGATTGTCCCCGGTGCGTATTCGCGTACTTCGGGCACCAATATGCTCCACATTTCCATAGAGTTCGCCGATCTGGATCAAGTCACCAATCTTGACAGGCCGCTCGGCATGGAGGATCAGGCCGCTGATAAAATTGTTGATGATGTTCTGGCTGCCAAAGCCAATTCCCAGCGCGACGGCCCCACCCAGCACCGTGAACGCCGTCAATGGGACTCTTACGACGTTCAGCGCCAAGAGCGTGAACAGCACGATGAGCAAGTAAAATGACAAGCTTTGCACCGTGGCGGCGCCACTGGCGTCGATGTCCATCCTGCCCAAGAGATACTTGCCCAACCACCGGCTGATGAATCGAGCAATCAGAAATCCCGCGAAGAATAACAGCAACGCTTTGACCACTTTTTGGATGGTTAACGGCTGCTCAAAAGAACCCAGTTCGGTGTTCCAAATTGCCTCGAGTTTGTCCCAGAATTCAGAAAGCTGTTTTTTGGCGGTTACTGTGAGCGAATCGGTCTTCAATTGGCCCTTCAGCTTCGACTGCAGGTGCAGGGCAGCCTCGATGCTGTGGAGATTGTCTTGCTGCGTTTTGATAATTCCATCTAACGCGGTCACCTGTTGGGCATACCAATTTGCGACCGGAGAATTTGCTGCTGCCTTGTAGAGCTTTTCCTTGACGGTAACAAGTTGATTGCGAAAGTCCTCAAGTTTCCCATTCGAAGTACGTTGTTCGCTAGTCAATTGCGACAAGGCTCGTTCATTATCCTCTTTCCATTCAGATAACACTTCCTGCTCTGGTTGCTCTGAAAACAATTGTTGACGTCGCTTCCAGGCCTGCTGAGAATCTTCCAGTCGGTTGATAGCAGTGTTCAATATCTCTTCACGCTCATCGAGATTGGTAAGGGCCAACTGATAGGCATGCAATTCTGCTTGCAAAGTGACTTTGTCACCCGTTGAGGCATCAAGTTGCTGCTGCGTGCGCATCCATTGTTCTTCTAGGTATTTGCGGTGCGTAGCGTTTTCTTTTGTTTTCCCCAGCTCACCCTGAAGTCCGGTTTTCTGCTCTTCCAACGTCTGTAGTTGCGAGTTCAACTCGACCAGCTCGAAACGTGCATTGGCACTAAGAACCTCGGCTTTCTCCTCGAGTCGCTCAAGGAGGAACTCTTGCGCTTCACGGGCGTAGCGCGCACTCGAGAGATCTGCCTCGCGGCGACGAACCGTGGCCTTTGCCACTTCGGAGGCAAGTGCTGCGATGGCGTGTTTTTGAGTGAGAACGATTCGCTTTGCGTTCCCCTCGCTCTCTACCAAGTCTTCCTTGGCGATTCGGCGCGCACTTTCTAACTCCTTGAACTCATTGCGGGCTTTGTCCAATTCACGCAGTGCGCCCTTTTCACGATCTTTCAGATGCTTGAGGCGTTCTTGGGCCTCGTCGAGGTGGTCTCGAGTTGCGTCCAAAAGCAAAAAGGAAGTTGCCTCGGATTCAGGCAACCCCTGGAGCAAGAATTCTTCCAAGTGAGATTGTGCTTCGTCGCGTTTCGCCGCGGCTGTCTTAACGTCTGCTTCCGCAGTCGCAACTTGAATGAGGGTAAGTTCTAGCCGATCCAAGAGTTCGACCTGGCGGACAACCGCCTGCGCAGGCTCCTGCTCAGCTTCTTCGGCTTTGGCGACCAGCGACTCCGCTTCGGCCAGGCGCCGAGCTACCTCTTCAATCCACTCTGTTAGAGGGCGAACCGAATTATCCTTGGGTGGCTCGGCCGATTCCAAGCTCGAACTCGGCCCAAAAAGTTGCGCAGTCACTAACTCCGCAGGAATATCCATACAAGTCCAGGCACTCGCTACGCACGACAGCAGAATGAGTCTGCCGTTGAATAGGGAAGATTGGATTATTGGATGGAACTTCATTGTGGAATCGATTCTATGCTTGCATCTTGCAGATCGCATTTCCGACAAGATATGCCAACTCTGCCAGTGCTCAAACAGCAAGTTTGAACTTGATGGGAGGTTCCCCGCTGACGAGCAGAAATCTCTATAGGAGAGTAAGTCACGACCACTGGCCTCGGCAGCCGTTTTTCTCGTCAAAGGGAAGGTCATGCAGATCGCACGGATAATGCGATCCATTTCCAGCAAAATCGCCCGCCGATACGGTTTATTTCGGGGGGATTGGGCTTCAGGGTTTGCTAGCTGTTCGCTACAATTCGCCCCCAATTGGATGCTTCGACCAACGGTCGAGGCTTTATGGTCAATCGCGACGGCGAGTCGAAATATGCAACGCTGCACTCTACTCGCTTTACTCCTCGCGGCGAGTGTCGCATTGACCGGGTGCATGCTCGTGCGACCGAATCAGCACTGGGAACCTTTCCCCTACGAGATCGTCCGTGACCAGTTGATTATCCACAGCGACGCGCAACTTTCCCGCAAGCAACGATTGCTGGATGAGATAGCTGAGCAACGCGTTCTGATCAACTCAAAGCTGGAACTCGCCCCGACCGAGACACCGATCCATGTGTATCTGTATGCCGACGAAGCAGATTACACGAATTTCATCAACCTGCGGTTTCCGGAGATGGCGTCGCGAAGAGCGATCTTTGTCGGCACTGATTCTCAGCTCTCCGTCTATGCTTATTGGGGCGACCATGTGGCCGAAGATTTGCGACACGAAGTGTCGCACGGCTACTTGCATGCTGCCGTACCGAATCTGCCCTTGTGGCTAGATGAGGGGTTGGCTGAATATTTCGAAGTCGGAAGGGGTCGTCAGGGCTACAACACGGCTCACGCCCAACTGCTGGCCGCCCAAGCGGAATCCCAGAATTGGGCTCCGGAGTTGACTCGGCTCGAATCGCTCGCCTCTGCCGCGGACATGACCCAACAAGACTACGCCGAGTCATGGGCATGGGTCCACTTTCTGCTGGATTCAGACGAGCGAACTGAAGTGCTCACTAGTTATCTGCACGATCTGAGTGACGGCAATCCCACCGAGCCGCTTAGCACTCGCATTGGTCGCCGACTCATCGTGCCGCAAAGCGCGTTGGCGGAGCATATCCGTACGCTGCGATAAGCGAACAGTTACCACGAAGCTGCGCAAATTTTTCCACACGATTCGAATTCCTCGTGTGAACAATCTTCTCAACCCCGTAGGGGTTTCACTCCGGAGTCCTGGTTGTCCACCGAGGAGCTTCTTCAGAACGCTGAATTGTTACACCTATTCTGTCACGAGAAAAAGCGGATCGCGTCCCGCAACTTACCACACGAAATCAAAACCTAAGCCGTATTGGGCAAAGGCCAGGTCGATATCCGAATCATCCACGACCTGGTCGCCATTAACATCCCCGTCGGCCGCGGTAGCACCAGTCATGCCATAGTTACTGGTAATGATGGCCAGATCATTGTCGTCCACCCGCATGTCACCATTGATGTCAACGAGAATCTCAAGATTCTGCAGGGATAGCCACAACAGGGAGTTGACCAGATCAACGTCTTCTTGATCAATGACACCGTTCCCATTGAAATCGCCATTGGAAAAATCGCCGATGACTCCGTAAAGCTCCCCGTAGTAAGCCGTGTAGTAATC
>JBGSPU010000040.1:0-42450 GCA_041738415.1 Bythopirellula sp.
ACCAGGCAAAAACCAGCCTACTCGATGATTGAGCATTGTCCAGCGCTACCGTTCACCACGTCCGGAGGGAACCTTCTATTTGCCCTGCCGATGCCTGAAAAAACGCATTCCCGCCTGCCAAAACCCGATCAATCACCCACAAATTCTGGTGAGGAGCAAGATTTTCTTGCGCTCCTCAGGCGTAAACGCGGTGTCTTTGTTGAGCAACGGGTCTTCAATTCGGTCGACGCCGGTCTTTACATGGTCGCTGGATGCAGGGGAAGTCATTGTTATTGGCCTCGTTGAATTTGGGTTGCTTCAACCCTCGTCATCAGGAAGTCGATGATGTTGGAAAGTTCTTGGGAATTCAGACTGCTGGCGAAGGAGGGCATATTGTAGCCGCCATTGTTGATGCGAATGATGAGATTGGCGCGCGAGAGTTGCTGGCCGATATTCGAGAGATTGGGACCGCGATGGCCTCCGTAGCCGTTGATCTCGTGGCAGTAGAGACAGCCCTTGGAATGAACGAGCCGAGCCCCTTCGAAAACGGGGCCTTGTTCTGCGCCGATCACGCTTTGCGGTAACTCGGGAACATCAAAGTCAGGCGACCAGGGTTCGCGGTATCCATACATGGTCAGCACAATAAAGCTGGCAAAGGATGCGATCACGATGCCAACCGCCCAGGGGCGCTTGCTGGGAGCGCGGTGGCCCTTGTTGGAAAACAACGGCAAACAGAAGAGCACCAGGAAGCCGAGGATCGGCACACCGAGGATGAACCACAATTCATAAGAGGGTGGCAGTAACGACAGCACGGCAAAGTACCACCAGAAATACCAGTCGGGCATGGGGTTGGCATGAATGTTGGCGGGATCGGGCGACGCATCCAGGGCGGGAGGGCCGAAGATGGCCGCACATGCGACAATCACTCCCACCACCAGTGCCGAAAAGACCACGTCGCGCCACATGGCGTTGGGCCAGAAGGGAACGCCTGTTTTCGCGAGCCGTGCTTCGTATTCTTCTTTGTAAGTGGTGGGGTCAACGGGCTCGTCGACGTTGGGCATTTCAGACACGCCGTGACGAAAAAGCAGGAACAAGTGCAAACCGACCCCGGCGAAGATCATTCCTGGCAGGATGAAGACATGGTAGGCGAAGAACCGTGTGAGCGTGGAACCTCCCACGGTCTCGCCACCGAGTAGAAAGTGAGAAATCATGGGCCCGATGTACGGTGTGCGGGCAGCCATCTCGGTGGCGACGAAAACGGACCAAACACCATTGGCATCCCAGCGGAGCAACTGGCCTGTGAAGGCCATTCCCAACACGACAAAAAACAGTACCACGCCAGTCATCCAATTGAGTTCGCGCGGATATTTGTAGGTCGCGTGCAGATAAACTTGCACGAGGTGAATGACCACGAGCGTGACCATGGCCGAGGCGCCGTAGGCATGCATGCCGCGTAGCAAGGAGCCGAATTGGGCTTCGTCGGTAATGTATTTGAGGCTTTCGTAGGCCTGGTCTCCCCCTGGCACATACGCCATCGCCAGGCCGATGCCGGTGCAGACCTGAACGATGAAGGCGGTGAGCGTGGCGCTGCCGAAGACATACCACCACCGCGCGTTGCGAGGGACCGTGTGCGCCATGAGCGGCAGCACGCAATCGGAAAAACCGCTGCGGTAGTCGATCCAGTTCCAGGCGGATAGTAGTCGTTGCTTCATAACGAATTGAGTCAGGACTGGTCAAACACCAGGGTAGTTGTCAGTGGCACGGCTGCTGTATGGATTTCAACATTGCCCTCGCGCACGCGGACTTGATAGCGGTCGAGTGGCTCGGGGGGGGGACCACCGGCGACAGTACCGTCGCTGTAGTACACGCCGCCGTGGCACGGGCACATGAATAGTTCTGGCCCTTCCACCCAGCGGACAGGGCAGCCCAGGTGTCGGCAATTAATCGAGAATGCGATGAAATTCGCTTCATCCACACGCCGCAGCCACGCAGCCGATTTCGCGGTGACGCCGGCCCAGACTTCTGGCGAAGGATCCTCGAAATTAACAAGCACGGTCGTACCTTTTTCGAAATCATCGATCTTTCCTAAAGTCCGCCATTTTTGAGTCGTTTTCTTGAATATCGGGGCAAGAACGAAGCCAACTCCCGGCAGGACGATTAACGCACCGATCGCGGCCGACAAAAACATCGATAGCCGAGCATGGAAGGAGCGGCGGTCTTCCACCTCTTTACAACAGGGTGTGGCGTTTGCATTTTCTTTCATCGGTTCGCTTTCCATTGATGCACAATTTCGCCAATCCAACTTTTGAGAGCCCACGTCGAAAGTGCGATGCCGGCGATCGACATGAACCACATGGCATTGATGTTCAGGCTCAACGCCATAAGTCCCCAGGTGGACATGGCAATGCCCATGGCCAAGGCAATGGGCGCGTAAGTGGGACGCGGAACTGGATCGGCACTTGCAGTTAATTGGTGTTGTTTCATCGCGTAGCTCCGCTGGGTTGGGCAGAAGGTGTCAGGAATTGCGGTTCAGGATCGGTGATGGAATACCAGCGGCATAACAAGCTAATGATCGCGCCAAGGTAGAGAATGCACGGAGGCACCCACATCATCAATCCCCCTAGATGCTGATCGATCCCTGGTGTGAGGCCGGCGTCGTACAGTGAGTTCAAGATGCCAATGCGATCGACGGGGCTAGCGAACACCGGGCAGACCGAGAGGGGAGCGAACGTGATGTAGATGCCCAACAACGTACATCCCAGGCAGGCTGAGAACAGATAGGCGATGCCTGTGAGTGGGGACAATCGATACCGCTCGCAAGGTGCATAGATCGGCCACCAAAAAGCGATGCCTGCGATCACAAGCGATAGATCGCGCACGAGCCCGAGCGCTGGCCGTTGAGCGGCCGTGCTGCAGAGTGTGGGGATGTGCCAAAACCACATCGCCCCCACGCCGCAGATCCAGCCGATTGAGGCAACGTCCAATAACCGGCCTATGCGGTCAAGTCGCGCATCTTGGCACCATGTTGTCATCTGTTCTTTGGGTAGGCTCAGCAGAATGCATAGGGGAACTACGAGGAGCAACACAAGATGCTGGACCATGTGGGCGCTGAAAAGATACCCATCGGATAACACCCCGACCGGAGAAATGAAGGCCAAGGCAATTGCCAAAAGTCCTCCGAGAAAGATTGCTAGTTGAGCCCGGCTGGGACCGCGCACCAACACCAGATAGCCGATCAATAGCAAGGCTATCAGGAGCCACACCGGCGAGGACCAATCCCATAACTTGCTGCTGATCATGACTGGAAAGCTCCAAGATAGATGATCGAGAAAACGAGGATCCATACGACGTCCACAAAGTGCCAATAAACGCCGATCGCCCCGAAGGGTTTTGAGTGAACCTTCGTAAGTTGATTCTGGCGACCCAAGGTGAACATGATCGCCAGCGCAACCAGTCCGGCGGTGACGTGGAGCCCATGGAACCCTGTGACCGTGAAAAAGGTCGAGGCGAACAGATTGCGGTCGATGGTCACGTCGTTGGCCAGGAGGCCGGCGTATTCCCAGCCCTGGCCGCAGAGGAAAGTGATACCCAAGAGGATGGTAATCCCTAGCCAGCTCAAGAAAGCCCTCCGGCGTCCGGCTCGTAGGCTCCGTTCGGAGATCCAGAACGTCAGGCTGCTGGACAAGAGAAACAGGCTAAACACACCGGTCCGCGGTACGTCGAGCACTGTCGCAGCCGACGGGCCCTCACCACTCGCTTGGGCGTTGAATACGATATACGTTACCAGCAAGAGCACGAAGAACACCGCTTCGGAAATCACGAAGGCCCAAGCGCAAACTTGGGCCCGATCAGGCCGGTGACCGCCGTCCTCGGGGGTCTTGGCGAACTTCCAGTCGGCATGCTCCGGGTGCTGTTGGTCCCAGACAGGTCGCCGGCTCTTGATTTCTGGGAGCGACTCAAAGTTGGTTTCAGGGGGTGGTGAAGTCGTCGCCCATTCCAGCGTGAAGGCGTCCCAGGGATTGTTGCCGGACACTTCGCCATGGAGCAGGCTTTGGACAATGTTCCACACCAACACAAGTGTGCCGGCCACCATGAAGATCACCGACGCAGAAGAAATACCGTTGAGCAGTGCCCAGCCGGGATTGTCGCCGTAGGTATAGACACGACGCGGCATTCCCATCGCCCCCAAAAAATGTTGGACCATGAAGGTGCCGTTGAAGCCCACCAACCAGAGCCAGAATTGCCATTTGCCGAGTCGTTCGTCAAGCATGCGCCCAGTCATCTTGGGGAACCAATAATAGGTCGCTGCGAAGATGGCAAAGACCACGCCACCGATCAGCACATAGTGGAAGTGGGCTACCACGAAATAAGTATCGGTCATCTGCCAATCGATCGGCACGGCGGCAAACATCACGCCCGTCAGTCCCCCGATGACAAACTGAATCAGGAAAGCGATAGCGAACAGCATCGATGTGGTGAGCTGGATCGAACCACCCCACATGGTGGCGGTCCAGTTGAAGATTTTCACCCCTGTCGGCAGGGCGATCAGCATCGTCATCGCAGAAAAGAAAATGTTTGCACTCGTTCCTAGCCCCACGGCAAACATGTGGTGGGCCCATACGCTGTAGCTCAAGAGCAGAATGACCGTTGAAGAACCCGCCACGAATGCGTAGCCGTAGATGGGCTTGCGGGAAAAGACGGGAATGACTTCCGAGACCATGGCAAAGGCAGGCAACGCGAAGACATAAACTTCAGGGTGCCCAAAGATCCAGAAGAAATGTTGCCACAACAGGGCCGATCCGCCCCGCACCGGCTCAAAAAATGCTGCTTCCAGCCAGCGATCGACGCACAAGAGTGCCAAGGCAGAATTGAGTGGTGGGATCGTGATTACGATCAACATCGCCTGCATCAGCATGATCCAGACAAACAGGGGCACACGCTGCAGACTCATCCCTGGTGTGCGCAGGCACAACACGGTTGCGATGATGTTGATGGCCCCGGCGATCGACCCGACGCCCATCACGATGAGGCTCACGATCCAGTAATCAACACCCGGCCCGAGGCTGTAGGGTTTGGTAGAGAGTGGTGCATAGGAAAACCAGCCTGCGTTGGGTGCAGCGCCAGTGAGGAAGCTGAAGTACAAGAGGAACGCTCCAAACGGCAACATCCAGAAACTCATGGCGTTGAGCCGGGGGAAAGCCACATCCTTGGCACCGATCATCAGGGGAATCAAATAATTGGAAAACCCCGTGAAGAAAGGCATGCCCACCAGGAACACCATGGTGGTGCCGTGCATGGTGAAAAGCTGGTTGAACAGCTCGGGCGAGAGGAAGGTGTTGTTGGGCGTTGACAACTGGATGCGAATCAAAACGGCTTCCATGCCGCCGACCAGCAGAAAAAAGACGGCCAAGAGAAGATAGAGGATGCCGATCCGTTTGTGGTCCACCGACGAGACCCAGGAGAGCAACCCCGTGGAAGAATCCGCGGTTATCGGCTCGAATGGTGTGGCAACTTCGGTGCTCAATCTAGGGACTCCAGATAGGCGACGATCTGCTTGGCCTCGTCATCAGTAAGTTTGAAGTTCGGCATTCTGCATCCCGGCTTGATCGCTTGGGGATTCTTCATCCAGCGGGTCAAGTTTTCGGTCGAATTCTCGATGGCCCCGCCGGCGAGTTCCTGGCGAGACGCGACCCGGGTCAGATTCGGGCCGATGGTCGCCTGGGCAAGGGTCCCTTCGACCGTGTGGCAATTCGCGCACGTATGGGCAAAGAAGAGTTTCTCGCCGGCGACAGCATCCCCCTCAGCCGGTGTGCCGGGGGTGACTTTCTCGCCAGCCTCCCATTGATCAAAATCAGCAGGGGACAAGGCGTAGACTTTGAAGTTCATCCAGGCGTGTTGGTTTCCGCAGTATTCCGCGCAACGACCCTGATAGGTGCCTGGTTGGTTGGCTTCGAGCCAGATGTAGTTCTCGCGGCCCGGGATGACATCCATTTTTCTGGCGAGTTGCGGCACCCAGAAGCAATGGATCACGTCTGCCGACTGGAGTTTGACACGCATCTTTTTGCCCGTGGGGATATAAATCTCATTGGCCTCGACGATGCCAGAATCGCGATGTTCTATCTCCCACCACCATTGATGTCCTGTGACAGTCAGGTCTGCCTCGGCTGCTGTGTCGTCGGGTGGCTGCATTTTTGGAAAGGCGTTTACCGTGAGCGCAAGCTTGGCGCTGATGGCAGTGATCCAGAATACGACCAGGATGGGGCCCACCATCCAATAGATCTCCCGTTTTTCGCTACCAAAATCTTGCTTTGGCAAAGTCGCTCGGGAGCGGCCGCGCCAAATTGCAACGGCGATCAAACCCGCCACGACAATAAAGATGACGGCGCTAATCATGAGTACCAGGAGAAAGAGGTCATAGATTGCCTGCGCCTCGGGAGATTCTGGCTGAAATACAGGAAACATAATATCTGTCTTTCAGTTCGAGCGTGGCTTTCGACCTTTGGAGTAAACTGTCACTCGTATCTAGGGGTTGGACTGAATGAGCCGCATTACGAGCGAGAGGCCCAATGTCAGGAGCAAACTTCCGATGATCGAGATGTGAAGATGGAAAAAGAAATTGAGGTTCATCCGGATTGAGCGTAGTTGGCAAGCAGATTATCGGGCTAAGGAGTGCGTTTTGAGAACCAAGGGAATAAAGGTCGCGATTCGCTTTAGAATACACGACCCTTCCCTTCGTTCCATCGGGCCCTCTCGCCAGCAGGGCCCGATGGAAAGGCATTTTGACGGTTTTTCCCTGGAAATCAAGGGTTCGCTGTACCCATCGCGGAGCATCGAGATCACGCCCTCCAAGAAAGTTTGCACGTAGATACCTTCCCTTTGTTCTGAAAACGAACCTAGGCACGACACCCATCCGATCGCGTTTCTCACCGAGATCAGCAAACCAAGTAATCGCAACGACTTACGGAAACTACGCTTCCGTCGGAGGAACCAGTTTTGTAACAGTTTAGCCATCTGAAGTTGCAGAGCTTTCCCGGCAAATTGGTGAGTAAGTGAGTAGGTTTGGGGAAACATTCATAATCTACCCCATCTTCGTTTACTTACTCACCTCATTTCGATGGGCACTTCATTCGGCTAAACTGTCACAAAAGAAGATTAACCGCGGAGACGCAGAGACGCGGAGAAAACTGCTGCCGGAGTCGATCGGGTGAAGGAATACTTTCATTGCTTTTTAACGAGAATCATCTCTGCGTCTCTGCGACTCTGCGGTTCATTCCTTGGACTGTTTTCAGTATGAGTAATTAACGATGATTAGTGAAGATTAGTGTTCTTGCACATCCTTCATTGCCTCCGTTACCTCTCTCCTCCCGTTCAACAAATTTGAGCAGCCTGCGAAAACTTGAATCGTTTGTAACACGGGTTTCCTAAAAGTCCCATTCCCGTGCAATTCTGCACAATTCAAAAAAGGCAGACATCGAAAAGTACGGCTATTCCAGTCGGGGCGACAAGACGCCAATAGAACTTTTTGCTCGGGGCGTCCGGGAAATTCCGTCGCACTTACTTCATCTGCCATAAGCACTTGCGGCAATCGAGGCACCCATTCATCGTCTCCCCTGCCCACGTCCCCAGCACAAAGTGACCCGGGTATCATGTCTCAGCTTCGGCATCCTGCTGTTCCTCCAGGAAAGCCGAGCCTACTTCTAGTCCGCCGGTGGTTGGCTTCCAACGAGGTTGGACCGCACGGGTGAAGACTTGCGTGAGTACCGCCAACACGGGCAGCTCAATTAGCGGTCCAATGACGAGCGAAAGCGCAATCAGCGGCTTATCAGGAAAGGCGACGACGGCGATCGCCAGCGAAACGGGAGAGTTTCTGGCCAGCGTTGCGAAACAGAACGCTGTGCAATCGCCATAGTTCAACTTGATCCTCCGCCCCAAAACAAGTCCGAGCGAGAGATTCACGGCAAAGAAGAGAAGTAGCGGCGGAAGGAGCCTCAGAACTGCATCGGTGCGCGTCAGTAGCGTACTGCCTTGGGACGCAAACATGGCGGCAATCGCCAGCAATAGGAAAGTCAGTTGCAGCGGTGCTGTTCGCGCGACCAACTTTCGCTCGAACCATTCTTCGCCTCTGCCCCGGATCGCCAAGAGCCGAATGACCGTTGCTGCAACCAATGGGATGATTAGCACTAGCAGAACGCTTTCCACCAAGATGCTCAGTTCCACTGGCACCAGGGTTCCGGCGAAAATCAGCAGATAGACCGGAAGCAGCGCGAGCTGCAGTATCAGGTGCCACGGAAGAACTGACGTGCCAAGCCGGACGTTTCCGCCTGACAACTGCGTAAACACGAGGTACCAGTCGGTACACGGTGTGACGAGAAGCATGATGAGGCCGACCCACAAGTCGGGTTGATCAGCCAAGAATATCCTCCCCAGCACCCAAGCGAGAATCGGCGTCCAGATGAAGTTGACGCCGAGGCACCATCCGGTGAAACGGAGATTCCTAAACGCAGCTCCCAACCCGCGCAAAGGAACGTGCAAGAACACCACTGCCAGCATCAACATGAGAAATGGCACCACGAAACCGCCAGCAGTCGGCCCGACGCCCGTGATCTGTCCCAAAGCTAAGCCCGCTACGACTGCCGCCAAGACTAGTAGTGACTGAAATTTGTTGAGAAGGCTCATACTGCTCCGTAGTCAGTGACAAAATGTCCGGTCCAGGATCACGCGCAAGCTTATCACTCGCGAATCGGACGAATGGAAGATTAGCTCGGAGCCGAATCTCACGCAAATCTCAAGCGGAAGCTGTTTTATGGCACCTTTACATCAACGGTTCCTAAAACACTTGAGATGACAATTGTCATGCTGCACCACGAGGTTCACAAGCCCAAGGTGAAGAGTGAGGACTGCCCCGCTGTGTACTCCCCCCTAGGCGCCTACCCGACCCGCCAGTTGCCAACCAGCTGCGTGTGCGACTAAACATGCACCGAATTCAAAAAAATGGGGATCACCAGCCAAGAGTTTAACGCGGCGGGAAAGGCGAATATCTTTCACCACCTGATGACATTGGAAACCAGAACAGCTTTTAATCCTGAACACGTGCCGAGACGACACTTGCACTATCGACATCGCCGCAAATCATTGCCGATTAACGAGTTGCGGCTTTCAAAGACGCATCCACGATTACCCAGGTCAGTCGGGCTGACAAGATTTGAACTTGCGACCTCTGCGTCCCGAACGCAGCGCTCTACCAAGCTGAGCTACAGCCCGATTGGCGACTTTGAGGCCGCCGTGGGGAAGCCCGCAAGTGTAGCAGAGTAATGTTCAAGTTACAAGAAGTGCCGCTTCAATCGTGCCGTTTCTGGCCCGGGAGCTTAAGGGGTGCTCTTCCAGATTGCGGATCGTTCGGTAGGATTGAGCGTAGTAATTCCGACTTCCCGCACTACTTCTCGGTTTGATTCTTTGTACGCATACCTCACCATTCAAACAGGCAAGCAGGCAGGAACCAACTATACGTTGGATCCCGGTACCAAAATGCTGTTAGGGCGCGGGAGCGATTGCCACATCTCCGTGCCCGATCCCATGTGCTCGCGGGTCCATGCGGTGATTGATTTTGAAGACGATCGCTGGGTCGTGCGGGATCATGGCAGTCGCAATGGCACCCTCGTCAACGGTCAGAAGGTGGAGGAAGCTACCTTGGGAGATGGCCATCAAGTGCAAATTGGATCCTATGCATTTGAGTTCCATCTCTCGGACCAACCTGCGACGGCCGACACCAATGACTTGAGCCAGACGCAGACCATCGTCCAGGACAAACCAATTGCGGTGCAGCAGACGAATCAGGAAGTACTTGCCGCGCTGCCGACTCCTGAACAAGTTCAAGAACTGGTCCTGCTTTACCAATTGAGTATTCATTTGTTGGGGTGCGAGGAGCCAGAGGAAGTGATCCGCGTTGCCCTCGAGTTGCTACGTGAGCGCACGAAGGCGGCAGTGGTTGGATTTTTGTGGGTGGATGATGAAGATCAACTCAAGCCGAAGATTGTGATTCCCAAAGACGGGGCCGAGCGCGTTCGACTCAGTCAATCTCTTACGGAATTGGTGATGCGGCAGGGGCATGCGGTGTGGGTGGCTAATCAATCTGCCGATGCCACGCCGAAGAGCAGCGTAACATTTGCGGATGCCGTGTGCGCTCCACTCGTGCGAAAGCAAGCCGAGGGGGATCGACGTACGGTTGGAGCGATTCACGTGTATCTGCAAAACGGCCGGTTCCGGCAATCGGATTTCGATTTCGTGATCGCGGTGGCTAATCTGACTGCGATCTCATTGGTGCGCGCAAGGTCCCAGGCCAGTATGCGAACCGATTTCCAGCATCTGGTTAATGCTTCGCCCGGCTATGACGAGCTGATTGGCGAAAGCCGGGTCATGCAGGAATTGAAAACGAAGATCCAGCGTGTGGGAGCCGCACCCGGATGTGTCCTGATCCGTGGAGAGAGCGGCTCGGGAAAGGAACTGGTAGCTCGGGCAATTCACCGCGCAAGTCACCGCTCCGATCGACCGATGATGTCGGTCAATTGTGCTGCGATTCCTGGGGAGTTGATGGAAAGTCAACTCTTCGGTCATCAGGCAGGTGCTTTCACAGGAGCCGACCGCGATCACAGCGGGTTCTTCCAGCAATGTGACTTGGGGACCCTGTTTCTCGATGAAATCGGCGAGATGCCGCTGGAGGGCCAGGCGAAGTTACTTCGCGTTCTGGAAGGACATCCTTTTCTCCCTGTGGGTTCGACTCAGGAAGTTCAAGTCGACGTGCGCGTAATCGCCGCCACGAATCGGGATCTGAAGTCGTACATCCGCGAGAAGCGATTTCGCGAGGACCTATACTATCGCTTGAGTGTCTTCGAACTGCATTTGCCTCCTTTGCGGGATCGAGATGGCGACATGAATCTTTTAATCGATTTTTTTCTGGACCATTATCGCAAGCAACGGGGTCGGCCACAGCTAGATTTAAGTGACGAAGCCCGCACCCGGCTGCTGGAGTATCGTTGGCCCGGGAATGTGCGGCAACTTCGCAACGTACTCGATAGTGCCGTAGTTCTGGCGGACGACGACGTGATTCGCCCTCGTGATCTGGGCCTGCACGATGTGGGGGACCAGGAACTCGATACGTTGGAGATTGATCGATGGGAGCGTAAGTTGATCGTCGAAGCCCTCAAGCGGACCGATGGAAACGTTCCCGAAGCGGCTAAGTTACTCAACATCGGCCGCGCGACACTGTATCGAAAGATCGAACTTTACAACATCGCTCGCTAGCGGATCGCTAGTATCGAGGCCAATCATGTCGCATAGTTCCGCTGAGCAGCGTCGCCACTTTGAGAGGCTGGATCGCGCACAACTTGCAGAGCATCAGTTAATGCGTGTGAACCACCTGCTCGCAAGAATACTTCCTCAGAACGCGTTCTATGCGGCCAAGCTGGCGAATTATCCTCAGCAGCTTGATTCTTTAGAGCAACTAGCCGAACTGCCAATGACGACCAAGGAGGAACTCTCTGGAGAGGCAGATCGTCCTGCCAACTTGACCTGGCCGCTGGATTGCTATGTTCGCTATCACCAAACCTCGGGGACACGGGGTCGGCCGCTCACGGTGCTCGACACCTTGGACGATTGGCGCTGGTGGATCGATTGTTGGAAGTATGTTTTGGATGCCGCGCAGGTGACCGAGAGTGATCGAGCGGTATTGGCATTTTCTTTTGGTCCGTTCATCGGATTTTGGAGTGCGCACGATGCTCTGATCCATCGCGGGGCGCTGGCAATTCCTGGTGGAGGGATGAGTACGCTGGGGCGGCTGGATTTGATTCAGCGGACCAGGGCGACGGCGCTTTTTTGTACGCCGACTTATGCCTTGCATCTGGCCGAAGTCGCTTCCCAGCACAAGATTGATCTTGCAGTAGACTCCCAGATTCGAAAGATCATCGTCGCCGGGGAACCGGGGGGGTCGATTCCAACAACCCGTACTCGCATTGAAGCAGCTTGGGGGGCGCGAGTTACTGATCACAGTGGCGCGAGCGAAGTCGGAGCGTGGGGTTATAGCGACGCCGCTGGCACGGGATTGCATGTGCTCGAAAGCGAGTTTGTGGCCGAGTTTCTCTCCGTCGAATCGGGGAAACCCGCCGGGGCAGGGGAGTTGGCCCATCTGGTGTTAACCCCACTGGGAAGGTTCGGCTTGCCGGTGATTCGCTATCAGACGGGGGATCTGGTGCGTCCCATTTGGCCGACCGAGGGTGCGAATCGATTCGTGTTGCTCGAGGGAGGTGTGTTGGGTCGCGCGGATGATATGTTTGTCGTCCGGGGCGTGAATGTCTTTCCCAGTTCAATTGAAGATATCCTGCACAGCTTTCCCGAAGTGGCCGAGTACCGGTTTACCATTCGCAAACAGGGTGAGTTAGACGAAATGATCCTCGAAGTGGAAGACCAACTCCAGCAATCCGAGCGAATTGCGGAGGAACTCAAGCTACGGCTCGGACTGAAAGTCGAAGTCCGTCAGGCAGCACCCCATTCCTTGCCTCGAACCGAAGGCAAAGGGCAGCGATTTATTGAAGAGAGGTAATCCGAAGAAATGAATCCCCAACCGGTTAAATTGACACTTGCCGACCCCGAGACGCTGCAAATTGCTTGGAGCGATGGGATCGTGAATCGCACCACGATTCGAGAACTGCGGGAGAACTGTCCTTGTGCGACCTGCATCGAGAAACGCGGCAAGCCGCAGCCTGCTGCGCTGCTACCGATCTTGAAGGCGGAAGAAACACAGCCACTCAGGGTGACCAAGATGGAACCACAAGGTCGCTACGCTTATGCCATCGGCTTTAGCGATGGGCACAATACGGGGCTCTTTACGTTGGATTTATTGCGCGAGTTGGGTGAGGTGCAGCCTTCGTGATTCACTCGGGAGAGCCGGTTCCCAGGGGGAGGTTTGGTAGTCCTGAGACACCTTCTTCTTCGTCGGCTGCAGCAGTCTCGTCGTCTTTATTTTCAGCTTCTTTCTTTTTTACCAGGTTGTCTAAACCTAGGTGGATTTTCTGGTAGACGTCGTTGGAGATCACGTAGTACCAATCGCCAAATCGCTCATTGAGTTCGGCCACGCGCTCCTTGCCTTTTACGATCTTCTCCTGGTATTCGTCGAGGCGACGCTGGTTTTCTTCCTCAATGGATTTGCGGGCAGCGATGATATCGGCGAGTTCCTCGGATTTGGCCTTTTCCTCGGCGTCTGTTTCGTCGGACTTGGCGGCGTCTTCTTTTACAGCAGTTTCTTCTGGGGTGGACTCTTCTGGAGCAGATTCTTCTTCCGACGAGGTTTCTTCAGCGGTGGTTTCTTCGTCAGGGGTTTCGTTGTTGGTCTCAGATTCGTCGACTGCTGAAGCTGCCTCGCCGTCGTCGGGGGGGGATGTAGAGTCCTCGGGCAAGGCGGGGAGTTCGTCCAACTCTGGCTTCTTGATCATCTCTTCATTGAATCGAGCCATCACAAACAGATAGCGATGGATGTCGTCGCCTGTGGCTGCCTTGGCATCCTCCGCCTCTGCCGGCTTGCTTTCCCCGGTCTCGGTAACCATTTGCAGATTGCCGAAGCGAAGTACATACTCCACTCCATCCTGCAACGAGCAGGTGACTTCGCCCTCGCTAGAGAGGATATCGGCCTGCTTGTTCGGGCCGATCGCCACAGGGGCAAATCCTCGTGCCATCAAGCTGCTGGCGGCGGCATTGTCTTTCAAGAAATCTTCGCCAGCCTTCAAGTCGGCACTCAGTCCCGCCGGTTTGCGCTCGACGTCGACGATCAACAGATCATCCAACCCATCGGCCAGTCCCTTCAGTGCGTCCTGATTGAGCTCTTCATCCTCGGCCAGCTCAAAGTTAACATACTGCTTTGCATCCTTATCGAATTTTTTGAGTGACTCGGCATGCCACTTCGACGTATCACTGTCATACGTGAGCGTCATCTCAGCGCGGCGGTCCCAATCCATTTGTATCCCGGTCAAGGAAAGCATCATTTCGGCGGAGTAATCCTTGATCGCCACTTCGCGGATATCGAAGGAATTGATTTTCAACAAATCGTCCTCGATCCAATCTTCGAACCTGGTCGTCAGTTTTTCGGGATCAAGCTTCACGACATAAACGACGTCTTGATTCGTGCGGCGAACATAGTACTGCCCCTCAGCATCCTTGACCGGTTTTCCGACGATCATGTCAGTAAGCACGTCGTTGTTGTTGTCGGACATAATCACACGAATGCCCACTCCCTCGTCTTGAGAATCCAGATTCGACGAAGACGGATCGACCACACCAAGTTCCGCGTGTTGACTGGCGCTCGAAGCGGCGACGCGGAGCACCTCGCGATCGATCAAACAAGTGGCGGCTTCGGCCATTTGCTTCGTTGCGTCTGCCGGGTAACCCTGCTTGGACGGGATTGTCCAGAGGCCGTTATCCTCGGCGACTTCAAATTCGCTTGTCGAGGCAGTTTCGGTATTGAACTTCACGATCTTAAGTCGCGTGGGGGTATCAATGTCGAATTCGTTGAGCCGCTGGCCGACGAGGGTTTCCACATCGAAGGAGTTCTCTCGAGGTGCCACCATAAAGGCAGCCATCAATGCAAGTCCAGCAGCGGCAACAAATGCCAGTGTTTTTGCCATTTCACTCATGGTAGATCTAGTCTCACCTTTAATTTGATAACCGTCGGCGGTTAGGAAGGGTTTTGGTTTACCGCAATCTAGTTTTGGCGATGCCCTCTTGTTCTGCGCCTCGGCGGCGGAAGAATACGTACAACGCGACCAACAGCGGTGGAATCGGTGGGATCAGGATCGCGTAGAGTTTGTAGCGATCCTGCACTCCGCGTACTTCTTGCTCGGTGGCGTAGCTGATCTGCTTCAACTTGCGGCTCCGTCGCGTTTCGATCGATTTCATCTGCGCTTCGAGCCGATCTTGTTCTTGCAAGCGGACGGCCTCTTTGCGCTGTTCACGAGCCATAGCATTCAGGCCTTCGATCTTGTCTACGGCGGCGATGTTCTCCTCAAATCGCTTTTGGGCCTCTTCAATTTCCTTCTGGATGTCTTTGACAAAATCTTCCTGCTGTTGCAGAGACTCGTCGCGGTATTTCTGCGTCGCCTCGTCCACTTTTGCGAGTGTGCGATGCTCGCGAGTTTTCTTGCGGATGCCAATGAACCGGTCATCGCCGGCCAGGGCGTCGATGATGTTTAAGATGAACGTCACGTTTTGCGTTGCGGGCAGGATCTCAGCGTCGCCGCTTTGCCGAATGAAAAAGAAATCGGGGATCATCCAGTCGATGTCAGTGACGACCACGGCGTTGATCGTGCGCTCTTTGACTTCGGTGGTGTCGATGTCGTCTTCGGCTTCTTTTCCTTCGGCTGCTGAAGCAGCCGCGCTGTCGTCACCGACTGTTGAAACAGCCACGCCGGCGAGTTCCAGGTCGTCGTCCGTGAGTTTGCCGGAGACGTGCGCAGCCAGGATATAAGAGTTTTTAGTGAGTTGACGGCTGAAAACTTGCGAATTCTGGGCCTGCCGCCGGACGGCCAGTGCGTCTACGGTACCGGCATTGCCGCTGCCGGTGACGGCCAGTTGTTCAAAATTGAGTTTCGACCCCTCCGCCTTGGTGATCGATCCCGGGTAAATCAGCAGCAATTGATTGAGTCCCGAGGAAATGATGTTTTCAGAGTTGAATGGCTCCTGGGCACCATTGCCTGAATCGACAAAGATCCATTGGGGATCGGCATATGCCCGCACTGTTTGGTCTGGAGCGTAGTCTTGCCAGACAACTTCCATCGGATCGACGTTCACGCCCAGCACCCGCCACAACTGTTCGATGTCACCTTTGGGAAGCGGGCCGCCGCCGCCAAACATTCCCATCATGCCGGGTTGTTGCTTTGGCTCGGCAGTACCGGCGATCTCCTGCGGGAAGAAATGGGGATGCGGGTCTTCCAGTATCGCGGTCGGAATTCCGCTCCGCACGGCATCAACCAAGTGGTCCATCTCTTCGGGACCGAGCATCGAGGGTTGGATCACCAACAGCACGTCGTACTTCCCTTTGAGTGGCTGCGCGAGATCGATGGCCCGATCGTCCACGTCATATTGCTTGCGGAGTTCGGTAATCAAAGGCCATTCCCGTTGGCGATCTGCTCCCGGATTCAGGAAAGGTATTCCCGTATTAACGATGCCGACCTTCAGCATTTTTTCTTGGGTCACGGTAGCGATCGATCGCACCAATTCATATTCCACGGGGATCCCCTTGTCCATGAAGGGGATCACCACCTTGCCCAAACCCGACGTGATTGCGGCACCCAGGAAAAACGACTCTTGAGACCGCTCGCGGCCACTGGTGATGACTACTTCACGAGGAGTGATGCCGTAGGTTTGCTCCGCGAGTACGGCCTCCGGGCCATAGTTTTCGATCTCGTGGACAGAAACCTGCACTTTGTCACCGCTGAGTGCTTCGAGTTCTGCCAGAGTCGTAAGCAGATTCAGCTTGGTCGAGGTATACTCTGCAGGAACTTGGGGGCTCACATAGGCATCAATCTGGATGGTGTTCGCCGAGGGATCGTTCTTGATCTTCTCTAAGAGTTCGATTGTGTCGGGCGAGAGCGAACTGAGTTGTGCGCTGCTTATGTCGGCGCGGAGGAAGTTGCGGCTGTTGGCCAATTGAGTCAAGCCGATCGCGATTGCCAAGAGTGCAACTGCCCGAACCGCATAGTGCCCGATGAGCGAGTTTCCATCCTCCTGGGAACTCCAATGTCGGCGGCCGATCAGCACCATGCTGATGTAGATCATGACGACTGCAAGCATTATGAAATAGGTAGCACCCCCGAGACTCAGTACGCCACGTTCGAAATCTTTAAACCGTTCTAACGCACCCCATTGGCGAACGGTCTGGGCGATCGCCGGATTCTTAATGAACCAGTCCGCCACGCCGAACAGCGCCAGCGGCATGTTGAATAACGTGCCGAGGATAAAACCCACAGTGAGATTCTGCGTCAGAAATGAAGCGACCATGCCGATGGCGATCATCGCCAGGCCAATGAACCAGTAGCCGATATAGGTGCTGATAAAGAGTCCCCCGTCAGGGTCTCCGAGGCCCCATTTGAAGACCAGGAAGATCGAAAACGCCGAGAACAACAGCGAAACGGTGAAGATCGCCACCCCGGCGAGATATTTCCCCAGGACAACGTCGAAATCACTGGCCGGGGAAGTGAGCAGCAATTCATCGGTCCCTTGTCGACGTTCTTCGGCCCAAATGCTCATCGTGATCGCCGGTATAAAGACGAGCATAATAAACGGCAACCAGCGGCTGAGTTGGTCGAGGTTCGCAAGATTGCTCGAGAAGAACTCGGGTGGCCAGAAAGTAGCCAAGGAACTCAACACCACAAAAACGCAAATAAATGCGTAGCCGGTGGGGTTGGAGAAGTAGCTCACAAAATCGCGTTTGAAAATCGATTTTAGAACATTCCAGTTCATGGCGATCAGGTCCTGTTCGGTCGGTCTTGGTGAGAATTTGAGAGGATAATGGGTGGGGGTTGTTAGCCGGAAATCGTCAAAGCTTGGAAGCGGTCGTCGAGATTGTGATCCTCGCGGGCCAGGTCTTGCGGTGTGCCGTCAAACACGAGTCGGCCTTCGTTGATAAACACGACTCGATTGCACATCGCTTCGACTTCCTGCAGGATGTGTGTCGAGAGCAAAATGGTTTTCGTTTGGCCGAGCTCACGTATCATCTTACGAACTTCGCGAATCTGGTTCGGGTCGAGTCCCGCAGTGGGTTCGTCGAGGATCAATACATCGGGGTTATGCAGCAAAGCTTGAGCCATTCCGACCCGCTGTCGATAGCCTTTGGAGAGCTTGCCGATAGGCTTGCCAATCACCGCTTCGAGGTTGCAGGTCTTTACCACTGCTGCGATTCGTTCGTCAAGCTTGGCCTGACTCATGCCGCGCAGGTTGCCAAAAAAAGTCAACAAGCTGCGCGGGGTCATGTCGGGATAGAGCGGGCCATTCTCGGGCAGATATCCCAAGCGGTCGGCTCCCTTGAGACGCTCCGTGGCCATGTTGTAGCCTGCTACTTTAGCATACCCTTCCGAGGGAGCTAAATATCCGGTCAAGAGTTTCATGGTAGTGCTCTTGCCGGCCCCGTTGGGACCCAAGAACGCTGCGACTTCCCCCTTGTTGATCGCAAACGAAACATCTCGGGCCGCTGCAAAGCTGCCGTAGAATTTCGAGAGCCCAATGGCTTCGATCATCGGTTCGGAGGCGGCAGAATTCCCAATAGAATTCGTAGTGGCCTGGTTTTGCACGGTTTGACTCATCAAGTTCTCACTGACGAAGAGAGGTTCATGAATGCGTAATAACTCTATCCAAAAAAAATACGGGGACCTCATCCGCCGGGCTGAGTATCAAGCGCAAGAGGTCGCTGAGGTGGGACTTTTTCCACGCTGGGCGGAAGGTGGCCGCCAACGAGCACGCTTGCGGCATTCGACCCTGCCAGAAGTGTTCGTAAGAGGTTAACCCCTCTGGTGTGGACTTGTCTAGTCCGCACTTCCCTAGGAAACGCTACGAGCCAAGGTGCTAGGTGGTTCGTCAGGGAGAAGAAAAAAATCTGAAAAACCCGGGAGTTCCGGGTTTCTAGGCACCTGCGAGACTCTCCAGAGCTTCACACGAAGCGGCCATCGCGGCCGGAGTATCGAGCTGCTGGGCCCAGTGGCGACTCTTCCCTAGGACGACCGAATTGGTGAGCAAGCGGTCCAAAATACCCGCCAGATTCGTCCCAGTGAACCGTTTGGGGCGCAGGATTTCAGCCACGCCCAGGCTTTTGAGTCTCGCGGCGTTGTCGAGTTGATCGTAAGCCATCGGCATCACGACCTGTGGCAAACCGGCTGCCAGGCCTTGGGCACTTGTGCCGATACCGCCATGATGCACTAACCCCGCACATTTCGTTAAGAGGCTACTCATCGGTACGAAATGGCAATGCTTGATCGTCGCCGGGAGCGAGTCGGGCAATTGTTCAGGGTATTTGGTGAGAAAGATTCCCCGGCGATTCAATCGCTGGCAGGCATCGCTGGCGGCGGCAAAAAATTTTTCGCCGGCTGTCATCGCCGATCCAGGGGCAAACACGATCGGGGGACTGCCACTTTGCAAGAAATACTCGACTTCTTTTGAAAGTGGTTCCTGACCAGACTGGTCCCACAATGGGAAACTGGTTAACTGCGTATGGGGCGGCCAATCAGGTTGCGGTGGTGCGAACCACTCCGGAAACAAACCAAGCACCAGTTGTGGAGAGAAATACCACTCGTGCATTATCCGTCGGACAGATGAGAGGCCCAATTCGCCGCGAAGCGCATTCACCTCTCCGGCAACGAGGTGGTCAATTATTTTGTCAGCCAGCCAATACTGAAAACGCCGCAGCGAGCTTGGTAGCCAGTTCTGCATGAGCATCCCAAACATTTGCGGTGATTGGTGAAAGCTGCGTAGGGCAACTGGGGCAAAATGCACACTCGCGAGCGGAGTGCCGAATTTATCGTGATGGATGCGGCTCGCCAAATCCAGACAATGGGCAACCAGGATGGTTTCACCTGGCTGCACATTCGCAGAGACGGTGTCGTAGAGTTCCCGCAGGGCCTCGGTAAAGCTCGTCCGCACTACCAACAGCGGTCCTCGCACGGGATGCCAGAGATCAGGGTGATGGGCCAGTTCGTCGTATTGCTCACTTGTCCCAAGGGGCAGGAATTCGATGCCCGTGCATGCGACGATTGCTTGGAAATGGGGATTGGTAACGAGGGTCACCTGATGGCCACGGCCGTGAAGTGCGGCTCCGAGACCGACCATCGGAAAGACGTCGCCGTAGCTGCCCAGGGCGGTGATCAAGAATCGCATCTGCTCTATTTCCAGGGCTTCATCGAACGCTGCTCAAGAGTGGAGAGACAGCATCGTCGCATTGGGCTGCCCAAGTGGCAAGGGGAGAGGTGTTGCGAGTGTCGCTCCAGCGAACAACAATGGACATCTTGTGACTCTTTCCAGATACTTTTTGCAAACTGACTTTTTATGGTAGGCCCGATATCACCCGACGACAGCGATGACGACTTCGAACTCGAAGCGGTCGACCCGAAGATTCTGGAACATGGCCGTCATCGAGCGGAGCGTCAGATCCGCGATATCGAGACGCGCGCCGCGCAACAAGAGTTGTACGAGCAACCGCAACAGAGCGACCCGTTCTCGCTGGCCGATTTCAGTGGTTTTCGCTTTTCGACGCGGCATCTGTTGATCGCCACGGCGATCTTGGCGATTGCAATGGCTATGTATGTGCGAATGGGTGGCGGCATGTTTTTGATCGTATGGCTAGCGGCACTCGGCGGCGGCTGGTGGTGGGTATTGCGCAAAGAACGCGCGGCAGCAGAAGAAAAACGGCGGCGTCTGGAAGAAGTCGCAGCTCGCCTGGCTGCCCAGAAGATCAACGATGGCAAGCCGATTGCCGCGTCGGTTCGTACTGCGACCACCACGATTCAACAAGACGAAGTGCTTGCCCCAAAACCAGCGCTCAGTTTTTCCTTCTCGATCAAGCAGATCCTGGGGGCAATGGCCGTGGCTTCGGTGATGCTAACGATGGCCACGCTGATGGGCCCTGATCAAGCAGCTCTTTTGCTGGGAGCGATCGCGGTTGTCGGCCTGGTGATTCAAATCATGGGGGTCGAACTACCTGGCATCGTGGTCTTCGGCTGGTGGATATTATTGGTGCTTTATGTGCTGATGAGCGTATGGGCGATTTTCTTCGCGGTGCCTAATGTGATATCGTGAACTTCAATCCCCTTAGCCGGACCACCACGTGGTCCGGGAGTATGTACGGTCGCATTATCTATTGTTTGAAGTCACCACGCTAACCAACGAAAGGACAACAAGAAGGATATGAACCCCGTCGTCTGGTTTGAAATCTACGTTCAAGACATCGAGCGAGCCACCAAGTTTTACGAAACGGTGCTGGGCGTCAAACTCGAAAAACTTAGCACTCCGGCCCCAGAGATCGAAATGATGACTTTTCCGATGGCCATGGATCGCTCCGGAGCTTCCGGTGCGCTGGCGAAGATGGAAGGCGTCGACTCGGGCGGCAACAGCGTGCTGGTCTATTTTAGCTGCCAGGACTGCGCTGTCGAAGAATCACGAATCGAACCGGCCGGCGGCCACATCCACCGCCCGAAGATGTCAATAGGCCAGTACGGTTTCATCACGCTGGCGGTTGATACGGAGGGCAACATGTTTGGGTTGCATTCGCGGGAATAAGGAACTCGCGCACAACGGCCGTGAAGCGTGCGATAGAGGAGTCGGAATCATGAAAGAAAGTGCTCGTTATGTGAAAATCGTCGAGTGGTCTGAAGAAGATGGTTGCTACGTGGGCAGTAGTCCGGGTTTGCTTTATGGAGGTTGCCATGGAGATGATGAGCGAGAGGTTTTTGAGCATCTCTGCCAAATCGTGGAAGAAACGATTGCGTTGTACCAACAAGACGGCAAACCGCTACCGCCGCCAACCTCGGGCCGCGACTACGCGAACAAGATGCAGGGGGTTGGCTGACGATGAACTAAGGTGTTACTACCTCACTCTCTGATACCTTAAGATTCGATTTGCTCACCGTATTCTGTGTCCTGACTATGTATGGGATACTTCTTGCTGCGATGAGTCTTCTTGGTTTCCCACCATTCGGCTTTGCCCTTGTCTCGCTTTTAATAGTTGCAGTAGGGGCTGCGCGGATAGTCTTTCGATGGCTCAACCATCCTCGGCTCATATCGATGGGTACAGGACTGATAATTAGACTGATTGGCGAGACGACGCTTCGAAGGGTGCAAGGCTTACACGGCGGGCTAGAAATCGCAATCATTCCCTTTGGAATTGCTTACGGGGTGGCGGCGGACTTTTTCATCTCTTGCACACTTCGGCTAGCCCAAAGGATGCGGTCGAGTCTCACTGTGCAGCCTGTGGTCGCAATCGAAAATTTTGAACAGGAGGCAACGAAGGAAACAGACGGAATATTGGAATGTTCTCAGGAACACTAATCCTCAATAATCTCATTAGCGTTGATTAGTGAAGTTCAGTGTTTCAATCCTTGCTTCTCTTTCTCCATTCTCTTCATTCCCTCCATCCCCCCCCCCTTATCTTCTGTTCCATTAATTTGCACCGGGTGCCACTGGCTGCGCCAGTGCTATTCTTATTGTCAGTCTCTTGTACGTTGAAGCTGGAATCAAACCTTCGATCCCACATTGGATTCGGATCAAAGCATACACCGGAGCATGGTGGAACGGTCTGCCGAGGGTTCCATCCGCAAGGCGGGAGCATGAAAAGACACTGGCGGATCCAGTGGTACCCGGCGAAACACCTTACGGGTCAAATTCGCTCACATATGGCTATTAGCCCCTTCCGAAGAAATCTTCATCGCTGATACCATCGGCTTTGGTAAGCTTGAACTTTCGTCTCACGCCAGAGACATAGCAGTCCAGTATTTCCCGCTTGTTGGGTATGGGGTAGAGCTCGGTGTGATCACCAACCTCAAACAAGAATGCTGTGTGGCCTCCCTTACCACGGGAACTATCTTCCCAGGCCCCGAAAGACTTCAATATCTTTCGCAGCTTCTTCAGCGGAAAGGGCATGTAACCGATTCCCCTTTATGCAGTTACCATGCTACGATCTTGTGCCGTCGTTCGGCAGTTTCTCAGTAGTGTACCTTCAAACTGCACATGAGGAGTATTCGGAACCATCATTGAAACTGCGATCTCGCCAGCGGAGATATCTTCCCCTGTTGCGAACATCTCCAGGATCTCCTCTGGTGCTGGAGAAAACAATCTTTTGATATCATTCTGTTCCAGCGACCAAGACAACTGCGTGGCAATGGCGTCGTTGAGCGACGTGAGCGCATCTTCTCGCCGTGGTCCGTCCCCCATGAGATCAAACTCAAGACAATGTGCGACCCAAGTCTCGTCCTGTTGATAGAAAACAATCCGCAGGGGAATTCTGTAATTAGTTGTACTCATTGAATTCTCCTTGCGCTGGCTGAGCCCTGTATAGCGCAAGTATATTCTCAATAAAGGTTTCCGTCAATTTTGCTCTCTATCGTTCCCCGGAGGTCGTGGTTCGCCGGCTTGGCTAGCTAGCCACGTCCTTACATTCGCTTCGAGAATGTCCAGCGGCACGCCCCCCGCACTGAGCACTACGTCGTGGAATTCGCGCAAGTCGAAGTTCTCCCCTAGTTGCTCCTCGGCCAATCCGCGTAGCTCGCGGATTTTCAGCTCGCCGATCTTATAGGCCAGCGCCTGACCCGGCCAACTGATGTAGCGGTCCACTTCGGCTTGGATGTCGTGCATTGCCAGGGCGGTGTTCTCGGCGAGGAACCGAATCGCTTGCTCGCGGGTCCAGCCGAAGTAGTGCATTCCCGTGTCGACCACAAGGCGACAAGCCCGCCACATTTCCATCGTGAGCCGCCCAAAATTGCTGTAGGGGTCTTGATAGAATCCTGCTTCGAGCCCCAATCGCTCGGAGTAAAGCCCCCAACCTTCGACGAAGGCCGTGAAGTCCGTGAACCGGCGAAACTCAGGCATCCCATTCATTTCCTGCTGCAATGCCAACTGCAAATGATGCCCCGGCACGGCTTCGTGCAGCGACAGAGCTTCGATGTTAAACAGGGGCCGACTCTTGAGGTCATACGTATTCACGTAATAGAAGCCGGCCTTGGTTCCATCGCCAGTGGGTTGCTGGTAGTAGGCGGCAGTTGTGCGGGGGGCGACGAAGTCGGGGACCGGGCGAATTCCGTACGGCATGCGTGGCAGTTTTCCAAAGAGCGTCGGGAGCTGGCCATCCATCGTTTTGAGCACCAGCGCAACTTCCTGCATCAATTGTTCCTCGGAGGTGGCGTAGAACTGCGGGTCGTTGCGCAAGAATGCAATGAACGAGGCGAAGTCCCCTTCGAATTCGACCTCGTGAATGATCGCTTCCATCTCATCGCGAATCCGTTTCACCTCGGCGAGTCCCAACTGGTGGACTTCGTCGGGAGTCATGTCGGTGGTAGTAAAACTCTGCACACGATGGCGGTAGAATTCTCGCCCCGAGGGAAGGGCAGATGCAGCGATCGAGTCTCGGGCGCGGGGAACATACTCGTCGGCCATAAACTTGCGAAGTTTTTCATAGCTCGGCACGACCGCCGTGGAAATGGCATCTCGAGCTGCAACGCGCAAGCGGTTGTGCTCGGAAGCGGGAACGACAGCAGGAAATTTCTTGAATGGTTCGTAGAGCGTACTGTGCTCAGGGTCCGCAACGATCTGGGCATCGATGGCGGTTTCCCATCCCTCCAGCACGACGGCAGGGAGGACATGCCCCGACGCAATCCCGGTCCGCATGAGTTCCAGGTGCCCGTCAGTGTACTTGGTAAAGGCCCGCAGCCGGGCAAGGTAATTCTCGTAGTCGAGCCGCGATTCCAAGGGAACGTTGCGATAGAGTTGGGGAAACTCGATGTGGAATCCGCCTCGCTGGGTGATCGGCATCAGATGGCCACTGAATTGGAATTCGGCCAGATCGTCGTGCAAGAGACGACTGAGGATGGCATGGTTGGTTTGATCGGCTGCTAAGAGATCATGCGGATCGATGGCCTCCAGACGGCCAAGAAACTCCTGTTCAGCCGTATTACGTCGCCGGCAATCAGCGAGTGAAACGGAACCCAATTGATCGTTGTAACGGCTATCGCCCGTGGCGGTGGCAAACAGTGGCGACTCGCGCAGGCGAAACTGCCAGTAGTCATCAACCAGTTCATCGAAGGCAGCCTGAGCCGATTCTTCAGCGCCGTTAGGAAGTGGAGCAAAGCACCAACTGAGATAAACGAGGATTAAAAGGAAACGAATCATCGGCGAGGAGCCCCATTTTCATCAACTTCGGGATGTTAGGCAAATTGGTCATCTTAGCCAAATTGGCCGTGTAATTGTTCGTGGCCAAATTGACACAATTCTTTGTTCGGTGCAACTTCGGTTTCCCTTCCAAAGTGAAACAAGTGGGAATCCAATTCTCTCGATTGAGAAGCGAATCGCCGCACGATTTTTGGCCGAGAGGAGTTTTTACGTGGTGGAAAGTGGAAACTCAGTGGCAACCGAAAAGGGGCAAGAATTGCCAAAGTAGAATTCACCACACCCTAGCCCGATTCGGGTCTGACTGGCGAAGCAGAGGGAGATTGGGCGTCTACGGCTACGTCACGAAGCCCTCAGTCGATATTGCTGCTGAGGCCGCGCTCACGGCGCATTGTCAGACTACTGCTGATCTGCTTATCGACGAAGAAAAAAGGCGCGACCCACGAATTGGTGTTGAGCGGTACCACGACCGAGACGCTCACGTTTTTGGTGTCCTCAGTAATCGTGGTTGGATCGACGGTCACTTGAGCGCCCGAAATGGAAGTTGCGTTGAGTACGAATTGTGCTGCCTCTACGACGTCCGCGGCAGTGGCCCCGGGGACGATCCCTCGTCGACAACCCTCGTACACCGAGTTTTCAACGGTTTGCCGAATCATATTTACCCGCGAGAACTCAAGCGACGCGAAAGTAAACAAGAAGAGAATGGGACTACAGATCGCAAACTCGACCACCGTGGCCCCCAATCGGTTTTTCCATCGAACTCGATTTCGTCTATTTCTTCGCATGGTTGCCCTCAGATTCGTCCCGGGATTGATCGGCACGTTACTCAATCAGTAAACATCACAGGAAGTGTCAAAGCGATCTCTTCAAAGATGTCCTGCAACGCAGCCGCATCCGGGGCAATGTAATGGTTGCCCCCCGTCGCGTCGGCGATTGCCTGCATTTCTGTCGGGTTGGCTTCGCCAAAAGTAATCGTGTGGATAACGATATTCTCGGCAGCCGCCTGGGGCGCTACCGTACTGGGTTGCACACCTTGCGTATAAGCCCCGTCGCTCATCAGCACCATCGTTTTTGCGGCATACGGTCGTGCTTGAGCAGAAGTCAACACTTGAATGCCTTTGAGGATGCCGGCCGATATATCTGTCATGCCGTTGAACTTCGAATTGGAGATATTCTGTAGTGCTGCTGTCGCATCTGTGTAATCATTGCTAAGTGCTTGATTGATGGTTGCGGCATAGTTTGTGTAACTACAGGAAGTGTAATTGCTTCCATAGGATACCAGTGCCAGATGTTCCGTCTGGGGAGTCGTCAGCAATGCGCTGGTGAACCGGTCCACTGCCACCGATAAGGCTCCCCATCGGCTTAGCGACATGTTCGGAGGCTGGCAGAAGCGTGAATCGCCCGTGGACATCACCGGAGCCGTATCCGTGAGATACAGTTTCATCGAACTGGAGCGATCCACCACCAGGCAGATATCACGGTCTAGTCGCACAACGGTTGCAAGTTGTGTCGGCTCGAAATCGAACACATAGAAAAACATGCCGAACAGAGTTGGAATGCTTCCTGAAGGGGCTGTTCTTGTGCGGCGGCCATTGACGCGAACGGCATTGATTGGTTCCGCATCTGCGACGAAGTCCCATGCGCCCCCTTCTTGCTGATCGGAATGTCCGAAGACAATGTCGTCGTCATCTAAGACGAGTGGTGTGCCCGCGACCAAGTTGGCCTGGGCAAGGGTCTTGGCTGCTTCGCGTGAGGCGTCTATGTCTTGCAGTCTGGAGAGCGATTCACCGGCTGCTCGCGCAGCCGCATCGGTCGCTGAGCGGAGACGCGTGCGACTTAGCTGCATATAGGCTACGTCGACCGACAACACGACGCTCGCCAAGAAGACGACAATCAAGAAACATGCCAGGATGGTGATCGTGCCCCGACGGCGGTCCTCGGTTTTGGTTTCGCGTTTGTTTGGGAGTTTAAAGTGAGACATGGCTGAAGGCCTCATTGAGTGAACGGAAAGGACTGAAGTTTACTCCTTGACCATCGTTGTCGTGACGGACAACGTTTTTCCTCCGAAGAACCAAGGGGGTATCAAAGTGTTCTCGTCGCAAGGAGCGGTTGCTGTTAAGGAGATTTGAGTCCCACGAGGCACCGTTGCGACGTTTCCCGGTGAGATCGAGAGAAGTGCTCCCGAGACGTCTCGCGCCTGGATGATTTCATCAAATCTCTCTTCCACAGCGGCGTTATTCGAGTCAAAATTAATCGCTACGCGGACAGCTTCGTAGCTGGCGATTGAGAGGCTGTGATTGAGAAAAACCATCGTGCATGCCTCGATCGAGGCCATCACCAGCAAGACAAGCAACGGCAGAATCAGTGCCAGCTCCGCGGCGGCGACACCGCGGCGTGCTGGAGGGCATCCTGCCTGCCTTGCCAGTCGACCATGGGTAAACATATGGGAACTTTCAGCAGAATGTGAATTGAGAAAAGTGGTCCGTTGCTCAGCAGTCTTGTGATACAGGCAGTCAAGCCATCGGATGAATGTGGGATTGAATAAGGAAAGATTAGTAAGAAAGGCTCCACTATAAACCTATGTCAGATGTCGGCCCTAAATGAGAAAGGTTGGAAAATATCTTCTTCCAACCCCGTCGCGTGCGCTGCTCAGTTCCGTTTATAGCGAATAAGACGAGAAGTCGGTTCTTTGGCTCACTGGAGCTTGCTAGGCAACACGGGGTTTGGGAGTGGCAGGGTGGCTGGAGCGATGCAGCATGACTTGATCTTCTCTCACACGGTATTGGCGCGCACGGCACAACAAGCACGGCATGTAGACCATGGCCCCGCAACCTCGGCAGCGCTGGGCAATCACATCTTGATTGTCATAGGAGTATTTTGCTGTCGTCTCGCGTCCATGCAGACCGCGGCGACCGTTGGCGATTGAATTGACGATCCCTCGGCTCACGCCCACCTTGAGGGCAATCTTGCGCTGAGAGAGTTCGCCCGCATCCAACAGGCGGCGGACTTCCATCACCACTTCTAATGACAACATGGCTGGAACCTCCTGTGCTGCCGTTGGTAGATAGCCAAGCCTGGTTCGCCGTCGCCGTCATCGGTCCAAAAGTCCCCGAATTCAGGGAGCGGATCGCACTGATCTTCGTCGGGAATGAAGACTTCCCAAGGGTCGTCGTCCCAGGGTTGGTTTTCGTCCTCAGATGGGGGAGGATCGGAACGAAGAGAAAGCTGGTTTTCCACGGTTTTGCCCTCATGTTGTTGCTGGGGGACGCGAACTGGCCCGAGAAAATGCCACGATTCGATGCGTCGCCGGACAGTCAAGAAACTAGCAGAAAAGGTGGCCAAAAACTATACGTTTGTACAGTATTTTTGGTGGGTTTTTTGCAGCCCTGGCATGTGGAAACCCGCACTATAATGGCATCACCGTAACAGCGTCCGCGAAGATGGATGGCATTTATCGACGTGTGGCGGCAGTGGCCCCAGGTTGCGCTCTCGCGACCCTGGGCTGTGGAAGGTAACGCCTTCGGCGTAAAGAATTGAAATGAGAAATAATCCCAATCAAACCACGATGTGGTTCAACCCCATCGCCCAGGGTCGCCGCCAGTATTATTAATATGTTCGCCGGCGCACCCTGGGAAATCTGATGTGGAAAAAACGCTAGTCTCCCAGCCGGCTTAGCGAACCTTGCATCGACTCATAAAGTTGATTCTCGAATCGATTGAGTTGATCCTTCATGGTGGGAGTTAGCTGTGAATAGATGTCGCGCGCTTCACGTTGCCGGCCGAGTTGTTCCAGGCTTACGAATTGAGTGGCCAACGCGAATGCGAGGATTGATTCGTCAGTTTTCCCCTCGTTGGCGAGTTTCTCAGCGAGGGCCAGTGCCTTGTCGTACTGCGGGGAGTCGAACAGAAAATGTCGCACGAGACCCTGCTCGGCGAGTTGTCCGTAGTAGTCGTCGGCATCGGGGAAATATTCCCAGACTGCCCGCCAGGCAGCTTCGCTCTCGTTCATCTTGGCATGGAATAATTGAGCGGCGGGGGAATCGCGTTTCGGGATTGTGGCCATGTTGGTTCCTTCGAGGATGAAACGCGGTTGAATGACCCAAGCGAGTGCGGCCCCGCCAAACATGGCAATGGCGATCAGCCCTGCCAGATGCTGCCATTTCCACCGAGCAGGTTCCAACTGAGTGTGCTCGCGCATGAGTTGGCCCAACTGAGTATTGGCTGCTGTGCGGTTGCCATCGGCGGAAATCCAATCCAAAAGCGACCATTCTTCCGCATTTGCGGCCCAACCCTGCTGGGCAGCAGTCGTGGCCAGACTCCTGAGTTCTCGCATGAGTTCACTGGGGCCTGCGTAACGCCCCGAAGGTTGCTTGGCAATCATGCGATGCACGACCGCCACAAAATCATCCGATAAACCAGCTTGGACCTTGCCTAGCGGGGTAGGCTCTCGGTTGATGTGCCCAACGGCGATCGCCAGCGCCGTCTCGCCTGAGTGTGGCGGCACACCGGAGAGGAGGTGATAGCTGGTAACTCCCAAGGAATAAATATCGCTCCGGGAATCGACCGGCCGGCCCTCGATTTGCTCGGGACTCATGTAAAGCGGAGTTCCCAGCGCTACACCCACTTCGGTGAGCGTTTTGGTATCTGCGCTCAACACGCGTGCCAGGCCGAAGTCGGCAACTTTGACCACACCCGTCGGACTAAGCAGGATGTTGGCAGGCTTGATGTCGCGATGCACGATCCCCATCTCCGCCGCCTGGCACAAGGCCGACACCACCTGGCGGAGAATATCCAGCACGGTCCCAGGCTCCAAAGCCCCTTGTCGCTGTAAGATTTGGTCGAGGTTTTTGCCGGCGACATATTCCTGGGCGATGAAATGATGGCCCGCTGTCTCGCCGACTTCATAGATTTGGACGATGTTGGGATGCACGAGCGAAGCCGCGGCGCGGGCTTCGTTGTGGAACCGCTGGACGTAACTGGGGTTATCTGCCAGGCGGGAGTGAAGCACCTTGAGGGCGACCTGTCGAGAGAGCGATTGCTGCTCGGCGAGGTACACATCGGCCATGCCGCCGGAACCAATTTTGCGAAGCACAGCATAGCCGCCGAGCGTTCGACCATTGAGGTCGGAATCGGAATGGGTCAGGTCAGTCATCGTATCACCTGGGGAGCGAGACGTCGCTGAGCACCCGCTCGGTGGCCTCGGATTTATTGAGCACGTAGAAATGAATTCCCGGCACCCCCTCGGCAATCAACTCGGCGGCTTGGTGGGTCGCAAATTCGACCCCCACCTCAAACTGGCCCTCTGATCCATCCTCGTGTTTGCTCAGTGCCCTGAGAAAGTCTGCAGGTAGTTTCGCTCCACAGAGCGAGGAAATCCGCTGAATTTGTGCCGAGTTGGTTACGGGCAGGAGACCCGGGATGAGCGGGACTTCAATACCTGCTGCCTGGCATCTATCTCGGAAAGCGAAGAAATCGGCGTTGTCGTAGAACAATTGGGTGATGACGATGTCCGCCCCGGCGTCGACCTTGCGTTTGAGGTTAGTGAGATCTATCTCGGGACTGACGGCCTCTTGATGGGTCTCGGGATAGCCGGCCACCGCGATGCCCATGTCCTTGAATTCCCTGCGGATGAAATTGACCAACTCATTGGCAAATGAAAATCCTCCTTCGACACTGCGGAAGGCAGTTTCTCCCTTGGGAGGATCTCCGCGGAGGGCCACTACGTTGTCGATCCCCATCTCTCGGGCGCGCTGGAGGTAGCCGCGCAACTGGTCGACCGTGTTGCCGACGCAGGTAAGGTGGGTCGCCACAGTTAATTGGAATTTTCGCCGGACGTGGGCAACCACTTCAAGGGTGCGATCTTGGGTTGTCCCTCCCGCACCGTAGGTGCAAGTGATGTAGCTGGGCTGGAACTTTACCAAGCGGTCGACGTGAAACCACAGATTTTCGACGCCAGCATCGGTCTTCGGTGGAAAAAGCTCGAATGATAGACCGAATCGGTCGTGGCCATAGGCCTGGGCAAGGGTCGTCAACAGGATTATCTCCAAAGGGCTATTAAACGTTGGGCGGTTTGAGCTAGCAACTCGCGATAATTTAGGCTAACTGCGAGGTTCGTTTTATTCTATCTTGGGTTAGCAAGACTATCCATGACCGGCTTGAGAAGCGATTGCTTAGCCATTTTTTCCAGAGGTATTTGCCGCAAGCAGATTCCTCATCCCCTTTCCAGAGTAATTCGCTATAATCTGCGGGTCGTAGGCGAAGATGCCCTGTTTCCAACCATCCCGGTGAGCTTAGTATGAGTCAGATTGAAATTCCTCGTAGTACAACCAAACCTGCCCGTGATATCTGGACCGAAGTAACTCCCCAAGCGATGTATGACAAATTGGTGGCGGTCTCCAGAAACCTGTGGTGGACGTGGCATCCCGAAGTGGTTAGCTTGTTTCGCGATTTGGATCCGGTGCGTTGGCGGCAGTTGGATCACAATCCAGTGGCGCTGCTAGCGGAAATGACCCCCGACCAACTCGCCCAGCGGGCCTCGGAGATGGTGCTCTTTACGCGCATCAATCAGGCCCACCGCCGACTGCGAGATTATTTGAAGAAAACGCAGAGCACTTGGGGAGCACGTGAGGGAGGGGTCCTTGGCTCGATGCCGGTCGCTTATTTTTCCGCGGAGTTTGGCATTCACGAATCGGTGCCGATTTATTCGGGTGGTCTGGGAGTTCTGTCGGGTGACCACATCAAGAGTGCCAGTGGGCTGGGGGTGCCGTTGGTGGCTATCGGTCTGTTCTATGATCAGGGCTATTTCAAGCAGCAACTTGACCGTGAAGGTTGGCAGAACGAAGAGTACTTGGATACCAAGGTCGAGAATCTGGCCATGGAGCCAGCCCACGACAAGAACGGCAAGCCGATAACTGTTTCCATCGAAACTCTCGACGGGCAACTTGTGGCCAAGGTGTGGTTGATGCGTGTGGGACGCGTGCCGCTGTATTTGCTGGACTGCGATGTGGAAGGGAATCGCCCCGAGGATCGCGAACTTACCAGCCGACTGTATGGCGGTGACCTGCGTACCCGCATTCGCCAGGAGTTGGTGCTTGGTGTCGGCGGCGTGAAAGCCCTGCGTGCTCTCGGCATTCACCCGGGCGTTTATCACCTCAATGAGGGGCATAGCGGCTTTGCCCCCCTGGAAGTGATTCGCGAACGCATGAGCGACGATGGAATGGCGTTTGATGATGCCTTGCGCGACGTGGCCCAACATACGGTCTTCACGACCCACACCCCCGTCCCTGCTGGTCACGATCGCTTTGAGGGCAAGCTGATTGAAGAGCATTTGGGACCGTTAAGGCAGCAGCTTGGTATTACCTACCAACAATTAATGGGGCTCGGACGTGTCGAACCTCAAAACGAACAGGAATCGTTTTGCATGACGGTCATCGGCTTGAAACTCTCGCGGAGAGCCAATGCCGTCAGCTCGCTGCACGGTCAGGTCTCCCGACGGATGTGGTCGAATCTCTGGCCCTGGCGGGTCGAGGAGGAAATCCCCATCGGACACATCACCAATGGCGTCCACGTCCCAAGTTGGCTAGCACATCCGATGCAGTTGCTCTATGACCGCTATCTTGGCTCAGATTGGCTCGCCAATGTGGGAGATTCAGAGAATTGGCAAAAGGTTTATGAGATTGATCCGGGTGAATTGTGGGAAACACACAATGCACTCAAGAGCCGGCTATTGGAGTTCGTGCGGCGACGTGTGAGTCGGCAATGTCGTCGTCGCAATGAAGACGAAGCCGCCGTCGAGACGGCCCGGACGCTGCTCGATCCGAGTGCCTTGACCATTGGCTTCGCCAGGAGATTTGCCACCTACAAGCGGGCTGACTTGTTTATGAAGAACCTCGATCAATTCGCCGAATTGATCGATGACGCCAACCACCCGGTCCAGTTTATCTTTGCCGGAAAAGCGCATCCAGCCGACGAACCCGGCAAGAAGCTGATTCAAGAGATTGCCAACCTGCGGCACGATCCCCGGCTGGCGAACAAAATCGTATTCGTCGAAGATTATGACATCAACGTGGGCCGGCACTTGACGCAGGGAGTGGACGTTTGGCTCAATAATCCTCGGCGACCATTAGAGGCCTCCGGCACGAGCGGCCAGAAGGTGGTGCTTAATGGTGGCTTGAATTGCTCGGTGTTAGACGGTTGGTGGGCGGAGGCCTACAATGGCAAGAACGGTTTCGCAATCGGGCTGGGCAAGCAACATGTCAATACTGCCGTCGGTGACCAACGCGATGCCGACGAACTCATGCGAGTCTTGCGCGAGGAAGTAATTCCGCTGTTCTACGACCGTGATGTGGACGGTCTGCCGAAGCAATGGATTGGGCGAATGACCAACTCGATCGCCTCGCTGGCGGCACGCTTTAGTGCCCATCGCATGGTGATGGACTATGTCAAGAACGCCTACTTGGTTGCTGCAGGTGGGTTGAGTTCGGACATGAATATGCGGTAGTGGATTTGGCGGAGGAGTTATTCGTCTTAGCCGGACCGCCGCGCGGCCCGGGGGCGATTTTTCTTCAGAGCGGAGGCAATTGAAATCTTCCTGCTACGATGCCGGGAACGGTAATGTCTTCATCAAGTTCTTCCCAGCGAAGGGCATACCCGTTCAGTTCGAGTTGCACTTTGGCCAACTGCTGGTCTGTGGCGGAAGCCAGAATTCGAAACCTATCTGCCGGAAAGCCGATTGTACGATTGTCATGGAGTTCGACGTACACGGTCCGCTCCTCAGTCCATGCGCGTATGGCGGCCGGCTCCAGTGAATTCTGTGTGTTAGTGGTTGTGGTGCTCATCGAAAGCGTCCTTCAGGAATGTATGATTTTCAAATACCAGTTTTTCGATCTTCCGTAGCTCGTGCGGTGGTACCCCACGATTCGCGGCCAATGCGATCATCGGATCTAGTCAAAATATGCACTCTCCATCTGGAGTGCGGACATGAATGTGCGGCGGTTCCTGTCCCTCATCAGAGTAAAAGTGAAACCGGAAAGAACCGATGCGAAGTACCGTCGGCATATCAGGGTGACTCCGCTAGCAAGGGGTGCAAACGTTTCTCTACGACTAATGCTCAAACTCAGAAGCCCGTCTCATCGCAGGGACTAGGGTCAATTATACATTGCCCACCAGCATACACCAAACCAGCACAACAGTGGAGATTCAACTCCGAATCTTCATTGGTAAAGGGACATACGGATAGGTTGGCGGCGGGGACACAATGGGTGTACAATTAGGCAAATTGAAAAGTTGACTTGTTCAGCACTTCACTCTCCCCACTCCAACTCTCCCCATGCCAACTCACATCACCTCCCCCGACGACCCGGCGTTGGCGTCGCTGTGCGAACAGCTTCACCAACTCGCCGGGGAAACCGACCTCACCGGCCAATGGCCAGCGGAGCAGTTGCGATTGTGTGGCGAGTATGGGGTGTTCGAATGGTTCATCGAGCCGGAGTGGGGGGGGCAGGCTTGGGATCAGGAGAGCATCGTGCGGGGCTATTTGGCCCTCAGCAAGGCGTGTCTCACCACGACTTTCATCATCACCCAGCGATCGGGGGCCTGCCGACGGATTGCCAGCGGTGAGAATGTCTCACTCAAAGAGTTGTTACTGCCGGAACTGGCCAGCGGAGAGCGTTTTGCCACGGTCGGAATCTCGCATCTCACCACAAGCCGTCGGCATTTGGCAACTCCCGTGTTGCGCGCCCGACGTGTCGAGGGGGGATATGAGCTCGATGGGTTCAGTCCCTGGGTGACGGGGGCTGCGCACGCCAATCATGTGGTCACTGGGGCAACTCTCATGGAGAATGACACCGCCACCGAAGAGCAATTGCTGGTGGTGCTGCCGATGAATTTGGCTGGCGTGTCGGTGGGGGAGCCTGCGAAATTGGTGGGCTTGTCGGCCAGCCACACGGGGCAAGTGATTTGCGATCGCGCTTTCGTCGACGAACGTTGGTTGCTGGTTGGACCGGTGGAGAACGTGATGTCGCTCGGCACGGGTGCCGGCACGGGGGGGCATCAAACCTCGACATTGGCCGTGGGGCTGGCCCGCGCCGCGATTGACTTTATTGAGACCGAAGCTGCCAAGCGGACTGATCTTGCTGTGCCGTTCGACGCGCTGCGTGGTGATTACGACGAAGTCCATGAGGCACTGTTCGCCGTTGTGCGAGGGGAGCCGAGTTGCTCGACCGAGTTATTGCGCCAGCGAGCCAACAGCCTCGTACTGCGGGCAACCCAGGCGGCACTGGTCACCGCCAAAGGGGCAGGCTATGTGCAAGGGCATCCCGTCGGTCGTTGGTGCCGCGAGGCATTGTTCTTCCTGGTGTGGAGTTGTCCGCAACCGGTTGTGAATGCCAATCTGTGTGAACTGGCAGGCATCGCTGATTAGCTCGGTCCTCATTTATTTTAGATTCATTTCCCACTATGTCCGATCAAGAAAAACCGATCGTTGTGTGGCACGATCATAGCGTGACGCGGGCCGACCGCGAAAAACTCAATGGCCATCGCGGGTGCGTGGTCTGGTTTACCGGCCTGAGCGGTTGTGGCAAAAGCACGATTGCCAATGTCGTAGATCAAATGCTCCACGAGCGAAGTGTTCACAGCTATTTGCTTGATGGTGATAATGTGCGGCATGGACTGAACGCCACGCCGGACATTTTGGCCGCCCGATTTGGCGAGGAGTTTGGAAAACGCTTCGGACTGGGATTCTCACAACAAGACCGCGAAGAAAACATCCGCCGCGTGGGTGCCGTGGCGGGGCTAATGAGCGACGCGGGATTGGTGACGCTTACGGCGTTCGTGAGTCCCTATCGGGCCGATCGCGATGCCGTGCGGGCAGGTCTGCCGGAGGGCGATTTTATCGAGGTGTTTGTCGATGCTTCGCTTGAAACGTGCGAATCGCGCGATCCGAAGGGTCTCTACAAGAAAGCCCGGGCGGGAGAGATCGGCAATTTCACGGGCATAAGTTCTCCTTACGAAGCCCCCGAGCAGGCAGAATTGGTACTTGACTCAAATCACCTTACCCCCGCAGAACTCGCCAAACAAGTGATCCAACACTTGGAAAAAGTAGGGAAACTTCAATAGCTTCATTTGGGTAACGAATCACTGTTACGAGAAGTAATTGTCCGCACAGGAACGTGATTAGGCGGATTTATGCGGATCGGTATGATTGACTTCCAGACAATTCCGCCTTAATCCGCTAAATCTGCGTTTATCCACGTCCCATTTCAGCCTTTTTGCGGATTGCAAAAGATTGTGATTGATCCGAATTGATAGCGGTGTTTTGGCTTCCACTGTATTCGACATTGACCAACGTATACAGAGAGGACTAGATTGCATAAGTGTGGGGAGTCACTGTTCGTCAATAACCACACGGAGGTCGACCATGGGTACTCTTATTCAACAAGATGCCGCCAGCGAAGCGATGGCTGATCGCACGAGCCGCGAATACGAAGCCAGTTTCGTGTCAGGAGTCTCGACGCTAGAGAATCCCAATCGCCAGTTCCGTACAGGACTTGTGGGTGAGGAAGTGGCCCACCTTGTCCGGGAACAATTGGAGTCGCACCTTCCGGGTCGTATTCGCCAGCTCAAGGTAAGAGTGGCGGAAAATTCTATTGTGCTCACTGGCTCGTGCAGTTCGTATTACACCAAGCAATTGGCTCAACATGTGGCAATGGACGTACTAACAAGTGAGCGGTTGGTGAACGAGTTGGCGGTGATCAAGGCGAAGTAAGAAAAGACTTGAGTTTCGAGTGACGGGCAGGGGGCTCAACTCAAGACTCAGACTTCTGCGGTGTCGAGGGTTAACTTGGAAAGTTGATTCTCTAAATCTTTCTGCCCGGTGAGAAACTCGATTTCGACTCCTACCCCCCACAATGGGATCCCTCCAAGAGTTGGCACGCGGAGTTTGACTAAATCCTTGCGCGTGGTGAGAAGCACATCCGCTCCTTGACCCCACTCGCTGATTGAAGTGATATCTTCGTGGGTGTAGCTGTGGTGATCGGGGAACTCGCGCCAGCGGATGATCTCGCAGTCGAGCGTGTCGATGGTATGGCGAAATCCGGCGGGGTTGCCGATGCCACAGAATGCGGCGGCCCGTTTGCCGGCGAGCATGTTCAGTTCTACATGGTGGCCAGCGCTGTTGATGAGCGCGGAGATATGGTGTCGCACTTCGCACCAAGTCGCCTGCGGGGCCAAGCGTGCGACTCGAGCGTGGATTGCATTGCGTTCCGAAGCGGTTAGCAGGTCTGCCCGACTTAAGATTACCACGTCGGCCCGCGCAAGTCCTGTAACCGGCTCGCGAAGTGTGCCGCGGGGAAAGACATGGTCAAAGCCGAACGGCTCGGTGGCATCCAAGAGCACGATGTCGAGATCGCGCTGGAGGCGACGATGCTGGAAGCCGTCGTCGAGAAGTATCATCTGGGCAGCGTGTTCGGCGACGGCAATCTTGGCTGCTGCCACGCGGTCGGGATTCTGGATGTGCGTCACCCCGGGCAATGCCAATTCCAACTCCAGGGCTTCGTCGTTCGGCTTGCCTTGCTCACTTCCGTAACCACGACTCACTATCGCTACGCGCGTCTGCGACTCTCCAAGTTTTCGGGCCAGCCATTCAACGAGAGGTGTCTTACCCGTGCCGCCGAGCGTGAGATTGCCGACACTCACGACGGGGATTCCTGCCGAGTGTGAAACCGCGTGTCCCTCATCAAAGCGGTGATTACGATAATGCATGGCCCATGCATACGGTGTCTCTGCCAAGCGCAAAGCTCCCCGCAGCAGGGTGGCGCGCGGACCAGTCTGCCGGCCGCTTACCAGATCGCGGAATTCGGAGGGGCTTAGCATGGGGGGCGTGATTGCTTCCCGGACCGCGTGGCGGTCCGGCTAGGGAGGAGAAATCAACTTAGCCGGAGGGCCACTGCCCTCCGGGTTTTAGAAACAGGTAACCATCATAGATAATATCCTCGCTCACGACTTCATTTCCACCCCCGATGCCTCGGCAAGTAGACCTCTTTGAGGTGGTTGAAATGCCCTCGATCCTTCACTTGCTTGCAACTCCCCTTTTCGGCAAGCCAAGTGCGACGACTAACCGTCTTGTTTAGATAGCGTGTCAGAGAGCCCTTCACCAATCCTCGTAACTTCGTACCCCGTCGCCCGTCGCGCCAACCCAATAAGGCGTGTATATGAGAGGCATCGGTCGCAGCAGCATAGAGTTCGAATTCCTGTTTCGGTGCAGATTCCAACAGACTTGCAATGAGAGCACGCTGAAGATTGCTGTCAAATAACACCAGAGTTTCTACCATGGAGTCGGTGTAAAGTTGATTCATAGGAGGATCGGTGGGCAAGATGCCTCGGCCCCATTTGACGTAACCCTGCTGGCGACCGGGCATCCAGGAGCCATAGGCGTGATAAGTGAAGAGGAAACATGGCATGGCAGTGTCTCCACAAGTTCCCGGATCGCGTGGCGATCCGGCTGAGGTGAAGCAAGTTTGATAAGTGTCTATGCATACACTATTTGTTGCAAGCCGAAATAATCATCGAAGTATGAAGTTTTCCCGGACCGCGGTGGCGGTCCGGCTAGGGAGAGTTGCGTTCAGGGTAATATTAAAGCAATTGGGCTAGATTTACCCCGTTTCCGTAAAATATCTCGGCAGCGGCCTGACCTTTGGGCTGACACCCTTATAATGGAACAAGACTCCCCGCTCCCTGGAACTAGAGAATCCCCTCAACTGCCATGGCCAGTGTTACCAAATCCTCGCCTCCGTCTCTCCCGCCCTTGGGTCCCCGCGCGGAAGAGATGCTCGTCGACGAGCAGATTCGTCGCACACTCAGGTCGCTCAAGCTGCTTGACTTGATGGCAGGCATGATCACGCTCGTGATTGGCGTGCTCGCCTTTCTGCTGACCGCGGCGGTGCTGGACCAGTGGGTGATCCCTGGGGGGTGGAACGAGACGACACGGATGGGGCTGCTCGCCCTGCTGGTTGTCAGTGTGGGCTGGTACAGTTGGCGAGCCTTTTGGCCACTGCTGTCGCGGTCGATCAATCCGGCTTATGCTGCGCAAATCATCGAGAGAAATACCCCTTCGCTGAAAAACAGTTTGCTCAATTTCTTGCTGCTCCGTACGCATCGCAGACAGCTTTCACAGAAGGTGTATCAGGCGATCGAACAGCAGGCGGCCCAGCGCTTGGCGGAGGCGTCGCTCGAATCGGTCATCGACCGCTCGGCCCTGTTGCGACTTGGCTATGTGTTGGTGGCAGTGGTGGCGCTTTGTGCCTTGTACCGAATCGTCTCGCCGAAGAACCTGACGACTTCGATTGCCCGCGTGCTCATGCCGTGGTCTGAAATCGCGGTGCCGAGTCGTGTGGAAATTATAGCTGTGACTCCCGGTGATACTTCGCTCGCTCGGGGCGAACCGCTGCCGATCTCCGCAGAGGTGCATGGGCTCAACGAGGATGAACCGGTCGAGGTACATTACTCGACGCTCGATGGCCAGGCCGAGGACCGCGTGGTTCCCTTGGCGGGAACCGTGGGTGGGTTGCGTTATGAAGGAAAAATCCCTGATCGTTTTGCTAGTAGTGATGGTGGTGGTGTGCAACAAGACTTGGATTACTGGATCACGGCCGGGGACGCCCGCTCGCCCAAGTATCGAGTAACCGTGTTCGCGCGGCCGACGTTGGTCGTCGAGCGGATTCGCTACGAATACCCTGCTTACACGGGGATGGCCTCGCGCGAAGTCGAGGGGACCGGAGATATTCGCGCCCTCGAGGGGACGAAGGTCATTCTTTATGCGCAGGCCAACTACCAGATCGCTAGTGCATACGTCGATTTCGCAGCCGATGGGCGGCATGATCTGGCGATGAAGTCGAGCGGCGAAAAAGCTAATGCTGAATTTACGTTGGCACTCAAAGAGGATCGCCGCACACCCAAGTACGATAGCTATGTGCTACGCTACAAGACGAAAAACGACCGTACGAACAGCATGCCGCCGAAGTATGAGATCGATGTTACTCCCGACTATGCCCCTGAGATAGAGATCATCGCCCCTCGGGACGAGGAAGACCAACCGGTTGAACAGCTCGATGTGCCGGTCCACCAAGAGTTTACGATTGAGGTAGAGGCCCGTGATCCTGATTTTCTGCTGAGCAATGTGTCGCTCCTGGGGCAGCTTGCTGGGAAGCAGGTGCTCGATCACGAATTGCTGAATGAGGAGTATGAAGGGCGATTTGTGGGCCGCTTTATGGCCACGCCAGCAGAGCTTGATCTCAAGCCGGGCGACATCCTGGAATACTGGAGTACGGCAACCGACAACCGTCGCCCTCAAGCCAACGTAGCCGAAACCTCGCGGCAGCGGATTCGAGTCGTTGGACCACCGCAGTTCGATCAGCAGAACCCGACTGGTGAAGGGCAACAGAAGAAAGAAGGGGGCGGAGACTCGAACGAAGGAGAAGCTGGAGAGAGCGGTGACGAACAGGGGGAGGCCAGCGGTGCCGGCGGCGAATCCTCCGGTGAGGATGGCGAACAAGGCGAATCGCAAGAAGGTGGCGGAGAAGGAAATGAAGGCGAGTCAGGAGAGGGCCAACAGCAACAGGGAGGTGAAGGGGCTGGCGGCGAGAGTACGGAAAGTGACGGCGAATCAGGTGACAAGCAAGAAAACCAAGAGGGAGCCGGTGGGGAGAATTCCGAGCCAGGCGATCAGCAGCAACCGGGCAAGGTTTCTGCCGAGGGGGATGACGACGGCGAGGCCTTTGAGAGAATTTCAGATCACCTTGCCGAGAAAGATGCGAACTCTCAGGGCCAAGAGGGTGAGCCTCGCGAAGACGCAAGCGGCAATGCGGACAACCAGTCCCAGGAATCGGGGGGGGAAGGAGAGCCCGATTCCGATCAGTCTGGCGAGGGTTCCGATGCAGAGGGTGCTCAAGAGGGAGAGGCAGGTACTGAAGGGGCCGAGCAAGATCGCCAGTCGCATGGTGCGGGAGCGGATGGTGAGTCGGCCGGGGAGAAGCAAGGTCAGCAGCCCGACAAATCCGAACAGGCAGGCGATGGAGACGAACAAGATTCACCCGAGGGAGAGATGTCCGGCGAGCAAGGTGAGGCGGGTGCAGGTGAAAATCCCGGCGAGGAGCAAGGTTCGCCTGATGCACTAGACAAGAAACCTGGTGACAAGCCGGGCGAAGAGTCCCAGGACCCTCAAGAGAACGATCAAGAAGCACCCGGACAAGCTCACGGCAATAAGGAATCGGACTCGCAAGGAGGGCAGGGGGGCGATCGCTCTGGTGGTGGACAAGAAGGTGCTGGCCAACAGGCGGATGCTGAAGGGACGGGCGCAGCAGGAGAGAACACGGCCGCCGACGAGGGTGCAGGTCAGGCTGCAGAGCCAGGTGCCGGAGAAAACTCGGCCCAACCCGGAACCGACGGCGCTTCCGACAAACCGACCGGCCAGGCTGGTGATGAGCGATCCGGCGAGGGGAGCGAAGAGTCTGCCGAAGGAACAGGCAGCAAGCCCGGAGGGGGGGAGAGTCAAACTGCCGCTGGTGAAGAGGGGCAAGAATCGGACGGTGAAGCCGCAAGCAAGGAGGGGCCACAGGAACTAGCTGACGGAGCCAATCCCTCCAAGTCGGCTGGACAACAACCGCAAGGGGGTGGCACGGGAGGCTCGAGTTCTACTCCACCGGCTGGTGAGTTGGAACCTGGCGACGAGGCGAATCTGGATTTCGCTCGACAGCAGAGCGATCTCGTGCTCGACCGCCTGGAAGACCAGCTAGATAAAGATCAAGTCGATCAAGAGATGTTAGAAAAACTCGGCTGGAGTAAAGAAGACCTGCGAAAATTTGTCGATCGTTGGAAGGGACTCCTGAACGCCGCCGAACAGGAAGGCCCCGCTGGCGACGAGGCGCAGCAGAAGCTTGACGATGCACTGCTAAGCCTCGGGCTTCGACCAGGACAGCGTGGATTCCAATCGCAAGCAATCCAAGAGAAGCTCCGTGAGTTGAAAGATTCCTACCGGGGACAGACACCCCTGGAGTATGCCGACCGGGTGCGGGCGTACATCAAGGGAACGGCGACGGCGGGGGAGAAAGGAGAGTGAGTGGATGGTTACTCTATGACCAACGGAATTGATTGCTGATAATGTTCACAATCATTCATTTATTTTGTTGGTTCCTCGCCAGAATCTGTGGGTCGCCAAGTGGCTTTTGGGCGTATATGACAGGCGTTTTCGAGGCATTTCAGGGCAAAAAGAATGGTTGAGAAATCTGGCCCCCAAAAAGCGACCCTGACGGAACAAGCCGTCCGGGCCAAGCGGGGCTTTCTTCCCGCCCTGACCTGGCTATCCCTCGTCAGGTGGTTCGCCAGGAGAGCCCGACTCCGTTTCACCAGGCAAAAACCAGCCGACTCAATGATTGAGCCCAGCCGACTCGATGATTGACCATGGTCCAGCGTTGCCGTTCACCACGTCCGGAGGGAACCTTCTTTTTGCCCTGCCGATGCCTGAAAAAACGCATTCCCGCCTGTCAAAACCCGATCAATCACCCACAAATTCTGGCGAGGAGCC
>JBGSPU010000056.1:0-10287 GCA_041738415.1 Bythopirellula sp.
CCAGCAGAGCCCGACTCCGTTTCACCAGGCAAAAACCAGCCGACTCGATGATTGATCATTGTCCAACGCTGCCGTTGACCACGTCCGGAGGGAACCTTCTTTTTGCCCTGCCGATGCCTGAAAAAACGCATTCCCGCCTGCCAAAACCCGATCAATCACCCACAAATTCTGGTGAGGAGCCTTAATTATTAATATGAGGCTGTATCGAATTCACTCAATTGTCCAAATTTACTCTGGAGACAGGCTACAGAACTCCTCATGCCCAGGAAGATACGCGATTTAGTTCGAGAATTAACTAAGGCCGGATTTATAGAAAGAAGCGGTAAGGGAAGTCACCGCAATTTTGAGCATCCTACTGGATTTCGAGTTACAATGTCTGGTAGGGAAGGCGACGATGCAAAGCCCTACCAGGAACGCGAAGTCAGAAAAGCCATTAAGGAAACTCAATCGTGACCGAGAGTGCCCGCTATATCAAAATCGTTGAGTGGTCCGACGAAGATCAGTGCTTTGTGGGCCAATGTCCCGGTATTGTCGGGCCATGCTGCCATGGGGATAACGAAGCTCAAGTCTATGCGGAGTTGTGCGAAATCGTGGACGATTGGATCGAGCAACTCAAACAAGAAGGCAAACCCTTGCCGGAGCCAACTGCGGGCAAAAATCTGGCCGAAAAATTCGCTTGATTTCGCTCGCTGCTCTGCCTCCAGGAACTTTTGACTGCCAAAAATTGCTTGAAATGTATTAGCCGGATTAGCTACAATACAATCCCCATCGCGGGCCAACACTCGAAGGAGGTGTATCATGCGTCGCGGATTCTTTTCTGCCAGCTTGCTCGCATCACTCGCCTTTGTCGCCCTCTGTTTGCAATCGGCCCTTGCTCAGCCGCCCGATTTGCTCCGCTCCTATCGGTTCATTCCTCAGTTAAGTACATTGCATCAGACGGGTGGGTTTGGCGGGTTCGATCACCGTTTACCAATTCATGGTACCTATGATTTCATCACCGGCTTCCGGGGTGGTGAAGGACCGGTTCCTGCGCTTGAGCCTTATGCTCAATTCGCTAACGTTGAAGCCAAGGCCGGCAATCCTCTTTCGGCTAGCCCTCTCGCTTCGATAGATATTGATCAGGTATTGAATCTATCCGGTCTAGATGGAAAACCTATTCACCACGAACCGCTCGGCCTCACCGTCTACAGCTTCACTGGCGACGACGGCAGCGGCGAGTTTGCCGCAGAAGTGAAGTTGCATGTCGCGACGCTTGGCCGCTGGATGTTTATGCGCGGGGGGACAATACCCCCATGTTGCGACTTCTTTCAGTACGACATCAAGGCTATCTCCAGACAGATTCCCTATGGCGATTTCGACGGAGATGGAAATGTCGGTCCCACCGATCTCGTCACTTGGCAGACGGGGCTCGACATCGAGGAAAACGCACTCAGTGGTCGCGACTTTCTCACCTGGCAGCGATCCTACGGTGAGATTGCACCTTCGATCGGCGACTTTGACGCCATGCTCGACGCCGCGTTGTCAGCCACCAGCACTTCCGCGGTAACGGCAGTTCCCGAACCACCCGGCTTGCTCCTGATCGCGAGTGTTGCATTCGCCCTCGGATCTGGTCGGCTGCGTCGGTAGCAGAGAACGAATTGGTCCGTTTTTTCTGGCAATTCCCCTCATGATCCCTGGCTGGGGTAACGCGAACGGATATCTCAAAAACCTGCAGAATTTTTGAGGAGTCAAGCACGTTTGGTGCATCTTGGGAGGCCGCGATGTTAAGATAGAGGCAAGGGATCAATGACCTGAATTACTCCTCTTGAAAAGCTTACCCATGTCCGACGAAGTGAAGAAACCTCCCCTGGAATCGATCCAGACCAACGATGATCGATATGCTGCGACACTGTTGTTCGAGACAGATGCTTGTGTTTCGCGTCAAGAGCAGGACATCGCGCTGGCCGCAGAGCTGCTACAGTCTGGCATCGTCAACGACCGTGAAATCGCAGCGGCGGTCTCCGATTGGTCCATGTACGGCAGTCTCCCACTGGCTCAACACCTCGAAAACCGAGGTCTGTTGTCCGCTGAGAAAATCGAAAAACTCAAAATAAGTGCGGCTGCACGCGTCGACCGTGCACGACGAAGTATCGCAGGCGGATCGGAGATGCCCGCTGCGGGCAAGAGCATGCTGCTGGCAACGCTTGAGCGGCTCGACGGTTCAGGCCGGGTGGCCAAACTCTTAGGCGTGACAGTTGCCGCCCGTGCAGGCGACCAGGACGCACGTGTCATGCAAGGTCGCTATGAAATCATTCGCAAACTCGGTCAAGGAGGGCTGGGGCGCGTTTGGCTCGCGCGCGACGTCAATTTAAACCGCTATGTGGCTCTGAAAGAAATCAGTCACGCGGCGGGAGCCTCTGAAACGGTGATCGAACGATTCAAGCATGAGGCGGAGATCACCGGCCGACTGGACCATCCCAGCATCGTGCCGATCTATCAACTGGGGGAAGACCAGGAGACAGGTCGGGCATTCTACACAATGCGTTTTCTTGGCAGGTCGACGCTTCAGGACTCGATCAGCGAGTATCACGAACGGCGCGAAGAGGGGGATGAAGATCCGATGCTGCTCAGGCGTCTGCTGAGCGCTTTTGTTAATGTCTGCCATGCCATCGGCCACGCCCATTCGCGCAAGGTGATTCATCGAGACCTCAAGCCCGAAAACGTCGTTATCGACAGCTTCGGCCAAGTCATCGTCATTGATTGGGGACTCGCCAAGGTGATCGACGACGCCTCGGTCGAAAGCCTCATGGATTCAGTGACGGTCGGAAGTGCTGATCGCACCAGCGAAGGTCAAGTATTGGGAACTCCTCTCTACATGGCACCGGAGCAAGCGGCGGGGCGACTCGATGAACTCGACCATCGCACCGACATCTACGGTTTAGGCTCGATCCTGTTTGCGATCATCACCGGCTATGCCCCGCACGAGAAAACGCAGAAGGAGTCGATCGATTCGGGAGTGGGCGCTCGAGGGATGATTAGCGTCATTGCCAGTGGCATAACTCCTGCGGCCCGAGATGCTCTTCCCAACGCCGATCCTGCGTTGGAAGCAATCTGCCTCAAAGCGATGGCTCGTCGCAGATATGCGCGCTATCAGGTGGCAACCGACCTAGCCGAGGATGTCCAGCGCTGGATGGCCGGCGAACCCGTGACCGCCTACCAAGAAAATTCCTGGCAACGCGTGAACCGCTGGATCTCTCAACACCAGCGATTGTCGCAAACCCTCATAGGAGCAGCAATGGTAGTGCTGGTCGCGCTAACGACCCTAGGCATGGCTGCGCGTCAAACGCATCTCGCAGAATTGCACAACCGGTATGCCGAAATGGAGGGAGATGTCCGCGAAGTTACCGTGCATTTACGAGCAATTGCCAAAGGAATGGCAGATGACGTTCGATTTCTCGCCTCCTTGCCCCCGATTCAGAGCCTCGTCAATGAGGCTAGCGGCATGGAAGGAGAAGACGAAGCAGTTTGGCGTGGTCGACTGGAATCGATATTCACGGGAATGCTTGGTTTGAACACCGATTACCTCGCTCTCTCCTTCGAGGCGAAACAGGGGGAAGGAGTCTCAGACCTCGTTCGTGTCGAACGCAGCTCGGCGGACCCAACCTTGATTCGCGTTCTGCCGGTAAGCCGGCGGCAAACGTTGGAATCGGATGAACTCATGACTGCGGTCGCAAATCTTGAACCGGGAGATGTAAAACTTTTCCTCGCAGCACGTTCCCGCCACGCGAATGAGTTGGCCAACACTAGTCGTTTCTCTGCCGCCACCCCGGTCTACGGCGACCTCTCAGGTGAATTTTTTGGCATGACCGTCATCGAGACCGATCTTTCGATGCGAATCAAAGAAGTGCTGCTCGGGCTGGGTGCCGTTGACTGCGAGATCTATATCGCCGATGGTTCCGGCCAACTCTGGGCTGCGGTCAATCCCAAACAGGGAGTACTTATGGCAAACCCGGGCCAGACGATCCCCCATCTGCCTGAAGAGATTGTGGAGCACCTGGCCGTGAAGGGAGAGGCGTTCGAGTTGCAGAGCGAAGACGAATACGTGGCCGAGCGATTCTACATCGATCCCTCGGGAAGAGGTGTCACAATTTTTGCGCGACTGCCGGAAGACGAGTAGGCTGGAGCTGAGACTTGGACATCTTTGGCAATGTGGTAGAATAGTGGTGAATGGAGAATCATATGACAACACTACTACAACAAGCATTTGAACAGGCAGCTAAACTCTCTGCGGCTGAGCAGGAGCTCTTAGCATCTCGTTTGCTCGCCGAAATGGCAGCCGAAGATGATTTCGATCAGGCCATTGCCCGTACGTCGGATAAGCTTTCCCAACTCTCAGAAAAGGCGATTTCGGAGTATCGAGCCGGGCTTACCGAAGAACTCGACCCGGATCAGTTATGAAATCGCGGACGACACGGAGTTTTCGCGAGTTATTTGCTTCATTGCCAGCACATGTCCAGCGGCAAGCCCGCCAAGCTTATCGTCTGTTTCGTGACAATCCAATGCATCCTGGACTTCATTTCAAACAAGTCCATGCCCAACCGCCGACTTATTCAGCGCGAGTCGGCATCAGTTATCGCGCAGTCGGCGCCCAAGAGGGCGATCTCATGATCTGGTATTGGATCGGTTCGCATGCCGACTACGACAGATTGATCGAACGCTTGTGATGGCCCAACGGATTGCCACATGCCTTTCGCTTCTGAATTTGGGCTTGGTTAAGTAAGATCTCCCGCTTGCATGGCATCCAAGGAATGCCAGTCCTTCAGAGAAGAGGGACGATAACATTCCTTTTCCATAGGAGACTCCGCCATGGATCCACGCTTCGTCACGAAAACAATGCACGCTTATCTCGACTACCCCGTTGCCCTGAGCTTGATGCTCGTCCCTTTCTTGTTGCACCTCGGCGGTTCACACCCGCTGGCGCTGTGGCTCGCTGTGGGAACTGGAGTGGCTGCTTTTGTGTTAACACTTTTGACGGATCACAAGCTCGGCGTGTTTCGCGTGCTGCCGTATTCGGTGCATCTGATGGTCGATTTTCTGGTCGGCGTAGTTTTTCTACTCGCACCGAACGTCCTTGGTTTCACAGGCCTGGACGCCTGGTACTACTGGGCCAATGGAATCGCAGTGCTCCTGGTCGTCGGCTTGCACAAGGCGGAGACCGAGTCGGCACCTGCGGAGGCTTGTGCCTGAGCGCCCGCCCGTTGAACTACCAGATTCGCAGCCTGCTTGACAGCCTGCTGGTATTAGTATACATATGTTTACATCTGTCAAGGGGCGGTTTGGACACACTTTCTGGTAGGTCACGTCATGCGTACCATACAAACAGAATCTCATCTGCATGGGCTACGGCTGTTGCCGGGGGCGAATATCCGCCGGCTGATGGCTCGGCTGGATATGACGCTGCAAGAAGTGGTGGCGGCCACCGGGCTCGACGAGCGGACCCTGCGGAGCATGTTGCACGGGACCACGCGGCCCCATGCCCGCACGCTGCACAAATTGGCCCACGGCCTGGGGGTCGCTACCGACGAATTATTCCAAGACCCTTTTGGCAACGGCCACGTTACCTTCGACCGCGCTACCAATCCAATCGTCGCGGAGGTGATCGACAATCATCCGGAGATGTTTGACGACTGGCATAGCGCCGATTTCGAAGAATTATTCAGCCGCATGGCGGTCGGCGGTGAGTTGACCGAAGAAGGGACCCTCGCCGCAGCGATCGCGATGAATGCCCGTCGCGAGTTGCAGTATCAGGTGTCGGTCATTCTCGAAACTCGCGAGGCCGACCTGCTGCGGGAATTTGTGGGTCTGCTGTTTCGTCGGGTGACGGAGGTGGAAGGAGTTTCGAGCTGCGAGACGCGAGTTGCGAGTAAGTAATCTCCCTGACTCGCGCCTCGTAACTCGCAACTCGAAACTCTAGGTCGTTCCCTCCGACCGCACCTCGAAAGGCGCATAGCCAGCGAGTCTCTCATCGCACCAAGTGATCGTTTGCTCCAGCCGGCGGACCAACTCTCCCCAGGTGACCGCTTCTGTGCCGAATTGATAACCCGCACTCGGATCGGCATGCATCTCCGCCAGTTGTGCCAGGCAAAGTGTACGGATGGTTTCGATTTGCTGGGTGCCTGTCGGCATGATTGGGATCCTTTCCGGAGAATGACATCTGGCAAATTAGCAAAGTGTCGAGAGCCAGAGGTTTGGCTCTGGACTCTCGACCCTTAGCATTCGACTCACTACTACCCCGTACACTTCACCACATAGCGCGGATTCAGGACGGCCGCAGCGCCGCGTTCGCTTGCTTTGAACCGCAGCACGATGTCATTGTTGAAATCGGCTTCGCTATTGACAGGGGCCTGCGTCACGGTGATCGGCCAGTTCTCCATGTAGGCAAATGCCTTGGCGAGATCGCCGATGAACCAGACCTTCCGCGCGTCGGCAGCCGCCACGCCCGAGGCAATCACGCGGCGATACGCCAGGCGACTCTCCTCGACACGGTAGTTGCCCAGCGGGTTGCTGGCTCGCGTACTCGTCTCACTGCCGCTCGCGGTGTACTCGATCTCGGCTGCTTTGAACACGCGATGGGCCGCATGACGATACGCTGGCATCACCAGCACGGTCGTCCCTCGCACCAGAACCGGTTCACTGGTATGTGGGTCGAGAATCTCGGCAAACAACTGCTCGGCCGCGTCGACGTTGGTCCAGTCCACCAACTCGTTTCCGGAGAGTTCGTTCACCCACGGACCGCTGGTCTGATAGGTGTTGTAGCTCGTGCCCTTGGACTTGTAGTTGTTGGTCGCTCCGACGACCAGGTCCAAAAGCCGCTTCTCTTTGTTGAGTCCCAGGATCTCGCCGACCTCCGCCGCCCGGCTGAGCACCAGGTGCGTGCGATCGAAGAAGATCGCCTCCTTGGTGACCGGCACAATGAAGCCCCGCTTGGCCGTGGCTGGGGTCTCGATATAGTCTTCACCAAAGCCGAGATTCGGGTACGGCATCCCGGGACCCACTTCCTCGATGTTGTCGGCAACTCGCTGCGCGCCGGGAATCCTTTCTCCATCGAGCCGCGTCGGAATCGTCTGCACCAGCTTCGACACCACAAACGCCTCTTGTGTGTAGGCGTCGAGGATCTTGGAGTACACCACCTGCCCGGTGATATTCAGAAACGCAGTGACATCCACGCCGTCTGAGGCTTCCAACATGCTCATTTGCCCGCCAGACCGCGGATTGAGCATCCTGAGCCACTGCCGCCCATCAGGCACGAGCGCCTCGGCCAGATCGCGGAGCGAAAAGTCCTCGGCCTTCAAATGTCGCTCCCGCAAGGCTTCGGACAAGTGCTCCACGGTGCGGTCGGCGCCGTCCAATTCGTAGCGCCGTTTGAGTTCTCGATAATTGAGTGACACGATTTATTTCTCCTTGTGAAGTTGATTAACAGAATTAGCCTGGCGAGCCAGAAGCGTCAGCGCCTGGAGTTCTTACAGCAACGCGCTCCGGTCGCTTACGCTCCCGGCTCGCCTTTTTGTTACGCCGCCACTTGTGGGCCACCCTTCGTTACGGTGCTCACCACATCGACCAGCACCTTCGTCGCGGCGGGGGAGACGCGTTTCATGCAGCGGCCGATGGCCAGGTTGGCCGTCGCGACGCCGTCCACAACTTGGGCATTGAGGGTTCCCGCACCCGCATCGTTGCCGCCGACGAGATCGCCCAGTTCGAACGTCGCCGATGCGCAGTCGAACTCGAACACTCCCGAGGTGGCAATCCGAATCGGATCGGTGGATCCCACCGGCGAGCACTGCATGGCAATGCCCAGAAACTCATCGTGAAACGCCTCTTGCGTGGCAACCAAGGTCCCCTGATCTGCCAGGGCAGTTGCCGGCAATACCTCGCCGCCGCTCAGATAAAGCAAGTCGCCAATCTCGATCGCCACGGCTGTCCCCACCGGCAACATGATTGGATTGGTATCCCCGTAACGCCAACGCATCGTATTCGCCATTTGATTTTTCTCCTTTGAGTGATAGTGCCTCTGACTAAAAGCCGTGGGATTGCAATCCCACGGAGTTGCTTTTTAATTGCGGTGCTTCAGTGACCGCGCGAAATCCTTGGGGTCAACGTTTTGTGCGCGGATCGACTCGACGACTGCAAGTTGGTCGCGTGATCTCGGTCCGGTCGCCACTTCCAGGCGGCGTTCCAGCTCATCAATCCGCGCCAAGGTTTGCTCCAAAGCGTTTGCTTCCGCGACAATCGCTGCTTCGATTTCTGCTAGCAGATCGGGCCGATGCAGCCGCAGGGTTTCGAGCGAGAGCACGTCCCACGGGAGTTCGGCCTGGGTTCCACCCTCGGCAGTTTTCTCCTGCTCAAACAACCCCTCGGTCGTTGCCGGGTCGGCTACCAGATCGACGCTCTGCACTCGCGTGATTTCCTCGACGATCAGGCCTGCGTCCGTCCGGGTGACGCGCGCCTGCACATTGTGCGAGAAGCCGACATTCCGCGGATTATGCTCGGCGTCCCACACCAGTTGCTCGGCCAAGGCATGGCGGGGATTGAAATGCAGACTGCCAAACAGCCCTTCGCCGGCGCGAAACTCAACGCCGCGAATGGTTCCGATCCGATCTTGATAATCCCGCGGCGCGAGCGGCCCCTCCTTGGGATGATTCACGTTTACCCGTGCACCTTCGTAAAGCGGCACGGCCTGTGCGAGCGCCGTTTCGCGATATTCCCGTCCATTGCGCGAGCTGAGCCCGATGAGTTTTACTCCCTTGAGCACTCCCGCCGTGCTATCCACTCGCAAGGCAACTCCCTGGGAGTTGGCGTATTCCTGCAAGTGTTCGAGTTGATAGTCTGTTGTCGACTCGGTCGTAGTTGACATGATTTGTCTCCGTGATTGCACAAAAAAAGCCCCGACTCCGACACACGCAGTGTCAAAGTCGGGGCTGGAACTCGATACCACCCGCGAAGGTGGCCGGTCAAATACCCGGGAAGTTGCGAGTTGTGAGCTTCGAGTTACGAGTCTTCAATACAACTCGCGCCTCGCAACTCGTCACTCGAAACTAATTACTTCACCATCCTCTCCACCGTGACCCGGGCGTACTGGATGTGTCCATCCTGCACCGTGATTGTCACACTGGCCGAGCCATGAAAGCCTGCCACGCAGGCACTTTCTAGCAGTCGCTGGAATTCGGCTTGCGCTTGCTGGCGTCGGTCGCTCGTCGGGTTGGTGTTTGTTCTCGTCATGCGTGTGAATCTAGCAGATTCGCCGCGCGATTTCAGCAACGATTTTTGTGCCACTTTTGAAAAGTCACAAGTTGTGTGTTCTGAGTCGCGAGAGGAAAAGTAGCTGACAAAGTGCCCACTAGCCGCATCGCAACGCGGTGCCGGGAGAGAGTTTTCGCAGCCAAATGGCACAGAGTATTGCTCAGAGTACAGCGCTCAATTTGAACGATACCGCATAGTACTTTACATCAATGTTCTTTGTCATCTCTAATGCATAAGTGAGCTTGGAATCGCGATCACGACAGATGATGAGACCTTTGACTTCCTGTCCGTTCGTGCAGAGATTTCTCTTAACCCATCCCATGTATCGAAGGATTTGGCCAATTACTCGATCGGAGGGGCGACCTTTTTTGAGTTCAATTACGATGAAAGCATTGGACTTAGCTTCTACGGCCAAAATATCTATCGGACCAATCTCAGTAGCATATTGCTGACCGTCATTTCCGTCATCATCCTCGTATATAATCAACTGTTTCTTGAAGATCGTGTCAAAATTACTGACGATAAAGTCCTCTAGATATTTTTCCAACACAAACTCAGAGGGGTTTTCGATTTCCTCTGCATCCTCCGGGAGAATCGGTTCTACCCCTCCAATGTAGTTTCGATATTGTTCCTCGGAAAGCTCAGCAAGCGTATGCATAGGGAAAACTACACTGTCGAACTTCTTATCACGTGGAGCATCCCCCCATGCAATCTTTAAGAAGCTCGGATGACTGTGAACTGAGCTTTTCTCAGGAGTATAGAAAGCAGTCTCACTCACTGTACCAACTCCCGCGAGAATCTTACGACCTCTTCGAGCTAGAACTACGTCACCTGGGGCGATCTCGTGATAAAAAGCCCAAATCATATTTGCGGTTCCTCGCCAGAATCTGTGGGTCGCCAAGTGGCTTTTGGGCGTGTATGACAGGCGTTTTCGAGGCATTTCAGGGCAAAAAGAATGGTTCAGGAATCTGGCCCCCAAAAAACGACCCTGACGGAACAAGCCGTCAGGGC
>JBGSPU010000077.1:0-9802 GCA_041738415.1 Bythopirellula sp.
TCGATGATTGAGCATTGTCCAGCGCTACCGTTCACCACGTCCGGAGGGAACCTTCTTTTTTGCCCTGCCGATGCCTGAAAAAACGCATTCCCGCCTGCCAAAACCCGATCAATCACCCACAAATTCTGGTGAGGAGCCAAAACTTTATTCCATCTAACTCGATGATGATAAATGTAGTCGGCCGCAGACCAGGATACGTACCACAATTTGAGAACGACTTTGCCTTCCGATTTGTAAAGGAGGGCAAAGTGTGCCTTTTTGAAATGACGCCTGCGCAAACACTCCGCGGAAGGATCGTGGACAAACAGAATCAGCCTATCAAGGGGGCACGGGTCAATGTTCGAGCGTGGCTCTCGTTCATTGGTTTGCCAAAAGATATCCAGACTGCCCTGACGGATTCTAATGGCGAGTATTTTATCAATGACCTGCAAGCCTACGACGCCGAACACATGACACCCAGGTTCAGACGGGATCCCGAAGGCAATAATTTGACTCCTGTAGGGGAGCCTGAAAAGTTATGGGAACAATGGCTATGGATAAGACACCCTCATTTCGCCACCAAACGAACTGCAATCGAAAAGATTCCGGGGCGAGTTGACGTGAAGCTGCAACCCGGGGCCGTACTCACTGGACAAGCAGTTATCCAGGAAGCAGGTAAAGCACCCGAACCCGCCAGAGATGTGAAGATTCATTTACAGAGGGATACGGCTCAGGATGCGGGACGGGAGTTCAGTTACCAAACGGCTGGAACTCGAACAGATGATAAGGGCAAGTACCGCATCGAGTCGCTTCCAGCCGGAACCTATTCCTGTGTGGCTGAAACGTCTGGCTGGGTGTCCCAGGGTATTGACGGCATTGAACTGAAACAGGGAGAGGGAAAAGAGGCCCCCGATCTGGTAATGACTCGAGGCGGGATAGTGCGGATTCAGTTGATCGATGACAAGACAGGCAAACTTATTACTTTCGAGCAGCCAACCAAGGGATATGTTTCGCCTAGCCCACGACCGCCAAGAAAAAGCTTCTATTTTCCCTCGAAAATCGTAGAGTTTTCAACTAAAGGAATCGGCGAGCAACAGGTTCCATCAGGCAAATATGTGTTCTTCGTCAATCTGCCCGGAATTGATGGTGAGCCAGGCTGGCAAGGCGTTGATGCTGCAGGGATTCGCACTCCTGAAGATATCGACAAACTGCCCACACATGAAATCAAAGAGGGCGAGGTATTAGAGATAGAAGTGCGTATGCAGAAAGAAGAGCCTAGAGGCAAGGCCACGCTTACTCCTGCATCATCTCCACCGAGCGATGTGGACAAAAAGAACGAGCCGCAAATAGCAAATGAGTTCACCCCCGCGACACCCCCGGCAGATGCCGAGGACAAGGATGCGTATGAGAATGGCGTCTTTGTGCCGGCGGTTCCCGCTCGGGCGAGACGTTAAAACTTGGCGCCTAGCCGGAGGGCCACTGCCCTCCGGGGAATTCCGGATCGCGTGGCGATCCGGCTAGGGGGTTACACTATTGAAGACTTAATCTTCGGTGCTGCTAGCCCGACCATAGCCTAACCAATCTGGAAGGTTATCTTCGCACCACTGGCGGTATTCTTCCATCGTATCGAACGAGCGATAACTTGCGTCATCCAGCACGGGGCGACAGGTGCGGACGAAGCCATAGCGAAATCGTTCTTCCAGGGAGCACTTCCGGGCCGCTTCGAACTCGGCGTACCATTCGGCCGGGATGTTGTGAGTATTGTCCATACAGCTATCTTAGCAGAAACTCCCGAATCCGGCAGGATTCACTCTTTCCCACTCACGCAATACAACTTCTTACTCGATCGGAAAAAGAGTTCACCATCGCTGACGGCAGGGGTCGCCGAGAAATCTCCTTCATCGTTGCCAAAGGAGTTGACCGCCAGTTGTTCGAATTCAGGGCCGAGCTTTAACACATAGCACAAGCCTTGTCGGGTAACGAAATACAACTTGCCATCAGCGGCGACGACGGAGGAATAGCTCTGGTTCATGAAGCCGCGACGACCGCCGGCTGCCGGTGCCTCGGCAGCGGCTGGCACTTCGAGACGTTTTTGGTACACTTCCTCACCCGTGTTGGCGTCGATACAGGTGGCGATGTCGCGGCTGATCCAATAAATGAGTCCATCATGCACCAGCGGGGAGCCGATCCCACCGCGCTCGCGGCTAGTCCAGAGGATGTTCGTTCCAGAAACATCCCCCTTGCCGCCCGCTTTGACGGCAATCGTATCGCCGTCGCGATTGCCGAGGGCGTACACAATGCCGCCAGTCGTCACGACACTCGATGTGTAGGACCTGTCGCCGGGTCCTTTGGAGTACCACCTGAGTTTGCCATTAGCAGGGTTGAAGGCCCAGATCTCTCCGGGGACGGCCAAGACGATTTGTGGATCGCTTTCCGCTGCGTCAACCAAGATGGGAGAACCCCAAGTTCCTGCGAACCCTTCGGCTTCCTGATTCCAAACTTCACTGCCGGTCTCTTTGTCGAGTGCCATGAGAGCGTGATTCTCAGCGGCGGCCGGTACGATGACCAGGTTTTGGTAGAGCAACGGGCTTGAGGCCGTGCCCCAGTTCTGGATTCCCGATTCCGTGCCGACGCTCGTTTGCCAGAGTTGTTTGCCCTGCAAATCGAAGGCGACCACGCCAGTCTTGCCAAAGAAGGCATAAATGCGTTCGCCGTCGGAGACTGGAGTGTGCGACGCATAGCCATGCTCGGCAAACATTCCGCCGTATTCATCCTCGGGAAGATAAGGAGCAATCGTTTGATCCCAGCGTACTTCGCCATTTTGCCGATGGATGCATACCAGATGACGCTTGAGATCGGCCTGATCCCCAGGATTATCACGCTCAAGTCCATAACCGCTCCAGCAAGTGACGAACACCTTGTCACCGACCACGATAGGGCACGAAGATCCAGGGCCCGGCAGATCGATGCTCCACTTGACGTTCTCGGTGTCAGTCCATGTGATGGGGGTTGGCTTGGAGTCGGGGCTGACGCCGGAACCATTAGGACCTCGAAAGCGAGCCCAGTCGGAAGCCAGCGCAAGAGAGGCGAATGTCGTAAGGAGTGTGAGAGAAAAACCAAGGAGCGATCTGCGAAATAATTTGCGATCTTGCATGTCCTATATCCTTACTGGAGAGTACCAGCTATCGAAAGTTCTTGAGCACCCCCCATGATAGGAGACTACTTAGATGGCTGAAAAGGGTAACACTCTGCAAATCCTTGCCGAAACCGCTAATTCAGACTGCTCGACAGGGGTGCCCAGCTTGCCTAAAATGGAAGACATGCCGGGGGCAGCACCGGCAGTCCCGCCAACCCCGGAGCCAATCGGCTCGTATGACTATGCATGTCGAACGTGAGCAGCTTGCAGCCGCTCACTCCACCGCACGCCAGCAACTGCTGGCTGAGCGCAATCAAGATCACTGGACGGGGGAGCTATCGAGTTCACCTCTGTGTACTGCTGCGGCTATTAGTGCGCTGGTCCTAGCGGAACGCCATGTCGATGATACGCCTGAGAATGGCTCGGCACTCGAAAACAGTTGGCACTCGGGGATGCTCGTTCGCAGTGAGTTGTCGGAATTGCTTTCCAACAGCTTGCGTTGGCTTGCCGAGCAGCAAAACGACGACGGTGGCTGGGGTGATGCCGACTGCGGTCACTCGACGTTGGCAGCGACGCTGATGGTCAAGGCTGCCTTTCATCTGACCGGCGTTCCTGCCAAGTACTCCAATCTACTTCACAGCTCCGACCGCTACATAGATTCTCAAGGAGGGACCGCGGGCTTGAAGAAGCAGTTTGCTGACGACAAGCCATTCGCGGCTGCGATCTTGGCCCTCTGTGCGATGGCGGGCCTTATCCCGTGGCGCAAAGTCCCTTCACTCCCGTTTGAATTGGCTTGCTTACCAAAAGCATTCTATAGAATGCAAAAACTTGCGGGTTTTAGTTTTTCGCTGCCGCTGGTTATCGCAGTGGGGCAAGCGAAGAACTATTATTCTCCCTCTCGAAATCCGCTCGTGAAACTGCTGCGTCACAAAGCCAAGAGGCCCAGTCACGATGGGTTGGCTCGGGCGCAAGCTGCCGACGGAAGTTTCTCTGCTTCCACTTTGCACACGAGTTTCGTGATAGCTTGTCTCGCCAGTCAGGGACAAACCGAAACTCCCCAGGTGCGTAAGGGAATCGGATTTCTCTTAAGTCAGGTGCGATCCGGTGGTAGTTGGGCTGTGTGTTCTGATAAGGGAGTTTCGAACACAGTGCAAGCAGTCCAGGCGCTAAAGTGGAATTTCGAGGGACTAAGTCATAGCCGCGCGGGCGACCCTACACCATCGGCTGAGGCGACCTTGCGCTGGTTACTGACGGCTCAACAGTCGGACGATCACACGGGAAATGGCATTGCGGGTGGTTGGCCGTCTTCGCGCAGCCCCGGAGCGACAGCCAATTCATTGGACACAGCGGGGGCACTTCTCAGCCTCGCAGAGTGGCGCCGCCGTTGGCCACGGAGTCGAACTGTTGAGATTACGGGTGCGGCTCTGGATGGCGTACGCTGGCTGCTCGCCAGGCAGAACCGCGATGGAGGTTGGGCCCTTTCGTTTCGGGGGTCTGGCATAACTGCCCAGGAAAGTAGTTCAACGGATACGACATGCCAGGCGATGTTAGCCCTTAATGCCTGGAAGAAGATTCTTCGTCGGTCGGCTGCCAGCCATCCGTTAAATAAAACCATCGAGCGAGCGCTGCTCAAGGGACTCACCTATCTCAATTCACATCAGCGACCTGAGGGGAGTTGGTGGCCCCGTTGGAGTGGCAACGAACTACATCCGCAAGGAGCCAACCCGGTCATCGGCACTGCCCAGGTCTTGAGAGTCTTCGATGAGTTGCAAGTCTGGCAAACGACGATGGCCCAACGGGCCGTCCGGTGGCTGGCCGACGTGCAGTTTCCCTCAGGCAGTTGGTGCGGAGCATGTTTTCCTGAGTTCAAAGGCTCTGCACGAAAAAAACCCGTGGAGTGCGAAAATCACCCCACAGGCAGCGTGGAAGAAACCGCTCTGGCGATTCAAGCCCTGATCCCCTTTGCCGCCAGAAATCCAGCCGCCCCAAAAAGCGTCGACGAGGGACTCTCATGGCTGATCGATGCACTATCTTCCGAACCCCCTCTGGACCCCACCCTTGTCGCTTTCTATCCCCCTAAAGTATGGTATCATGATCGCCTGCTAGCCCTTTGTCTTGCAGTAGGCGCTTTGGCTGCGGCGCGAGGGGCACACGAGGTTAATTCGGCAATTGGCGATGCGGTTAACGCCTGATGAGGCTTGGCTGAATCGAATTTTTGTGCGGCTTGGTACCGTATGGCAAATAGAGTGTTGTGGTGGGTCGGGCTGGAATTAGACTGACTGGGCTCTCGAAGGAAAGAGGATATAACAGTGGCGGGGAACACTACCGAAGTCCAGACTGAGGAGCCGATTGTCGGGCATTTCACGAAAGTGGCTTCCGCCGCAGCCCAACTCAAGCAGGTTCCCGAGAGTCTTCCCTTGCGCAACGATCTCCGCCGCGCATGTTGCCAATATGCCGAGCGATTCGAACTATCTCGAAGACTTTCCAGAGAAGAACTCGAATCCGGCGCCCGAGAGGTTTTAACCAGGCTCCAGCTTCCCGAGTGCTACGTAGGCTGGACGATGGTTGTCTTGTCCAACGAATGTTGGCGAGAGCATGTAACGGCTGTACCTCTTTCTCATCGGCTCTTGCTGTTGCCTGAAGTATCAGCCAGCGGCGAGGGACATCACGGTGGGTTTACCAAAGTGCGATCGAGAGCGGAGTCCTTGGGCATGAAGGTGCTCGTTGCCGAGTCATCCCCAGAACTCATGCAGCTCTTATTCGACAACTCGATTGAAGCGATCGTTGGGGTAGCAAGTCTCGATGTTTTGGAAAAAGCGCTCGATATGATCCTCCTCGCGGGGGTACCCGCTCTGGCTGTGCCACTGTTGAGCGAAACCGAGAGGCCACAGTTTGACTCCGAGTGGGTCGAGGAACTGTTGCAAGTAAGCACGGCAAATGGCTTTCGAGTCGAACGAAGACGCGAAACTGAATATGCAGCCCTCTTGGGGTCCGTGCGTGCCATGTTTGAACCTGCCGAGTTGGTTCGACTGGTGCCTCGGCTGCGTAAGGGACCAAGTCTGGCAGAAGTGAATGGAGCAGGCGCTTCGGCGTTGGAACCGATTGCGGCGACGGAGTCCATCGCTCATGACTTTTTAGCCTTGGGTGGCAAATATGCCCGTCCTTTCATCACGCTTGCGGCCTATCTGGCCATGCGTGCGGAAGCGGTGCCAGATTGGTCGTTGGCCAATAGCCAACCGAGAATCCCTGACGCAGTGCGCCGAGTGGCCCTGTCGATTGAAATCTTCCACAAGGCCTCGCTCGTGCATGATGACATCGAGGATGCCGACGATTTTCGCTATGGTCGACCTTCGCTGCATCGGGCGCATGGCCTGCCTACCGCCATCAACGTTGGCGACTACATGATTGGGTTGGGATACAGTTTGGTGAGTCGTGAGTCGGCGACGCTTGGGGCAGAAGTCGTCGGCGATATTGTTGAGATCCTGGCAGACGCGCATCTCCGCCTTAGTGAGGGCCAAGGAGCTGAACTGTTATGGCGGGACGCGCACAATAAACTTCTTTCGATTCAGGATGCCTTGGAAATCTACGCACTAAAAACATCGCCGGCGTTCGAGGCCGCCTTGCTCAGTGGCCTGCGTTGTGCGGGAACACTCGGAGAAAATCTACCTCGACTGAGAGAATTCTGTCGGCATTTAGGCATCGCTTTTCAAATACTCAATGACTTGAAAGATTGGCAGGGAGACCAAGATAACAAGCTCCATGCGGGCCTTGATACTCTCGGTGGACGACCTACTGTGCTGTGGGCATTGGCTATCGCTGGACTCCATGAGGAGCAGCGAGAAGAATTATTGTATATCGTGGATTCTTCACTTCCCAGTGCGGAGCGAGTTGCGAGAGTGCGAGAGCTTTATACACAGGCCCATGTTTTCTCGCAGGCGGATCAACTGATCGAGCAGCATCAGGCGTGTGCAATGTCGATTGCCAATGAAATCGAGCCGGAGTGCCTCCAGCGTTTGCTGCGTTACCTGGTGGAAACCGTGCTTTTTGGGGCTTCAGCATTTGGAGAGTCAGTTTCACAGCTTTCTGAGGAGGGGTAGCAGGAGGAGATCGAAGCGGTAATCCTGAATTCGCTGCTCCCTTGTAGAAAGGTGAGACGCCAGATTTTCCCATGCTGGCAAACATAGCTCCCCCCCACGTTTACACTTTGATGAGAAATGATGTAAACCAAATGTTCACTGAACTATGTAAGTTGTTCTATTCGACAACTGATGAGATTGGTGTTTTCGAGGAAGTAACCGCCGGTGAACTTCCCGATCAGTTCAAAGCGTTGCTGGCCCATGACGACCACATGACGGTTACGGTCGAGGCGTGGCACAATAGCCTGGTGAAATTGAACGTGCTGGGAGAACTGCGTGACAACGACCACTACGCTCGTCGTATTATGCTCTCTCTCCAGCGCGATGGTAGTCCGGTACAATTTGGGATCATGCGTATCTCGCTCGCCGAGCTCCCGCAGATCGTCCGCATGGAAATCGAGTCCCAAGCACTTCCCTTGGGTCGTATCATGATCCGCCATCATCTCATGCGTGATGTGGAACTCGACCAATTGTGGCGTGTCACGGCAGGACCGGAACTTCGCAAGTATTTGAAGCTGAAGCGCGAGACTATCTGTTTCGGGCGGACTGCACGCATCCTGGTTGAAAAGAAACCTGCCGTAGAATTGCTGGAAATTGTCGCTCCTTGAAAGTGTTGGCTAGAGAATGAGTGAATTGGAATCCACTTACGATTGTGTGGTGCTGGGGGCTGGCCCAGCCGGTTCCACGGTAGCCACCTTCGTCGCGGCGGCGGGCCATCGGACCTTGCTCGTCGAGCGTGCCAAAATGCCCCGACCGCACGTTGGCGAGTCCTTGATGCCCGAAACCTATTGGATTTTTGAGCGACTCGGGATATTGCCGCAACTGAAGCGCGACGACTATGCCAAAAAGGTCGGGGTGCAATTCGTCAGCAGCTCGGGCAAGGAATCGGCCCCCTTCTATTTTCGTTCGCACGACGACCGCGAATGCAGTGAGACCTGGCACGTTGATCGAGCGGACTTCGACAAGCGCATGTTCGACAATGCCGCTCGGCACGGAGCTGAGTGCCGAGATGAGACGCGTGCCTTAGAGGTGGTGATGAAGGGCGATCGGGCCGTGGCAGTTCGACTGCAATCCACCGAGGGGGAAGTTCAGCAAGTATCCGCCCGTGTGGTTGTTGACGCGACGGGGCAACAGAGCTTGATCTCCTCCAAGCTTGGCCTGAAGAAAATGAACCCCAAGTTGCGGAAGGCCTCCATCTGGGGACACTTTCGCGGAGGATTCGTCGACAACGAGGGAGGGGGCGTAAAAACTGTCATCCTGCAAACCCCCGAAAATCGATGTTGGTTCTGGTACATCCCGCAAGCGGAAGATTTAGTGAGCGTCGGGCTGGTGGGTGACAACGAGTACTTGCTTCGAGGGAGAGATACACCTGAGCAGGTCTTTGCCCGGGAACGTGCCACCTGTTCGACGCTCCAAGAGTGGCTCTCCGAGGCAGAACCCGCAGACGAACTTCGCGTTGTGAAAGAGTTCTCCTATACCACAGATCGTTCGGCAGGGGATGGTTGGGTACTCGTAGGAGATGCGTGGGGGTTCATCGACCCGATTTATTCCTCGGGAGTGTATTTTGCATTGAAATCAGGTGAGTTGGCCGCCGACGCGATTCTCGACGGACTGCGCTCGAACGACCTTTCGATGAACGTGCTTGGTCGTTGGGTAGCGGATTTCTCACGTCAAGTAAATCTCATCCGCAAACTGGTTCACGCCTTTTATTCCGGCCAGTTCCGCGTCGGCCAATTCGTGAAAGAATTTCCCGAACACCAGGCAGAACTCGTGGATCTGTTGATTGGCCGGGTCTTTGACGGCCGCCCGGGGAAAATTTTTGAGGATCTCGATCCTTGGCTAGAGCGGCGTCTGGCAAAGGCATCGACAATCATTGCAGATTTATAACACTGTCATGCCCCACCAACCATTCGACAACGACCCAGCTATTGAGTCAGCCGACCTTGAGACACACAGCCTCCTCATCGGATACCTACTGTGGATTTTCGGATTCACCGGGGCCCACCGCTTCTACTACGGCAAGCCGGTCACTGGGACGATTTGGTTCTTGACTCTCGGTCTGTTAGGCATCGGTTGGCTCATCGACCTTGTGCTGATTCCCGGCATGGACAGAGCAGCTAATCGCCGTTATCTGTCCGGGCCGACCAGCTACACGATTACCTGGCTGCTGCTAACATTCCTCGGCCTGTTTGGCGCCCATCGTTTCTACCTCGGCAAATGGTTCACCGGGATTCTTTACTTTTTCAGCGGAGGCTTATTTCTCGTAGGCATCCTCTACGATTTCTGGACGCTCAACGAGCAGGTGGACGAGACGAATGGATTCTACATTTAAGAAAGAGGTTTATTAGTTGATTCACCGGTCAGGCGAAAAGATCATTTCGAAAGGTGTTCCTCGGACAATTCAAAGGGGTCGGGAGTCTTTTTTCACCGAAATCATGCCCTCTCTCGCTTTCTGGGTCGTCCGCGCGGACGCAAGCTGGATTCCAGACCCAGTTTTTCCACTATCCGCGCCGTCCAGCGTTCGCCGCCGAAGGGACTTCCCCGCTGCACG
>JBGSPU010000003.1:0-23238 GCA_041738415.1 Bythopirellula sp.
GTAGGGCAGCCTGGCGGCTGTACCTAGAATCATTCGCCATGAAGGTCACACTTCTTACCCGCGAGACTCCACACGCGAAGAAACAGACTAACGTAGGAATCTCTTTTGAGGCCGCCCGGTAAGCGGTGCCAAGGCTTGTCAGCCTTGGTGTTTGAAATTCAAAAGAGAGGGAGCGTGTCGCAAGTAGAAAGTCGCCAAGCCTTTCCACGGGAGTGGAGGAGCAAGGCGAGCGGTGGTCAGGGGGAAGCCCCTGAGATGGTGACGAGAGGAACTCGTTACCGTTTACGGCTGGCAGTCGTAACCCGTGCTTGTTGGGGGGTGGTACCCCGAACGTTAAGAGCCGACGAAAGCGATGACTGGCATTGTGCCAGACGGAATGACTGATACCGGGGTCTCTCGTAAGGGGGGCCTCGGTATTTCTTGGATGAAAGCATTGTGGATAAACAACTAATCACGGGAGTGAGTAGTTCTTTATCAGCGAAAAAACGGTGAACAGAGGACGTGTGCTCTGCACACGACCGGTTTTTACCGAGGGTGTTACGGACGTGGTTAGCATGAAATTAGGTGGGCTGCTGCTAAGAAATTAGCAAGCAGCCCACAAATAAGCGTGCAGCGGCGTTCGATGCAGGTTGGCAAAACACGAAGGCAAGGTTCTTGGCTGGAGGTTTTGGCAAAGGCATCGCTCTAGAAAATACCAAGCGAAAGGGAGGTCGCACGGTATTTTTCCAAGGAGGGAAGTTTTGCAGAAAGGATTTTTTAACCCGGGGCAAACAAGATGTTTGCCCCTTTTCACGGTCGCTTCGATGGGAGCGGCGGCGAAAAGGGGAGGGGAGTATGAGAAGGGGAGAGTATAAGTATGAAACAACCAGCGTGACAGGCTTTGTGCAGCGGATAGCCACGTGTCTCTTGCGGCATGGCTATGTCCACTATGTCCAAGGGCAAGTCCCCACAGGAAAAGATCCCCGGGCGATTGATAAAAAACTGCTCACCAAATACGGAGTCGTCCAAAACGAATGGCAACGGGCCAAGCGAAAGCAAAAGGGGCAGGCGAACTTGCAGTACCTCCGCTATGAGGGGACCTGGGTGCTGATGGCCACCGAAGGTTTTCATGTGATGAAGACCGAGGAGCAGAGTCAGCTGCGGGACATTCGGGAGGCCCCGATTCAGATTGCAGGCTACTCGATTTATCTTAAGAAGGGGGATTTTAAGAAGAAGCTTACCAAGGAAGAAACTCCGGTGCCGGATGACAAGTGGCATGCTCGCGTGCTCATCTCGCGAGAGCGGTACAAGGAGCTTAGGGCATATTTTTTGTCCATCGCTTGTCACCGTAAAGCGGACCGCCTGGTTGCCGAAATCAACGCACTTCCCTATGAACCTTACAAGCCTGTCTGGCGTCAGTTGAGGAAGCTGGTCCGACTCATTAACAAAAAGCGAAAGGCAGCCGGATACTCCCCGGTGCCGCTACGTGCCGTCCGGTGGCGAAGGAATATCGTCAAGGCCTTTGAGCCACAAGAGATGGATGATGCGGCCTAGGTATTGCACGGCTCAAGCGTTGCCAGAAATGTGGTGTCGTCCTCGGTGAGTTACCAAGCGATTGTGGCCAGATTGTTTGATGCTTTGCTTACCAAGTGTTAAAATGACGGAATAATCCAAAGTCACGACAGTCTGCTTGAAGCACGGTGGCCAATCTCACATCGAACAGAGATAGAGGGGATTTGAAAGGTGAGATTATCTTGGGAGTCATCGCTCGTGGAGCTCAAACTTCGTCCCCGCCTCCTTAACGCGTTGGAGGAACAGGGCCTCTTTATCGTGGGTGACTTATTTAGAATTCAGATTTCCAAACTAAAAGTGGTGTCGAGACCTCGCGGTGAGCTTGAGCCGCAAGATTGGTGGATGATGAGTTGGAGCGGGAAGTTTTACTGGGAATCCTATGAGTATGCAGAGGAGTGAGAGGCACGGATGTCGCTTGAAGTAACCTACCTAGAAATTGAGGATGACAATGAAGTGGCCATTGAGCCTGAGGCGTGGCGAGTGGCGGTGCGGTACGGTACTGAGAGGGGACTGTTTGCTCTCCCCCTGGAGTTTGCCTCGGAGCGGGACGCCTTGCGAGCCAAAGCGGCACTTGAGGGAGCAGCTTTGGAAAACGGAACCGACTTAAAGCATGCCGGCAAAGACGCTGTCGTTCGCATTATGATTGAGTCGTTGGCGTGGTAGTAAAGGAGTACGGCGGGTCTTAGCTATCGTCGTTCTCTCTCTTTTTTCTCTTGGCTTCCTCGATTTGCTTAGTGTGCTCTTGATACTCGGGTGAAAAATGCTGACCCACCCAGCGAAAGACATAGTCGATTATCGATTGAGCATTTTGGATGTCTTTGTTAGGGGTCCAACCGGAAGGCTCAAATTTTACGTTTTCAAACTTCTTGGCGAGCGTTTCTACCGGTACGCCATATTGCAAAGCAAGGCTGGTGAGGATGCCAATCGTGTCGGCCATCCCAGACATCGTGCTCCCTTCCTTGGCCATTTTAAGAAACAGTTCGCCTGGCTTGCCGTCCTCAAAGAATCCGACGGTGATGTAGCCTTCGTGGCCGTTGATGTTGAATTTGTGGACGACGGATGGTCGCGTGTCGGGGAGGCGATGTCTGACAGGCAGGGAGGTGTTGCTTAAATCGTTCTCTTCGGGCGGTGATTCATCTGGCTCAAGGGGTAAGTCGGTCATCTTCTGTTACCATGGGTACTTGTCAGTTTGCCGTAGGTAGGTGTGCAGGGAGTGCCTGCATTATACCTGGGGAACAACAGAACGCGTGGGAAAGACGCAGCGGCCGCAAAGCGGCCGTCGTCCATCCCGTGGCGTTTGAAGGTTACGCGGCTAATGCCTCGTCCTTGTCTGTCGACTCTTTGGCTTCCGCGTCGGCAATCCACCTTGAGGCTTGCTGGATCACGTTCAACAAGGCCGCTTCGTTTCGGGCAAAGAAGTTGCTTGTGTAGCCCGATTTGCCGCTGGAGACACTCTTGTAGGAGCGGCTCAAGCTGTACTCATAGTACGGAAAACCGGTCTGGGATTGTCGCTTCCAGATGTTGGCGGCAATGGCTCCGTCTCGGACGGTGTGAGCAAGTTCGTTGCTCTTGTTGTCTGTAGTTTTCGCCTTTTTCGGTTCTGTTTTTGTTTCGTTCGTCATGGGGTTTCTCCTCCTAAATAAATGTTATAGGAAGAGGTTGCCCGAAAACGGATTCTTAGTCAAACAGTGGTTGAGGGGAATGCTTATACATCTATATCTATGATATGGCTTTGTCGCCTATCGAGAGAACTTACATGGAGGCTTTTGTTGACACTGTTGTTAGCGTCCCTCGATCAATTGAACACATTAATCGCTTTGTAGCTTATGATAATTATTAGGCCACCTCTCTGGATCGAAATTCGCCTGTTCGCAGCAAACCAGGGTTGTGCGAATCGGCACACACAAGTGCCTGTGCTTAGTCGGAAAGATAAGTGTATACTCTTGGAAACTCGTTAATATCGTTTTCAAAATCGATCCAAGTGAGCAGCTCCATTTTATTTAATCCTCAAACCCCTCCGGCGTTCGACATGGACATCCTGCTGGATTTATTTGAAAAGAGTCAAATAGTTGGTGGTAAGACACCTAAACTCTTGCTTGGCGGCTTGGAGGGTGATTAGAATGGATCGATTGCGGGAGCAGAATAGGAATTGTGCGTGGGAGAGAAGGATTCGGAGGCAGAGCAGATTAGTCTATAGGGCGATGTAAAGTCAGCGAGGTCTCCGAGAATGAGCGAATCTGATCTACAGCATGAGCTTCGAATTTATGTCGAAGTTTTTAACATCCCAGCAATCAGCTGTCCGCCAGACTACTTTACCCTTCTTGATCTCGATAGAGACTGTTCTGACGTAGCTGCTATTAAAGCGGCTGCCAAGTCGCGGGCATCTTGTTTAAATAAGAGCTTGCCATCAGAACTCCATTTAGCTGCAAGAAAAATACTGCGAAGAATGGAGCGGGCGATAGTCTGCTTATCAGACCCAAGCTCAAGAGCTGCATACCTAGCCAAACTGGATGGAAGTGCCTCTCTATCAGGCTTGAATGACTTATCAAGTGCTTCCTCTCTGAGATTAGATGCACCTTCTCATATACCTCCAAGAGCCTCTCAGTCTGCTCCTACATTGAAGCCAAGAGAATTGGCTCACACACAATCCGCTGGTCAAAAGCGAACCAACTCAAAGTCGGAATCCACAATCGTGCCACCGCTTCGTAACGATGATCTATTCAGCGATACGCCAGCTCGATCAGTCCTTGATTTAGGTCCGACGACCCATGCGGTCTTGGTTCCACCTCGACAAGAATCAAAATTGCCCCTCTATACATTGATCGGTGCCGTGGGGTTTGCCGCAGTGGCAGGAATTGCGTTTGCATTATTCGGTATTTCTGCATAAAGGTACGTAAACTCTCATAGGAATCGCCGTAACCTCTTTGCCGACAAGCGAATTGCTTGTTTTGTCGACCCCCAAATTCAAACAAGCTTCAAGCCGAGAATTTCGGGGGTCGCTTCGAGGCCATAGGAATCGACCATCTTGTCGTCTGAAAAATCGTATTCTCCGTTGATATTAACGTGCTTCCAGGCAGCCATCGACGTTCGCTTAGCGGCCTCAATCAGCTCATTTCGTCGTTCAGGGGAGGGTTCACGGGCAATAAGTTGGCTTACGAAAACGTAGTTCCAACAAACGATGGAGTTTTTGATGAGCCGCCTGCATCCATCGGCGATTTGCTGTTCAATCCCTTCACCATGCAGGAACTCTTGGTTATTCCCAACGGTAACGGCATTTGAAAACTTGTTCGAGTTCTCGCCCTTGTTTAGCTGTTTCTCAATCGCTTGGCGGAAGTCCAGGTCGTCGATGTAGCGAAGGATAAAATCCGACTTGTGGATGCGACCGTATTCTTTCAACGCTGCATAGAGCGGATGCTGGTTCGAGTACGAATTGAGTCGTCGAAATAGCTGCGATGCGGTTGCGTGCTTGAGTTTGATGGTCGCCACGAATCGCAATATGGCGTCCCAATGTTCTCTGATGAGTTCGAAGTTGATGTATTTGGTGGGAAGGATTCTGAATCCATGCTCTTGATACGCTTTTCGAGTGTGCTCACGGAACGAGTAAATCGCCTTGGTCTTGAGATTCTTGAGTCGGGGAGCAAACGAATATCCGAGCAGATTGGTGACACCAAAAACAACTTCGGAATAGCCGTCCGTGTCAGTTGAATGGATGTCGCTTTTGACGACATCATTGTGCATCAACCCATCGATTACGTAGTGGGCTTCCTTCTCGGCAGAGCTAAAGACGGTGCCATACCAATCAAGCTGACGCTCATCAAGGAAACCATAGGCCGTCACACCTTGGTCCTTGCCGAAGTATTTGTAAGAATAATTCGAGTTGAGTGAATCGACCACAACTTCATGTTTCTGCCCGTCACTTGAGGTATGCAACACGCCAGGTTCTTTTCGGTAAATCTCCGTTAGTGGCAAGCTATCCAGCACTTTCAAAACTCGGTCATTCGCAGCCTGAATGTTGTCCCGCGAGAAATACGAATTAACCGTGGTCTCAAGTTCGCAGCCATCTATCGACGTCGAAATCTTTTCCATTTTGCGAGTGCCAATGAAACACCCAAGCCCCATAACACCGGCAAGAAATGTTTTGTTTGGCGGCTTGGCTCTCGCGTATTTGGTTTGCCAGGGCTCGAACGCGTCGAGGAAGTTGGACAGCCGATTAACAGTCGACAGAATTTCGAGAAGCGGTATGTAATGGCCGCTCGGGAATAACGAATCAGCAGGCTCCGCGTCATCGTCTTCTGTCTTCGGAGTGGTGACATGGAATCGGCCATCCTTATGAAACCGCACATTCTCGTTGTCGCCGCTCAGAATATTCCTGTTCGTTACCTCATATTGTTTATGCAGTGTCGCCGCCGACGTATTGAGCGTCATTTGACAATCACTGGCTTGGACCAACTCAGCTCGCTCTAGATATTCTTCGCGATTCGCATCCCAATCCTTCTTGGGAATCAAGTAATCGTCCAGTGACTGATACTTGTAGGACAGCATCAGGTTCAGCGAACCGGCTTTAACAGCCTCCGCAATCTTCAGAAACAACATTGCCTTGTAGAGCGAAACACGGAATTTTCCGCCGTCGTTGAGCAAGGCTTTTCGCTCGTCATCACCAAGGAATTCATCTGGGGCAGATTGCGTTATTGCTCCGTTCATTTCCTTGTAATGATTGACGGCTTCCATCAAAGCGTGGTTATTGCTGTGAAACTCGACCGACTTTACGATTTGTGAAACTCGATTCTGCAGCTTTAGTGACCTGGCTTCCAAAGCCTGGAAATATTCCGCGTCTGCCGCATGTGTTTCCAATTGCGATTGTAGGTCAGCCAAGTCTTGAGTAGCTGTTTTTCGGTCGTCCTTAGCGGAGTCAAAAACCTCTTGGATTTGGCGGACTTTCGTAACGTCATCAATTTCCTGGTCGAAGGCAATGGATTCAATCTGTCCGAGCGGCGTAAACGCTCCGTTATTGACGCGATTCAGAAAACGACGAACGTCGTTGCGTCGTTCATTTCGACCGTCGTAGTAGATTTCCTTGTGCTCGCGTTGACAGATTCCAATCGTGTTCTGGACCGCTTTCAGCAAGATATCCACGAGCGTATCCTGAAGCCTGTAGCACTGATGAGCAGCAAAGCAAGCCAAATGCAGATGACGGTCAGTGTCATTACGTTGCACGACCTGGAACACTTTGAATTTCATAACATACTCGGCGTAGTACCGTATTCCCTCGGGAGTGAGGTCAAGCCGGCTAAGAACGGGGGCTACTTTGCCGTAGAGTGCGTGAACTACTCTAAAGTCATCAACAGTAGCCTTTATCTTTGATGGCTTCATCGACTGCGAAATGCGTTTCAGCAGAGCAAGCTTCGATTTCTGTACTAGCCCGTCGGTCTCATCGACGGATGGCTCCAAAAGTGCGTCGAGAATACCCCGTGTGTCCGCATCCAAATGCTCATTGATAACTTCAGTGAGTTTGGCTTTGTGGAGTTTGATTTCGTTCGATACTAGTTCATTTAGCGTCCAGGCACTGGGAGTTTCGACTCTTTGACGTCGCAAAATGTCGAGACTCTGAAAAAACATGAATCGCGGTTTCAACTGAGAACGGGCCATGGAACGGATTTCGCTCACTAGCTCCGCGCGTGAGGAATCATCGAATTCTTTGTAGCCCTGGTAATCGAGAATCGTCTTGCGATGGCGACCGGCGGTCGTCTTGTCGTAATCATCCTTGTCTAGCATCTCCGGAAAAAATCCAAGTTTCTTGGCAATGTATTGCATATCCTCGTCACGAATCTGAAGTCCAAAGAACCGCTTGGTGGCTTTGAAATATCCAAGGGTGACCACGAATCCGACTGCGATGATTGGCGTTCGCATCGACGCTATCCTGGATTCCACTTGGGCAGTAACGTCGAAGAATTGCTTCCGCTCCGCACTATTGAAAACTGGCGGCGAGTCAAATGCTTCACGTTCCTGGTTGCTGAGAATTTGCATCCGTGGCATTACTAGTCCTCCGTAATGCACTTGAAATGGGCAATTGGAATAAAACGAAGATGCGGCGTAGCTATCGTTGTCTATTCAATGGAAGTTCATCTTACTCGGATTAGAATCAATGTCATTGCGATGAGCAACTTTCCCGAAACCGTCCATTTTCGGGAAAGTCCGTTCGAGGAAATGTCGATTTCCTCGGAATATGAGCACCTCATCAAAGCAACGCCAGACATCGTTTTCGGGAAAGTTACCTCCGTCAAAGCCAAAAAACGCCGAGGTCCGTCCCCGTGAATACCTGACGGACAAAGAAGTCGACCGGTTGATGATGGCCGCATCGAAGGTTGGGCGGCATGGGCATCGTGACTCAACCATTATCCTTGTGTCCTACCGTCACGGGCTTCGCGTGTCCGAGCTGGTTGCCTTGCAATGGGACCAGGTTGAACTCGACAGTGGACGCATGCACGTGAGCCGAATCAAAAAAGGCACCCCTTCAGTCCATCCCATTCGAGGGCCGGAACTGCGAGCATTGCGTCGATTGAAACGGGACTACCCGGATTCGCCCTACGTTTTTGTCACTGAACGAAAAGGACCGCTCACGGATTCAGCAGTGCGAAAGATGACTGCCAGGGCGGGCAAGAATGCCAAATTTGATTTTCCGGTTCATCCCCACATGCTTCGCCATGCAACTGGCTACAAGCTCGCCAACGATGGGCATGACACCAGAGCCATCCAGCAATATCTCGGTCACAAGAACATTCAACACACCGTTCGCTACACCGAGCTTGCTTCAACACGCTTCCGAGACTTCTGGAAAGATTGAGGGAGAATCGCATCGAGACCCTGGTTCTGATGTGCAAATCATGGGTTTTATGCATTCGGGCCCTCGCACGCGAAAATCATGCCCCCCCGACTGGCTGTCCTATGAGAGTTTACGTACCTTTATGCAGAAATACCCAGTGTTCGAGCCAACGAACTTGGCAGCCGGGGGATGTTAAGGATTTTGTGGAAGCAGTCTGCCATCGCTACCGGATTGATCGAGACCGCGTTTATCTCATAAAATCTAGTATGGGTGGGTACGGGGCCTGAGCCGCCGCTGAAGAATTTTCGAACTTGCTTGCTGCGGTCGTGCCCATCTTTGGAGGAAACGATACTAAGCATGACACATCATTGGTTGAGATCTCGATCTGGGAATTTCATGGGTTAAAAGATGATGTGGTTCCTGGCGAACAAATTACTTATATCGTGGAAGCAATGCGAGCCGAAGGGGGAAGTCCAAGGCTAACGATTAATGCAAAAGGCGGGCACAACATTCTACCCCAGTTATTTGAAAATGAAGCTATTTGGCTTTGGCTCTTTGAGCAGCGAGTTTCCAATTGATCCCCGGGGGAGCGAATCTAGCAGGTTTCAATGGGAAAGGATCGATATTAAATGTCCCTCGAATTATCAGCCACTAGGCAACCGGAGATATCCATTGTGATCCCCGTTTACAATGAATCAGCAACCATCCTTGAAATGATTCAAAGGGTACGCTCCGCACTGGCGGATTTCGTGATCGAAATCCTGGTGGTGGACGATGGGTCGCGGGACGGTACCACGGAATTAGTTCGCAAATTGGATTTCCCAGCCCACATCCGGACATTTTATCATCAGACGAACCAAGGCAAAGGAGCGGCGTTACGGACTGCCTTTGGCCATGTTCGGGGCAAGATCGTAGTGATTCAAGATGCTGATTTGGAATATGATCCGCGAGACATTCCGCGTTTGATTCGGCCAATCTTGGACGGCGACGCCGACGTGGTTTATGGTTCACGATTCCACGGAGATCCTCAGCGTGTGCACCTTTTTTGGCATCGAGTGGCCAATGCCTTGCTGACGCTCTTATCCAACATGCTCACAAATCTCAATCTTTCTGATATGGAAACGGGCTACAAAGCCTTTCGTTCTGATGTGATACGAAATCTAGTAATTAGAGAAAAACGATTTGGAATCGAGCCGGAAATCACGGCTAAGGTGGCCAGGCTTGGCTGCCGCATCTATGAGGTGCCGATTTCCTATCACGGGCGAGATTATGCAGCGGGCAAGAAAATCGGCTTACGCGATGCCTTGCGAGCGGCTTGGTGTATAATCCGCTATCGAATTTCAAATTAAGCTGGTGTTGATTCCATCGAGAATCGTATATGCAGAGCAGGCGAATCACATATTTCAATCGACTCTCAAAAAGTTTTCAAGCAGTATATCGCTGTTTGGAACGGCCACAAATTGCCAGGCGAACGGTTTTTGTGCTTCTCGTTATTCACTCAGGCCTGCTTGCTTACAGTGCCTACGTGCATAGTCCCACGCTCAACGAACCAGGGCATTTGGTGGCAGGGTTGAGCCATTGGAAGTTTGGTCGTTTTGAACTCTACCGAGTTAATCCGCCCTTGGTGCGGATGGTTGCCGCGTTACCGGTAATGGCAGTTGGCTACGAAGAAGATTGGTCAGGATTCTATGAAGGCCCTGGAGCTAGGCCAGTCTTTCCCATGGGCGAGGATTTTGTGGCGGCGAACGGGGAACGGTCGTTCTTTCTATTTATGATTGCCCGTTGGGCATGTATCCCGTTCAGTTGGATCGGAGCGATCACATGCTACCTGTGGGCACGTGATTTGTATGGCCGACCTGCGGGAGTGATGGCGTGTGTATTGTGGTGCTTCGAGCCGAATACTTTAGCCCATGCATCGCTGATCACCGCCGATGTTGGAGGAACTGCCCTAGGAGTGGCAGCCTGTTATACCTTCTGGAAATGGTTGAAGAATCCTACTTGGATGCAAGCGTTACTTACCGGCGTGGTGCTGGGACTGGCAGAGCTATGTAAAACGACGCTCATCCTTTTTTATCCGTTGTGGCCCGTATTGTGGCTGATCTACCGCTGGCCCGACCATACTGCGATGCAAGTCAGGGATTGGTTTCGCGAGGCGGGCATGCTTGCCTTACGCATGGCTATCGGGTTGTACATATTGAACGTCGGCTACGGTTTTGAAGACACCTGCAAACCGCTTGGAGAATTTCACTTTGTCAGCGATCTGTTCACGGGTCGAGAGTCGAGTAATGCAACGCAAGAAGCAGGCAACGAAAGCACTTCTGTCTCGAAACCCCCATTTCAAAATTCTCATAATCGCTATGCCGCTATGCCGCTGGGCAACATTCCCGTTCCATTCCCAAAAAACTATTTACTAGGAATCGATATCCAGCAACGGGATTTTGAGAATTATGTCCGCCCGTCTTATCTGCGAGGCAAATGGCAAGACTACGGTTGGTGGTATTACTATCTTTACGCGGCAGCTATTAAGGTACCGCTCGGTACATGGCTCCTCAGTTTAATCGTCGCCGCAGCGATATTAGCCTCAAGACGGAAAAATCCCCGTAGAGGCACGATTGCTTTTCGAGACGGTTTCGTTCTACTAATGCCACCACTGGTCATTTTCGTAGTCTGTAGTGCGAAAACCGGATTCAGTGAGCACTTCAGGTATGTTTTGCCGTGTTTTCCGTTCGTTTTTATTGGAATTGCTTGCTTTTCTCCCACATATTTGCACTTATTCAAGAAAAACACAGTTGACAGCTCTGGGCAAATGGCTGTAGCTTCGAACAGTGGTGTATGTCACACATCGAGATTTTTCGGGTCGTATGCTGCTTCGATTTTACTTCTATGGTCTTTTGCGAGCAGTTTGTGGATTTATCCGCATAGTTTGAGTTATTTTAATGAGGTAGTTGGAGGACCGCTTAATGGGGCGGAGCACTTGCTGGGCAGCAGTGTTGATTCGGGGCAGGATTTGAGGTACCTTAAGCGATGGCTTGATGGACACCCGGAATCTAAGCCCCCTTACTTGGTTTATTGCGGCTACTTTGATCCGACGGATGTTGGTCTATCGGTTGCCAACAATACTGGTCCTCCTTTGTGCGTCGATAGCGCTTCGTCGTATGTTAAAGGCGTGAACATCGGCCGGAGAGCGGTACTTGGCGATGACTCGTATGCTGTAAGCGTTTCTTTTGTAAAAGGTGCAAGTTTGGTGGGGTCCGGCAATAGCCTTTGGAACACTTCAATAGGGAAGTCTTTTATTGGACTCCTCAGATACTATCCAACGCAAGTTAGATGCGGTTACTCCATCTGCATTTACTCTGCCATAGAACAGGACGAGTAGTTGCCAGCACATACTTCATGTATGTTCAAGAAGGCTCACTAGAGAAGGGTGTTGCAAATGTCATAAAGACGCAAAGTGGGCACACAGAAAATCTTAGATCAGCGCATTAGTTCGTTTCTTTAAAACTTAGGAGCTTGTTATGAAGACGAATACTACGAATTGCTTTTTTTTAATCGTTTGCCTCGGTTCGTTGTCACTCGCTATGAGTGCAAGCGCGTACGATCCCCAATGTGATAAGGTGGAAAGACCATGCACTTTCAGTATGGGTCTGACTACTTGCTGTTTGGCAGAAACTTCGTTACCGGACGCTCGCACCTCAGTTGGGGAAGAAACGCGCAATGTCATAGCAACCGAACTGAACTGCGGGATGAAACATAAACATCTTGTAGGGTATTGCGTAAATCCACTGAATGTTCCGTGTGGGTCTGTATCAGACGGTACCTGCCGCCCTAATCCCATATGAGCGAGCATCATGTCGTTTTGCGTTCCATAATTTGCTGAGCTATTATGTGCAAATGTCGGGGTACCTGGGAATTGGTGGATGGAGAAAATTCTGTAGTAGATGTGGGCTGATTGGTTCGTATTCAATAAGGTTTCAAAGTCATGGCCAAACGCGGATTGTCTCTAGGCGGCTTTCGTCGCTATGCCAATGTTTTTTGGCAGGAGTGAGTCACGTACAACGAAATGTCTCAATACCTCATCACACCGCTTGTCTCACCTGCGATTGCGGCGAGGCAAATCGCTAAGCGTCTCTTCTCGCAGATTTGGTTGGGCTCGATAATTTGCTTTTTGGTGGTTGTCGCCATGGCAAACGCGGCAACACTCCCAGAGGTGTTGTCAAGTGCGATGGTGACTGTTGATTCGATCCAATCGTATGAATTCAGATGCCGTCTTTTGGATTCTGGAACGTTGTCTCTAGGGAAAACAAAACAGCTGTGGTTTCGCCAATCAGGGGATTTTTTTCGAATGGAAATGGAGTTTGATCCGTTGACACGAGGTGACGAAGATCAGCTGGTTGAACTTACTTCTGCTTATAACGGTACGATTTTCCAACAATTTTATCCGCATAATAGCACCCTAACTTTTACAGCTGAGAGTCGATTCATAAATCCATATGTCGAATTAAATCCACTAACGGCACCCTACTTTTGGCTCCTGGACCTGCCATTTCAGAATTGGGCGGCAATGCGATCGCCAGAGGCGTGGAACAAAATTGCCAATATTGCTCATCTGGAGCCTCGGGAAATGGTAGGGTCACATGAGTGTGATGTCTTGGTAATTCCGTATCCCAGGGCCGGTGTAGGTGCCGAGTTGCGAGTTTTTCTTGCAGTGGAAGCAGGATACTATCCTATTCGTACGAGGTTATTGCCCTCGCGAGATCGACCTCTGGAAAGATTGGAGCTGGACGTTTCGAGTTTTGAGAGGATGCGTGTCGAAGGTCGGTCTTTTACAATTCCTACCCATATCACATTTTTAGAATATGATGCCAAAGGAGAAGTTGATAATAATCTGACGTGGGATATTGACTCAGAATCGATAAAAATAAACTGCGATTTTCCTAACGACATATTTACTCTTTCGCCAAGCATGGCAAAGGTGGTTGACGACTATGACTACAACACAAAACATTTGTATGACGAAGGTTTAATGCCGATCGACAAAGCGATCAAGCCTCGGAGCATGAGTAAGTGGCTAATAGCTAATATTATTGCGGTCATTGCTCTATTTCTAGCTATCGCTTATCGCTGGAAGGCGCGCCGGCATTCGAAGCGTTAAGTTTAAGTGCCAAATGATGAAGGAGTGTTTTAACAATCAATCGGACATCTCCACGTTACGACCAAGTGGTTTGTCTGCTTGATAGATTGATAATTAGTTGGTTATGCAGCATCATCGACAGCCTTCGAAGTCAGTATTGCTCTTCTGTTTAGTAGTAATTCTTGTGATTAACATTGGGTTCGGCTTTGCTCACAAGTTTCCGAGCTTTTTGACTGGCGGCCCCGAAATAGCTCTCGATCGAAAGATCCTGGACTTTGGTTTTATCCCAGAGGGTGTCGAGACAAGTCAAATCGTGAAGATAACTAATAGTGGTAGCTCGAACCTTGTGATTTCCAATCTCCGCATGGGGTGCGGCTGCACGTTCGCAAGATTATATTCAGACGACCCCATTGCGCCCGGCGACTCGACAACATTGGAGGTGTCACTCAAAATGCCCCCTGGCGTAACGCGTACGGGGACTTCAGTTAACGTTTACGTATTTTCGAATGCTGTGAACCAGCCAATTACGATAATAACTGCGAAAGCGCAGCCTGTGGAGGTTAGCATTGCAGTCCCCGATTTCGTAGACTTTGGGCGAATAGTTGATAGAGACAGATTGCCTATTACGAGAGAAGTTGTACTGCACCGAACAAGAGATGGGGAAGTTGGCATTTTACAAGATTTCGCGATTGATGTGCCCAAAAGCTGTGACTACATTTCAGTTAAATTGGTTGACAATTCGGAACGTGCTAGTAGGTTTTCTGTGTCATTACTGGAAACGGCACCAATCGGTGATATTTGCCTAGACTTAAAGTATCGTCACTTACCCACGGGTTTGCGTGGCAAGGTCAGGGTTCGCAGTCAACTTTCAGGTGATTACTCGTGTTTGCCACAAATGGTCATGCTAAATCCATCGTTTCCCGGCGACAAGCCTGTTTGCAAGTTGGTTCAAATAACTCGGAAATCACCAACGGATAGTGCCGTGAGGCCTTTTAGCGTGGTTGTCGACAGTGTCTTTGTGAGTGAAGACTTGGACAAATTGATCTCTTGCAGTACGTCGAGTAGTGAGAGTGGAATAGAGGTAAGAATCACTGTGGCACCTGGCTATGTTTTTGGATCCTGGCCCGAGAAGTCGTTCCTTGGAAGAATAGTGTTTGACCTAACTGATGCCGACGGGCTATCAGAAGAACTTAATCTGCCCGTAAGCGTGGCAGCACCAACACGTTTGACCAGAATTCGTGATCGTACCGAGTGAATTCGCCTACGTGTGTGGACTAACTGTTGTCTTTTCGAGCAATGAGTAAATCGAATGATGTGTCGAACCGATGTTTGCCTTCAGATGTTGCTGTTTATTTCGATCGCCGGATGTGGTCAGAGTACGACTAACACTGGGGGTGCTAAAAGTCGCTTACCGATGTCGGGAAACGATTCGATCTTTGAAATTCAGCGTCTTGAACTAGCACTTTCTGCATGGGAGGCGAAGAGACCTGAGGATGCAGTTAGATGCTTAACGGCGGTCGAGATCGACCATCCGTTGTCACAGCGCGTAGAGCAACGGGTCTTTCGCCTTTCTGAAAGTGATGTTAAAAGGCTCCCCCAAGTCGATCGCGATCAATTCCAATCAGAGTTTATCAAGGTGTCACTCAGCGTGAGGAAATTAGGATATTGGTGCATAGATAAGGGTTTCGCATTATTAAACGATAAGAAGGTTACGGAGGCAAAAAGGTACTTTGAAGCCGTGAAAAGCCTTGGAAAAACACTAGCCGCCCCAGAAAGAGTTTTGGCCTTGCAACCGATTGGACAGAACTTCTTTGAGAAAGGTGAAGACGGGCTATCGCAATGTGCGCAAGCCCAGATTGAGTGAGGGGACATTCTGCGTTTTTCTTCAGGCAAACGAGTCCGATGTCCATTTTGTCGAAGCGGGGCCGCAGACATTGGATCGGTTACGCCGCTTTTTCTCTACTCATAGAACACAACTTTTAACAATACCTCCTCAACACGACCGGCAACCACTTCTGCTGCTTGGGACAGCGAATTCCTTTGAGCAGTTCGTCCCGCCCCATCGTCTCGTGATACAGGAATCGCAAAGCACAGAGGGCCACGTTGTAGGTGCTCCACGAGACCTTGCGTTGTTCGACGAGGTAGACCAGATACTTTCGCACTTCGTGCTTGCCGAGTTGAGCGGGTGACTTGCCAAAATACAGCGCGAATTGAGCAACCGCGCCGACGTATGCCTCCTGGGTTCCGGGGGCGTAGTTTCGAAGTTTCATCTCTTCAAGCATGCGGCAGCGGAGCGGAGTCATGATGGGGGGCCTCTGGCGGATTGGCGAAGGGCGGCGTCGCTCAAGTATGGTGCGCAAATCCCGCCAGCGCAAATCGGAAATACCGTTGTAATCGGTTCATTCCGGTCCCGGTTTACCAGATGCCAGGCCGCGCACAACTTCCGAGCCCTCTCTACCAGTGACGCAGTGAGCCTGGACAAGATTGAGAAGGTTCTGATGGGACGTCGACCTACTAGCCCCTCCGCGCAGCGGATTAGTTCAACGTCCTTTATGTAACTTAATATAGGAGGTTCGCCAAGTCGATAATCACTATGATTTGCATCTGGCAGCACGGGTTCCAGCGTGATGTATTAGAGTCAGAGCAAAGAAGTCGACGGTAGATTAGTTCTGCTCAACGAGTCGGCAGACACATTCCTCTGAGCAGACGTGAACAAGAAACTCGCGGTGATACCATCTTGTCGGCGCATTACACACTGAGCATGGCCGCTCTTGTTCTGCGTGCAGACTTCTGACGATGTTCTCAGACATCGCTTCACCTGGCTTGGCGTCGGGGTAACGGTCATCGAAATTCATTAGGGCCATTATTTAACAGTGGGTGTTTCTACATAAAGGTGCGTAAACCGTCGCGAGTTCCGAGGCTTTGTGGCAGGTATTCGACGGATTTGGGACTTATGTACACTTTCACCCGAAATTCTCCGAGCTGAGTAGGCCGTCCAAGCGGCCAGCCTCTCAGTAGTTCAGCTTGAAGACGTTTACAACACGGTACCGCAACTGCTCTATTTCGCCTGCACCAGGGCTCGTGAACACCTGCTAATTATTGCAGTGGAGCCTGCTGCAGAGTTCCTAGATGACATCGCGTTGGTCTAATGAGGCAGCGAAGTATAGTTTATTCCTGCCAGGGACGAGGTGATACGCCCTCTCGATTCTTCGCATACTCTTCGAACTCTTCCTTACTTAGCGAATACCACGGGTCCACGGGATACCGTCTGAAATATTCGGACAGTTTCTCGCGAAAGTGCTGGTACGCTTCGTCGTTCAAACGACCAATGCGAAGTTGTTTTAGAGCTTCAAGCTCCGTACGTGGAAGTCGAAGCACGCTACTAAAATCTACTGCCATCCGCTTTGAGAAACCGGCAACTTCCTCATCTGAGGGCAAGTAAAAGAACTTGATTTGATCGCTGCCCTGCCTCGTCAACATATCGGCATACTTCTTTAGGCTGGAAACCTGTGCAATTTGCTTCCAGATTTCGGGCAGTAGCCCTATTTCGCAGAAGCTAAGCTCTTCGTCTTGCAGAGCGTCGCAGTCCTGCGTAATGACAATGGCATTGACCGCTGCGAGTGGTAGAACCGCTCTCACAAACCTCGGAGAATTCTCCTCTTCGGGTACTTCGACAACATCTTTGTCGGTAAGTGCGTCCAGCCAATCCTGCTCCACGGGGTGTGCCTCGCCGTCCTCGCGTGCAATCACCGTCATCATCTCCAGAGAAACATCAACGCGAGGAAGGTCTCGGAAGATGTCCCCCTGACGAATCGGGGTAGCAGGGGCGACACGCTCATAAATCATTCCGTGTCTTCCGTAAACGACCAAAGGAATTCACGAGCTTCACGTTCACGTTGTTGCAATCTCCGGCGTTGAGCATTCGCATAGACCTGTCCAGCTTTTGCCCAAGCATGTGCCAACGTAATTCGACGACGACGTTGCCGCTGCACATTCATCGTCGACGCTGAGCCTGAAATGCGTAATTCACGCCGCGGGTCAACGATTGCTATTGGGGACGAGATGACCGTGAAACCGAGGAAAATCATTCCGCCGATGTTAGCCAAAGTCGAACGCGGGGGAGTCTGTCGAGCCCGAGGTAACCGATTGCTCGATTCAGCTTCAATGTACGTAGGCGAACTCTGGTCATCGATGCCGAGGGCAATTCCCAGCGAGCTATTGTCCATCTAAGTAGTCTCCTTTCCTTCGAACCTCTCTATTAGAGTGCCTTGTGTTAATCGGATGAACCATCTTTCAACAATAGTGTGAGCATCTTCGAGCCAGGAGTCCAACTCCTCAACCTTTTTCGGAGCGTCCGGCTCAGCCGAGCGAACAATCGTCTGCCAGATGATGGCTGGATTGTCTTCTTTGGTCCCGGATGAGAAATTGAGGAAACCTTTGCCAGCAGGACGGCTCAGCGGAAATCGCAGATTGAGGTTCAAATCGTCCGGTTCAATACCTTCAGCCTCTCCATTGAACAGGTCTGATGCCGTGCCCACCTCCGTATGCATGAACTCTCGGAGAAATGCCGGCGGGGTTCCGTTTACGGGGTCGTACGGCACCGCGTTGATGTATCGAAGCTCAATGCGAATTGGAGTCAATGTCTCGGGATAGACGCTTGCAAGGGCTTCAATGGCTTCTTTGATGCGAGGCTTGAAATCGTCCCAGACAGTGTAGCCAACGGTCTCGTTGACCGTGAGAATCCCAGGACCAATCTGAGTAAGCGGCCAGGCACCTGGCCCCGTGCGGAATTGATTCCGCACGGCGTAGGGAGCTGCCGATTCCGGGAGTTGAGCGGCGGGAAGCTCGACCGGCTCGGGGTATTTATCTCCAATCTTAGCGAAGTACTTGAACGCAAGATTGGGCCATCCGGGATCGTGGGAAAGACCGGGGCCAAGAGGCGTGGTTTTCCAACGAAGTTCGAAGATTGCCTCTGCTAACGGCTTATTGGGCAGATTTCCTAGTTCGCGGATTTTGGTTGCCATACTGGGGGATGTATCTGAATGGTCGTTCGCGGCGTTTGTACATCATCGATTGACAAGGAGTCAACGAAACAAAGAGCTTCATCGTCATTCTGTCGACAGATGCTCGGGAAGTACATGGGGTGTATCCGAACCAAGGTAAAGAATCCGTCACAGCGATTGTCCTAAGTCGTTTGGAATCAAGACTTTGTCGCGATGATTTTACGCCCGACTTTCAGACTCATAACACCCTCTGCAATTGGGCATATCCTTTTTTGCTCGTAACTCCTGCGCTCATACTGCTTTAAATCTGGTGTCTATGGCGGATTTGGGACTTTTGTACACTTTCACCCATGTTTCGTTTTGGAGCCGGGTTTAAACGGAAATTGGAGGGTCCCCTGCCGTTTTTAAAAGTGTTGCTTACTTATGATAAAATCTGTTATCGTAAGCAAGGCGGTGCCGATATTTGGGGAGGGGATGGCTGCTGCAGGAGTATGAATTGCTGGCTGGAACCATGGGTCCAGCGTTCAAAGAGGGCTCAAGAATGCCTGGGATGAATCAAGATGACGGATGACAGAAAGGAGATTGCCAAGATGATTGATGCCGGAGAACTCATTGTCGCCGGGGCTTTGCTCGATGTGGATAGGATGCCACCCATTCTGGCCGGACAATCCACTAAGAGCATGGAACGCCGCGTCGAGCGGTTCTATTTCTCAGTCGGGGCTGTCTTTGAAGCCTGGGTGAAAAAACGGACAAGCCCGCACACGCAGCGGGCCTACCGGCAAGATGTCATGGCCATGATTAAGTATTTGCAAATTGATTGGCCCAAGGGTTCCACGGAAATGCTGGCAATTTCCGTGGGCGATGTCATGGACTGGCGAGACCAGCTTGAAAAAGACGGCATGGCTCCCAAGACCATCAACCGGCGAATATCTTCTGTCTCTTCTTTCTACAAATACCTGCAGGCGGTCGCGGCGGAAATGCGACTTCCGATTGTGGTCCCTAACCCTGCCCATGCCCAGTTCATCGGTCGTGCGTCTCGGGACGCGGTCGATGAAACCAAGGCCATTACCGCCACGAAAGCTCGACAACTCATGGGACTGCCGCAAGGTGACGACGTGGTCGCCCTTCGTGACCGGGCTCTCATTCGCTTCATGCTCTATTCGGGCGTGCGTCTTGGAACGGCTGTCCGTCTCAAGGCCCAGGATTTTCATTTGGAAGAAGAACATGAAGCCACGGTTCGCATCAATGAGAAAGGTGGAAACCGCCGAAGCATTGGGATTCATTTTGCAGCGGCAGAAGCGATTGCGGCGTACATGAAAAAAGCTGAGATTGAAAGCGGACCCCTCTTTCGGCCCAGAAGCGGACCGACGAGTCTGAACCTCAAGAATTCTGCGATGAGTGAGACCGGAATGTACTTACTGCTGGTGAAGTACTTGGAAAAACTCCCCGGCTCGATGCGAGCGAACGAAGACGGCCGCCGGGTCTGCATCTACTCCCCCCACTCTCTGCGGGCCACAACAGCTACTTTGCTCCTGGATGCTGGCGTGGATATCTGCAAAGTGCAGGATTTGCTTGGTCATCGGCATGTGACCACGACGCAAATTTATGACAAGCGGCGGCGGACCACGAAGGAATCGGCGAGCCATGATGTGCCGATTTAGCGAAGTAACTTCGCACTAAGGGGTTATGATGAACAATGTCCTTTATGTAACATAACGTCGTTCGGGAGTCGAGCGGGGAATTAGGCCGATACGGCCTGCTTGAACTCAGGCGATTGGCGGTTCCTATCGTGGAATCAGCTAATGGTCGTTGTTAAGAAAGGCCCAAAACCATCCAGGTTAGACGCCTTGATGACACGATTCCATAGCTCACCTCATAAGGAACGGTCGATATGTCCTGTATATCGATCGAGGATGTCGTGGGCTCGGATATTCGTTTATCGCAAGCGGCGACAAAACAAGCTCATTGAGATCACAGCGATTGACAAGAGCACTCCGGAAACAGGCTCCGGCACCTGCATAAAAAAGACATCGCTTTGCAGATTCGTGATTGACGTGTTCATGCGGATGATGTCAGAAAGGCGCATCGACAACAGCCAGCTTACGTCGTCTGCCGATAAATCAGTGTCTCGCAGGAACCACAGCCGGTCGCCGTCGCGTGTTCGCCGGAATTGTTCCGCGAGCCCTATCGTAATAAGTTCTCCGACTTGCGAATCGGCATAGTGATCTTCTGATAACGCGCCCACCCACGGATCAATGTCATCAACGCTGGAATATAGCGATTGCAATCCGGCTTGAATTGTCGGTTCTGAAGAGATGTCGGCGTACGTACCTTTCGGTGCAAGTCCGAATGCTTGCCGTACTGCGTTGTAACCCGGCAGCCCATGGTCGCGGCCGCGCTGAATATTCAGTGCAGCAAGATCAAAGCCCCGACCAGGTAATGGTTCTCCAAATAAAAAGTCGCGCACATCGTCGACAATATGCATATCCACTTCCTGTTGAGGCTGCGCGGCCAATCCCTTTAGAAAATACTCAACTTCATTGGCACCCGAAAGATTTTGCATCTTAAAAAACGAATCTTTCAAACTCATGGCGCCGCCAGGGGCCGCCGTACCGTCATTCTGAATCCGCATCAAATGAGGTGAAAGCATCGTGTGGCCGACTCGATACAGTGCTGTTGAAAATTCAGTCAGCACAGACCCATTTAGATTCGGATCATAGGTGCTGCTTACACTGGGTGCAGACGAGCCCAATAGCGCTGGCAGGAATTCGTTGTAGGTAATTGCCTGGATTTCTGCTCCGACGATCTTTCGCGCTCGTTGGTAAATCTCTTCATCACTCCCACCGACAGTGAGCGCGACTTGATTAGCCAGACGATTGTGTTCGCGAACAAATAGTGTATGCACGGCCGTGAGTCCGACTTGTTCATTCGCGCGAACATCGCCAGCGAGATAGAATTGCGTCGCTGGTTGCCCGCCAGTTCCGTTCGGCTGTCCAAAGATGTTAAGGGGCATGAGCATACCGTCGGAACTTGTGAGCAGGCGACCTCCGGCATGCTCTCGCAAAAGATTTGCACGGGTGGTATCCGAACCATATACCATCGACGCATCAAGATAGGACGTGACATCATTGATCTGCTGCCGCGGATTGCCCGGCCCCGTACCCGTCAATGGATCGAACTTCGAGCGCTGAAGCTCCATGTCGATATTTGGATCGAAATGGGCATCGTTTACCGGTATGGCAACGTTAAAGTTTTCGATCGGAGTGGCAAGATTTGTCAGGTCGAGGTCATGGTCGACAAATTGCCCCCATTGGAACACCCAGTCAGTCATGTGATGGTTATTAGGACTCATCAAGGTTTGAGCAACAACTGCGTTACTCACAACCCGTGCATTCGGCAGGATAGGATTCGGAGACGTGGGTACAAGCAATCCGCCACGAGGTGTGGAGAACCCGTTGTCGTAGGCGGCGGAAGCTTTCCTCGCGAGCTGTGTACCGGCAGCACCCCATGTTTGGTTTGTGATGTTGTTTCCAGAGCCATCTATCGAGCGGTTCTCAGCGTATGTAAGACATTGAGCAAGACACCAGCAAACGGCCGCAGTGATTGCGGCTCGGGAGTACGATTGGTTATTCATAGTGGCGAATCCCGAAATAGCGTGTTGCAATACAATTGATGGCTATTGGCAATTTGGCGAAAATAGTACGAAGCAATTCTGACTTTGGATAGCGGAGACAGATTTTTTTGCCACCTCGGCCCCGATCCTGTTTCCTTATTGCGAAAGACGCGCCGAAATCACCGGACATCTTTCTAGATCAGATCTCCGCAATTTCAATTCAGTTCCATCAAACACCGAGTCGTTGGTTAGGGAGTCAATAGCGTCATCCGTTGCCGCATCATTCATATCGCCATAACGACCACGCACAATGTGCATGATCGCTATCTTCAGGGGCTCTTGTGTTTTCTGAAATTGGTTTTTGTTGTGTCGACCAATTACAGCTCCTGCCGTTAAGTCTGGTGAGGTAAAGACAGTGTCAACAATCTGAAGGCGAGTTGATCGAGTGTGTCTTGAAGTTGTCATATCAAGTTTTGACGCGATTAAACCTGACTGTGGAATTACTGCGAAGACTTGTTGTTGAAGGACGGCTGTCGCCCTGCCGGCAGTTGCGCTTGCGAATGGTTCCGTGGCTATTGAGGAGAAGGCAACAAGGGGTGCACTGTATACACTCAAAGAAGCGGCGAAGGTTTGGCTCGTTATGGACGACCCGTAGTTATCTTGCCAAATCGTGAGGTCGGCGGCGTCAACGACACCACGATGATTGCCATCGGCAGTAAGGTTCGATAGAGAGCCGAAGCCGCGTTGCCAGGCGAGGAAGTCCCTACCATCGACTGCGCCGTTGCCGTCGAAGTCTCCAGGTAGGGCAACAAGCAGAGGCAGTGAAGCAGGAACCACTTCACCTGGAAGAATCACGTTGCCGCCGGTTTGCTCGACGACGTCGACATTTTGGATTATTGTAAGCAGTCTGGCATCAACGATTCCTTGGTTGGTGGCGGAAAGCAGCGAGGTACCTGTATTGTTGAAAGCCTGGTTGGTCCGATCATTAAACGTGGCGAGCATCGAGAGGTCGACTAAGCTATTGGTGCCGTCGGCTCGCACGCGGATCGCTCGACCGGCCATGCTACCCGCATTCGGATCCTCAATTAAAGTTGTCTTGCTAAGGTCCACCTGACCGCCG
>JBGSPU010000023.1:0-20268 GCA_041738415.1 Bythopirellula sp.
GCATCGCCGCTGTGATGACACGACTCCTGATGTGTTGGGCATCATGGGCGAAGAAAGACAAGCACGTGCCATGTACGGAATCGCTGCGACACCGCTGGAAGCCATGTCAGACGCAGTCAGTGACTTATCACTGTAGACTACGTGGGCGTGAATTGCAGTCGCATTGCAGTAGACTGTTGTCGACCAGCTCGATCGGCCAGATCGTCGTCGTGGAACTCACCTGCCGCTGTTCAACCAGGTAGGGCTTGCTGCTGCAATTGCGCAGACAGCACTGCAGCCAACTGCCGCAATTCCTGGATGTTTTGATCTCTACTGCCCATGAACGGACAATAGCAAGTCAGATAAAACAATGCCCGATCAGTTCCAAACCGGTGACGGTTACAAAGTGCGCAAGAGCTATTCGGGGAGAGATTCCAGTAAAACCCGATCGATATAAACGGAACCTGCTTGTGCAGAGGATTGCAGAAAGACGAGTGTTAGCCGAGCCTCGACGGCTCCCGCTGGAACGGTATCGACCAACTCGTGGTCGCACCATTTGTCCAGAGGGGATGCGCGATCGGCAATCCGTGTACTACTCTGTCGCAAAAAGTTGGTGGAATTGATATTCCCCCCAATCTCCGAGTAATACTCGAGCTTTAGTTCGACGAAATTCTCCGTATCCTTCAGGCTATCCTCCGATCTGACCAACGAATTTACGCTGGCGCGCAGTTTGGTGCCAGGCGGGACTTGAACCCCTTGATAGACGCCCGACCAATGATGCACTGGCGAACCTTGGCCGGTGAGACGCAAGGCATGCAATCGCTTGTCCCGTTCCGGCGCGGCTACAATCGTGATATTCTTGTCCACACTGTTAAACCGGTTCCAACCGATGAAAGGATCGTCGAGATATTCGAAACCGCTATTGATGTTCAGCGCGATCGGTTGCCCCGAGGGCTGCCACACCCTGACATAATCGACCTCGAAGTCCTGCGGGAACTTGGTTGTGGCGTCGGGGTCCCCGCCAAAGTGACCTCCCACCGCCAGATTGAGAATGATGCTTTTCGGGGTTTCGTGGATGGGGGCTTTTTCTTCGGTGACTGTGTGATACAAGTGGTCATCCACGAAAAAGTGGATCACGCCGGGTGCCCATTCGGCGACATAGGTGTGAAAACTATCATGGAAATTTGCCGATCCCGGCGGGGCCTGATACTCTTCAGTAACCCAGAGATGCGCCGCGACATCCTTGCCCCAGTGATAGGCGCTACTCGTCTTGAACGGTTCCGAACCGCGGTTTTCCATGATATCGATTTCCCCTCCAGCCGGCCAATGTGCCACGCGAGAATTCAACCAAAATGCCGGCCACATGCCTTGAGTCTTCGGCAGTTTGGCGCGAGCTTCGAACCGACCGTAGCTCCATTCTTGCCAAGTCGTGATTCGACCTGAGCGAAACGGTTTGCCTGAGAGGGGTTCGTCGGTGGCCGTAATCCGCAAGAGGCCGTCTTCGGTGGCAACCTGCTCGCCCAGATAGTACTGCTTTTCGCTATTGTGACTGTCACGAACATTAGCGACTTCCCAGCCGCTCACGTCCGTTATCGTGGTTAAACTGGGTCCGTCGAACTCATCATGCCAGACGAGCGTCCACCCGGGGAGCTCGGGAACTTGTCCCAAGGCTGGGGTGGAAAGAATCGCAACCGCGAATACAACTGTTCGAACTAGCCAGTCAGGTTTGCATGTTTTCACTGCCTGTGGCCCTCCCTAGTCAATTTAATTCAAGTCAATCCTACCTGCGACGACTATTTTCCACAAGAAAGTAGCACCCTGGCAATCAAAACGTATCCGGCACGTCCGATGGATCGAAGACCAAGGTCATGATGGAATGATCGAGACACATCCCGGAAACTTGCGCGCCATGCACCTGAAGTGAATAGGGAACCGAGTGATCCTGCTGGTTAAGAATCACGACGGCAACTTTCTGATCAGGATTGAGAAAAGCCGTCGCCAAGAGTTCCTCGCCCGTGGTTTGACAAAGAATACGAACAGCGCCAGGTCGAATAAAGCGGGCAAAGTGGCCGAGGTAATAGTAGGAACTGTTGTAGATCAATCGATCCTTCTCAAAATCCCCGATCACGGGGGCACTGCAAAAATTCCCCACATGATTCGGGCCACCGTTGGTATCGAGCATGAGATTCCAATCAATCCAGCCTACCGCCCAATGATTCAGGTCGTTGATGACAGAGCGGGCGTATCGTTCGCCAGCAGACCAATCGCCTAAATGCACGCCATGTTCGACACACCCCTCGGTGAACAACAGCTTCTTATCGGGGTAGAAGTCGTGGACCATTCCTACATGATCGAAGTCATCGGTGACGTACCAATGAAAACCGGTTCCCCAGACAAACTTGGCCGCAACGGGATCGTCCAAGATTGTTTTGGCGCGATGAAAAATGAGATCCCGATTGTGGTCCCACACAACCAGCTTCGTCTGCTGACAACCATGCTCTTCGAGGGCGGGCCCCAGATAATCACGAACAAAATCCCGCTCCTCTTCGTGAGTGAACAGACAGGACTCCCAACGCTGGGTAGCCATGGGTTCGTTTTGCACGGTGACGGCCCAGATATTGATATTCTCTTGGCGGTATTCCTTGATATAACGACAAAAGTAACGGGCCCAAGTTTCTCGGAATTCTGGCTTAAGTTGGCCACCCTCCGTCATTTTCCCATTCGTTTTCATCCAAGCAGGTGGACTCCACGGAGAAGCCAGGATTTTGAGTGCATCGTCGCCGGCCGCTGCTTGAGCAGCCTTGATCAAGGGGATAAGCAATTGACGGTCGTGTTCGATGGAAAAATGCTTCAATTCAGTGTCACCAGGGACCTCGTCGTAAGCGTAGCTCCCCAGCGAGAAATCACAACTATTAATGTGCGTTCGACAGAGCCGATAGCCGTGCCCGTGGTCGGCATCAAAGTAAGCTCGTAAAAACTCTTGCTTCCTGTCAGGGCTTAACTGTGAATACACGTACGCTGTCGCTTCAGTGATGGCCCCTCCAAACCCTTCGATCGACTGATAGCGAGTACTGGGATCGACAACAACGAGCGTCGTGTCCGATGCCTTGGCTTGATTGAAAGACAGGCTGTCGCGTTGGCTCAGCCGCGTGCCATCATAGCGCGCCGTCGTGTAAACTTGGATCGGACCTGTCAAGTCAGAAGGAGGATCGGGCCGAGGTTCTTCCAAGACAACCCCTGTGAGCCGAATTGCTCGAACATTGCCGAACACTCCCTGCGGCAAGTCGGTTGGGTGTAGTGTGATCCGAACTTTTCCCTGGGGGAGCTGCAAGTTTCCTAACGGAAAAGCTTCGTACTCGTGCCACCCACCGGTCGAGGTAAGCTTTCCTGCAACCAGAGTATCACCCGCGCGAACTTCATATTCGCTCCCGCCAAAAGGTTCCTGCACTGCGGCAATCAGGTCCACTTCGACATCGCAAGCCTCGGCAATAGTTAAATCCCAATGCGCCTTTGTCATGGTATCGTGCCAGTGCCCGAGAATGCCATTTTCGATAACGAGGGGCGGTCCCGTGACTTCAGCCTCATAAGCATTCAATTCTAGCTTCCTCGGGGTTGTGCCGTCGGTGAGCTTGGCTTCTGCCGCTTGAGATTGAGTGTCAGCGCGCGACAGTAGAATCGCAAAAAAGAGCAAGGTTCCGAATGTCCAACAAGACCAAGTTTCCACGCGCGTTGAAACTAACCCATGGCGGAGAGGTGCCACATCAAGCGCAAAAATCATTTTGCCTCCGGCAGTTCGTCACTGCGTGGCTGCACATAGATCTCAATGTCGTCCAGCAACACGCGGGAACCCCAGCAACTCTCGAAGCCAATGAATCCCGATCGCAACAGCGCCGGCGAACCCTTCGCATTTTGCACCGTCTGGCGAATGGACCGGTCGGTTGCATCTTGTAAGGTCAACGCCGTTCGCTGGCCATCGTCTTCCAAGCAGAAGAAATACGACCGTGATTCCGGATTGATTTCCAAACCGGTGCCAGCCAAGAAGGCAAGCGAGTTGGGAGTCGCTTTCTCATGGATTTCCAAGATGTGATTCTGGTGTGGAGCGGCGGGCCAAAAATTGGATCGCACACCCGTTCTAAGCGCCGATACCGCCCACTCCGGGCCGACACCATATTGATCGTCGCAGCGCGTTAAAACTGCAAAAGAACCACCGTAGCCTTGGAGAAAATTCTCATCAAATTCAATTCTCCCCAAGACGTAGAGCTTGCCATCTGCAGGCGTGAATTGCCGACGGGTGAGGAGGTACGGCCGGGGGTGGAAAGTATCGATATGGCCCGACTTGGAGGGGAATCCTAGCGAGATAGCCCCCGCGTCGAGAACGACATCGCCGAGGGTTGCCCAGAGTGCTGGATCGACCTCTTCTTGGTCAAAGTGATCCTTCACAGCCAATGCGGCACTGGATGGCACTAAGTCGATCAGGTTGTTGGCCTGTTTTGAGGAAGTCGCACTCGCGTGACTCCCCTCTGCGACTGGCAAACGGTAAAAATCGCTGGCCAGGTTCTCAACCGGGGCGGCCTGAAAAACTTGCACGTGGTCAACGATGGTCACACCCTCATCCCAACCTTCGAGCGCAATATGATTCTGGTAGCCGCGAAATAGCGAACGACATGTCACCGTCTTGGAAACGGCAGGGTTGTCGACCTGCGAAACCGTGAAACTCACGTTAACACCATCATCACGCATCACCAGTCGGTAAGCGGTTCCCGCTTCCGGTCGACGAAAACCCCGCCAGGAGATGCCCGTCAATTCTCGATCGCGCTCATACTTCGTGGCAGTCTCCAATAAGCCATCGAAGGTATCTTTTGCCGTCCTGAAATTACAACGGACACATGTCGCCAAAGTGTTCTTCCAGGGCCGTTCCATTGCAGTCCGCTCATCCGCACTGCGCGTTAAAATAGCAAAAGAGGGTTGGTCGTGCGGAGCGAGTTGCGGGAATCGAATGTCGCAGACAACCGTAACTGGGCCATTCGTAGGGTTAAACTCCCGAGAACTCACCAAGTAAGGTTGGCGAGCTTGCCCACGTTGTCCCTCCAAAACGAACCCTGTCGCGGTCGTGACGATATCCCCCAAAAATTTCCACTGGTTGAAATCAACTAAATCGCGTCGCAAACCACTCTGAAGCAACGTCTCACCAGGAAGTTTGTCGCTGCCTGTCTGAGAAAAACTTGCCAAAGAGAAAGGAAGTCGACGGGGATCAGCCTCCAGTGGCTTCAACATTTCGTTGCTCCACTGCAAAGCACGCCCTTGCAACAACTCAAACTTACGCTGATTGGCACCCGTTGGTTGCGTGGGAAATGCCTCGACTTTCCCTGCGAAAACGCTGACCTCGGAAACCCCAAAATCATCCACGACGACACCGAATTGCGTGCCCAGGTCGACCACTTTTCCGTTGGGTGTTTCAATCGTGAAGCCCTGTCCAGCGACTGGCACTGAGGCCATCAGCCCACCACGGCGGAGTTCGCCGCCCCACTCTTGTGAAACAAAATCAGCCGGGCCAATGAGGAGCAGTTTGACGCCAGTTTCATAGACTAATTCGATTTCCCCTTGGACCAAGCGAAGCTTGCTTCCCGTGCGGATACTCGATTGGACTGTGAAAGACTCATTTGGATCTAGCCACACGACATTCGCGGAAACTCGCTGGACTCGCGCCACTTGAGCCGTTTGTGGGACGGCTCGGTTCGCCAATTGTTCTGGGTGGTTCCGCTCCACCAACTCTACGGCCGGATTGTCGCGCTGAGTTTCCCAAAAGCCCAAGCAGTAGATGGCTGCGGGTAAGAGTGCAAAACCAACCAGAGCCGCCCACGACAGCAACGAAGCCGAAGAAAAAGGAATCCGTGCGGGGGGCAGCCGGGACCCCGTTTCCTTCGCAAGGATAGCAAGCCGATTTCTAAACAACTCCACTCCCTGAACCGCTTGGCCGCCTGCGGTCGTGGTCAACGAACTGTGCAGGGCGATGTAGCGCAAATAAACTGTTCGCAACTCAATGCCTTGGCGCAGCAACTCATTGAGGCGCACACGTTGAGCCTCCGTTAGCACGTTATCACATGCGGAGGCCACCAAGCTGCACAACTCATCGACTTCCGTCGCACGAGGTTCATTGGGTATTGGATTGTCACTAGAGTTCATCGACTGCCATCACTTCCTAAATTCATTCCGTTGCCACAACTCTTAGTCACCTATTCGAGCATTTTGCCGGCTAACCTTTCTTTCCACGCATTCCAAAAGCAGGCGGCGAATTTTCCCCAAAAGCTTGGAAAGTGCATTCGCCGATCGACCAGTCTCAGCCGCCAATTCTTGCACACTGGCATTGGGTTGATATCTTCTCATAATCAACTCTCGATTGCGTTCGGATAGTCTGTCGAGGCAATAGGCCAGTGCTTCCAAGGACGCTGTAGGATCAATTTCGTCTCCCAGGGCTTCTTCACTAAGCATCTCTAAAACGGCTTCGTCGAGAAGCTTGGCAGAGCGCCCCACCCGGTCTCGATATTTCATGGCCTGGAGCCGCGCGATCGTGCATGACCAAGCGTAAAAATTTGTACCTGATTGATACGTATCAAATTTTTCCCACAAAACCAGACTGGTCTCTTGCAAGACATCGGCCGCATCGTTAGCTGTTGGTAGCAGTGCCATTAAAAAGAATTGCAACCTCGGATAATATCGAGAATACAACTCGACAAACTCGGCGACCCGATCCCCAGTTTTGATTTCGTCCGGTCTCGCAGACCTGTCAATCACCGTGATAATCCTTTCCAAGTCAAGGCCCAACCGTCCCGACATACTCCCCGTGGCTCGACTTTCCACTCAATAAGAAATACGCTTGGAAGCGGAAATGTGAACCCTAAACTTGCAAAAAGTCAAAGGTTTTTGCGGAACACCCAAATTTGGCTTCCAACCTCGGAGGCCATCTTACTGCCCTTGAGCTGATGCATCGCAAAAAAATGTCGTCCTAACTGTTCACTATCAAAGCACTTAGGGAAAATGCACGAATTTACCGCTTTTTTTCTACTCACATTTTTAGCGTGAGTTGGATTACTTCTTAGGGTAACCTCAAGTGGACTATCCATCCGGATGCGGTGAATAGAGTATGTTGGGGTTCAGTAGAGGAGGTTTGCCGTGACGCGGTTCTCGTGAGATTTTTTTCGGGAACAGCAAGCTTGTCTGAGTCGATATTGACGGATTGAGGGGCGGTTTGAGGCTAATTCGGACTCTGTAAAGTGGATCAAGCAAGAGGAACCCGTTGGCTTGCTGCTTACTACACAGGATGGTTGCTGAATTAAGGGTATTCTTGTCAATTTTTGAACAGTGTTTTTAGCTCTTTTTAACTCGTGCTTTTTGGAGGGAATGACTAATGAAGTGCAGATTAATGTATGTCTCGATGGCGTGTGCTTTGGGAGTGTACGCTGCTGGTGTTTCCCAAGCTTCGGCTGGGGTAACGATTATCGATCCGTTGACTGCGGCCAACCCGGGTACATTTACGATAGACAGCGGCCCCGATCCTGTGGACGTTGTCTATGATGCCTCCGGGGCGCGTATTGGCAGTACGATCCCTGGTGACGCTGGCCGGAATTTCGTACGGACGATCCAAAGCAACTTCGCCCAGGCGCTGTCGTTTACGGCGGAGATCACATTCGAGTCGACTACCGATGACCAGGCAGTTTGGTTTGGCATGGGGACGGGTGACAAGGCTTTGTTCGGTACGCCGGACTGGAGCACGCTGTTCTCATCGGCCTCGTTCTGGCCAGAGAGTGCTAACGATAAGTTCGTTCGTTTCCGCACCCAGAACGACCACAATGCGTTTGCGGACACCGGCGTGCCTGGCTTCGACCCTGGCACCCATCGATTCCGCATGACGTACAACAAGACCACCCAGCAACTGCTCGGTGAAATTGATTTGAATTATGCCGGTGGTCCATTTGTGGCAGATCCCATGACGAACAATTTTCCTATCGTGGTGAGTTCGCTGTTTATCGATAATGACCCGACAGGCGATAACGGTCCTGGCTGGCCCATCGAACCCTCCAGGATCTTCTTTGGTGGTGATGATGGCGTGATCTTCCGTGATCTAGTAATCCAGTCCGTTCCCGAACCTGCCACGGGAATCATCATGCTGCTTGGCATGGTGGCCCTCGGAGGCAGAAGGAGTTTTGCTCGTTAGAAAAAATCTCCGATCACGGCAGTGGTCGATGGCATTACGGGCCGCGACGCATCCGGCGAATGGAGTTGGAGTATCTTTTTTTTTGCAAATTCAGTTAAGACGCCAACGGCAGCCGATTGCTTGTAGCGATTCGGCTGCCGTTGCCTCTCCCATTTAAGAGGAATTCATCCTTATGAAAATACACACAACTTTGTTCCATCATTTCGGATGGGCGTTGGGTTTGAGTTTGTTGCTCGTGGCGGGAGCCTCGGCGGCGACCTCGTTTTCCAACTCGCTGACCGGGTTTACGGGCGACTCGACTCAGCCTGCGACTCAGGCGGCCGTGGATGCGGCTGGGTTCAATTTTTTTAGCACAGAGGGCTTGGACGAAATCGAATTCTTGACTGATCCGACCGTTACCTTCGACGCTACTGGGGCGATCTTTGGGAGCTTATTTGGCGGTGACGGTGGCCGGAATTACATCCGGACCAACGAAAGCGATTATGCCACGGTCAACTTCATCGCCGAAGTTACCGTAGTAGTTCCGGATCTTGCCGGTATGGATATCTTTCTAGGTCTTGGAACGGGGGATACCGCACTGTTTGGCTTCCCCGACTGGAGTACGCAGTTCTCCTCGGTTCTCGTGCTGCCGGAGATCGACAATATGGGCATCGCAAAGTTGACGACCTTCAAAACGCAGAATGACATTAACGAGTTTGCCGACACTGAGGTTCCCACGATGACGAATGGTACGCATCGGGTTCAGTTGGCGTTTGATGCCACGGCAAAGACCGCCATTTTTTCCATTGATCTTGACTATGCGGGTGGTGCTTTTGTTGCCGACGCTACGGCTACCACAGTAGACGTGAGTGCACTCTACGCAGTCGATGGCTGGCCCTCGGAACTGTCGAGGGTGTATTTCGGTGGTGACGACAGTGCGACTTTCAAGGATTTCTCTGTCGAAGTAGTCACTACTGGCGTTCCTGGCGACTTCGATAGCGATGGTGATGTTGATGGCGCTGACTTCCTGGCTTGGCAACGCGGCAATTCTCCCAATGGTACGCCCGGTGTTTCCGTTTCCGCCGCGGACCTTGCCACTTGGCAGGGTGCGTATGGCGGGCCGTTGGTTGCTGCCGTCAGTGTTCCCGAACCGACGACAGCCCTGTTGCTGGTGCTGGGTTTTTTGGGGATGCGCCGACTTGGTCGGAAAGGTTGATTCAGAAAAGTTAAGTCGAGAACGAGAATTCCAACAGCGGAATCGGACTTGTCGTATCCGCTGCTGGGGCAGCAGTCCGTCTGGGAGGGAATAAGTACACATTCCCTTCCAGGTGGGCTTAAAGTGAAACTGCACTGATGACAGAAAACGCTCAGTTAGTGGAGTTCGATAATCATTCTAAAAAGGCTTAGATACCAAGCAGAGCAGAAAATGAAGTTTATTTCCCGTCGCGAGAAGACGTTAGGAGCGTTCACTCTCGTTGAGTTGTTAGTGGTGATTGCCATCATTGGTGTTTTGGTGGCGCTGTTGCTACCTGCCGTGCAAGCGGCGCGTGAAGCGGCGCGGAGAATGTCGTGCGGGAACAATCTTAAGAATATCGCCTTGGCGATCCATAACTTTGAAAGCACTAAGAAGACTTTTCCCTACAGCATTGATTACAATGCAGGCTGCCAAGTCACCGGGGCGACGGCCTGTGCCATTCCACGTACGGGGAAGGGCTGGATTGTCGATATCCTCCCCTTCTTGGAACAGCAAGCGATGTATGATCGCATGAGAATAGGCATCCAGGATACGAATTTCACGAGATTCACGGCCGTACGACAAGGTGGCAGAGGCATGGGACAGCTTGAGATGCGCCCCGCCATTCAGACTCAGCTACCGGTAATCACCTGTCCGTCTGACGAGTCTGCCAAGTTGCGTGACGACCAATTCTGGTGGATTGGGGTTGAAACGGCTGTCACTTCTTATAAAGGTGTCTTGGGAGATACAGAGGTTGCGTTCGCACTGAGTCCGAGATGGAGTCAATCTGCTGGTTTTGCAACGCGGCCGGACTGTCATGACAATGATCGTAATGGCGGCTGCAACGGTATTTTTTGGCGAAACAGCTACGCGAATCCGCTCACTTTTAGGCAGGTTACGGATGGGTTGAGCAACACCTTGATGGTCGGTGAGACGGTTGCCGAACAGGACTACCATGGCGCGGCTTATTTTTCCGATGGCGATTGGGCCAGTTGCAATATGCAGCTCAATTTTTTCACCGATCCCAATCCCACAAATATCAAATCCAAGTGGTACGAACTGCGCGGCTTTCGTAGCCGTCATCCGGGGGGAGTACATTTTGCTATGGGAGATGCCTCCGTACACTTCCTCAGCGACTCCATCGACCATCAGATTTATCGCGCTTTGTCGACAAAAGCCGGCGAGGAAACCGTAGGAAGTGATGCGCTGTGATACCTGTTTCAAATGGAAAATAATCTGGGCTTGGACATGACTTGTTGTGGTGCGAATCGAGAGGGTTGCCCCTTGCTCTCCAAAGTATTCATGTGGGTGACAATGTTGGCTGTTGTTGGCTGTAGTGGCGCGGAGTCGACCGTTTCGGGGGTAGTTACTCTAGATGGCACACCTGTGGAGCAGGGCGATGTAACTTTTTACCCTGCTCAGACTGGTAAGGGGCAGGCTGCCTCGGGAGATATCACGAATGGCGGCAAATACACCATTCAAGCGGCGCAAACGGGTGGCCTCCCTGCGGGAGAATACCTGGTTAGAGTCGTCTCGCGTGGGGATTCGACTCCTCATGCCCAAGGTGGTCCTCCCACCCCTGGAAAGTTCCTGTTGCCTGTTCGCTACAGCGATGCAGCTACCTCGGGACTGAGATTTGACGTACAGCCAGGCAGCAACGAAATCAATCTGGAATTAAAATCGATCGAGTAAGCATCCTGCGGGAGTTGTGAACGATATGTTAGAAGCGATTTCCAATTTACTGCAACTTGTTTCACGGTATTCACTAGGTGCCGTGCTCTTGCTGGCGGCAAGCGGCTGTGAGCCCACTGAGGAAACGGCAACCTTAACGGGTAAAGTTACCTTGGACGGAAAACCGCTCACTCAGGGCTCGGTGCTCTTTGCGCCCAGTGGCGGGGAAAAACGGAATGCCGCGGCGGGAGACATCAAGTCGGATGGATCCTATACGGTGCAAATCGGACAAACCGAGAAGTTGATTGTCGGCGAGTATGTTGTGGAAGTCGTTTCGCGAGAACCTTCCTCGCCCCACCCTGACGGCGGTCCCCCGATACCCGGGGCATTTATCACACCACTAAAATACGGCAAGGCAGAGACTTCGGGACTGCGATATAATGTTCGCCGTGGCGAAAACATCATCGACATTGTCCTTGTCTCGGCCGCTCAGGCGTCCCATGAGGAAGACAACGCGTCCTTGGTCGAGGAAGCTAAACCTGAGAATGCGGTGGAAGCCCCTGTTCCTTCCGCCGAAGCGAGCCAGTCAACTGAACCCATTGCGGATGCTGTGCATCCCACTGCTGAAACATCGACTTCCCAATAAGAAATACCGTCGCAATCTCATGTCCTGTGAGGCTTTCATACATGAAACATTTCAGAGTCCTGTCATGCAGAGCTTTTACACTAGTTGAATTATTGGTCGTAATCGCGATCATTGGCGTGCTGGTCGCGCTCTTGCTACCTGCCGTGCAAGCGGCGCGTGAAGCGGCGCGGCGAGCTTCTTGTACGAATAATCTCAAGAATCTAGGTTTGGCAGTGCTGAACTATGAAGTGTCTCAGAAAATTTTTCCCACCAGCGAAGGTTGGGATGCAAGCTATACAGGGGAAGAACAAAATGTCGTAGATGCTCTGAAAGATTCAGGCCAATGGTTGAGCGGCAAAGGCTGGATTCTTACCATCTTGCCTCAACTCGAGCAAGGCGCGCTGTACGACCGCTTCAGCGCCGGCGGGGCTTTCGACCACAAGGGGCCGTTCAAGACGGGATTCATCAATAATCCCAAGGTAGGCTTCGGCTTGACCTCGAAGAGCGCGAGCGGTGACATCCTTGTTCCCCAGTTGATGAAAACACAATTGCCGATCTTGCAGTGCCCTTCCGATGAATCGGTCAGGGAACTCAACACAAACCATTATCAATGGCCAAATTTTGGAGTTGCCAGGACCAGCTATACAGGCGTGTTGGACGATACCTGGCTGGAGCAATTCCCGCTTTTTAGCAACGCTCAATCGGGCTATCCAAGCGGTATCTATAGCGAGGATCCGACGAGCCGTGATTGTCACCGCGGCACGCGTTGCCGCGGGATTTTCTTCCGCAACACCTGGCTACACCCTGTCAAATTGGCAAGTATCACGGACGGTACGAGTCACACGTTCATGATTGGCGAAGACGTGCCGGAGTATAATCGCCACTCCGCCGCCTTTTATTCCAACGGCGATTGGTCCTCCTGTAATCTACCGCTGAACTACTTGATGAATCTACCTCCCGAGTCGCACGACTGGTGGGAAGAACAAGGCTTCCGCAGCCGGCATCCGGGGGGTGTGCATTTTTGTGCGTGCGACGGTTCAGTGCGGTACGTTTCTGACTCCGGCGACAACACTGCATTTCGTGTCAGTTGCACGCGAAACGGTGAAGAGATCGTGGGAGAATAGTTGTAGCCTAGGCTTGATAGACCTTCCCTTGGGAAGCGATTGAAGCGCAAAATCGACTCGATGATTAGCTGGCAAGTGCCGACACATGATAAACTCTCAGCTTAAAATTCAATGCGGTATGAGGCGTAATTCCGAATCGAATCTCGGAGTCCGAAGCCGTGGGACAGTTTCCTCGAATTCATGGTCAGGGGGATATTCGTGCTTGACATGGATCCTGTTGGTGGTGCTGGCCGGTTGTGGAAGTAGTACCGCCAGTGTGAGTGGTTCCATCAGCCTGGATGGTCAGCCACTAGTTGGCAGCGAGACCGTTCGCGTGACGGTCATGTTTTATCCTGAGTCGGGTGATGGCGCCCCGGCGGCAGCCAAAGTTGATCAAAGCGGAAGGTACACCCTCTCGACCGGAGCACAGGCTGGAGTAGCCCCAAATAACTATGTAGTTGCCATTTCAGCGAACCAAGTGATTCCTGCAAATTCCGGAGGAGGCATGCCTAGCATGAGGCCGCTAACATCGCCCGACTACGCCAATCCTAAACTCTCCGGTTTGAAAGCCGAAGTCAAACCCGGCCGCAACACGATTGATTTCGACCTGAAGTCGGATGCCAAAGGTCCAAAAAAAGCTAGTGAACAGAACTTATCCTCAGAGGTAGTGATCCCCGCAGAGCAGTTTCATGAGTTGTATCATTTGATACGACCGAAGCAATTCCGTGATACCTACATTTTTGGCGAATTGATTGCCTCGATCAATAATAGTAGGTGGGAAGAAAAAACTCGCTAATTGATGCGGGCGAACCAGCTCTAGTACGGCGTTTGGCTGGTTGTTGCAATGTGATTGCGGTGCTACCAGGGAAATGTCGGATAGTGGCGGGAATGGAACATCAGTGATTGGCTACTTTGCTTTGATGGGAAAATAAATTGAATCATTTACTAGTACTCGTTGAACGACCGCTTCGCCTGACTCTCGCAATTCTGGGATTGATATGCTGTGCGAATGCTGCCCGCGCGGAATTCACGAAAGCGAGGCTGTGGAATGAACACTTGCTGCACGCGATCAGCATCGATACGGCCCGTCCCACGGTTCACGCCCGAAATTTGTACTCGCTTTCCAACGCGATGTATGACGCCTGGGCGGCTTACGATACCACAGCGACCCAGTTTTTGCATCAGGAGAAGGTGCTGAGTGGTGGTGATATCACCACGGCGCGGGATGAGGCAATCAGCTATGCCGCTTTCAACGTGATCTTGCACCGTTTCGTCACCGGACCTGCTGGTGTAGGTCCGGGTAAAAACGAAACATTGCTTAATATCCGCACTCAGATGCAGGACCTGGGTTACAACCCCGACTTCACCTCGATGATCGGCGACTCGCCTGCCGCACTGGGCAATCGCATTGCTCAGTCCTTCATCAACCAAGGCCTGGCCGACGGTTCCAACGAAGCCGGCAACTACGCCAATCCACCCCTCATTTACGATCCGGTCAATCTGCCGCTGACTTTTGAGAATCCGGGTACGACGATGGTTGACCCGAATCGCTGGCAGCCGCTGCACTTCGTGAGCGGTCGCATCGATCAGTTTGGTCGGCCGATCAACGAAGCGACGCAAAACCACTTGACACCCTTTTGGGGAAATGTGACTCCCTTTGCGATGACGTCGGCCGACATCAGCTCGAATGGCGTTTATCACGATCAAGGCACTCCTCCGGGCCTTAATGACCGCCCCAATCCAGACAAGTTTAAGCAAGACGCGCTGCTGCTGATTCGGCTCTCCTCTCAATTGGATCCGAACGACGGGGTGATGATTGATATTTCTCCCGCCACGAGGGGGAATACCCCTGATTCGCCGTTCACCGAGAGCTACGACCAAGTGGGCTACGCCGTTAATCCGTACACCAACTTGCCGTACGAACCCGCAGTGATCAAACGCGGAGATTTTGGTCGCATCATGGCCGAGTTTTGGGCCGATGGTCCGCGTTCGACGGCACCCCCCGGACACTGGAACGAAATCCGCAACGACATCACCGACCACATGGACCTGTTGGGGATTCCCAAGCAGATTGGCGGCAGCGGCCCGGTGGTAAGCGACCTTGAATGGGATATCAAGAGCATGTTCGCGCTCAATGGTGGCTTGCACGACGCCGCCATTGCCGCTTGGAACCATAAAGGTGTGTACGATTCGTCTCGACCGGTTTCATTCATTCGGTACATGGGCCAGCTTGGCCAATCAAGCGACCCTGGCGGTCCCTCCTATCATCCGGATGGTTTGCCACTCGAAGCTGGGCTGGTGGAAGTGATCACGGCGGCGACCACCGCCGCAGGCCAGCGGCATGCGCATCTGGCCGGCAGCGAAGGCAAGATTGCGGTGCGCTCATGGACCGGCGCGTTTACGACGACTCCGCCGTTCGACGATCCGTCGGATATCGGCGGCGTGGATTGGATGCTGGCCGAAAGCTGGATGCCCTACCAGTTGAGCAGTTTCGTGACGCCACCCTTTGCGGGCTACGTTTCGGGCCACTCAACGTATAGCCGCACTGGAGCTGAGGTACTTACACTCTTAACAGGCACACCCTACTTCCCGGGCGGTTTATTCGAATACGAGATTCCGATGGGGTCTGGTTTGGATTTTGAGTATGGCCCAACCACTCCCGTAACGTTGCAGTTTGCCACGTACTTCGACGCTTCCGACCAAGCGTCGCAGTCGCGCATTTACGGAGGCATCCATCCCGCTGCGGACGACTTTACCGGCCGTCGGATCGGCCATCTCGTCGGTCAGGATGCGTGGGCACTGGCGTTGCAATACTTTTCCGGGCAGGTGGTTCCCGAGCCAGCGAGCTACGTGATGCTGATGCTAGCCGTGGCGTGCGCCGCGCGCACTCGTTCGCCAAAGAAGTGAGGGATAGGTGTGATTGGCAACCGGAATAAATTGCAGATTGAGGATCGTGGCAGCCACGGAGTTTTCCGCGGCCCTGCGATGACGATGAGTTTGGCAATCTTGATGGTCATGCAACACGTTGGCACGGCGATCGCTGTGCCGACGTTTACCAACGTGACTGCCGCCGTAGGGATAACGCATTTACAATCCACATCTCCTGGTACAGAGCCGATGACCGGTGGTGCCGCCGCGTTCGACTACGATGGCGATGGTCTGGTCGATCTGTTCTTTACCCGTGTGGATGCGCCCGACGTGCTATACCGCAACACGGGCAGCGGCTTCGAGGACGTGTCGATCGCGGCAGGTTTCACTCAAAATTTGCCTACGAATGGGGTGGCAGCGGGCGACATCGACAACGACGGCGATCTCGATCTCTATGTGACGACCAGTTCTCATAACCGCTTCTATTTGTACATGAACGACGGTGCCGGCCATTTCATCGAAGAGGGGGATTCACGCGGCGCGGCGGTCATGGGTGCGGGTACCTCAACTTGGCGGGGCATGGGTGTGGCCTTGGGAGATTACGACCGGGACGGATATCTGGATATCATGACCTCCGATCACAGCCGTGCCATGACTAATAATGGTTCGCGGCTGCTGCGCAATTTGGGCGCGAGCAATCTAGGTCATTATGAAGACGTCACTGAAGCGGCGGGACTCAATGTTTTTCGACAGGCGCTCCACGTGCAGAACACGGTTTATCGGTTTCAACCGCAGTTCACGGATCTCGATCGTGATGGATACACGGACATCCTTTTTTCCTCCGACGATCGCACGAGCCAATTGTTTTGGAACAACGGCGACGGCACATTTACCGACGGGACCCTACCTGCCGGAGTGGGAACTGACAAATCGGGCATGGGTTCGGCCCTCGGCGATTATGATGGCGACGGCGACCTGGATTGGTTCGTTTCCGCGATCTTCGACACAACCTTTCTCGGGGTGAATCCGGGCAATCGACTCTACCGCAACAATGGAAACCGCACGTTTACCGACGTAACCACGGCTGCGGGCGTCCGAAATTCCGGCACCGGTCAAGAATTGAGTTGGGGCTGGGGCACCACGTTTCTCGACTACGATAACGACTCCGATCAGGATCTGATAATGACAAACGGGTTCGTCGCGCTCGGTTACGGCGGTGATGCTACAACGTTAAGAAGAAATAACGGCGACGGCACGTTCACCGACGTGACGGCTGCTTCGGGCATCAACGATACGGGGCAGGGACGCGGACTGTTGCGGCTCGACTACGACGCGGACGGCGACCTTGATGCACTCGTGGTCAACTATGGCGCAGCACCCATTCTGTATCGTAACGACGGCGGCAATGACGCTGACTGGTTGCGGGTCAAAACCGAGGGGACCGTCTCGAACCGCGATGGCATCGGCGCGCTGATCACGGTGACGCCCGACCTGACCAGTCCGACGGATTTTCAGATTTGGGAAGTTGGCAGCGGCAGCAGCTATCTCAGCCAAGAAGAAATGACGGCCCACTTTGGCCTTGGTGATTTTTCGGGGACTATCGACTCGGTGACGATTCAGTGGCCGAGCGGCATCCTGCAGCAATTTAACGATGTGGCTCCCAACTCGCTGTTGATGGCCCGCGAGGCCATGCTGGGTGATTTCAATGGCGATCTGATCGTCAACGAGGGCGACCTCCTCAATTGGCAATCGGAATTCGGACTTTCCAATGGTCCCCTGACGGCGGACGCTGATTACGACGGCGACGTTGATGGTCGTGACTATCTCATCTGGCAAAGGCAGTTTGGTACGACACTCGCGCCACTCAGTACCGCCGTGCCTGTGCCAGAACCTGAATCGGGAGTGTTGTCGATCCTATTACTACTGGCACTGCTCGGCCTTCTCTGTTCACAGCGGGGCAAGAGGGTTGGAGTTGTCCCCCGCTCGCGGCACACGTCTCCCGTCGTAGCTCAAATAGCCCTGTTACAAATCCAATCAGTTTAGGAGAATTGCATTGAAAAGGACGTGCCTTGTAATTAGCCACTGGGCCTGGCTGGTGGGATTTGTTATCTCCCTGGTTTCCGTACCCACGACCTGGGGCGTGGACGTGTGGGTGACCACAGGTGACAAGAGCCAATTGCTCAAGCAACAGACAGATATCTTGTTTCAGTCGGGCAGCGGAACCGGCGGAACACCCATTAGCGTGGTCCCCTCGACCACGTATCAGACCATCTCCGGCTTCGGGGCCGCGATGACCGATTCGTCGGCTTGGTTGTTCCAAAACGAGCTTACGACCGCGCAGCGAGACAAGCTCATGAGGCAGATGTTTTCACCCTCGTCGGGTATCGGGCTTAACTATTTACGCGTGCCGATGGGAGCGTCAGACTTCACAGCTTCGGGGTATTACAGCTACAACGATAACCCCGTTGGTGGGACGGACGAGTTTCAAACGCAGTTTTCCATCGCCCACGATCAGGCTTACATTATCCCCCGGCTCCAACAGGCGCTGGCACTGAATCCAGACCTGAAGCTGATGGGCTCACCGTGGAGTGCGCCGGGGTGGATGAAAACAAACGGCTCGCTGGTTGGGTCGGGTGCTTCCTTGAAAACCCAATGGGAGGCCTCGTACGCCCTCTATTTAAAAAAGTTCATCGACGCTTATGAAGCAGAGGGATTGCCCATCGATACTCTTTCTCTGCAAAACGAGCCGTTACACACGACGAACTATCCAACGATGTCGATGTCGGCCACCCAGCAGACCAATATTATCAAGAACAACTTAGGTCCCATGTTTGCGGCTGAAGGGATCACGACGAAAATTCTCGCCTACGATCACAACTGGGACAACACGGCTTATCCGCTCCAAGTGCTTAATGATCCTGTGGCCAATCAGTATGTTGCGGGGACGGCATTTCACGCTTACGCTGGCACCGTGAGAGCCCAGACAACCGTCCACAATGCCCACCCAGACAAGGACATCTATTTCACCGAAATCACGGGCGGCGATTGGGCCACGAATTTTGGCGACAATCTCGTCTGGAATTTTCAGAATATTCTGAACGGCAGCGTACGCAATTGGTCGAAAACGGCGCTCCTCTGGAATCTGGCGCTGGATCAGAACGATGGTCCTCACTTAAACGGCTGTGGGAATTGCCGCGGAGTGGTGACGATCAATACGGCCGACGGTGCCGTAACATTCAACGAAGAGTTTTACGCTCTAGGTCAGGTCACCAAAGCGGTCCAACCCAACGCGGTACGTGTCGCCTCTACCTTTTCAAGTGTGGTGGATAACGTGGCGTACACGAATCCGGACGGTTCTCAAGTACTCGTTGCAACGAATACCAGTGCTGCGACAACAACCATTCGCGTTGTTCACAACGGCAAGCATTTTAGTTATCAAATTCCCGGCAGGTCGGTGGCCACGTTCCTGTGGGATGACCAAGGTGCCGATTTCGACAACGGAGGATTCGACGACGGTGGCTTCCACACCGGCGGAGGTTCGCTCGATACCTGGAGCGTCTTTGGCAATACCGGTGGCAATGTCTCCGTTGCCGACCAAGCTGTATTGGCCGGCGATAAATCGCTCAAGCTCTATGGTCAATTCAACGGCACGGCCAATGTCTCGGGAGTTTCGCAAGGGATTACTGTCTCCGCTGGGGACTACGTAGGAGGATCGCTGAGTTCGTTTATTCGTTCTGCGGATAGCATCTTGGGCACGGGAAATCTGGCGCAAATGAAAATCGAGTTCTACAGCACTTATGGTGCCTCCTACGACTCGGCCAGTTTTCTGGGAGAATTGCTGACGAACATTGCCGACGGCACGTCTCCCAATGATAGTTGGCGCGCGGCGGAACTGGGGGGGGTCGCACCCGCGGGTACTGTCGAAGCCCGCCTTGTGCTGCAATTTCTCCAGTCTGGCGATCAGTTTGGAGCCGTTCATGTAGACAGCGTTGCCTTCGGCGTGGTTGATGATCCTGCTGACTTTAATCACGATGGCAAGGTCGATGGGACGGATCTCACAATTTGGAGCACCTCTTACGGGATCAATGCCGATGCCGACGCCGATGGAGATGGCGACAGCGATGGTAGGGACTTCCTCGCCTGGCAGCGAAGCTTCGGAGCGGGCGAACTTGCTGTTACCACCTTCAATTCAATTCCTGAAGCGAACTCCGTTTCACTTGCTTGGATAGCTGGAGTTGCCTTTCGCTTCCTGAGCGGCTACCCTCGCGGCCATTACTTCTAGAGTTGAAGCACTGTGTGAATTGTATGAACTGAATCTAAGCCTCGCTAGTCCGCACATGACGAGTCGGCCACGCCGCCGTCAATCAGTTCGAAGATACTGGACTCGACATCGGCCTGGATGAAGGCCCCGGGCTTGCACGCGACCAAGCCTTGCGGCCCGATCTGCCGGTGTTTAAGAACGCCGTCGGACCTGGCAAGAGTATTGACAACACATTCTCGGTGTGGCATCGCCGCTGTGATGACACGACTCCTGATGTGTTGGGCATCATGGGCGAAGAAAGACAAGCACGTGCCATGTACGGAATCGCTGCGACAC
>JBGSPU010000028.1:0-25034 GCA_041738415.1 Bythopirellula sp.
GAGGGATAGCCAGGTCAGGGCGGGAAGAAAGCCCCGCTTGGCCCTGACGGCTTGTTCCGTCAGGGTCGTTTTTTGGGGGCCAGATTCCTGAACCATTCTTTTTGCCCTGAAATGCCTCGAAAACGCCTGTCATACACGCCCAAAAGCCACTTGGCGACCCACAGATTCTGGCGAGGAACCATATTTTAATACTGGGGCTCTCGCGCTGCGGCCACCAATTAGTCTACTGAATTGGCCGAGTCGTTGAGCTGGATAATGTCGTCGACAGAGAGCGGATGGTTGAAAATTGCCAACTCGTCGAGGCGGCCATCCCACATGTTGAAATCACGCTCTTCTGGCTCGGTGCCAGCTTCGTTCAACTTGGTGCCTATCGCTAGAGCCGTGATCTTTGAATCTCGATGGAGATTTTGATACGGTTGGGAGCCGACTTCCAGGCCGTTGCGATAGAGTCGCAATCGAGCACCGTCGGCTACGAAGGCGACATGATGCCAGGTATTCAGGGGGAGAGGCACCTGATCTCGAACGACAATTTCTTTGCCACTGCTGTCGATGATATGTGCCTCGAGTTCGCCGCTATCCTGGAATAGTCCGAAATGAAACTGCCCCTTGTGGTCATCGCCCCCCGCCCAATTCTTGGCAATACTGGCCCAACGAGGCCTGGAGCGGGCGTACACCCACGCGGCTGCGCTCAGGGTGTCTTCTTCCGCCTGAGGATACTGACTTGCCGAGGCGTAGGTTTGCTCAGCGGGTCCGCCTAGTGTGAATGCGGCACCCACCTTACCCGCAGTCCAGACAGGCACGTTTCCTCGCCCAAAGTGAATCGTCGCATCTGCGCCGCTGGGGGACGAATCGATGAGCCGCGTTCCATCGCTGGTTGGTTCCATGCGGTAATAAACCGCAGGATTTAAGGCTAGGACAGTTTGGGCATAGGAACTTGCCTCCCCTCGCAGAGTGCGGAGGAATTGCTTGGGGTCCAGATCGATGCCAGATGGCATTCCCGTGAAAAAGTCGACTCGGGCCGCTTCTCCCGAGACCAAACGCAACCGTTCCGCTGTCTTGCTTTTCTCACCATGCAGATCGACGAGCACTTCTCCCTGAAACACGTGGACCTCTGACTCTTTGTTCCTCACTGCCTGAACAGCGAAGTCGGTGCCCAGGTCGATCACCGTTGCGCCGGGGGTTTCGATACGAAACCCGGTGGCAGCAGGTGGCACATGCGCTGAGAGTTGACCATCTTCTAGTTGGACACTGACTTCATCAACCAAGTTGAACGTCGCCGGAGCTCTCAAGACAAGAATGGCTCCTGACTCGTATTGAATTTCTACTAAGCCGCTGAGTAACTCATAAAGTCCTTGTCGCAGTCGAATGCCTTCCGACGGTGACGTCTCTCCATTCACACCATAGTTAAAGCGGGCACCTACCACCTTACTGAGTACGGCAGTTTCTTCACCACGAAAGGGAGGTTGACCATGTTCGAGCGTGAGAAGTGCCATTCCAATGGCTACGATCAAGATACTTGCGGCGGCTGTCCAAGCGAATAAGATTTTTTTTGAGGTCCATTTGTCTCGGGCAAAAGGAACAGATGCCTCGTCGGATCGATTTGCGGGTGTCGCCATGGCAGTCAGAAGTCCGTGCTCCGATCGGAGCAGGGCGTGCATCTGGCAGTACTCAAGATATTGGTATCTCAAGATCGGATCAGATTCGATCAGCACGCCCAATTCTTGGCGCTCAGACTGACTCAGACCTCCTTCGGTTATTTTGCCGAGGAGTCGCTGAAATTCAAACTCTGGATTACTGCACACCATCATGTGGTTTCCGTTTTGACATCTTTCTGAACGCATTCGATCAGCCACTTTCGGGCACGGAACAGAATTTGATAAACCGAGTTCGCATTGCATCCGAGTTGATGGGCCATGTCACAGACCTTCACTTCGTCAGAGTATCTGAGTCGTATTGCCTCACGCGATCGGGAAGGCATCAGGGCAAGGCACTTTTCCAACGCCGCGGCGCGTTGCTCATGGCTTTCATCGACTTCTTTTGCTTCCCATGCGAGCTGGGATAACAGATCGTCGCTGTAGAGAACCTTGTCACGAATCATTCTTTGCCGATAAGCCATAAATTGAAAATGAGCAATTCGAAAGGACCACGCCTTGAAATTGGACCCCGGCTCGAATTGGTCCCAATGCTTCCAGAGCACGATGTTCGCTTCCTGGAGTACATCGTTGGCTGCATCGGGGTCACCCGAGAGCATCAAGAGATAGCCGTACAGCCTCCCTTGATACTGCGTCATCAGTTCGACGAAGTCGCGCGTGACGGTTGAATCTTGGGTTGCCATGGCATGAACCTCACTTAGTGCCTATTTCAGAACTTCGTATTGGGCATTGAGTACCCATTCTACGGTGAGGTTCTCGGATAGGCACTAAGCATAAGAACACTTGACGGCTGAATCTTACACGAATCCTGGGAACTCTCGATGACTCGATCTGTGGACAGGGAGTAATGCGGCGGGCGACATCATTTCGCGAGTGAGGTTCCAAAGTCAACTGGGGAAGCCACTTGCAGCATTCTCTACGAGGATGGGTGCCCAATTCCAGGATGTTCGGGCCGCTGACAGGGTGATTTTGCGATTTTCTTGCAAAATTGCTGCTAGAGTCGTAAGAAAACTGTTCGAGCCGCTATATTCTTGGGTGAGCAGTCTGAAGTCATCGCTAGGGTTGTCTTGAATACAGTATAATGCCTTGCGGATCGCGGGAGAGAAAAAGTAGCGATCTCTGGCTCTTTGTCTTTTGTTCTTTTGATTCAGATGAAGCCGACTGCGACAGTTTGCCCGGTTCGTGATTGGGCCGGCGTTCCATGTTTGAGCATCTTGTTTGGCAACTTACTTCTTTCTAGGGGGTGTGTAATGAAGAAATGTCTCTTGTTAAGCTTTGTTTTTTTGCTGGCCTGCTCGGTGATCAGCACCAATAGTTGGGCACTTATCTTTCAGTTTGACGGCCAGGTCGATGACGATTTTCTCGTCGCGGGCAACTGGGATGATTTCGCCGGTGGGCCTGACGCTGTCCCTGGCCCAGGCGACCGAGCCATCATCAACGACAACTTCGTGGTTCGATACGACACCGCCGTCACCACCACCTTGGGGAGTCTCATCGTGGGTGCTGATTGGCCAGTGACCGGAGATTTAGGCACCGCTGGCACGTTGAACTTTTCCGCAGGCAAAATTACCGTCACCGGCGGTGGAGATAACTTCCAGATTGGACGCGCCTGTTGCAATGGGGATGGGGCGATCATTATGACGGGAGACGCTCAGTTGGAGATTGGCGGTTCGGATCCAATTGTCGGCACGCGTGACAACGGCGTGCTGGACGTTGGCGACAATGCTTCCGTCTTTGGATCGACCGGCGTGGACAACTTTTGGCGATTAGGGAATTTTGGCCCGAGTATTGACAGCGGTCTGGAAGGGAATGGCCTGTTGAACGTCCACGATAATGGTAGCTTCCGGGGGCATGTCATCTTCGTTGCTGACAATGACGCGACGGGCGAATTGCGAGTTTCAGACAATGGCTCCGTTGTGTTGACAGGCAACCTGGTGCCACGACCTTCGGGGTTTCAAGCGGGTGGGTCTGCCAAGATTCAAATGAATGGGGCCAATGCGACGTTGAGCGCATTTAACCTCGAGTCGGAAAGCCAGGTGGGCGAGATTCCGACCCAGTATGAATTCAATGCCGATGCGTCCCTGGGAGTCTCTGTAATTACCTTGCAGGACGCGATCAATATCACGAACAACGATCTGGTCGTGAACTTGAACGGCTTTAACTTGCCCAATCTGGCATCGCTCCTGCTGTTCGATGGTGATCAGTCATTGGTAGGAAATAGAGTCTTTGGGCAGTTCGCTTCGACCACGGTAAGTGGTGGAGCACCCGGCGCTCAATATTCTGTGATTTACGACCAAACAGTAGGAGATATTCTTCTGCAACGTGTTCCCGAGCCGACTTCGATGATTTTGTTCGGGCTCAGTTTGGTGATGACGACCTGCGCACGGCGTCGGGTATTGAGCTCAGTGGGATTGGAATCGTAATAGTTGTGACATATTCCGAGCAAGAACAGACAGAGCGGCCATCCCGTGAATTGGGGTGGCCGACTGTCCCTTTTTCCTAAGATTTCATCAAGGGGTTTCTGAAGGAGCAAGTATTCTCAACGGAATTCGAGGGGAAAAAATAGAGAAGAAGTATTTCCTTGCGTCGGTTGATTGCCTGCAGGGACTATTGCACGGAGTAAGTCATGAAAATTTCGGTTACAACCCGTTCAGTCGCTCAAAGTTTTGCAACCTGCGGCACGAGGAAGAAACACGGTTTTACGCTGGTGGAACTCCTCGTGGTGATCGCCATAATAGGCATCCTAGTTGCGTTGCTACTGCCTGCTATTCAGGCGGCGCGGGAGGCAGCCCGCCGGACGCAGTGCAAAAATCAGCTCAAGCAAATCGGCTTGGCTATTCAAAACCATGTCGGCACACAGCGTGTGTTTCCGACGGGAGGAGTGGGCGTTTATCCAGATATTGCGAATTTTGTCGCGGGTGGAAGGCCCTTTGGTCCCGAGAAGCAAGGGCTGAACTGGTGTTATCAGATCCTCCCCTACCTTGAGCAAGGTGCTATTCAAGGTCTAACCACGCAAGAAGATCTCCAAGCCCAGTCCATTCCCCTTTATGTTTGTCCCTCGCGACGGACGGTAGCGGCAGCGCATAGTAGCGCCGCGAATCTTGGCGATCAGCAGGTTTTTCTGATTGACTACGCTGCCGCGCAACCTTGCACCGACGATTGTGCCCCGGGCTCTCCCGGCTGCGCCACGCCTGTCCCCTATAACCCCCAGGACTCGGTGCCACTTACCAGAGACGGTTACATAAAAAATCAGTTGTCTTTTTGGGGAGGGAAGAACGGGGAAGTCGCAAGTATCGTGGCAAAGGACAACCAAGTTTACGACGGGGTCATCGTCCGCAGTGCCTGGGATTATATGACGAATACGTTCAAGAACAATCCGCGGCCAATAAAATTCGCCCAAATCACCGACGGGACCAGCAATACCTTTTTACTCGGTGAGAAGTATGTCCGGACCGACTTGTACGAGGGGGGAAGTAAATCGGACGACAAGGGTTGGATCGACGGTTGGGATCCCGACGCAATTCGCTCGACGTGCTTCCAGCCGTATAGCGACGGCGATGGCTTTCAATTTCAGCCTAATAACAGTCCTGGCGATTTCTTCGGCAGGGACAGAGACGTTTACTATTTCGGCTCAGCCCACCCTGGCGGGCTCAACGGAATCTTTGCTGACGCCTCGGTGCGTTCGATCAGCTTTGACATCGATGTGGTGATATTCAACGCCCTGGGTACTCGGGATAGAGGGGAAGTGATCGACGAATCGCAGGTGAATTAAAAGTGAGTAAGCGAGTGAGAGGCCCAATTGCCAAAAAAACCATCACTGCCGAGCGATTTCCGCGGGAAGGTTCTCTATCCCCTCCACAAATACCAATGCTCATACTTTGGAGTACATAAGATGAAAAATACACGACCTTCAGCCAAGTTTATGACTCGATTTACCTTGATGTTGGCACTCGCGGTGACTGGTCAGGATTGTTGGGCGGCATTTGTCTTTTTCGACGGCAGCACCAGCATGGATTTTACGGTAGCCAGCAATTGGACCCCGGAGAATGCGCCCGGTACGAACCTGGTGGACGTTTATGGCATCGACGATGGCCTTTCTTCCACATTCACGGGGAGCAGCGTGCAAGTGTTTGGCCTGCGGGTGGGCTCGGTCGCGAAGGAGCATCAGTTTGGCGATACGCATTTCGGCCGGTTGACAATGACGGATGCGACGCTGGAAGTGATCGGGTCGGGGGCGATGGGGCTGTTTGGCATCGGACGCGAACGGGAACCCATTATCATGGATGACACCAAAAAGGGGGGCGAACTGCTGATGATGGGCAATTCCACTATCACGGCTAACGGCCTGATCGTCGGAGAGCGGACATTGGGCCTGTTTGAGGTCGGCCCCAACTCGGTCGTCGAAATGCGGTCTTGGGATACTAGTGTCACGCCAAACCAGTTTGGGGGAACCGAGGACATGCGGATCGGCAACTTTGGACCTGCCTTCGACGATTTTGGTGCCGAACCGAATTTGGATGGACGCGGGACCGTCAATCTGGAAGGCTCGCTGTTGGCCAAAGATCTGTATTTTTCCGAGCATGGCGCAAAAGGGATACTCAATCTGTTGGGGGGAACGGTGACCTTAAATGGCTCGTTGATCATGGACCGCTGTGACAACTGCCAATCCAATCCAGGTCTCCTGGCTCAGAGGTTGGCCAAGGTGTCAATCGTTGGTTCGAGTGGCTCGTTTAACGTGGGCGTGGACCCCGATCCGTTGGTCGTCGATCCGATGCCCCCAGCCCGAGATATTTTGGCCGCTTCTCCAACTGCCGTGTTTTCGTTCACGGCAGATGTGGGGGGTGTCACCCCCATTACCGTTGCCCAGAACGTGAGCGAGCCCTCTGGGGGGGCTGAAATCCAGGGGGCCCAACTTGAGCTTGATCTCGATGCCTTTTCCTTTACCCCCACCTCCATACTGACGCTCATTGATGCCAGTCCCTCGCAACTCTTGGGGCAGTTCGGTTCGGTGACCTTCCTCGGCACCACGACTGCCGACGTCAATTACGATTTTGTCAACGGCGACGTCTTTCTCGACAACTTCCAATCGATGGGGGGTCTGGCGGGGGATTTTGATAATGACGGCGACGTCGATGGCCGCGATTTTCTCATTTGGCAGCGGGGCGGTTCTCCCACGCTTCTGAGTGCCACGGACCTTGCCGCGTGGCAGTCAGGTTATCCAGGGCCACTCACCGCGATTGCCAGTATTCCAGAACCAGGCTCTGGGTTGCTTATGCTGATGGCGAGTGGAATGGTCGGATTACGTTTTACGCGACGAAGAAATCACTCCACCACTTCTTTTTAAGTTGAAGTGATGCACTGCCTCTGCAAGAATCGATGATACGGGCTGGAGAAGTATGACATGCTGTGTGTCCGAGGCTACGACGATTTTCAGGCAAGAAGCACGTGGAGCTTTTTCGTTGTCCTTCTCTCGTTCTTGTTTCTGGACACGCTAAACCTATCCGCCAACAGCCAATTTTCACTCGCAGCGATTGATAGTTTACCCAACTCTCCCAGTACCTATCAGATGCGCGACTGGCACCAGACGGCCATAGGCTTTGACGCGATGGTTTTTGACACAACCGCGACGGGGCAGTATCTACCCCTAGTTCGCATCGACAACTCGCCAGAATCGCCTCAGCTTCAAACAGCCTTTGGCTTGCCCGCCTATGTTGGCGAGACCCGCACCTTCGGCGAGAATGGTGAGCCGGTTCACGAGGCCATCTCGTCGCTGGCGGCAGTGCTTGGAGGAACACTTGTTGGCGTTGATAAGTCGGCTGGCCCCTACAACTGGGTCTCGATGGCACGTGAGTATTACGTAAACCGCAATGGTCAATACGTCGTCCTCAACACGCCCTTCTCCGCATCGGGGGGATCGGCCTGGTACGACATCTATCCCAATGTGTTGTTCTATTCCATTGCGGATCGCTATCCAACCGAATCCTATTTTGGGCCGATTCTCGATCAAATCGATCAGCGGTTTTATGACGCGGTCGGGGTGTTAACCGCTAATGGGACGGCACCCAACTTTAATCACACCGCCTATAACTTCCGCACTCGCCAGCCGGCTGACAACGGAGTTTGGCGCGAACCCGATATGGGACTCGGCATGGCCTGGATGCAGCATGCCGCCTATTGGCGCAAACAAGACTCCAATCCCGCGTTGGCCGCGGCGCACCTCAACGCAGTGGATTGGGCCTTGAAATACTACGAGCAAACTTCGACGAACCCTGACTATGAAATCTTGGCGCCGTTCGGCGCGTACACCGCTGCCCGCATGAATGCCGAACACGACGGAAACTACGACATTCAAAAGCTCGTGAACTGGGTGTTCGATCGCAGCAACGCCCGCCCCACCAAGATAATGATCAGCGGCGAGCAATGGGGAGGTGAAGACGTTGGCGGCCTGATGGGATTTACGATCCCGAATATCGGAGAGGTCCGCGGCTACGCTTTTTCGATGAACACCTTCGCGACTGCCATGCCGATGGTACCACTGGCGCGTTATGAGGATCGCTACAGCCAGGCCATCGGCAAATGGATGGTCAACGTTGCCAGCGCCGCGCGATTATTCTACGGCGACGCCCATTCGAATCAGAATCAGTCCTCGGAGTTTTGGACAGGGGATCCAAACAGTGTGGTCGCGTACGAGGGCTTGCGGCACCATTGGCTAGGTGGCGAGTTCGACGGCGAAGAACTCTATGCGGCGGGCGACCCACTCACTTTCCATTGGGGCCCCGAGACGGATTTCTCTCTTTACGGCTCGGCAATGTCTGGTGTTTTTGGATCAATTATCAAGACAACGAACGTCGAGAAAATTTTGCAATTAGACCTGTTGGCTACCGATTCCTATCGTGGCGCCGCCCATCCGACGTATCTTTATTACAATCCGCTTGCGAGCACGGAGTCGGTTGTGATTGACTTGGGGGCCGGGGCGTTCGATTTATACGACGCCGTAGCGAATCGGTTTTTAGCACGTACCGTCAGCGGACAGCAATCCTTCGACGTGACAGCCGGTGAAGCGGTGATGCTGGTGCTCGTGCCAGCGGGTGGACTTGAAACCCGCCAAGGCCGCCGATTGCTCAGCAATGATGTCGTGATCGACTACAACGCATCCCTGTTGCCGAATAATCTGGTGCGCAACGGCGACGTGGATGAACAAATCTCAGCGGGAACCGCTCGGCCTTCGTTTTGGCACTACAGTAGTGGAGCGCAGTGGTCCGCAGCGGAGGCCCTCAGCCCAACCCATTCACTCGAATTAGTCGACAACAGTTCGACCGGAAGTGAAGAATGGCGAAGCTATGCGACGGATATTCCTGCTGGCGGCGAGCGAACCCTCATGTTGCGTTGGTTCTGGAAGTTCGACGCGGCGGCAGGCGACGAATTTCAGGCCCGGCTGCGACTCTCCAAGGATCTCGTCGCGTCGCTCGATCTGACGAACCCGCTCGTCGAATTCAACTTCCTGGCAACGGGCGAGGCTGCTGATTTTCAAATGTTTGAAACCACCATCAACCTGCCAGATGGCATTCGTTCTTTCGATCTCACCTTCAGATCGGGTGGATCGGCAAGTGCGATCGGTGCGATGTTTATCGACGACATTTCTGCGACTTTGATTGAAACTGTTCCGGGCGACTTCAACGGCGATGGCTATGTGGACGGGAGAGATTTTCTGCAGTGGCAACGAAATCCGAACGTGGGAAACTTGTCCGATTGGCAAGCGAATTATGGTATTCCCGCGCCACGGTTCACGGCGTCCTCGGCGGCTGTGCCTGAACCGGGAGCGGGGGTCTTAGTGCTGGTGGGGATTGCGTCTTTGCTGGCCAGATCACGCTCCGCCGCGCGGCTAACAGCGAGCTAGTGAGACGTTTGGAATCAAAGGGATCGGGAGTCGTTGTGGAACAAGACTCCCGACCCCTGAGAAGTTTCCACCGAGTTGAAAACGATGGATTCAGGGCTGAGGATGGGACTTTTCCTGTTTCGTTCGCTCTTTTTCAGGAACGACAAGTGGTTCTTTGTGAGCTCGCTGGCGAAGCCAATTGATTGAACGAAGTACCGGGGAGTGGCTGATCAACCAGCGCTCCAGTCGGAACTTACCTGGAAAGTCTAATAGTGTGATCCCTACCACAATCGACGCGATACCTTGTCCAGGGATGACGAGCATCACGAGTCCCAAGATAACGAGCAGAACACCTCCGACGTTCTTCGCAACGAGTAAGATCGCTCGCATTGCCGGATGTTGAGTAGCCCACGGCACTTGGGGGCGTTTTTCATGTTCAAAATAATTGCTTGGTATTCGCGCTACAAACACTGGTACAAGGATCAAACTGACAACAAATGTCAGTATTGAAGTAGCGATAAGCCACCCCAGTGCGGTTTGGTGGTCACTTATCCATCTTAACCAGCTACTCATCATCGGTTTTCTGCAAGCAACTTCGAAAGGATAGCGCAAACTTTATGAAGATTATACTATCGACCCCTGTGTTCCATGATAAGAGGCAAGCCGTCGCTCCATGTGGCCTATCTTCCCGCCTCCACTCGACTTAGTCACTCCTACTGAAAACAGTCCAAGGAATGAACCGCAGAGACGCGGAGATAATTCTCGTTAAAAAGCAATGAAAGTATTTCTTCATCCGATCGACTCCGGCAGCAGTTTTCTCCGCGTCTCCGCGGTTAAAACTCTTTTCACTTTGAGTTAATATGATGGTGTTCACCCTGACGGATGAAAATGGTGTTTGGTATCTTACCTATGGTATTGGGGTTGTGCAGGAGTTGTTTCTTCCCTGGTGCTTCGAGCCCGACTTTGAGCCTGATCCAGACGCCGCAGGGCACCCTGAACTGTTGCGCCACGTTTGTCCGAGGAAGGGACGTTTTTTGCAGGGATGCCTCGTGGTAGCACGTGTAGGAAATTCCTTCCAGAGCCGGCGTCCGCCAACCACGTGTTTTTTTATGAAGAGGATTGAACAATGCGCATCGTAGTCAAGATTGGATGTGGTTTGGATGTTCACCAACGGTCGGTCACAGCCTGACTGCTCAAGATGGTTGGTGCCCGAGGGGAGCGCGTCCTCAAGATCCGCCGCAAAGACTTCCTTCCGATGCTCGAAGGGCTCTCCGACAAGCTGGTCGATCATGCCCAGGCCCTGGCGGAGGCTGCCGGTCGGCCCTACGAATACCACCAGGGAAAGTTCCGCAAGGAGAACTACATTCGGCATCCACGACGGACTTAACGCCCTCTGATGTTTCGCCAGGTATTGATGGTAGAAGTTGAGCCAAGAGCTAAGAGTGGAGAGTCCAGGGCCAGGGTACAGAAGCATGCGCAGGTTCTAGTCAACAATTAGCGGTGTAATCAATTCAAGCTTCGTTGGTTGCAAGCATTGTCGCTCGTTGCAGGCTTGGTAGTGGACTTCGCACGTGATGAGTTTCTCGCCCGCCGGGGACGCATCCGTGATCATCAACGGCCGTGTGAAGACGGCCTTAACTGTGTAAACACGGTGGCCATCGCCAGAGAGGGAGCGTACGGTTTTAGGTGTCTTCCAATCTCCTGCTGTTTCAATCCCGGCCGGTAAGCGAAGATCGAGCCGGGTGGCAACTTCGCGCGGCTCGGCATCCAGAGAGCGAATTTCCCACATGGGAGCAATCGCCAACTCGACCGACACTTCTGCCGTATCGCCGACTTTTGCCTGCTCCTTGTTCAGGGACAAGCTGGCGGTGACGAACTGGCTCTCACCTCGGCGAGCGCGAGATGGTGCCGTCGTCTTGGCAAGTGAATCCTTGCGAAGAAACAACCAGACATGGCCATGCGAGAGCGCTAGATCGAAAGACCGTTTCCCTTCGCCTCGTGTCTTAGCCAGAAAGGGTCGTATCTCGGCAACCCAATCGGCTTCGCCAGCTTCCATCGCCTTGTATTCTGGGATCTCCTTGAAATCTTTATAAGACTTAGACCATTGCTCGTTCGCCTCCTCAGAGTAAATAGCTTCACCCGGGTAGCGTTCTTGAAACTCCTTACGGAGGGCCTTCATTTTGTCTGCGACCTCTTTGCCGAGCTGTGCCTGATCGGCAATCAGTGTCTCCAGTTTGCTCTTTTCCTCATCCGTGAGATCATCCCGTGGCTCGAAAGCCGTGTAAAAATCACCGACTAGCAGATCAAGTTTCCTGTCTCCGTTGTAATCCACCACTTCGACCTGCGCGCGGATGCCTGGCACGATTTCCTCCTCGCTCCAGAGCAATTGCTCGTAACCGTTATGAGGACATTTCTCGACCAGTATTTCACCCGCCGCAAATCGAGGTGCCTCTTCTGTCCCCAGGTTACGGAACCAGGTGACACTCCCATCGTCGCTCCCCGCCACAATGTCCCACAAGCCATCCCCGTCCCAGTCGACTACAACCGGACAGCAATGGGCTTCCACTTTCAATGGCTCGTTATCGGCTTGGATGGTTTCGTTCTCTGTAGCGAAGCTGAATTCGGTAGGGGTTCCCTCATTCTTGCGAAGCTTCAAGTGTCCGTCGAAGCAGCCAATCAGCATGTCGAAATCACCATCTGCATCCCAGTCAACAGGAGTGAAAAAGCTGCCAAAGGATTGATAGTCTTGCTGCTGTTCAGGAGCGCTACGGACAGGTACCCCGGATTTGTCGAGAAGTTCCTCGCGGGCAGCGAATTTGTAATCAGGCAAACCGCGAAACAGATAGCAGTGCCCTGGGTCATAGGAATTACTGATCAGGTCGCGCAATCCATCGCCATCCAGGTCCGCAAACCGGGCTTGGCTGCCAACGCAACAGTAGATGCGGACATTGGCATCTTCGTCGCCCGCCTGGATGAAGCCTGTGTCCTCGTAGACGGGCTGACCCCGCTTACCGACATTTTTGTAGAGACGAAACTTCCCGCCGAAGTCACCGACGAGGAGGTCTTCCAGGCCGTCGCCATCCATATCTTCAACGCACGGGCCACTATGCCCCCAAGCCTCACCCGTGTCGATCACTTTGCCGTCAGCCGAAAGCCGAAGGGGCAGTTCAAATTCGCTAGCCGGCAAAGAAACGTTGCAGACCAAAAAGACAGCCAAAAAACACAAGCCGCGTACTAGAGCCATGCTGAAGTCCTCCACGGTAGGGTAGTTTTCGCGAGACCCGCGACATCCAGAGGCGACTGGATTATAGAATCGCAATTGCCGATCCACAAGCAAGCTAATTGTAGGCCGTAACGAGTAATACGAGTTCCGGCATTGCGGTGCGTTTTATTTGGCCTTGCCGGAAAAGCGTGTTACTCATTCCCGTCCACAATATTGTTTTAGATATACCACATCGGGTCGGATTCGACGGCGGCGCGGTCTAAGAGGTCGGCCAGGGTGATCGCTTCGAGGCGTTCACGCTGAATCGTTGTGAGTTCTGCACATACCTCCATCAGGACGGGGGCCAGGGGCGAGGCATTTGCCGAACAAGTTGCAGAATCGCTTGTCCCCTCGACCACGTCCAAGAGTTCGGCCATTGTGATTTCCTGCGGCGATTGGGCAAGCTGATACCCACCACACGCACCACGGATACTGATGACCAGTCCGGCCCGCTTGAGTTGTTGGAAAATTTGCACCAGGAACTGCGCAGAGATGCCGTGACGCTCGGCAATCAGCCTGAGTTGCACTGGCTCTCCGGAGGCGTGGTGCTGGGCCAACTCAAGCATGGCCAGGCAAGCGTATTCAGACTTTGCGGTGAGGTTCATTGAGGGGTGATTGAGGGTTGAGAGTTGAGGGCAGAGAAAACTCCGGGCGCATACGCTTCCAGCTCGCCAATTTTATATTCCGCACTCCGCACTCCGCACTCCGCATTCGCCTAGATTCCACTACCATCGGATTCTTGGAGGGTGTGCAGGCCGCATTCGGTCTTGCCGGTGCCGCTCCAGCGGCCGGCACGCTCGTCGGTTTCACCTTGAACGATGGCGCGGGTGCAGGGCCAGCAACCGATGCTGGGGTAACCCTGATCGTGCAGCGGATTGTAAGGAACGTCTTGCTCAAGAATCCGATTCCAAATGTCGCTCTTCGACCAGTTGGCCAGCGGGCTGACCTTCACGAGGTTGAATTTTTTGTCCCAACCCACGATTGCAGCCTGCGCCCGGTCGGCACTTTGGTCGCGACGGATGCCACTCATCCAGGCATGTTTGCCCTCGGCAGCTTTTCGCAATACTTTGATCTTACGATCAAAGCAGCACTGGTTCGGGTCGATTTTGTAGAGCGGCCCGCCGTGCAATGCCTCGTATTCGGGAACAGACAACTCGGGCTGGAGCATGTCGACCTCGATGCCATACTTCTCGGCGATGCGGTCGCGCAAGTCGAGAGTCTGCTGAAACTGGTAGCCGGTGTCGAGATTGAAGACATACGTCTCCGGCGCCACTTTGGCGAGCATCGAGAGTATGACGCAGCCTTCGGGACCAAATGCGGTCGCCATGGTTAGGTATGGTGCGAATCGCTCGTGGGCCCAGGAGATGATCTCTTCGGGGGGTGCACTCTCCAACCTCGAGCTGGCATCGGCCAACTCGGCCAGCAATTCGGGAGTCGGTTCCAATTGCTGCAGAGCATGGGGAGGCCAAGCGTTGCTAGCAGTCTTTTGTTCGACTTGCTTGGGGGAGGTCATCGTCGGCATGGCGAAAGAATCCTAATCAGAATATTCAGGCGTGTAGGTGGGGGGATATGTCGAAAGAAGTTTCGCATTAATCATAACTAAGTTGGTCAACTAAGTCAAGAATTAAACTCTGTGCCTCTTTTTCGGCGTTTTCCAAGCAAATCAATCAGACAAATCGCTAATAATCTTCCGCTAGCGGTACCTCCAGAGAAAGCCGTCAGTCAATGGTTTGGGCAAGAGTTCTCTGTGAATATATGCCGATTGTATGGGTTATAAGGCCTGCCTTGCCACGAATGCTGGGCACCATGACTTGTCACAATATCTTGCGAGGAGAGACTGCATGAACCTCTATTCCGGACCCTTTAGACGATATACTTGCCGCGCGAAGGCGGGACTCTTGTTCGCTTGTCTGACTCCCTTTTTGGCAACAGAATCGCAGGGGCAAGTGAATCAGGGGGGAACTGTCCATCACACCCCTGCCGCAGCCTATTTCGGCTCCGGGCAAGCGAATTATCGGCAGGCGATAAGGCCGCAGCAAATAGCAGTTCCTCAAGCAGTGCAATTGACAGGAAACAAGCCGTTTCAAAACATTCAGCGCGGACCGACCGTAAGTCCCTACCTGAGTCTCGACATGCCGGAGACTAGCACTAGCCTGCCCAACTACTATGCCTACGTGCGACCGCAACTCCAGCAGCGGGAGACCAACGAGGTGCAAGCCGAAGAGATTCGCCGTCTGCGACAACAGGTCCGCATCAGCGGCGGACATGTGAGTCTCACGAAGAGTCCCAATGAGGGAATGCCAACGACTGGGAGCAGCTCCCAATTCATGAATCTTGGCAGCTATTTCCCTGGCTCTGGGCATTAGTGGATCGACGAATTTAGATTCCAGTAGGCCCCGGCACATTTGACGGGGCTTTTTTTGTGCGCAATGCGAAAATTGGTAGAATGCGAGCACACGCTGTTACGAGTCTCTCACCCCTCCAAGGAACCGTTCGACATGTTCTGCGTAGTGAAGATCGTCTGCTTTGTCTCCATTTTGTGTTGCTCTTTACCGACCTCGGCCGACGAGCCCCATGCCGCCAGCGCGCAGGCGAAGCGGGAAGCCGAACTAGCAACGTCACTCACAGGTGCCATGCTGGTCGGCAATTTTACTGTCGCGGGCCAGAAGACCCTCAATCCTCAGCCAGAGCGTTATGAACTCTCCAGTGTCAAACACTTGGAAGGAGACAACTGGCTCTTTGTCGCTCGGATTCAATATGGGGATCACGACGTGACGCTGCCGATTGCTCTCCCCATCAAATGGGCCGGCGACACTCCGGTGATTACTGTCGACAAAATTGGTTTCCCTGGATTGGGCACTTACACGGCCCGCGTGATGATCTACGACGACCACTATGCGGGTTTCTGGAGCGGCGCGGACCACGGCGGGCATTTGTTTGGGGTGGTCGAGCGAGAGGAAGACGCGAGCGAATCACGCGAGAAGACAGGAAGCTCCTCCAGGCGCTGACGCTTCTGGCTCGCCAGGGTTACTCTTCGCCGGGATGGTAACTGCGCACGGCGGTTTTTCGGACTTGCTGTTTCGTGAACTGCTCCGGTTTCATTTTCTGTGTGCTGACCAATTCGGCCTGGTCGAAATAGTGCGGCGACGCGGGGTCGCCGCTGGTGCCGAAGGGGACGAGGCTTGCGCCGCGGACGCCGTCGGGCGAAAAGTCCCAAGCGGCTAGATACGACGTGCCGGCGATGCTGTAGCGCTTTCGCTGAGAGATAACCCAGGGAATTTGCAGGCTGGGCGTGTGATACTCGGTGAAGACGACCCCCATTGGACCGTGGCCGCCGAGGGAAGTGAGGCTTGGTGCTAAATCGGCAAAACAGGCGTCTGTGAGATCGCCGATTCGCGGGGGGCGCTGGATGCGATAAATTTCGCCGTAAGGGATTTGCCAGGTCCCGTGCAGACTCTGCAGGCGGTCGGCTGCGCGGACGAGTGCCGCAAGTTGCTTCTCTGGTTTGCCGAGATAGAGCGTGCGGAGTTCTTCGCCTGGATAGGTAATGCCGTAAAGCTGTTCGTACCACGCATGGCAGAGTGAGGCGGCGGTTGATTCGGCAGTGATTCGCGCGTCCCAAGCCAATAAGTGATCGAGATAGGGTCGCACGCGCTTCGCAAGCAGCGGGTCGTCGTGGGACAACTGCTCCAAATGAATGGCGAACTCAGGCAATTCATGGCGAGCCCAGTAAACCTCGGTGTCGAAAGCGGCCTGCTGCCAATCTTCAAACGATACGTCACTCATGCCACGCAGTATTTCCAAGGATCGGAGCGACCTGCGAGTGCGGCGGTCCGCGTCACCGACCATGTACGCGGGGAACTCCGCCCGATCGGGGTTCTGGCCGTCGGTCACTTCAAAAGGTGTCGAATTGCAATTCTGCAAGAACCCGGCTGCCGGATTGAGCACTTGGGGCAATTCATCTAGTCCATGATTGCCCAGCCATTCGGTCGCTGGTTCGCTGCCGTCGACGGGTTGTGACCAATCAAACTGTGGATTGCGCCGCGGCACGCGACCCGTATAAACGAACCACGTGTTTCCATCGCAGTCGGCATAGAGCACGTTCATGTAGAGCACCTGCAGATGGGCCAGGGCAGCGCGAAAGTCGGCCAGGTTCCGCGACTTGATCATCCGCAAGGATTGTCGCAAGGGAATGACTTCAAAGAGGCCGGCGATTCTGGCGGCGAGCATTGTTTTTCCGCCGTTGGGGAGTTCCTCTTCCGCTGCGACGATTGGGCCATAATGGGTTTTTCGGAAAGTGAACGGGCGGGTCTCCCAGCTACGCGATTTACGCACACGGATGGTGTCTTGCCACTCATGGGCTTGTCGCCAGCCGCCGTCGTATTCGTAAGCGAGCGGCTTGTCGGGATTAGAGAAGCGAATTCGCCAGGTGTCGGCAATGTCGGGTTGGTTGGTCACCAGCGTCCAGCCGAGCCGATCGTTGTGGCCCAGCGCAAGCACAGGGCTGCCGTAGAAGCCGGCCCCCGTGAAGTTCCAAGGCTCGCCGCCCCCGCTGCCATCACAGATGAGATGCGCTTCGAGCATCTGGGCAAATCCGAACCACGGCATGTGGGGATTGGCCAAGAGCAGCGGATTTCCAGACTCGGTGCGGCTGCCACTCAGCGCCCAGCCATTGGAGCCGGTAGCTGCCCATATCTGTGGATTGCGGCGGGGCATGTAGTCGTTGCTTAAACCAGTAAAGCGGAAGGAAAGTTCCAGCGCGATGTGACGATAGTAAGCCAACACGTGCCAGGGCTTGAACTGGCGAATCAATCGCGGTTGCACTTCGGGGTGTTGGTCCAGATAGTAATTGATCCCCGCGACGAAGGCCGCGTACAACCTTTGTGAGAGTGCATCGAGTGCCGCAAAATCCCGCTGACTGGAACGGACGATTTCAAAACCGTGGTTCAAGAGATCCGAATTGAGCCCTTTGGGACCGACGACCTCCGCATAACGACCGAGCGCGAGAATGTAGGCGTCTTCGAGTTGCCAGAAGTAATCCTCGGCCTGGGCATAGCCATAGCCGAAGATCACGCTTTCGTCGGTCGCTCCAATGATGTGCGGCACACCGTATTGGTCGCGATGGATCATGACCTCGGCGGCGAGTGTGGTGGGATCGATACCTGGTACGTTAGTCTCCGCGCTACGTGCTGCAAAAGGGAGACAAAGCCACAGCAGAACGCTCAAGTATTGCGAAATTCGAAAGGGGGCAAATGCAGTGATCAACGTTGTGATCTTGGTATTCCGAAAGAAGTCACACGACTTAAGGATTCTGTGAAAAACCATCACTCTCGATCAATATTTGTAGGCGGTACAGCCTGGAAACCTCAGCCGCTCCTCAAAGCTCGAAGCTAGCTCTTTGGGGATCACACTCTGGAAATACTCTCTGGTGATCGCTAGTTATCACCCTGCCTAATCGCTACTCTCTGCCAGTGCCGCGAGTTCTTTGCCGACGATGCGATAGCGAATCCATTCGTTCTGTGGTTTTGCTCCCAACGAGTCGTAGAACTCGATCGCTGGCGTGTTCCAGTCTAGCACTGACCATTCCAGCCGGCCACTGTTGCGATTGACGGCAATGCGGGCTACCTCGGCTAATAGCCGTTTGCCGACCCCCTTACCGCGCTTCGCTGGTCGCACATAAACATCCTCCAGGTAGATGCCGTTGCGGGCCAAAAAGGTCGAATAGGTCGTGAAATACAGAGCAAAGCCCACCGGCTCAGAATCGACTTCGGCGATGAGCACTTCGGTCGCAGAGTTGGCGCAGAAGATCGTTTCGTGAAGCGATTCTGGCGTTGCCACCACTTCGTGGGACAACTTTTCATACTCAGCCAATTCGCAGATTAGCTTGAAAATGAGTTCGGCATCCGTTGGGGTGCCGGGTCGAATGGTGAGGTTCAAGGTTTCCATACTACTATCGATTCAAGTTTACACAGCATCCGCAAGTTTATTGAACACGAGCTAACGGAGGGTATTGAGAATTTGCAAGAACACTAATCTTCACTTACCATCGCTAATCAAATTATTCAAGATGAGCGATGAACAGTGCTCCTCTCCTCAATTCCTTGTCCTGCTCTGTTGCCTCGGTTCACTCCCGTTCAATGCTTCGGTTGCGGCCATAGCCTGCGCTGGGATTAATTGGTTCCAAATCCGTAGATTTGACGAGGATTTATCAGCCATCTCGAAATTATAACGAATCAACCGTCTGCCGGCTTGAGCTGTACTGATCAGCGATTGGCCGCGTGATTTTCGCGGCCAAGTTGGCACAATTGCTACCAAGAAGTTTGGGCCATGGCAGAGTGGAGAAAACGTGGAGAAAAACGGGGCAGAACGATTTTTCAAAAATCGTTCTGACCCGAATGGCATTAACATTTTCAGAAACCCTTGCTGCACAACACTAAAGTTCCTCTGTCATAGCAGTGCATATATGATGATCGAAAACTGCATCAATTCAAAGACCGGCGTAAACCTTGCATCTTTGTAAGCCAATGACATTTCTTCGTTTGAGATTGATGTCAGGCAGCAGTGGTGCGATAGCGATGCTTACTCGCTGTGGCCAAACGTGTTACGACAATGTTAATGCCATTCCGTTCTGACCCGTTTTCTCTGCCTAGTTGTGTACCCGATCTTCCGTGGGAAATCACGGTGGAGAATTGGCCTCGCTTACGCTTCGGGTTAGTAGGGGACAGTGCGTGAACAGTCCCTCGCTGACGCGTCGGGTTAGTCGGAGTATACTAACCCAAAGCGTAAGCGAGGAACAGACGGGACATCCAATACTAACCCGAAGCGTAAGCGAGGATCAACAAGCGTCTCGCACTACCACAAAGAGTCACCCTTGTACGAAGACCCCATTGGCTACTTCCTCACCTGGGTAACCTACGGCACCTGGCTTCCTGGCGATTCCAGGGGTTGGGTTGAGTATCACCGCGGCTGGCTGATCCCCGATCCCGTCAGGGAGCTGGAAGCGAAAGCCCGCATGACGGAGGATGCCTGCATTCTCACCCACGAGCAGCGAGAAGCCGTAGAAGCACAAATCGCCGAAACCTGCGCCCATCGAGGCTGGACGCTCCACGCGGTGAATTGCCGCAGTAACCACGTGCATGTTGTAGTTACGGCGGACGTTGCGAATCCCAAGAAGATCCGCATCGATCTGAAGGCATGGGCCACTCGTACGCTGAGGGAAAAGTTCGATAGCAGTCGTGAGAACTGGTGGGCGGAAAGAGGAAGCATCCGCTTCATCAATAATGACGATGACCTGGAATCAGCAATCGTCTATGTTCGGGAAGGTCAGGACAGCAATCGCTACTAACACTAACCCGACGCGTAAGCGAGGAATGACAAAGCAGACGAAACTATCCACTAACCCGACGCGTAAGCGAGGAATGAACGTCAATCGGAGTCCGTCCCTCGCTAAGGGACCGCGAAAAAATAACTTCATCAATTTTTTCGGGGTCGTATCTTGTAATTCCATTCACCGTGAAACTCCGATCGTTTCAATTTTATGCGAGAAAGCTCTTCATCACTCACTTTGATTCCCGTTTCGTATTCGTTTTCATCTAAGGCGGCGCGGACGATCAGTCCAGTTTCGGTGGTGGTATGACCGATCAATTCGACAATGGTTTGGTAGCTCGTCAAGGGTTTTCCACGCCAGTTTTTGGTGATGAAACTGAACAGCCGATGCTCGATCTTATTCCATTGGCTGGTCCCTGGCGGAAAGTGACATACATGCAGCGGAAGTCCGAGTTCATCGGCCAACTCCTGAAGCGAAACTTTCCAAAGCCGATTGCGACTGCTGTTGCTACCACCGTTGTCGGTGGAACGTGAGCACCTGGTCGTTGATGTGCTGGAACTGCGCGTTGCGATCTGGATGCTGGTTTCCTTCCCGCGTCTTACAGTTGGCTTGCAGGCTGTATCCAGCTTCTTTAAGCATGGTCGCTACCGTCCGATCGGACACGGGATGATTCTGTTGCCTCAATTCTTCGGCCAAGGCGGCAGTGCTTTTGCAAGTCCATCGCAACGGACTTTCTGGATGCCCACGAGTCGCCGGATCAACGAGCGATTCCAATGCCGCCAGCAAATTGGGGTCGATCTCGGTCAACCGTTTTCGTCCCGCCCCGCTGCGCCGAATCCGTTCCTCCACCGGCGCGTTGGGATGCGCCGCTCGAAGTTCCAATTCTCGCATCCCCGCCTTGATCGTGTTCCACGACAGACCGGTCGCTTGAGCGACAGCGGTCGCGCCGTCCCACCCCAGGGCAGATGCCTCCGAAGCAGCCCATGGTCGTCGAACCCGTTCGACCATGACGGGTGCAGGCGAACGATACTTCTGCCGAATTTCCTTGATCGTGCCCGAATCCATACCGGAACGATCACCTCAACTCCATTTTCAAACAACAGCAAATTCATGAAGTTATTATTTCGCTAGCACTAAGCGGGATGAAGAAGTTATCCCATCCAAAAACCTTAGCATGGTCCCCGAGACCGTGTCTCTGCGATCCTCGCTTCCAGCCTCAGCCTACCATTGGTCGTTGCCAGGGGGCGCGGTAGGGGCGACTCAATCTCCGTGTCGCTTCTTCGTCGCCGACGACGATCCGCTGCGTCGGGTCGTAAATCAGGGCTCGGCCCAGCTCCATGGCCACGTTTGCCAGAATGCAACTCGCCGTGGAGATGTGGCCTTCTTCAATGTCCGCGACGGGACGGCTCCGCTGGTCGTTAGCGGCGATAAAATCGAACATGTGGCGGCGATTTGCGGGGGCGGCGTGTAGTTCGATGGCTTTCTCGGTCAAGTCCTCGGGATACTGGTCGCGCTCGTAGACGCAATCGAAATGAATCGGCTTGGCGGCGTCTCCGAGCGGTATGAAGTCCGCTTGCATGGTGCTCGCCTTGAGTGTTCCTTTGTCCCCATAAATGAACAAAGCCCACGGGTAGTCGGGATCAGGGGAGGCGCCCCAGGTATTGTGCTGCCAGACAGCGTTGAAATCCTCGAACTCGAAAGTGGCTGTTTGCGTGTCGGAAATGTTCGATTTTCCATCCGTCTGTACATAAATGCCGCCCGTGGAACTGATGCGATGGGGCCACTTCAGGTCGAGCATCCAGCGCGCCGCGTCAAGCATATGCACGCACATATCGCCGACGATGCCGTTGCTGTATTCCATGAAGGTCCGCCACCAACGCCGATGGGGAAGACCGTCGTAGGGACGAAGCGGGGCTGGCCCCGTCCACATCTCGTAGTCGAAGAAGTCGGGGACTAGCTCGACCGGCGGGTCGCCGTTGGCGCGCATGTGGTAGTAGCAACACATCTCCACGTGGCCGACATCACCCAAAAGACCCGCATCGATAACCTCTTTTTTGGCACGAATCCAATGAGGCGTACTCCTGCGCTGTGTGCCTACCTGCACCACGCGTTTGTGCTTACGGGCTGCCGCCAGGATGGCTTCCCCTTCGAGCACGTCGACACTGATGGGCTTCTGCAAATAAACGTCGGCACCTGCCTCGATGGCTGCGATGGCGTGCAGTGTGTGCCAATGATCGGGCGAGCCAATCAGCACAATGTCGAACTCATGCTCGCGGAGCATCTGTCGATAGTCGTTGTAAGTGTGGGGCTTGTTGTGCGAAGTTTGCCGCTCGCTGGCAATTTGCACGGCGGTGCGGAGCTGGTGCTGGTCGGGATCGCAGATTGCGACAACTTCTACCGGTGCCACCTGGATCAATCGCCACAAATCGCTCGGCCCATACCATCCAGCACCGATCAGCCCCACCCGCCGCGTCTTGCCTCGGGCAACTTGCAGTGCATCAGCACCCACTGCGGGCAATGCAGCTAGCGCCGTCGAAGCCGCCGCAGTCTGCAGGAAGTGGCGGCGGTCGGGGTGGTACGCAGGCTCACGTGACTTACTCATTTTACTTTCTCAAGGAAACTCCGTAGCTGGAGGCACACTTGCCTCCGGGTCTGAACTGAGATCGCCACCGCTTTCCCGGACCAAGGTGTTGGTCCGGCTAAGGTGCCACGGGAACGGGCTGGCTCTTCTCAAACAACAATCTTTGCCGAGGTTCTTCTTCGATGAACCAATCCACCGGTGGCAGGTCAAATTCTTCTGCTGCGAGAGCTTGGGCGATGCGGCCGTACACGTGGCATGGCCAGCGGACCAGGCGGGTGTGGACCAAGAGCGGCGGGACGGCGAATTGTTCCGCCAACCGATTGCGAACGGCACAGGCGGCCGTGTCGGTTTCGACCCAACCTTGCTGCTCGACCACTTCGCGGTAGGCGGCTGACGCGGCCGTCAGGACCGGGGCGGCGGGGAGCAGCATCGAGAGGGCAAACCGCTCGCAGTCACGCAGCAGTTGGGGCCAATCTTCGGTCTGTTGCAATTTCCAGAACCAATCCGCCGGCAAGGTTTCTCTCTCATCGAGCCATAAGGCCCGGGGAGCATAACAGCGGGCCAACAGTTCCCGATACGAGGCGAGCGGTCGCGAGTCGGCCACGATGCGATCTACCAAGAGCGTGATCTCGCCAGCCCGCACAACGGCGCAGGCTTGCACACTGAAATTGGGAATCAGACCCGGAACGATTTCCAACCGCACGCCGGCCTGGTTCTCCAGCACCGCCTCGACGTCGACCGGTGCGGCTGCGATCTGTGCCTCGCGGCGACCGAGCAGCTTGCGCACGCGCCATTCGGCGGCAAGCTCCGTGAGCGCAGGATAGCGTGTCAGTTCGCGGGCGGCCAAGGCCGTGTCATCGGCAGCGCCTGTGTTGACCTCTGTAGAGGGGGCAGAGAATTCGTTAGTCGCGCCGATAAATTCGGCCAACTCCTGAATCGCATCCTGGTCCAACCTGGGGAGGCGATCCGTGGTCCACCACCAGCTCAGTATGCCTGGTGTGGAAACTGCGGCAGTGCCGTTGGTCGAGGTGAACGTACGCGCCTTCTGAAAAAACTCGTCACAGAAAGGAGAACTCACCAACCCCAGCACGTCAGCAACCAGTGAGAGCGTTTCTTGACGGTGCCACGGAGAGCGCAAGCCGAGTTCGATGGCGCTAACGGTCGAAGCACGTTCATCCACGAGTTCGGCGAATGTTCGCAGACCCAATCCTGCACGACGGCGCAATTGCCCAAGGAGTTGCCCGAAGGATGTCATGAGAGGAAGAATTTCTGCCTTGCAATATGGCCAAGTGTTGCTCGACCCCAGCGGGAAAACGGAATCCCAAAGACCCTCAATGATAGCGAATGGAGCAGTGGGTGAAGAGTACCCCGAATTGGGAAAAACCGGACGTCACCAGGAAACGCCCGATTTGGGACCTATTTTAGGGTCGCGAGGAAGGCTTTTTTTGACCGTCGGGCTGTCAATCCCAGCATGACAACCGTCAAAAGTAGCAGACTCGCCGGCTCGGGAATTGCCGTGGAAGTGCTAAGAATGGTGGAAGCACCAAATTGACGTTGCCAAATGAGAAAATCTTTGCCATCGCTATCTCCATCCCCATCGGCATCCGCATCCCCATTGTGAGCAAAATCACCTTGCCACTTTGCCAAGTCGAATTCATCGACGAAACCATCGCGGGTGAAGTCCCCCCGTAAATAGCCGACGAGCTTATACAGCGAATTCGTAGTGCTCCTCCGCATATAATACAACTCCCCTGCGGCGTCCTCAAAAAAAGCGACGACACCTGAGATCCCGCCAATTTCAGAAGTACGGTCGACAAAATCGCTTACAGTTCCCCCGGCAGTATTAAATGTCGCCATAGTCCCTTTGACAAAGTCAGCAAAGAAATAGTGGCCCTGTAAACCGGGCATTTTAGTACCACGGTAAACGAGTCCGCCGGTGACTGCTGATGAACCTGGATCGTTGGGATAGAAATAAAGCGGGTTCACGGCGTTCATGGGGGCGGGATCTGGAAACTGAGGAGTGTCGCTGTCCCCTTCTCTGGCGCGCCAACCGAAATTCAGCCCTGAGGGACCTGCTGCAGGAACAAGATTGATTTCTTCAAAGTGATTGGAACCTGCGTCTCCTAGATAGAGATCGCCAGTTTGTCGATCGAAACCGGCTCGCCACGCATGTCTTAATCCATAGGCAAAGATTTCGTATCCTCTCAATCGCTAGCAGCAGCGCGAGAGATGGATTGAGAGAGGGTGGGTAGGACGCAGGTACCGCTGAGGCGGTCACGAAGGTATTCGTAGGCACTCAGGCCAAGCTTTTTCGACGTTTGAACCAGCGTCGTGAA
>JBGSPU010000048.1:0-36782 GCA_041738415.1 Bythopirellula sp.
TGCTCCACGGTGGTTTGAGAGCACCCGGTCACGGCGAACAGACCTGCAAGGATCACTCCGGTTAGGATTGTCTTCATCGTTCGTATCTCTTTCTGAAAGTGGGCCGCCAGGAAATGAATGTGAGTCAACATCGGATTTCTCTTACTTGAGACGGAACATGTAGTGGGAGCACACGTGGCTCCTATTCGACGCACTGCACTTCGATGTCGAATCGTGGCTGTTCGTCGCACTGGATCTTTTGGTTTCTGGGATCGAACCACAAGCAATAAAAATGCCGACGTGGCGGAACACCTGGAAGTGTTTCGCCACGTCGGCTTACTGAGTAACGCGCCACCCGCACAATCACGAGCTGCGCTTTATCATGTTATCCGAAAAAGTCGCGGGGCTGCGTCGCATTGAGCGCCGCTCCCGACAAAATGTATTATAGCGGCGGCATTCCGATTTGATAAGGGTGGCGCACGCTATCCTTTCGACTCGCAAAAATGGATGCAGTCCGATTGTCAGTTGGAATCGATTATGGCCATGAAAACCCGCGGGGAGCTTGAAGCGGCCATCTGCGATGGGATCAGTCGTTTCGAGCAGGATTACTTTGGCCGGGGGCCGCAGCACATTCATGCGCACCTAATCGGCGATCTTCTCGTCATCCGTCTGCAGGGGGGTGCTGACATGTGCGGACAACACCTACCTAGTCAAGACACTGCCGCCGGAAAAGGGGCGGGATCTGTTGAAACAAGTTCGGACTCAGCTGATTGAAACGGCCCCCTCTGGAAACCGAGGTTCTAGAGGTCACCGGCGTCAAACCTGTGAGCTTGCACCACGACATCAGCACCGTCACCGGCCGTCACCGCCGAAGAGATTGTGGTCTTTACGCTGGAGGCGGCGCCTTGCTATAGCGAAGCGAAGAAGAAGTAGCCCTTTTGTCGCTGGCGCCGTCGCGGCGACGGTAGTTCGGACGCCTGGTTTGACTGGCGAAGATTCATGCCGCGTCCGCCTACCGGGCCTAAACGGGATGTTTCCGCCCGCATAGCGGGCCGGAACGCCTCTTAACCCGAACGGCCGGCGCGGCAGAGACAACCGAGACATTGGGCGTTTGGGCCGCTCAATCCGGCATCGCAAGGACAACGACGGGTGTCGCGCGCGACAAAAAGAGACATCGCCGGGAGAGACACGCCTCGTCGCAACTCCTTGCGATTCCTGGCGTTTCCACGAAAAAAGCCCAGGCGGCGAACCTAGGCTTGATCGGTTAACCCGCGGGTAGCGAATTTTCGCTACGCCGGATTCAAGTGGTGCGGCCCCGATTCGAACCTGCGACATTGGAGTTATTACCGAAGCGCTATGAATTCTTCGAGTTGATTTTGAACCATTCTGAACCAGCGCGGGGGCGGTGGTGACGCAGGCCTATGGCATTTCGGAACTTGCGCAAAGTGCGTAGGTCGGCATCGCCGCGGGCAGTTAGACTTGCCTCGTTGACCGCTGCGCCACGACTTACGGATGTGCCGAGTCACTCTGATTCGGGCAATCGCCACACTCCCTATTGTTAACCCGAACCCGAAGTCAATTTCAAACACCAGCGATCTGCTTTGTGACTGCGGTGAGCGCAACCGACGCAGCGAACGGTAGTAGCGCAGGTGCGTAAGGTGGGCGTGACCTTGGTCAGTTCAAACGGCCAGCGCTTGCCGAAACCCTTCCCTCCATTCCTTTGCCCCCAAACCGGCCCCTTTTCCAAACCACATCATGAGAATTCGCATTCTCGTGATCTAACATGCTGGAATTATTAGGTTCTCAAAGTAGCAAATGCGTGAACTATGTGTCATCTGGTTCTGACACGAGCGCGCTCGGAACGCCGCGCATTCCGCTCCTGTATCCAAAATGGACACATGCGAGCACGCGTGTTAGTATCTTCCTATGAACGTTCGGCTGACCCCGCAGCAGCGGGAATTCATCAAACAACAAGTCGCAGAGGGCCGCTATTTGTCCGACGCTGAGGTCATTCGTGAAGGACTTCGGTTGCTACAGGAAGAGATCGAGTGGCGTGCCGACGTTCGCCGCAAGGTTGCCGACGGTATCGCACAGGCCAAAGCTGGCCAGCTGATTGATGGTCCGAATGCCATAGCTGCCGTTGTCGACAGTCTCGACGATTCGACGTGCGAGTGACTCAGTTCAGGCTCACAGAACTGGCCAATAATGATCTCTGGGAAATCCGAAACCGAGTATTAAAAGACAATGGTGCCGTCGTTCTCCGTCGCATAATGATGGAGTTGGATGATAAGCTCAAACTCCTTTCCGACTTTCCTGGCATGGGCCGCGCTCGCCCAGAATTAACCGATGAGCCCGTGTTCTTTTTGCCCTTCTACTCCTGGTTTATCGTCTACCATCCTGAATCGCAGCCGCTAGAGGTTCTCCGATTCGTCAGCGCACGGCGCAACATCGGAGAACTCTTTTGACCTTTTGTGTTGGGCCGCTCGCTAACTCTCGTAACGTATAATCCGGGATTCGATAGTCGCCGTACGCTCCGTCGATATCAGCGCGAGCATTCCAGTAACCAGCCTCGGCGCCCAAGGTAGGTTCGACCTTAGCGCTCTTTCGTCTCCCCACTACTGCGTTCGGCGTTTACGGCCGACGCAGCTTACAGGGCTAGTGAAATGATATGGTCGCTGTGTCGCCGCCCCCCTCACAAGCCCGTGCAAGGTAGATCCATCCTGCACGCGCGGGCTGGTCGGGCAGCCGTCGTGATTCACTGCGTAAGATGCTAGAATGACGGGCATGGACGGATTTGAACCAGCCCGTAATCAAGACGCATGGGCAACTTTCCGCGGTTTCGTTTATCAGGTTGACCTAACGCTGTTGCGATGGGGGGGACTAGAGGTAGACGACTACCTGGAGTTAGAACGCGGCGAAGACATCGACGCCGTCGCTTGCGCGCTGTCGGATACCGGCGACGAAGAGTTTGTCCGAACCCTAGAACAAGTCAAGGTTCGCGAGCGGAACCTTTCACTCCGCTCCGCCGAAGCGCTTACTGCGCTGGCGAATGCTTACGCCAACCTGAAAGCCAATGAAGGACTGAATCTTAAGTTCTGCTACAGCACCAGCGCCCAGCTAGCTGGCGAGCGTCCCAATCCGTTTCCGGACGGGGCGGCGGGAATCGAGCTTTGGGAACAAGTCCGGCAGCAGTTGCTCGACAGGAAGCAGGAAGAACGCGCGGTCGACGCGATTCGTTCGTTCATCACTCACGCTGTGAAACCGAAGGTGCCAGAAGAGACCTGGGCTCCCCTGGTCGACCTGATGTCAACGGCGCCACGATCAGACGTTGCGAATTTCATACGCCGTTTCGAATTCAGCTGTGGCGTCGAAGCGCCAGATTCTCTCAGTGGGAAGGTTAGGCGACAGCTTGGCGGCTTGATTGCTGAGAGCGATAGTGATGGTCTTCAGGTTGGCGAGCTGTACAACCGCCTTTTCTTGTACGTGCTCAAGCTGCTGACCCGCCCGGGCGTAAAGCGGCTCAAGCGAGAGTTGCTTTTCGAGCAGCTTGCTGCGCCGACCCTGTCGTCATCTGATCGGACACTGCTGCAACGAACAACAGGAAGGCTGGAGCTTCTCGAACAGCGAGTGGCACGGGTTGAACATACCGTCGAGTCGATGACGGCGACCATACGCTCGCTTGCCGAGAGCATCGGCGGCGAGTTTGGCCAGGTCCGTAGTACAGCGCTGGCCTCTTCGGGACAGCCTCCTTTGGCGGAGCACTTGTGCCCCAGGGCGGATACCGTCCGGGATCTTCTCGGGTCGCTAAATGGGGCTTGCTGGCTTGGCATCTTCGGCACGACCGACACCGGGAAAACACACTTGGTCTCGTTGATAGCTTCGCGTCACCCGAAGCGGGAATGGTTTCGGTTTAGGCACGACATGGCTGCGGAGCAAGCCTTCGCAGTTTTTCGCGAGACTGCTTTCCGTATCGCTCAGGAACCCTCCTCGGATTCCGGCGAGATCCCGTACCGAGCGGTTTGTCGCTGTATGAAGCCCGACGCAGTGATCTTGCTCGACGACCTGCCGCGTCTGCTCGACGACGACCCATTGACCGAGTGCCTCGCAAGCCTAGCGGGGGTCTGCGCAGATGACCAGGTTTGCCTCCTCTCCTCCAGCCGTTTTCGGCTGCCTACGCGTCTGATGTCGCTCGTTGGTGCGGAGTCCATCAGAGAGGTGGCTGTCCCCAAGTTTAGTGATTCTGAGGCGGCAACGCTGTTCAAAAACCAAGGAGCCCCCGACGGGGCGCTATCGAACGCCGACATAACGGCGATCAACACGCTTGCAAGCGGCCACCCATTCCTGCTGACCCAGGCGGGCAGATACCTGGATCAACACGAATGGCGATTTGACGAAGCTGAATTCAGCGCTCTGCTCCGGGGGGATCACACTACTGGACTGACCGACGACTTGCTTGCACGGCTTTGCGCTACGCTGCAACAGGACCAGCGGGACCTACTTTATCGCTTATCACTGGCGACGCGGTCGGTCTCTGTTGGCGTGGTACAGGAGCTGGCTGACGTCGACCCCGCAATCGAGCGATCCAGGGAATGTCTTGCCAACTTGAACGGAGCTTGGCTGCAGAGTGGAGTGAGTCAGAAGTATTCCGTGAGTCCGCTCGTGACGCAACTCTTGCGAGACCACCTCGCGGGTAACTTGGAGGAGCAATGCCACGTCGTGCTCGGAGACGGAATCACCCGAGAGTCGATGGACCCCTGGGACGCGCATGCGGCGATTTGTCACTATCGGGCAGGCAAAGCCTACGACCTGGCGGGACTGCTTTTTATCGAACTGCTCGATCAGAGCCGATTGCGGACGCACGTCGCCGCATTTCGACCGATCCTTGCGATTTGGAGCTCGGAGCCGCTGCCCGAACAGATGCACGCAAGCCTCAAGCTCATGATACGGGCCATGCAGTTCTGGACCTATCCAAAATACTCGATCCCGGATACCGCCACCCTTGCCGAACTCGATCGTCATATGGCCGCGCTATCGCCGGAGTTAGCAACCCCCGCTTACCAAGTAGCGTCGCTGGCGATGTTGTTCCTGTCGCCCAGGGACTACACGCGATCGCACCAGTACTTTTCACAGGCGATCGCCGCAATTCGCGGCAGCAACGTGGACGTCGGTGATCTTCTAATTTCCTCGAAAGAACACCCTGTCGAGTTGCTGTGGACGACGATTGCCAGCATTCAGTCGACCGCCGACCTAGAGACCTGGAAACGCACGTTCGCCTTGCTCACTAGCGATGAGCAGCAGATCGTCAAGCAATCCCGCGACGCATGTCTTGGAAGCATGGTTTTGGCCGACCGGTTGATGCTCGTGGAATCGCGGCGCCCCGAGGACCAACGACAATGGCCCGACGTTCTCGATTCGCTTCGTCAACTCTACGAGTGGGCGCTCGACCGAGATTGGGCGTATCTCGCAGCCTGCGTTGTCAAGTCGGAGACGAATCTCCGTGGCGAGTATTTGAAAGAGCAACGACCCAATGTGGATCGTGTTACTGACTTCGTCCAAGACGAAAGGTACGAAGAACCAGCGAAGGCCTTGGTGGCTGGTATGTACGGAAAGATGCTCGCGGGGAGCGGCAGTCACGGCGAGGCTCTGCCGTGGCTGGAGCGTGCCGTGCAGGCTACCCCTGTCTACGAAGGGCATGAACGACTCATGACGCTGTTGGCCGCCGCGAAATGCTGCCGCGACGACCCAGGCAAAGCCATCGAGTTCACCGAACAAGCTGTGGAACTCGTAAGCGGCAATGACTCGATCTCGCCGACCGAAGCGACGCGCGCTTACATGGAGAACGCGATTGCCGAAATGGGCAAGACGCACACACAAGAGAACGCGCTTCGCTGCTTCCCGGCCTGGAACGCGGCGGCGACAAGCATGTTTGATTGCGTGGAACGGGACGACGCCTGGAAAGATCTGTTCGTAATATTTGGACACACCCATAACTTCTTCTTCCAACTGGCAACAACAGGTGAGGCGCCAACGGTGGCCTGCGATGGGAGTCCCTATGCTCGGCCCTATCAGGGGTTCACAGCGACTTCTCACCCGGAACGCCTGGATCTATTTCATGCGGAGTCAATTCCTGGAATCATGTGGTTTCAGAGTCTTTACGCAAGGGCTGCAGGCGATCCGGAGTGCGCCGACGAGTGGTTGAAGCGGGCTGGTGACGAAATGGAGGGCCTGCCTTTGACGCACGTCACCGCGATGGTGCGGCAGGAGATGCTCCCCCAAATGCTGGCGTCCGATCATTTCGCCGACGCTTTCCAAGCGGGCATCCAAGGAACTCTGGCTAGTGTGGCGCTGAAAGAATATGCAACCCAGAACGGCGCCCCGCTGGCCGTGCCACACAAAACACCATTGGCGACTCTAGTTGACAAACTGACAGACGACGGGAAGCGGCTCGCGCAAAAGTTCACGTTGATCACGACGGCCGTGCCGGCGCTGCTTCGTGTGGCTACGATCGCCATTGAAAATACCGATCTTGCCCGCGACGAGGCTCGGCAGCTTGGCAGCTTGTGCCGTCAAATGAGTCATGGCTCTGCTGAGCCGAAGTACTGGGACGGGGCTGCTGCGATTTATGAAGCGGTTGCAGACAATGAAGACGCGCAAGCAATTCTAAAGCTGGCGCATACGTTCGACGCCGACATCTGGCAGGAGCTTAGAGTATTGGGATACCTGGCCGTCTCGGTGACCGGGCCTCTGGAGGCTGCCTACGGCAGTCAGCTGGCGTCTATGCAGGTGCTCATGTCTTGGTATCCACAAGATTCTTCAACCTATGCGAAACTCTTGTTGCCGTTCATCGAGCAATACTGGCTGGAGTCGTTTCGAACACAGAGATTCAGTTTTCGCTCGCCGAGTGTAGTCGAACCAGCACTGCAAGAGGCGCAGGAAGCAGCCCCTGAACTCCGCGTCCGCAAGATTCTGCAAGCTCTGCAGCCTGCCTTTCGTGTTCGTGGCCTCTCGGACGCAGAGGCGTGGCTGAACGCAGAACGGTGAGGAGCGCTTCAATCAACTATGGCGAACTGCCATCGACGTTAAGTTGCGGGTAATGATCTCGTCGAGCATCGGGACGTGGTCGGCGGCGGTTCGATCGGGCTATATCGTAGGGGGCCAAAAACTCATCCGGGCGTAGGCTTACAAAACTCCGTCGAGGCTTGATTTGTAGCGGTTTCTCGGCGTGATGCCAGTGAAGACGGTGTCGCGGTACGCGGACGAGCCAAGAGCTTTGAGCGACCCCCAGATCGACGTGACCTTCGTCCGAGCTGCAAATGATCTAACTCATCGTCAAATGGCTCGCCTGAAACGGAGGGATTGGGCAATCTACAAGATGCTGTATACTGTTGGCAGATAAATGCCACGCCTGCCGGCCAGGATACCGATATATTTTGCTCAGCTCTACTGAGGTTTATGAAGCCATGGCTGCCGCTAAACGCAAGTGCTTTTACAGCTTTCATTACAATCCTGACTGCACGCGCGTCGCGCAGATACGAAACATTGGAACCATCGAGGGAAATCGCCCGGCAAGTGATAACAACTGGGAGTCTATCAAGAGCAGTGGTGATGCAGCCATCAAGAAATGGATAGCTGATCAGATGATGGGCAGGTCATGCACGATAGTTTTAGTCGGAGCGAACACCGCCGGACGAAAGTGGATTAATTACGAGATCGTGCAATCATGGGATGCCAAGAAAGGCGTTGTCGGTATCTATATTCACGGGATAAAGGACATCAACGGGAACGCAACCACGAAGGGCAAGAACCCTTTCGACTCGATCAATTTAGGTAACTCAGGTAAGAAACTCTCATCCGTGGTAAAGTGCTACACTCCGTCAGGTTCCACCAGTAGGGAGAGATACGACTGGATCAAAGTGCATATCGCGAACGCGGTTGAAGAAGCCATCAATATCCGAAACGCCAATTAAGCAGGATTCGCACGTTGTCTGTCTCGGCGTTACTTATCGCCTCCGCTGTCCGTCGGAGTAGTCTATGGATTTCGGTTTGAGACTGTTTTACGCGCCTCACAACAGGATAGTTGCCCAGGAAATTGTTGATGCAATTGAGGGTGACTACCCCGAGTTGCCTGTGACCGCGTCACAACTGGATGATTCGACCAGCCAACCATACGACGCTTCAGCACTGGTTTTGTTGTTTGATCGGGACTTTGAGGGTGATCCCGCCCGCGTCGATTGGCTTACGAAGTTTGACAGCAGTCGCACTACGACTCCTTTGCTACCGGTAGCATTAGACCTAAGTCGAGGTGGTCCGCCCGATCCAATTGCGAAACTGAAATCGCGATTTTGGCCGACAGACCGCGATGAGATTCTCATTTCTATTGCCGCGTGCATGGGGCTAGCTCTCCGGCCTGGCACGAACAAGGTATTCGTGTCCTATCGAGCTGTCGACGGAACGCGTTCCGCGGAACTTGTGGAGCAAGCTTTGACTGGTCATGGATTCGTAGCATGGCGCGACGAATCAAAGACCATCTATGACGCACCGAACTTGGCTTTGGGGACTGATGTCCAGAAGGAAATAGAGGAGAACCTGTCAACTGCTAGCGCGATGGTTCTGCTGGACACGCCCAGGGCCGGAGAATCGTCGTGGGTGCGATTAGAAGTAGAGGCGGCAGTTGGCAAGATGATTCCAATCTTGCCCATCGTGCTACACGACGAGTCCTGCGACACTCAAGTGTGTCGTTTTCGGACGCTGCAGTCGCTACACCGACGTGCAGTTGTCGAGTCAACGTACGAAGCTGAGCAGCTTGTTTTGCCGGCTGCTGAACTGGATGATATCGTTAAGCTGGTCGAGCGTTATTTGCAGTCAGTCTATCGAAATCGTGTCCTTCACCTTCGCGAGTTGGAGAGGTTTCTGCACTCAAAGAATTGGTCGTTCGACCGTAACCAGCACCTACCGCACCTTCACAGCGGACGCGTCCAGCAGGCGACTCACGCACTCTCACTCTTGGCCTGCTGTTCGTTTGAAGAGCAAGTGTTCGCTCCGCGGGTCCGAGCGTTCGTTGACGGCATGTCGCAACTGGCAAAGCTGAAGCAGATGTTCAACTGCAACTATTACTTATACCCCGGGCAGACGTTGCGGGATCAAGACTTGCTCGAAATCATGCAAAAAGAGGTTCCTGAACTGATCGAAGCAAGCGCAGAAGTGGTTTCCTATAACGAAGCGGTCGCTCGAATCTCCGCAGTCTCGGGAGGATTCGGTGTCTAAATCGAGTATCCACGTACCCGAATTAAATCTCCATGGTATCCGTGTTTGGTTGTCCGGCGCTATCCCTGAACCGGAAGGCGAAACGCCAGACACTCAAGCCGTCTTGGAGGCTTGGCAGGGAAGCGAATTAGAGTGCGGCATTCTTGGGTTTGTCCAGGAATTCGCAAGCCTTGTCATGAAGTTCGGTGGTCAGATTATTCACGGGAGCCACCCGAGTTTTACCCCCATTCTGCTTGAGTGTGCACGCAGACACTTTCGCACTGAACACGAAAGCCCGCTCACACTCTGCGTCAGCGATTACTGGCCTGAAGAGGACGCTGGCGAGCGGGAACGATGGCGCCAGGTCGCAAGGGTCACGGTTGTCCGTAGGGCCGGAACTGACGACGACCGCGACGCGAGTCTCGCGTTGCTGCGAGAGTCCATGGCACAGGACTGCAATGCTTTCGTAGCGATCGGCGGACGTTGGTGGTCAGCGGTACCGGGTCGTGCTGGCGTCCCCAAGGAGTTTGAACTGGCTAAGAAGCAGAAGGTGCCGTCGTTCGTGTTGGGGGGATTTGGCGGCGTTTCGCAGACATACGTTACAGAGAACCCACGATGGCTGGACGGACTAGAAAACGGACTTAGCGAGGAGCAGAATCAGCAATTATCCATCAATACCAATTTTGTTCTAACGGCTGGTAAGATCGTATCGCAACTCCACTTGTTGAATAAAAGGAGTGGCGATTCGAATACACTTGGAGCCTCTGGTTAGGCGCCAGTACAGGCAAGCAACGCTGGCCACGCTGCAGCCAACACCACTTCAGTCCGGCAGGGCGTAACCCCTCTTGAACTCGCCCGTCACTGAGGGGTGTAGGCCCTAATAGGTTCTCGGCTGGATCTGTACAAGCGAACTCGCCGCCGCTAACCAAGTCCAATAGCCCGTCAGGACGTACTGGACTCGTTAAAGGAATTCGGAATACCTCAACACACTCAAGCCCGATGACCTCAATGAGCGGAAAATGATAGAATGCGCGACGACCCTTCGCCCCGGGGCGGGTCCGTCGCTTTCGGTCTGCGGTTACTACCTGGAGATCATCGTACTAGTCATCGTTACCCGATTCTCAGTATTGGACTGATCTCGTATGGCACTGATTACGAACGCCGAGGTCGAGCAGGCCCGCCGCCGCGTTTTTGGGCGTCGGCTCAAGACCGCTACCGCCGGCACGATCCTACAGGAGGAGACGAAAAAGACGCCGATGTCGTACCAGTTTGACATCTTCCTTTCGCACGCTTACGCAGACGCAGGGATGTCTCAAGAAAAGCTATTGGGCATTAAGGCCCTGGTGGAGCAGCTAGGCTATACGGTCTACGTCGATTGGATCATCGACAACCACCTCAACCGCGAAGACGTAAACGAGCGAACCGCACGCTGGCTCCGCACGAGGATGATCAACAGCCGCTGCCTCTTGTTCGCGACTTCGCAGAACTTCCAATCATCGAAATGGATGCCTTGGGAGATCGGCTTCAAGGACGGCCACACCGGCTCGACGGAGGAACTCGGTTTGGTTTCGGTCTTGCCAATAGTCCAGCATTCGGGCAAGCAGCACTATCAAGGACAAGAGTACCTCGGGATGTATCCCTACATTCAGAAGGACACAATCCGCGGCACGAACACGGTAGCACTGTGGGTGCACGAAGATGCCGAAACTTATGTCAAATTCGACGCGTGGCTGAACGGCTCCAGGCCACGTAAACACGACTAGCAGCAGGGCGCGGTCCTCAATAGTAACTGGATTACCCACGAACTGCGTCGGCCCGACACGCCGACGCAGGCTACGACCTGGCCCTCGGCACATGTGGACGTGTCCTGCTTCACCAGATCAGGCAACCATCGGTCGGTTCGTCATTGGTGGACAACGCTGCCGACAAACCTGTCGGCTGCCTATTTCCCGCCTGTTACAATGGGGAGCGGATCACTAGAATCTTTGTTATGCCATTGAGCAGAACCCGGGGAGTGATCCAAAACACGCGTGGCGATGGCAGACCTGGCACATCACATGATGTCTTTTGATGTTGCGTAACCGAGATGGGCAACTCGTTTGGCATATCAATGAGGGAGACTTGAGATGCTGTTTGTGGCGGCGATCCTTTTAACACTAGGCGGAGCGGGCGGTCTGCTCCTCGCAATCCTGCGGTTTCGCGGTGGTAATCCACCGCTACCACTGGCGTATGTTCATGGCAGTGCGGCTGCCGCCGGTGTTATTGCCGTCATTGCTGCGACGATCTTGCAACCCGAACCGTTGCTCATTGCCGCAATCGTATCGGCGGCAATTGGAGCGCCGTTCGGTGTTTTGATGCTTCTGGCTCATCGACGTCAGAAACTCATTCCGATTTCGATGTTGATCCCGCACGCACTTCTAGAAGTCACGGCAATATTGCTCACATGGGTGGCCGCTGTGTCGAAAATGTCATGACGCGACCAAGCCCGTCCACTCTATTCCGCTGGTGGTTCAACACAGGCCAGTGGCTCTACCGCCGGGCCATGCAATACGCCACCGTCAACATCAAACCGAGAGCCGTGACAGGGACAATCCCATGTTCGTTCCGCATTATTCCATCGGACGATGCATTGCAGGTGTGTGCATACAGCACCCACCGAATGCAATGCCCCTTCGTCGTCACGATGGACGGCAATGCGATCAAGGCCATCTGAAAAGATGGCTCCGCCACCAGGCGCAAGTTGTTCCACGCTCTTCGGTTTGTCGGTACTTCGGAATGCGCCCAGCAGCGCCCGACTGCCAACGACCATGTCACGTACCAACCCACTTACACGCGATTGCATCTGGCCGCGGAGCGGATCGAAAGCTTCGGCATGTGGATTGGCTTCACCGGTCACCAGATCGGCAAGAATCATTCCTGACGCGGTCCCGTTGGACATACCCCAGCCCGCGAATCCGGTTGCGACGAAAACATTCCTGTTCTGCCGCCGCATCTGTCCAATGAAAGGCAGACCATCGCCCGTGACATTGTCATGGGTCGCCCAACGGTATCGGACCTCCGCGACCGGAAAGAGCTTGCGTGCCCGCTGCTCAAGTTGGGCCAACCGCTGGACGGTATGCGGTTCCTGGCCCGGTTGATGCGATTCACCGCCAAAGACCAACAGCTCCGAACCGTTTTCGATCGCGGGACGCATCGTTACAAACTCACCACCGACACTAATGTACATGCCACGCGGAACGGATCCTCCCAACCGCAGCCCCATCGCGAATGAACGCTTCTGCCGCATCCGGGCAAAGTACCAGCCGTCAAGGGAACAAGGCTGATGTGTCGCGACGACGACATTTTTAGCTCTGACCGTACCTTGTGCAGTTTGGACGGTTACAGTCGCTCCATGCTCTATAACGACTGCGGGAGAACGCTCAAATACCCGTCCGCCTGCGGCCACGAACAATTCGCAAAGTCCCGCCAGATACTTGACGGGATGAAAATGAAATTGCCCAGTGAACTCAATCGCCGCGTGCACTTTGAACGGCAGTTCGTCAACCTGCGCGGATCGCGCGGGCAACCCGATCTTCCTGGCGACTTCAATTTCCTTCGCGATTTCATCGGCGTGCTGTTCGTCGCGGCTGATCGTGAACGCCGAAGCGTCGGTCAGATTGCACTCAATATCGTTTTCCTTAACCAGTTTGTGAATGAGATCCACAGCGGCCTGATTTGCCAGTCCATATTTGCTCGCGATCTCCAGGCCGTGGCGCTGGCTGAGCCTGCGATACGTCAGGGTATGATTGGAGGTTACTTTCGCCGTCGTATTTCCGGTCACCCCCCGAGCTATTTGCCGAGCCTCAAGAAGAACAACTTTCAGGCCGCGACGTTGTAAAAGATAAGCAGTCGTGAGACCGGCGATTCCGCCGCCCAATACGACCACCTCAGCCGACACGTCGCCACCGAGCGTGGCATGCTGAGGTGGCGAGGAAGTGGAAAGCCAGAGAGATTTCATCAGACCCTCCTGTCGTGTCAAGGCTAGGCGATCTTGGCGTATTTGGCAACCTGGCCCCTACGCGATCGCCGCCTGGCGGAAGGGCGTCATCATCGTTGTTCAACGTGACCGTCCACGTCCAACAACTTGTGCCCGCCTTTTCCCCGATCTCACACATGGCTCTTCCTGCCGTGTTGATATGAGGTTACTGATTCCTGCAGCACTTTCCCAGTAGGAGGCTGTGCGAATCATTTCTCAACTGTTCTCTCCCGAAATTTTTTCGCTATGATCAATCGCATCTGATTCTTCGCTAGTCGAGTAGGGTTCGCGATTGTCGCTGATAGCCACACGCGCTTCCGTGCCCAAATACCTAATGTGGGCGTGACCTTGGTCAGTTCGACTGGGCAGCGCTTTTCGAATCCCTTCCCTCCATTCCTTTGCCTCCAAACCGGCCCTTTTTCCAAAGCACATCATGAGAATTCGCATTCTAGGGAAGTAACGTGCTGAAATAACTCGATGTCTGACGGTCGAGAATTTGGAACTAAGCTCACTCAGCATGATACACCTCGACTCGCAGTCTGGTCAATTGCCGGCAGCCCGTGCTACGATCCCGCCATGAAAGAGAAACTTACTTGGGAAGAAATCGAAGAATGCTACTGGCACCAGTGGGTGCAGCTCGTTGACTTTGACTGGCCCGAGACCGAGCCGTGGCCACTGACCGCGGTCGTTAGAGTTCATTCGCCTGACAAGCGAGAGTTCAACAAGCTCGCCGCTCACGACCGCCCACAAAGCACAGCAAGGCTTTACGTTGGTGGAATAGTTCCGCTTTATCGCATCTCTGAGGCCGAAGCGGATGCTATCCGAAACGGCTCCAAATAATGCTTGAGTTTCGTTTCGATCCGCAGTCACAACTCATTCTCACAGTGGCCCATATTGAAGGTCCGAATGACAATGACCAGGTTCAGCTTGTCTTTGATACTGGTGCCGCTGTGACCCAGATTGATCATGACTCCGTTCTGGCACTCGGGTACTCAGAAGTGAACAAGCTGCGGGACGTGGACATCTCCGGCGTTACAGACGCCCCATACGAAACCTACACCGTCGGACTACAATCGTTCTCTACGCTCGGTCTTACGCTTATTAACTTCGAGGTTGCTCTCGTCGATTTCGGCAAATGGAAGAGCGACGAAATTGATGGCCTTCTTGGCTGGGATTTTATTCGCACACTTCACTACGAGCAAAACGGGCCCAAAGGTTTACTGACCATCTACTGACGGCTAGTCCGGCCCGCCCAATTGCGCCGCCCCAAGACTATTCCTCATCCAATAATCCACCTCGCTGCCGCTCGGTCCACTGAGCGCGGTACGCAGAATCGCCCGCGTCCAGAATAGAGATTTCCGTCTCATTCCGAGATGCATTTTCCTCCCGCCTCGCCTGTCCAACTCAACATCTTGACTCGCCAGAGCGCTCCCTGATGCGTCTAGGCCGCACTTCCTCTGCATCTGACCACTTGGCACGCTAGTTGCTTTCCTCAGCCCTTCGTTTAACCGGATTGTTCCGAAAAAGCGGAGCTGAGGCAAATCCCAATTCGTCCCCTAATGGAGAATCATCGCCATGAATAAGCATCCCATGGCAACAGTGGACCTCGCCCTCAGTGCCCTTGGCAACATAGTGGTCCCCCTCCTGCTTTTTGGCATCAGCTGGTGGATTGCAAAATGGCTCCTTGCGGACAGCGATCCTCAATGGGGCACTCCCCTGTTTTGGGCTTCTGGCATTACCACATTATTCATCTATCAATTCGCCTTTGATCCTCCGCCAACCCGACCCGCAGATGTATCTCCAAATATCCCGCCACTTACCAAAAGTCACTTAGCCATCAGAATGGGATTGGCAACTCTGTACACGGTTGCCTTCTCCCTAGCACTCGGTATTACCGGCAAACCAGTCCTCGGTCTTTGGCTGACTGTAGCACTACCTGCTGCCATAATCGTGTTCGCTTTGTACGAGTACCATCGGCTCTATCGAACCTACTGCAAGGAACACCTGCAAGCTGAATCATCCAGTTGAAGACCAGGCCATCCGCCGCTTTCGACTTCAGTTGTCCTGGCCATTCCACTGAACAAAAGCTCCGGAACTAGAAACAGTCCAACAGACCCGCCGGGAGCCTCCATCTTACGGCTCGGTCAAGGGCCGCATCCGGCTGCTGCTTGAGCACTGGGCCCTGCGGGTGGCTATCGCCATCGACTATTCCAGCCTCCGTGCTGAAATAGTCGACCCGAGCGCTCAAGACTCCCCCTTGACTGGTCGCCTTGCCAAAAAGCAGCCGCCGGTCGGTCGAAAAAGTGTCTGAAGCTGAGTGTGCAAGGTTGGCGTGGCATTGCTGACACGTCCGGCCTACGCTTCGCGTCAACTTCGTAACGGCCGGACTGTTGCACAGCAGATGTCCTCCACGCGGCAAAGCTGCCCAGCCGGCGAGAATCGGCTGATTTTCATTGAGCCGAACACTTGTTATTCTTTATTTGCGCGTAGAAGCCCAAAAGATCGTCCGCTGGAGCCTTGATATGGACGATAACTCAATTCATCGCAAGCAGTTGCTGAGCTATCTCTTGCGGCCGCCGCTCGTTTTCCTACTGGGTTACGAGTTAGCCATCCTCCGCGTCTCGCGCGCGAATGAAGCCGACCGAGGTTGGCTCGATCCGATTAGTTGGGTTCCGTTTTCGCGGTCGTGTACCTGGCCGTGTCCCTTCCTCGCTCACGAAGCGATCCCTACTTCAGCTTCGGATCAAAGCCGCCAAAGAACCGGTGGTTGGCGGCCCTGTTCCGAAAGGAGCCAGGCGAGTGACTGAACTCATTAGCAGAGTTGCTGCGAGCTTTGCGAAGGCTGCACTCGCGCGTCGGACCAGAAATCGCTATGCAACGGGAAACCGAAACGATAGCCACGTACTTGTAGTCATTGCCGTGGCTTGCACGGTACGTGTTCAACGGGGCCTGCGAAGAGGTCGATCCTCGCCCGTCGAAAAACTCCGTTCGCCACTTCGCATTGCGTGTTCGCACGCGAGCACGCCGCATCCCACATACGCATTCAGACGAGCATGTTTGGCGATATGTGCCAATTCGCTCGCCACTTCACCGTGTACCATACTCCTCCGGAGTAACGTCCGGGGCCTAACGTCGCTGATACGTATTGAGAAAGCCGCTTTCGGAAGCGAGCTATAACGATGCCGCAAAGTTTCGAACTTACCGACCAATACTGCGAAATCCTAAAGCCGCTCACGAGCAAGGTGAGCGTGCTAACGCACGCGCAGATTGCGCGCACCTTCCTCGCTCGAACTAGTGACCAGGAACAGGAACTGCAAAGTATTATCACTGAGCTAGAAGAAGCCGACTTCATTGCGTCGTACACAGCGATCGTGCATCCTGAACTCAACTTGAATGCTCCGCTTTGCAGTTACTCGCCCGGTGACCCGGACCCGGACTTTCGAGCGCTGGCAAGAGAGACGCGCGGCCGCTGGAAGCGAGCGCCCGTAGCGACAAACATCGTCTATGCAACAAAACGTGCAAGGCGAGTCTTCGGCGGCTATCTTGGCGGCAAAAAGCCGCGTCCAAGCGAAACTTGTCATGACATCCATTTGACTCAGATCTACCTCGATTACTGGGCGCGAGACCGTGCAGCCGCTCTCGCCTGGGTATCAGAGGCGGAGCTCCGCCAAGAACGTGGCAAAAACAACGGTCCCCTACCCGATGCCGAAATCAGAACCGCAGAACCCGTCATAATAGAATTCGGCGGCGCCTATTCGCGTCAGAAACTGGAAGCCATTCATGAGCAGCAAAGAACACGAGCCTACGAAATCTGGTAGCGGTGAGGATCGGCCCCCGGACGACCTCTATCCTACCGACTGGGCCATACTGAAGCACGTGTCACTTTATCACCTGACCATTCGTCAAGTCGTTCAGGAGCTATTCTTTCATTCTGATTCCGTGAAATCGGGTACGGCTCTCGATGCACTCGCTCGTCAAGGCTATTTGAAAAATCGGGAAGACCACGCACCGCCTCAGCCAAAGAAATCCGCTAAGAGCAAGACGCAGCACAAGCAAGGAAAGCAGGATGCTGATGGTCCCCAACTCTTTAGAATGGGATCCGTAAAGTACTACCTTCTAGGCGGAAGAAGTAAGCAATTGGCTCCGAAGGGATTCCAATTTCCCAAGGAGCGCTTGGTGCCTCCGAACACGGAGCAAAGCCTCTACAAGCATCTTGCCGCGCTTTGGTACTGCATTTTTGATGGTCCGCGGCGCTACCGGCTTGATCAAGAGGAAATCTCAGCGCTTTGGGCCGACACGATACCGGACAACCGAAAGGTTCCCCACCAACCCGCCTATTGCCTGGCTAGTGAAGAAGCGGGGCCCGTCATCTATCGCCTCTATCCCACGCAGAAATCGAACGCGGCTCAAATCATCGAAGAGGTCCGAAAGAAAGTGGCCGCTGACATCGAGAATCTTGGCTTGCAGCGCTGGGTCGATTCCGGAGAGTACGGCTATGCGATTATTGTCCCTTCGACCAATAGGCAGCGGCACGTTCAGCGGGAGTTAGCGAAGCTCCGCATTCAGAATTCCCCACTGTCTGAGACCCGCCTTACCGTCCATTACGCGCCCGCGCCACCGCTACTTGCCAAGGCCTTAAAAGACTGGGGCAATGGGAGCCAAGGAAATCTCGCCGACACTCCGGCACCGACGCCAAACGACGGGAACTCTCAACAAGCTAGAGTGCCCTCAGCAGACAAACCACCCGACCTCAGTTCCGGTACCTACTACGCATAGCTGCATCCCAAAAGGGCAGGTCTGAAAGCAGAAAAGCGCCATGTTTAAGCCGTTGGACGACGATTACGCTTCACCGAGTGAAGAGATCAGCAACTTCACCAATCGCGAGAATGAACAAGAGGTACTGCGGCGAGTGCTAAATCTGCCGGAAGGCGCTACACTACCGGTGCTGATGTTTTACGGGGTCGGAGGAACCGGCAAGACGTGGCTGTTGCAGAAGTTGCGACAGTGTTTGGACAAGGAGATACCTAGCGCCTACCTCGACCTAGACCCGCGATCAGGCGCTAGCGGCTATTTTAGTGATAGTTCCAGGGCCCTCGCCGAGATTCGCCGCCAGTTCCGGACGGTGACCTGCCCTCGCTTCGATTTGGCCTACGCCTGGATTCGCTACAAAGAGAGCGCGGGCGATGAGCCGCTCTTTGGCACTGCCGGCCTGTTGCATGGAGCGTGGGAGTTGCTAAGCCAAGTGGCGGGCTCTGTCATTCCGGGCGGCAACTTGGCTACGTGGTTTGCTGGGAAGCTCAGCAAGCCGTTTTGGGAACGGTTTCATACGACCAAGCTTGGCGAGTGGATTTGCACGCGCGTTGGCGAGAAAGAATTCCTGAGGCTCCGCCAGGAAGATACGCAGAGGATTTACCCCGAGCTTCCACATCGGCTGCTAATAGACCTCAAGGAATACTTGCCCGCGCAAAATGGTAAAAAATGCCGCGGCGTTGTATTTGTCGACACATTTGAGGCGCTTCGCCTTGGTCTTTTAGCCGATGCCCAAGCTCATGAGCAGGAAGCGCGTATACGGGAACTGTATAATCCCGACTCGCCCGTGCTGTTGGTGATTGCTGGAAGGGATTATCTAAGATGGGCTGAAGTTGAACCGGACTTTGATAAACGCACTCATTTGGAGCAGCATCTTCTTGGAGGTCTCTCAGAATGGGACGCAAGGGAGTTTCTAAAGAAATGCGGCATCTTACATGCTCCTCTACAAGATGCTGTTCTACGGGTATCGCGGGACGTTGAAACGCAGCAATGCGATGACGCATTGGGCTACCACCCCTTTAGTTTAGGCATTTGCGCAGACACCATCCTCGCCACCGAAGACCGGGGCCTGACCATTGACCCGGCACAGTTCGACATGGCTCCGGGCAACACGCGGCAGCTTGCGCAGCGATTTATGAAATCGCTTGGCGACGAGGCGCACGCCGCTTGGGTGCGACGATTGTCCTTAACTCCTCGGTTCGACGAGGTTGCGGCGCGAGCGGCGTTCTCCCCGCACGCTGGAGCCGCCCAGGATGCTGCATGGGAGGCGCTTTTGCGCTATAGCTTCGTCAAACTGGCGGACATTCGAGGCTGGTATACGTTCCACAGCAAGATGCGCGAGGCGTTGGAATACGTGCAGCAAGGAGGGGAATCGCCCGCCAGTGATTGCTCTAAGGGGAATAACGATGAAACGTCGTCGTTCACCAAAGGCCATCAGTACTGGCGGGAGCATTGGCTTGCCCGCAGCAAGGCCGACACGGACAACTTTGCCGCGTTAGCGTGGTATCACCTGTGGCGAATTGAACCTAAGTCCGCGACGCGAGTCTGGAAAGCGATCGCCGCACAGCTGCGCAAAGAACTGCGCATGTTGGAGCACCATGCATTGTTGTCTTGGTGGCAGCCCACCCGGCTCGACGAGGAAACACCACCCGGAGATGCCCTTGCGGCCGCTGCGTTAAATACCCTAGGTATCGAGTATTTCGAAGCAGCGCTTGGAAATCGCCGCGAGAATCTAGACCGCGCAATTGAATGTCATCTGGCTGCACTACGCTTTTACACCGAAAGTGGCCTCCCTCAAAGTTGGGCGCATACACAGATCAACCTTGGCAATGCATACCTTGAGCTCCCCGTGGGCCACCGCAGCGAGAATCTAAATCGCGCCATCCAATGTTATCAAGCGGCGCTAAGCGTCTATACCGAAGACGACTTCCCCTACGACTGGGCGGCAAGCCAGAATAACCTAGGCAATGCATACCTTATGCTGACTGCGGGCAATCGGGCCGAGAATCTACAGCGAGCCATCGAATGTTATCAGGCCGCACTGCGCGTCTACACGCAAGATAACTTTCCCCAAAAATGGGCGGGAACGCAGGACAACATGGGCAATGCATACCTGGACCTGCCCATGGGCAACCAATGTGATAATTTGCAGCAGGCAATTGAATGTTATCAAGCCGCACTAAGTGTCTACTCCGAAAACAGCTTTCCCCAATACTGGGCGCATGCACAGAGCCATCTCAGCGGTGCATACGTGAGGCTTCCGACGGGCAACCGCAGTGAGAACGTTCAGCGGGCCATCGACTGTTCTAAAGCCGCGCTACGCGTCTTTACCGGCGACGATTTCCCTTACGACTGGGCGGCAACCCAGATCGACCTCGGCGTCGCGTACCGGCACCTCCCAGCGGGCAATCGTGGCGAGAAACTACAGCGAGCCAGCGAATGTTATCAGGCCGCATTACGCGTTTTTACCGAACGCGATTTCCCACAACACTGGGCATTGGCGAAATCCAATATGGCGCTGGTATATTGTGACCTCGCCAAAGATACGTCGGACGCTTCATTTCTTGTTCTTGCACAGAACGCATACGCTGATGCTGAGCGAGGCTACCGTGCGTGTGGATTGGACGTAGAGGCGGATCGCGCTCGGCAGCATTCCAAGGCGATCAATACTTAGAGCAACTGTCATTCAGTGACGTACCCACATGCAGATTTCTATAATCGCTCTCCCGACGACTGAAACCATATCTGTGCCCCATACCGAACCCTTTGGCCGTTAGAATGCCCATTCGGGCCTTGCAACATAGCCCGCTAAGCTATGCTATTCTAGAGATTCTTGTCATTTTGTCCTCCGCCATTCAATCCTGAGTGACGGGGGCGTTTTTGTTTTGCAGAGAGGTTATGTGAAAGACAATAAGCAATCGCTTTTCCAGTGGTTACGCGAACTCAATCCTCGCCATCAATTGCGTGTGTTGGAGATGCTGGTGGGGACAAGTGGCGGTGTCGTTAGTGCCTTAATTCTCCATTACTACGTCATACCAGAAGATTGGCCGATCAACGGGCCGATATGGATTCTTGTCGGCCTGGTTGGCCTCTATTTCGGCTACGCCCAATGGCGCGACAGCTGGTAAAAATGCGCAAAAAAAGGGCACCAACAAACAGTCGGTGCGCCCAGGATCTCAGAGAAATCCTTTTAGTCGAGCAAGGCCCAAAAGAATCACGATGACCGGCAACCAGAAGCCAATTACGTTCTTCTTGATCCACTCGATCAGATCATCTAATGGGTCTCTACCTCGTTTCCTTTTCTTGCTCATTTTATCCTCCAATAGTTCGATAAACCTCGTCACTGAACACGCTGGTCCACTGAGCAGGTCATCGTTTGGAGGTGGAGAAGAAAAAGGCTTGTAGGATTTCGCTCGATTCACAGGCAGTGAATCGAAGCGAAGACCCGGTTTCCGTTACTTATGGCGAACGGACAGCACAAAAACATTGTCTGGAATTTTCCTTGGAAACGAGCAGCGGGCTGCGACGGAGCCGCTAAGGCCAACCGCATATTTTAAGCGGTGTGGGCCTGCTCGTTAAGAAGGGAAAGCCCAGGATTTTTCCAATTCCGGGAAGGCAAAAAAGCGAGGCTGCCGCTCCCAGCAGGGAGCAGCAGGCCTCGAAGTCGGCAATGCGAGTCTCATAGTCAACGGTCGATATCGAACGAACGAAGCCAATCTTCGATGAGCCGGACGCCTTGCATGCGGTTTTCGTAGCAAAGGTCTGCCTCCTCATCTGAGATGCCGCAAAGCGCTACGTCAGCTTTGTAGCACTGAGCGAAGTCCTCCTGGACCCAGCCTATGCAATACTCAATTGCATCGCGTAGCTCCCGTGAGGGAAGTAACCCAGAAGGCGGTTCAACGCCCGCAAACGCCCGATAGAGCACTTCGGTAAACGCGTATGCCGCTTCGTGCGAAGCGAATTCGGCAAGTGCTGCTCCGGGAGCATCCACGTTTGTGCCGTCATCGGTTACCGGGTCGTATTCTTCGATGTCAAGCCAGACTTTGTAGGTCTTCGCCATATCTGTTCCTCCAAAAAAGCTGCAAATCCATCGAACCCGAGGGGCTGCAGCGGTTACTCCCCCTCGCCTCTTGCGCGTGGCAAGAGGCCAAGGAAAGCCTGCGGAGGAACTCAAAAAGGTGAGGCCGCCATTCCGTATTCGGATGGCGGCCTCACTGTTGACAAAGGCGATTTACGGCTTGCGAACGAATTGCGTCACCCGAACCAGACACCGTCTTCCATTAAGGACACGATGTCTTTCGTTGATCCTGACGCAAGTTCAGTTTCGGTTATTCGGATGACAAATCCCCCGAATTCACCCTGCCGCATCTTGCTGCAAGTGAAAGCTCCCTCTATCACTATCTGCTTGATTCCTTCTTTCGACGCACGAAGTGCGTCTTGGAACACCTGCAGGTAGGATCGACCTTGCTCATCGTCTTCGCCTAGGCACTCGGGTGCGAAGAAGTAATACGAGTCTTCGTAGTCCTCCCATTCGAATCCGCTCGATTCGAGAATGCCCAGGTCGCTTTCGCTAAATAGCAGCTTCGGCAGATATGGATATACCGTTGCCTGCTCGTAATTGTTTGCCATGCCGTTTCCTCCAATTGCTGCAGCACATTGACCCGAGGGGGCTGCAGCCGTTAAGTCCCCTCGCCTAGCTCACGGCTAAGCCAGGAGACGCACGCAGAGGAAATGCGGGCCAAACCAACGCATTGCCAACAAATTTATTGTTCGAGTAAGGGAAAAAGAGTCCCGCCACTTCCAAGGAAGTGACAGGACCACGGTGAGGCCAGGCTACGGCCTTTCGAAGATCATCAATACGTCGTGAAGACGAGGAATGAACGCGTGCGCGTATTCCCTCTTCGTCGACGTTGCGCCGTGCTGCAGCCGAATGATTTCCGGTTCCGCAAGTCGCAATCGGTGATGCAATGTCGCCACTTGCCAGGTTAGAAACGGCAGTTGGTAGCATTCTCCACGTCGTGTGATATCTCCAATAAGAATCGCCAGATGTCCGTCACGGGACAGTACTGCCAGGCAGTTTTCGATCACATCGTTTAGCTTGTCCAGAAATCTGCCAAGCGTTTTGACCTGTGACAGGCAGCGCGGGTCGTCGTTGTACTTGAGCATGTTGTAGTACGGCGGGTGCAGCCACACGAAGTCATACAAGATGCCGGCGCCGGAATAGTTCTCCCGGTCCAGTGCATCGAATCCGCATGACAAATCAAACCCGTCGTAATGGATTCCAAGCTCTTGGCAAACGTCGCGGCATGTGCCGGAACCCTCCATCGGGTCAAGGCAAGTCTTCGGCTCAAAATACTCAAGCACGTCTCGTATCAGCGTACCCGAACAGTTTCCCCGAAAACTCGGATCACCGTATTGGCCTCGGCCATCGGTTGCATGAACCGAACAGAGGCCAGGCACGGGTGAACCCGTCTTTGGAATCTCAAGCGATACGTTTATCTTTGGCATAGGTACTCTCGTTTGAGTGCCAAAGCCCAATAGACCCGGAAGGTCGGGCAGGCTTTGGCGTTACCCTTCACTCACAGCAGACTGCTGTCACCGAAGGGCTCAGCGAGAGTCGCCAAGCAGTAGCAAGTGCCTCCAAAAGAATTGTCACTGATTATTGAAAAAGATGAGGCCGCCACTCCCCGAAGGAAGTGACGGACCTCGATGATGTTGGCAAGTGTCGAGTTGCCGGACTGTTTTGAGCCGGTCAGTGTTCCGACGGCAGGTAAAGCGTCCAAAGCTTGCCGTCAAATCCAGCCCAAATCTCAACTGATTCCAACGGAAAGTCCGTATACTGGAATTCCTGCGTGATAAAGGGCTTAACGCCTGAATCAGCACAAGCCGAAAGCACAGCACTTCCATCCTCCCGCACATTAAGACGCCAGAATTGAAGCCAACGAACTCGCTCATCGCCTTTCATTGCCCGATTCATCACGCCTGAGCCGAAATAAGAAGTGATGGCATCAAGTAGCCAGTAGCACTTCCCTCGCTCAGCTAGAAATTGAATGCCGGGCGTGTAGATGACCTGCCGATGTAGCGGATGGCGGTATCGTTCAAGATCGCCGCTGAAATGATCCAAATCAGCTTTCGTTAGGGGCTTCTCCGTCTCTTTTGTCATATTCATGGGCTATTTCTCCACGGCCTGGTTCCACGAGAGGTGCGGCCGCAAGCATCCCCTCGCCTAGCGTGCTGCTAAGCCAAGGGACACCGAGGAAGAGAGCTTGAAATATGACGCGTCTTGCCAACATTTAAGTGGCCAATACAAAGGGCCTACAGGCCGCACACGCGGTGCGGCGCTGTAGGAACGAGCAGTGACTCATAGGCCTGTCCTGCTCAAAGGGAGGCGCAGTGGCCGTTTTACTGATGTTCGAAGCTGAAATAGAAACGCGGCTTGTGTTGGAACATAAGCGATCCGGTTGCACCGTCCGCTTTGCGCCGGACGGCGACAAAGGGAGCCATGAAACCGAGAACCTCAAAGTCTTCGATTAGCTCCGTAGTGTTCCAAACGCGACCGTGCAGTGCTTCGAGGTAAAAACGACTACCTTCAACAGCGTTTACGCGATTCGCCATCTTGGCGCGAATGGCTTCGGTGGCGTTCGCTGCTTTCACGCTTTCTGCACCTTCCTTCCCTATTCCACTTTCATCTTTCATGTTTTTTCCTTTGGACTGCGGCCCATTCAAGTGAGAGGCCGGCCGCAAGAAATCCTCTCGCTCACGTTCAAACGTCAGCGAGCGGCACGAAAGAATGCAGTGGGAAAAAGTGGCCCGGAAACGTTCGTTTCCAGGCCGTGATTTGAACAACTCTTGGCCGGTCTTCGGCCCGTCGAGCATTTTGCCCTTGGCTTCACCTAGGCCGCGCGGCGAGGAAGTACGATTCCCCGCTCGGCCATGCCATAGAGCTTGTGCAAGTTGCATTGCAGCTCGTCGATGCCCTTTTCAAGCCAGTCCATTACGACGCGCGTCATATCGGACTCGCCGGGCATTTCGGCGTAGCCGCTTGCAACCACTCGCACAAGTTCCAAGAGCCCAAGCACGTCGGCTGACGTCAGCAGCCCACTCTCTTCCCGCGACAGGGCGGTGAATTCAAACGACTCACGCCTGTTTGTGCGGTCAAAGTCCGGTTCTACCACAAGGTCGATCCGGCTTTTTGCAATGGGGTATCGCTCCCACGTCAGTTCTTTGTGAATCCCGTTTGTCGGTTTGCCATTTGTGGGTCTTTCCACAAGCGCTTGTGCAAGCAGTTCCACCAGGGTCTTTTCAAGTGTTACGTCCATTGCCAATTCTCCAGCAAAATGGGCCAAAGCTCGCGCTGCGAACTTCTGGGAACCTCTCCTTGGCAAGACATCTGCCTTGGAATGGCGGCCACTAATTGTGTTTTCCCGCAAACGCCCACATGCAGTGTGCGTCGGCGCGAAAACATGGCTTGGCAACTGAACTCTCGCTCGAAATGAGCATGCTCAAATCGGAAAGTGATTGATCGACTGCGGCCGAAGCGACCGCAGTTCTTAATTAGGATTGATTGCTTTTAAGTCAAAGACCACGAGGCCATACGGCTACGACCCCGCGGAAAGGGCGGGAGGCCTTTGAGGTTTGGAACCACGCGTCGGGTTCCGGCAAACCGTACAGGCGGATATACCTAGACATGCGAAAGGTGCCTGCCAATTCCCCATTTCACTCATCAAAGACGCTCCCAAATAAAAGGTGAGGCTGCTGCTCCGTCGCGGAGCAGCAGGCCTCAGTGTTGCCTACGCTAACGGCAGACCTCCCGTCGCTGCCTTGATGCCGGCCAGCACATCGGCCAGCATCCAAAGCGTTTGATTAAGCCTGGTCGAGGCATCGATGCTTCTGAGCGCTATGGATCTGCGCCGCTGTCCCAGGCGATTTCGTGTTTCCACGCCGCCCTTGATCACGTTTTCCTGGACGCGATTAAGAGTCGTCCAAAGATCGTGACCATCATCTCCGTCGGACCGCCGCTTTTGCAGCACGTCCTGCGGAGTGACGGAGAACCTATCGCCATCAAAACGAAGCTCAATTGCAGCATTGGCAAACGCTTCTCGCTCCTTGTCGCTCAAAGCGATTGCCTTGTAGCGCTTTACGGTCGCAAGCGTCTTCGGAACGCCGCGCACAATCCCTAGCAGCGCTTGGTGCACCAATTGGTCGGCATAACCGACATGGCGCACCCGATGCTCTGCCACGATTGCGCTTGGAACGCAGAGCTGGTTCGAGCAGACGCAGCGGTAGAGCCCAGCCATAAGAACGAACGAGCCCAAACCCATGTGGCTGTTTTGGAGCACGATTTCCGGAATTTCCTCTCCCACCTCGAACTCGCGATTCAAAGACGAGCTTCTAAAGCGAATCTCGTGCATTTGGTAGCCCCGATGGTCGCGTGATTTGTTCTCACGAGCCCCTACGGGTAGCCAGCCGCTCGCTTTCAACACGTTCGCCGCTTGCAGGGTACTTACGAACGCGTAACGCTCGCTCGTTTTTCCCGCATGCCTTTGGCTTTGCACAATGGAAGGATACTGCCTTAGGTCGATTTCCCTCATTTCCATACTACTCTCCGTGTGCAGCTTCGTTCACGGAGCGGATCAGCTGCAACAATACCGCTCGCTCACCAGCCAAAGCCGGTCAGCGAGCAAGTACCGCTAAGAGCAAGTCGGAATCGGTAACGTCGACACAACGCGGGCCAACACTTAACAATGCTCAAAGAATGTGATTCCTGGTTGCGGCCGCAGGGGCCGCACTTGTTTGCTAAAAGGAGAACCCTGCTGCACACATTGTGTGTGTGTGTGCAGCAGGGCCTCAGAGGTTGCTTTGACAGATCTTGCTTAGAGTTCACATGGTAGAAGAACTTCCGTGAGCTGGCGCTCAAAGTCGGTGTGGACCATAAAAATGGTGCCACATTCCGCCCGATAGATGGAAAGCACCGGGTCTCTGGCATCCAGACAGAAGTCGTTCGCCCTCCAATCGGATGCACCGAGCAGACCCCAGGAGCCGTTTCCGTGCTGCTGAATGGCATTTTCGATGTCAGCTACAGTCAGCTCGGCGGCCACAAGAGGTGAGATCCAAATCTTTCCCAACTCAAACATTGGCCAATACTCAGTTTCTCGAAGAGTATCGAAGCTAACGTTTGCCAGGTGAAAGGACTCAAGAGCACCTACTTCTACTAAGTTGTCGCTAAGTTTCGTATGCATTGTGTTTAACCTCCGGCGGCCAGAATTCAGTCATGCTGAAGGGAGCGGCCGCCAAAACGTAAAAACTTCCCTTCATCCAGCTACACGCTCGGTGTGCCGACTCAAGAGAAGCCTTGGGAGGAAACGCGAATGCAATCGGTCAAAGGCAACAGTTGTTTGCTTGGAATTTTGGCGGCCGGTCGGCCGCTCATATTGGAAAGGTGTGACCAGCCGCACACCACTGTGTGTGCGGCTGGTCACGAAACATTGGCTAGCTATGCAGCATTCAAAAACTTTTGACTCTTGTCGGTGTGAACCACGAAGCCCGAAAGGTCTTCTCTCGCAATGCCCTTGGCACTTAGCCCAACGATTACGCCCCTTGGGTCGAGAAAACGCGCATCGTGCGCATCGCCGTCGATTACGGGCAAGTTGAGCCAAGTCTTGGGCAACTTCGGCCAGAAGACAACCGCCACGTTGCCCCCGGCAGCAAGAAGATTTATTGCCTCGACCTGGTTCTTCTCGCTCATGGAGAAAGTGAGGTGGTAGTTTTTGGGCCACGGCCTATTGCCGTTTTTGCCCTTCAAAAACCGCCACATTCTCGAATCAATTTTCGTGTAGTCGAAAAACCGAATGTCCGAGAATTCCTCCAGTATCTCAGGGTGCAGCTCTTCCCACGGGATATCGCTCGTTCCGTTGAGCCTTGCAGCCGGAATCATTTCCAGGCATTTGGCCTCTTCTCGAAGCTCATAAAGGTCAGCTCTAAGGAGCCGCAAGAAGTGCTCCTGGTCGTCCTTATAGAGCGCTGTCCTTCGGTCCCGAGCCCGTGTGCTCGTGGGCAGCACCATGCGGCCGCTTGTATGGCCGAGGCAGTTTGCAAGGCAACCAAAGGTTGCCAGCACACAAAAGACGCCAGGCGTTAGGTACATCACCTTATTGAGCACCCCAACCTTGGCGCTTTTTTCTGCCTTAGTGGATGAGCTAAGAAGACGCCTTGGCACGCCGTACATCTCCAGAATCTGTTTCGGAGTGCATGTGTGAAAGGCCGAGCGTGGGTCACCCGTTCGAAGAATCTTAAGCGCTGAACGCTTCTTCTCTGCGTTGCTCATGAACATTACCTCCGGCGGCACCGTTACCCGAGGGGTGCGGCCGCCAAAGCTCCCCCTCGCCTAAAGCTCAAGCGCTCTAGGCCAAGGGAAAACTCCAAACGGAGGTCCATGAGCAAAATCAGAAGTTCTGCGTCGCCAACGTTTTTAACTCGCCATCAAAAAAGAGGTGCATGGCTCCTCTGCGGCAAGGACTTGGCTCACCCCATGCCGATGGGGTCAGCCAATCCTTCACTCCCACAGTTGATAGAGCCGTGGACCTTTATCTTGATGAAACAGAGGGGCCGCCACACGCCTTGTGGCGGCCCCAACGACTTGCTTTCCAGTGCTTAGGCAGCCGTCTGCTCGGAGGAAGCCTCATCCGCTTCCACCTCATTCTTCCGAGCGCGCTTTGACTGCTCGTAAATCCAGCTATTGGCTTCTTGTGCCACCCGTGCCACTACCAGCAGTTGGTCACGCGAGAAACTCGCGCTTGTCTTCCAGTCCTTTCCCTGGCGGTAGAGCCGCTCCAGGGTGGTGTTGTAGAACACGCCTTTGGCCGTTTCATTCTTCCAAATTGAAGCCTTCACAACGCCATTTCGAATCTCATGCACCGGACCATTCTTTGCCATGCATCGTCCTTTCGTGTGGGACAAAGGGTTAAAGAGGTAAAAACCGCAATGCCTTCCAGAGAGAAGGCTGCACTGCTTTTATTTTGAAAAGGGGCCGGGGGACCGAAGTCCCCGCGGCCTGTGATTTGGGAAGGGTGGTACTACTTACGCCCGGGCCACCAGAGCTTGAATAAGGGTGCTTAGGTCGCCTTGGCCGTTGACCAGGCTGCTAAGCCCCGCTTCTTTGTGGCCGCCAGCGGCAAAGGAGTCAGAAAGAGTGCTGACTACCTGCTCTGCGGCCTTTCGGTCATCCTCGGTAAGCGAAATTAGCTTGTTTCTGTCTCGCTCAAGGGCTCGCTCACAGACTCGAAACGTTGCCTCGATATCGGCCAACGCCTGGGCGAGTCGAAAGCTCTTAAACTCCCTTGTACCCTTGGATGTCTCCGACACTCTGGGCTTGGTGTAGCCGATCGAAGTTAGACCGGTTTCCTTCACCGGGTTTTCCCAATAACGGGCCTCAACTCGATCGTTTTCGCCCAAGCTTAGGGTGATAATGCCGGCAGGTTCTTTGCCCTGTTTTTGATTGCCACCTTGCCCGCTCTCACGGTTTCCTTGTCCAGAAAGAGCTTGAGCCAGGGCTGCCATAAGTTGTGTCGTATCCATAATGTCCTCGAACATTTCGGGGTTACGCAAATCAAAGGCGAAAGGAGAATTCCTTCTCGCAGGGAAACGGCGCAACCCAAAGATATTTGTTCCTGCTTCCCCGTTCACATGCACAACGCGGTGCACGTCCCCGGGAAAGCCTGGACTGGGGATACTTCAACTCCTACCCAAATCCTCAAATGTTTGTCTTGAAAGTGCTGCGACAGTCGTCGTTTGCAGGACCGCTTACGCAGAAAGCCGCTCAGGCGGCAGGCCATCATCGAACTGAATCCCTTCAGGCGTTGCCACAAACTGCGATTCGCTCAGCGCCTCTTTGAATCGAAGCGCGAGCCCCATTCGGCTCTTGCCGCTTGCTAACACTCTTTGCTCCACTTCTTGCCGTAGAGCATCACGTCTAAGCGGCTGCCTTTCGCCAAGTATCGTTTCAACCAGCTCAATTACGTCCTGCTTGCTGGCAGCCGGCCGCCGCGTCGTCTTCGCCTTTCCCTTACCCCTAAGGGCATCCAGCGCCCCGTTGACGCGGGCAAGTGCCGCCTCAATTTCGGCAAGTTCAGTCTTAAGAGCCGTTAAGCACTCTCGAAGCCTTGCCTGTTCGCGTGTCAATTCTTCCACGATTGCTTCCACTTGAATGTCTGTCATCTACCCTCCGGCGGCCCAGTCACCGCCAATTGTCAGGGAATATTGGTATGCCACGTTCCTTGTTGGGGAACCCATGCCGCTACGCTTTCGCAAATGCTTTGCTCGCTATGCAAAATCGGCCAGGTCCGGATGAATAAGCATCGGCGATGGCTCTTCGCAGTTCTTTAGACGAGACTGCTCCCACCTTTCCACATCGCAGCAGCGCGCGTAGCGGATTCGTCCGCGCTGCTCAAAGGGAAGTTCACCGCCGAGCATGGCTGCAATCACTGCCTCACGACGCATTCTTTGCTGTTTCCGGATATCCTCGACCGTAAGCCAGCGAACCGGGTGCAATCGACACCCACCATTAGCCTGTCGGCTCATTGACGCTCCGGTCTAATCAATGGTCGGTTACTCCTTTCGGGTTTTAAGAATTGCTACCTCCATACTCATAGAAGTTCTCGTTTGATGCCCAGGTGAACTCTGTTCCAGCAGAGGACTGAGCTGCATGATCAGGGATAAAGCCGTAAAGAGTGCCGCGAAAGCGGCTACGGCTAGAGGAAGAAGCTCCGTCTTGGGGCCTCTATAATAATAAACACAAAAGCGGCGGATTTGTTACATCCGCACCTTTTCGCTACGCCGCGGGCTCCTCTACGAGCCAGTCGCATAGTTCAGAGACAAAGCGTTCCTTGGCTGCACGCACTGCGTCCACATCACCGGAAGGAAGCCGCCAAACCCAATGGGTGCTGCCAACTCGCTTCGACTTGATCTTCATGACCCGCTTTGCCCGATGCAGCGTCCGCTTTGCAAGATCTGCGTCTTTGGCCGAATCCAACACATCGCGCTGCGGCTTTTCGCCGTTTACCAAAACGCCGTAGAGAAAGTCCATGGCCCGCTCCAATTCCGAGCATTCCAGCACCGTGTCGTACCCAGCGGCGAGGGCTTCGGCCGACTGGCTCACGTAGCCAAGCCAATTGACGGTGATCGCACCATCGCCAGACTTTTCAGTCCGGTACGAGACCGATTTTGCACTTGCCAGATTGGACTTATTAAGGACGAGCATGTGCTGGTGCTTGTCGTCACTTGCCGGGTCGGCGGCCACAAGCAGAGCCGATCGGGCCAAGCCGATAATGCTCACACTGCCTAAGCCCCGGTAGATTGAGCTTCTAGCCGCCGATTTTCCAAGGTGCCGCACCAAGACGACGGCAATATTTAACTCGTCGGCTAGTGCGGCGAGCGGCGAAAGGGCCTTTTGCGTCCCGCTGCTGCTATTTAGGTTGGCGTCTACGAACTGAGGGAGCGGATCGATCACGACAAGCTTTGCTCCTACCTGAAGCACGCCCTGTCTTAGCACTTCCAAGTCATCGGGCAGGCGAAAAGATTCCACTCTGTCGACGGCCAAGACCTTCTGAAGGTTGGCGCCGGCCGCTTCCAATCTGGGCCGAACCACCGCTTTTAGGCTTTCTTCACCTCTTAGCAGCACGGCACCGGCAGCTTGGACTTGCTCTTCTGGCATTGAAAGCGACATCGCCCGTCCCGACGTCAACCGCGCCACCAAGTCGTCCGTTAGTGTCGATTTCCCATGGCCCGGGTCGCCTTCTATCAGCGTGAGGCCGCCAAGCGGAATGCGATTTTCCCATAGCCATGCAGGCTCCCCGGACTCAAGGGCCGCCATCGACAAGAGTTTCGGCCTCGCCGGGCATGGTAGGTTGCCAAGGCTGCCAACCTCTTGCCTGGCTACCTTGGCAATGTTCGTCTCGCCTGGCAGCATTTCTCGGCCCTGCCAGATAGCACTTTCGAGAACCGGCTTCGCTCCAGCCCATGCCTCAGTGCCCAAGTCCTGCATTTGCACTTCGGTTCCACATAGAGATTCCTTGTTCACATACGACTCCCATTGAGGTTCTTGCGAAACTGGCAAGCCAGCCGCTTGCCTTAAAGGCTCTGATCGCGCCCGAAAAGAGAATCCAAGACCGGATTGGGCGCTAAGAAAAGCCGCTTTGTGGGCTTCTGTAGTAATAAACACGTAAGCCACGAATTTGTTACAACTTGGCCTGCTGCCGCTACGCGGCTAACCGCTGGGGTTTCTTGGATGCCATACTGCAACCTGCCAGTTCAATACGCCTCCCTGAACCGATCCTTTCCATCCGCTCTATCGCATCCCTCACGACTCCCTTAGCTCCCGAACCGTAGGCGTATCCCGAAGCTTGCCCCTTATGTGCGACTTTGTTCGGCGAATGGCGCCGTGTGATTTCTTAAGTTCGCGAGCAATTTCGCAGTCCGGCAACTCTTCACCCCACGCCAGATCAAACACCGCTCTTTGGTACTCGGTGAGCTTGGCCTCATCCCTTATCTTGTCGAGCAGCCGCTTGGCCGCTTTCACTTCTGCCTCCCGTTCGTGCTCTAGCTCATCCCGCTCGATTAACTTCTGCAACAGGCTTCGCTCTCTTTTTCGCCGCGCTCCCTCCCGCGCAAGGTAATTGTCTATCTGCCACTTGCGCTGCCGCCAGACAAAGGCCCAAAAGGCTTTCGCTGAATCAAAGCACTTCCCCGAGTCAATTACTTCTTTGAAAACTGTGCTTGTAAGGCGACGAGCCACATGCTCATCAATCGCTTCGTTCTTCCGATAGATGCCCTCAAAAAGACGATCCCAGGCAAGCTCAAGTACCCGGTTCCAGCGCTCCCTATCTTCCCCCTTACCGTTTAGCCCGGTGACCAACGTCTCTAGTTCCCGGTCGAGTTCCAGAATGTCTAAAGTGTTTGCAGCTTTCGAGTCAGTGAGCGTAATGCAGAGCTTGCTCAAAGCGGCCTTCCGCTGCAGTTTGCCCGCGATACGCCGTATATTCGGCTCCACCTCCTCTTTTGTTCCTATTGCTGGCTCGAAAGCCTCACCGTCGCCCTCGTAGCCGCTCCCTGCCGGAATCAGGCCGCCAATTATGACGTTTTCGGTAATTCCTAAAAGCTCGTCCTTTCGCGACCAAAGCGCCGCCTCGCGAAGCACCCGCTTTGGCTCTCTAAAACTTGCCGCAGCCAAGAAACTCTCGCCCGCAAGTGCGGCCCGAGTGATACTCAAAAGCTCCGCCTTGCCGCGCGCTTTTTTGGCACCCTTGGAAAGTGCCGCATTTACCCGTGAAAACTTCCGATGTTCGATGAGCGTACCGGCAATGAACTCGCTATCTCCCCCATCGATCACACGAACCTGCCCGAGCATTTGACCGATTACGACTTCAAAATGCTTTTCATCGATTGAAACTCCTTGGGCCCGATAGGGCGCTCTAAGTTCATCGAGAAGATGCTCCCACGCCCCCTTCGGTCCCTCCTCTGCAAACAATTGACGCAGCTTCGGACAGCGGGCTTCAAACAGTTCCTCAACCCGTCTAAGTCCTCCCGTCATGTCGACTCCAGCAATCCCTCCCGTATGCTTTGTCTGCATAGTAAGCTGCGTGCCGGGCTCGCCAATGCTTTGCGCCGCAATTACACCAACTGCCGTTCCCCATTCAACGAGCTGACCCGTAGACCGATCCATGCCGTAGCAAAGAGCGCAAACCCCGCTTGGGGCCTCGCAGGACAAAGGACTTCGAACCCGAAGTCTTTTGCGGCGAGTTCCGCGAAGCTCCCGGCAAATGGCTGACGTGACAAGGTCGTTTTTCTTAAGCAGCACTTTCCCATTTCGGCGAAGCTCTTCTAAGCTAGTGCGGCCAAGGACAGCATCGCTCAACTTCAGCGAATCTCCCCCTTTCTTTGCAATTCCCTTCCTCGTCCCGCAATCGTGCATCGTCACAACGACACGGCTTGCAGCATGTACAAGCCGCCGCGTCAAATAACCCCCTTCAGCCGTTTTTAGCCCGACATCGATAAAAGATTTATGGGCCCCGTGTGTTGAGATGAAAAACTCACTGATGCTTAGCCCCTCACGAAAGTTGGACGTAATTGGGCGCTCCGCCACCTCCCCGGTTGCCCGCGCCATGAGGCCGCGCATCCCTGAGAGCTGCTTTAATTGCACAATGCTTCCGCGAGCGCCTGATTCAGCCATGACCAACACGGGGTTGATTGACCCATCTCGCCGCGATTCGTTTCTCAACTCACAGAGCAAGGCGTCGGCCACCTCTTCCGTAGCACTGTTCCAGGTATCAATGTGTTTGGCTTTCCAGGCAGAATGGCTAAGCTCCCCTCTCTCTCGACTCTCGTAGAGCCGCGTAGCAGTCTTACATGCCTTATCGACAATTGAGTCCTTCGTTTGAGGAATCAGCAAATCAGGGATTCCCAAAGAGAGCCCGCTTCGCGTCGCTTCGCTCGCTCCAAGTAACGCCATCTCTTCGGTAAGTCTGAGTGTTTCCATTCGGCCCAAACGCTCAAAGCAGTCTTTTAGAATCCGTTCAAGTCCCCCGGCAGTTAGCGGCATGTTGTAATAAGGCATCCCTTCACGAAGCAGCCGGTTAAACAACGCTCGTCCGACTGTCGTGTCGATTCGCCCAATGCCGCTTGGCTTCCGTTGTCCGCTTTTGGGCGCCATGACTTCGCGATCGGCCGAAATGCGAAGCTCTATCAGCTCATGCACTTTGAGCTTTCCCACTTCGCGGGCCAGTTCAACTTCTTCAAACGAAGCAAATGCTTTCCTTGGTTTTGCTCCTGCGCGCCCGTCCATCGTCAGGTAGTAAAGCCCAAGCACCATATCTTGCGTTGGCCGAAACACGACCGAGCCGTTGGCAGGACTTAGCAAGTTCTCCCGGCAACTTAGTAGCGTCTTCGCTTCCACCTTCGCTTCGATGCTAAGCGGAAGATGCACCGCCATCTGGTCGCCATCGAAATCGGCGTTGAACGCTCGACACACCAGCGGATGGAGCTCAATGGCGTTTCCGCCCGAAAGCACCGGAAAAAATGCCTGCACGTTCATGCGGTGCAGCGTCGGTGCACGGTTTAAGAGCACCGGATGGTCTGCCATGACAGATTGCAGATGTTCCAGCGCAAGCTCATCGTTTTCGGAAAGCAATTGATTGACTTCATCCACACCAAAGAGTCTTAGCCGTCGAAGCACAAAAGGCCGGTAAAGCTCCCAGGCAATCTTTTTAGGGAGGCCGCATTGACTGATACGTAGCTTCGGGTTTACCACAATCACGGCACGGCCGGAGAAGTCCACTCGCTTTGCAAGAAGCGACGCTCGAAACCGCCCCGTTTTTCCCTTCAAAAGCCCAAGCAGTGATCCGAGCGGTCTTCCGCCTGACGTCCTGACCGGCTTATGCAGTCCCTCATTTTCAAACAGAGCCACCACCGCGCGCTGCAGGATTCGCTTTCTGCGCCGAATAAGCTCCGATGGCCCGTCCTCTTCCAGGAGCTTTTTTAGCGAGTTGTTTGTCCGAATCACCCGCCCGTAGAGACGGTTAAGATCACCCACTTCGATTCGCTCCCGCCCTGTTTCGTCCCTCTCGTCCAGCACTGTTGGGCCCCTGGAAACTGCCGGCACTATGGGAAGCGCCTCCAGCACCATCCATTCCAATCGATTTCCTCCCGACGCTTCCGAACTCACGAACTGAAAGAGCGCTGCAAGCGTATCTCGTTTTTGATTTGACCTCGCCCCATTTAGGGCTTGTTCCAGCAGGCTCTTAAGATCAAGCCCGTGTAACCTTTCAAGCAAAGCTCTTATCCCCTCAGCACCCGTTAGTGCTTCGCCGCGTTGCGTCTCATCGAAGCCTTCTATCACAAAGCTTCGCTCGCGAAAGATGATTTGTTTGACAAGCTTCGGCGTAAGCTTCACGCCGACAAGTTTCGCTTCGTTTTTCAAGGAGGGCCTTTGATCGCACACGCACTCGCCATCTCCGGCGCCGTGAGTCACCGCACACCGCTCCGTTGCCGATACCGTCGCCGATATGAGGTCGGCCAGCACACTTGGCAAGCCATGGAAGAAGAACGGATGCACTACGGGAGCTGCAAGTTCGATATGCCCCATCCGCTCCCGGCGCACGTTTCGGTGAGCCACCAGCACACCGCAGCAGTCACAAATCGTCCCTTCGCATTCTCGTGCTCGCATTCCGCCACGATACTTCCCGCACGCGCAGCGATAGCTTGTTATTGGGCCAAAAATCCGCTCGCAGAGAAGCCCACTTTTGGCAAGCTGCTTCGACGTGATAGTCCCGCCGTTTCTCGGAACGCGGGCATTAAACGCCACTGGCTTCGTCACCTCGCCCGATGACCAACTGCGAATTTCTTCCGGGCTCGAAAGAGCAATGCTCACCGAGCAAATCCGCTGAGCGCGGTGCTCACTCTCAGCGCACTTTGGCGACTCGTTTGTGCCAGGCATAGGACGGCTCTCTTAAAGCCACAGAAAGCTCGCAACGGCACGAGGATTCGCCTATTCTATCAATTTCACTCCGCAATTCTCCAGCAGCGCCGTCCGCAGCTTTTGCCGCTGCTTAGTTGGACAGCGCCACTTTGGGCCATGATAGCATGTTTAAGGTTGTTTGTGCATTGAGTTTACGTCAAGGGCCTTCGATTGCTGTTGCCGTCAGGAGATAGAAAAGACGATCCTCCGCGTTGTTCAACAGTCCCAACA
>JBGSPU010000109.1:0-91084 GCA_041738415.1 Bythopirellula sp.
ACACTTTAGCCACCTTCAATCGGTTCGCCATGCGATCAGCTCCATTGCTTCATGAAAAGCAATACAGCCTACGCGGCAACCCACTTTAGTGGCCCTGTTTCAAGCGCCTATCGATGGCCCTGTTTGGGCGCTCAGTGACACCACAATTTTTTGCAGGGCGATACCAGAGTCTATGCGCCAAAATTTGAGCGTGTGATTTCCTTTGGAAGCAGCTATCGGTGCCGAAGTGGCTTTATGAATGTTATCTGCCACTCGTTCACGCCACGCATGGGAGTTTGAGTCGGGCGTACTTCGATCGGCGTGCATGTCGATAACAACAGGTTCCCCTTGATCTATGGATATGGCAAAGCGAATTCCATGATCGCCAGCCCCCGAACTATCTCCATAAAAATCCAGTGTCGGCGATAGATACCCATCTACAGTCAATTCGCCTTCACCGGTAAGATGAATGGGATATTCCAGGCATAATCCGCCAGAACCTGGGTTTGTGGTGGCGGCATTAGAAGGGGCAGTTATCATTGCCGAACCTTCTCGCCCCATGTCCGGAACTGAATACCAGTGCAATTGCGAATTATCTATTGCGCGGGCATAATTCATGGCGTCAATGGCAATGTATCCATTCGCTTCTACGAATCCATCGGCGTCATCGGCCAAGCGTCGCGCATGCACTGCCAGTTGCTGCCTCCTTCCATCGGGGGAGGAAATGTCGATGGTTCCCTCGATCACATCGTCTGCATGGGTGTCTAGTTGTGTCCAATCAACCGAGACCTCGATCCGTTGCTGATCTGTCACATTTCCCTTATCTGCAGAGAGTCTGATCCAGCGGTCACTGGTATCAATGGAAAACGCAACGCCTTGAACACTCTTGCAGTAGATCTCGATCCAATGGCTAAGGCCATTCGAAACAAACTCGGGCAAGTCATTTTGTTCCTCGCCCTCGACCTCGATTCCCCAGTCAGGTCCATCTGGCAACGGATCAAATCGCTCAACGTGGGGCATGGCCTGAACTTCTGGTTGCTGCCAGTTCGTATAACCAATATGTGTTTGCGACATCATATGATTCCACTTTCCCTGCTCCAGGTGATGATACCGCTCGGTGAGAGTAGCATCGCGAGCATAGAGTTCTTCAGCCAAATCTGCTAAAGCATTGGTACCAGCCCGCTTCTGAAAGGCATACAGGCGATTCTTGGCCACGTTGAAATAGAGGTCATGCAGATTTGCTGCTGCCAGGATAGGATGAAGGACTAGTTGGTAATACGCCGCCTTGCTTTCCGAACCAAGCTGAGCATCCGTTTGCTCTGCCCGAAGAGCAAGATTGTGCCAATCTCCAACGACGCGTTCCCACTCCCTATAATTTTGCAGCGAATAGGTCTCGGGCTCCAGCAATTCCGGCTTGCGACGACTGATGTACCTAGCGTAGTCGGCGATAATGCCGGCAATCTGGGGAGCTTGCTCGCTACCAAATTGTTCTTCTGCCCAGGCGATCTGCCACTCCTGCAAAGCGGTCCCGATCGATTCGGCCGGCATTGCGATTGGATCCCATGCCAGGGACAGGAAGAAATCGATGGGCTGTTCCATTGGCTTGAGGTCGCCCACGTTCACGATCCAAATTTTGTCCACTCCGTGCTCCCAGGCTAAATGCATCTGTTCCCAGACCCGGGGCAAAGAATTCGTGTTAAGCCATTTATAATTTCGGGGATCGCCAACATAGTCGAAGTGGTAATACATTCCATATCCACCGGGATGCTTTTTTTGAGAGGGAGCTGGCAGACGCCGAATATTGCCCCAATTGTCATCGCAGAGGAGGAGGATGACATCGTCGGGCACGCGCATGCCGCGGTCATAGTAATCTTGCACTTCCTTATAGAGCGCCCACACTTGTGGTTGCTCAGTCACTTCACAAGTGAGTTCTTCAGCAAGGATCAATCTTTGATCGAAGACAATCTTTTCTAGTAGTGTAATATTGGCATGGTCCGTCATTGGTTCATCGCCGTCACCGCGCATTCCCAGCGTGACCACACTTTCAGAGTCGCCCATCCGGCGAATCCCCTCTCGCCAAAACTGCTGAAGTACTTCCGGATTACGGCTATAATCCCAGGGACCTTTCCCATGTCGTTGCCATTCGACGTGTGCGCGCATCATAGGCTCATGATGCGAAGTGCCAAGTACTACCCCAAGTTCGTCGGCCAAGCGTTGAGTATCGGGATCATCGTCAAACAGAGAGCGCCCCCACATGGCAGGCCAAAGGAAATTGCCTCGCAGACGCAGAATCAGTTCGAACACCCTCGCATAGAACTTGCTATTGCAGCCACCGAATTTTTCCTGGGCCCAGTTTGCCAGGGCCGGGGCCTCATCATTCAAGAAAATACCACGATAGCGAACTCCCGGGCTGTCGCGCACCCACGGAGAAATCGCAACAGATAAGTCGGTGTGCTTTGCGGTGGGAACATCTGCCCACCAATGCCATGGTGAGACCCCCGCAGCGCGAGAAAGATCCAGCATACCGTAGATTGCCCCCCTCTTGTCTGCGCCAGCGACTACTAAGGCCTGTTGAATGCCAGGAAAAGGATTGGTGACTACCTGAACCAAAGCCGATTCCCAATTCCCCGCAATTGAACTGGAGTCAATTTTACCTGATTCAACGAGATCATCGATGAGACCCCCACGACCCACAACTCCCACTAAGACACAAGCATCCGCCTCGAGCATCTCTGACGAAACGACAGCCGGCCGTTGGCCAGAAAGCCGTTCCAGGTCTTCAGCAAACCATTCCGCGACGGATTTCAGGCCTTGGGGAGAGGATGGATCGACCCACACTATGGCAGGCACACCATGCTCCACCAGAGGAAACCCTTCTCCATCAGAGAAAGACACCTCCGGTAATTCGGCACAAGCAATTTTGGCAGTACTGATGAATAGAAGAACAACTAAGAGTCTCATTTCGACCTCTCACTCAGACGAATGCCCGCCAATGCCACCTGATAGTGAATCGCGTTTGATCATTCATGGAGAAAATGCCTTGTCCTCTGCCCGCGTAAGCGAGGGATCCCCGGTGGGAGGAGGCGCGTGATCGCTTTGAGCCGGTGGGCCTAGAAATTCGGTCAGCAGAGGTCGTAATCCATCTGCCCAAACTTGGTAACCTTTAGCAGACAAATGTAGATTGTCGACCGTCATGCCTTCAAAGAGAATACCTTCAGGACTAGCTAGTTTGTCATTTACGTCGAGATAGAAGATCGTTTGGTCATCGGCAAGCTTTGCCAGCTCACGGTTGATGCGCTCAATTTCAGGTAAGACAGCAAGATTATCGTTGCGGGGAAAAATAGCGGTCACAATAATTTTGGAGCTAGGGGCTTTCTCGCGACAGACTGCGAGCAACGACTCAAATCCCTTGAGGATGTCGACCAGCTTTCCAGGGCCTCCTGGCTGATTTCCCAAATTGTTTGTCCCTGCCAGAATCACGATCACCTTGGGATTTACCTCGTCGAGTTCTCCATTTTGTATGCGCCAGAGTATGTGCTGTATTCCATCGGCTCCCCAGCCGAAATTAGCAGCATTCCAGCCGAAGAAGTTATTCCTCCAGTTTGCCAACAGGTCCGCCCACTGTGGGTCTGTACATCCCCATCGACGGGTTATCGAGTCTCCCAAGAAGTACAAGTCGATACCACCTAGTTGTGCTTTTGCGATAAGCTGTTCATGAGCAATCCTTGAGTTCTCATCTGTGCGCGGTGCAGCTATCGCAGCCGACTGAGCTGGTGGTTGGGAGATATTCAAATTTACGGTTTGGCCGAGGCTGGTCTGAGTATGCACAATCATTACGTGTAACAAGACAGTTTCAGCGACGTGTTTTATGCTCAGCAAATGAGAAAATCTATTTGAATGGACGCAAAAAGGTTTTATCATTGGAAGTCGGCTTGGTTCTTCAACAATCATGGTTCCTCCGGATTTAGCGTAGTTGGCAAGCAGAGAGTCGGGCTTGGGAGTGCGTTTTTGAGAATCCAGGGAATTGCAATAGCAAAAGAGTCGCGATTCGCTTTGGAATACACGCCCCTTCCCTTCGTTCAATCAGGAGGAATCGCCAGCAGGGCCCGATTGAAAGGTATTTTGACGGTTTTTCCCTGGAAATCAAGGGTTCGCAGTACCCATCGTGGAGCATCGAAATCACGCCCTCCAAGAAAGTTTGCACGTATCTACCTTCCCTTTGTGCTGAAAACGTACCTAGGCACGACACCCATCCGATCGCGTTTCTCACCGAGATCAGCAAACCAAGTAATTGCAACGACTCACGGAAACTACGCTTCCGTCGGACGAAAAACTTTAATCGGTATCCGACAGATTATGGGAATCTAGGTTTCTTTGGGTACTCACTTAATTTATGACAAAAGGATTGGTAGAACTGGTGGCGTCGTTGCAAACCGTTTCTTTTCTCGAATCTGGGCGTTTCAACTACCGACCACAGCACTGGCTTCGGGCGATCGCCACTTACCACCTGTCTCTGTAGTGCATCTCGGACCAGCAATCCGGAAATCTCCTCACACGACCCAAGGGGCTCCGCTGGAGGGTTCATTCGATTCCCAGCTTTTGTTGCATTTTTTCCAGCGACACCCCTTTGGTTTCAGGAACCATCGTCAGGACCCAGACCAGTTGCAGGACCATCATCGCGCAAAAGAAGGCAAATACGGTCCCTGCTGGGAATTTGGTAACCATCTGGGGAAACAACAGGGTCAAGAGGGCGGCGAAAATCCAGTGCGTGGAACTCCCCAGGGATTGGCCGCTAGCCCGATGCTGATTTGGGAAGATCTCCGCGATAAAAACCCAGATCACGGCCCCTTGTCCCACCGCATGTGCCGCGATGAAGGAAAAGATGCACGCCGGCACGATGGAAAAGGTTTCCGAGAAAAATGCCCAGGAGCACAAACCTAGCGACGCAATATATCCCAGCGAACCGATGATTAGCAGCGTGCGCCGCCCAAGTCGGTCAATGAGATAGAGGCCGACGAACGTGAAGACGAGATTCGTGACACCAATCCCCACGGACTGCAATAAAGCCGCCTGGGTGCCCAAACCGGTCAACTCAAAAATTCGAGGGGCGAAATACAATACCGCGTTGATGCCGGAGAGTTGATTGAAAAACGCAATCAAGAGCGCCAAAAGAATGGGAATGCGATGCCGCATCGTCCAGAATCCACTTGCGGCGGTGTCTTCGCTCGCAGCCAGTTCGATCTGGTCCGCAATTTCTGCCACTTGGGATTCAGTGGAATCCGCATTGACTTGCTGTAATACCCTGAGGCCTGCTTCGGTATTTCCCTTGACAGCGATCAACCAACGGGGGCTTTCGGGGATCTTCAGGCAGGCAAGCGTGTAGAACAAGGCGGGAATCGCCTCGACGCCCAACATCCACCGCCAGGCATGTTCGCCAATTCCCTTGAGTAGCGCGTTCGACAAAAAGGCCAGCAGAATGCCGAACACGATGTTGAATTGGAACATCCCGGCGAGTCTACCACGTAGATGTGCGGGTGAGATTTCCGAAATGTACAAAGGGGATGCCACCGTCGAGATGCCGATTCCCAGCCCCCCAATAAAGCGGGCGCTCATGAACGACACGGGATTCGACGCCAAACCAGACCAGACGGCCGATACGAAAAACAACAGGCCAATCCAGATCAAAGTTTGCTTGCGACCGAAGCGATCCGAAGGCCAATAGCCGCCGATCGATCCCAGCACGGTGCCCCAGAGGGCGGCACTGATGGCCAAGCCGTGTTGTGCGTCGCTGAGTCCCCAGAGCTGCTGGATAGTTTGCTCGGCGCCAGAGATCACTACCGTATCGAAGCCGAAAAGTAGCCCGCCTAGAGCTGCAATGATCGAACTTGAGAGTAGGGTGCTCGACGGCTTCATGGCTGAGATAACGGATCTGCGATTAGATCAACTGGCGAGCGCCTTCTCGCTCCAGGGTCCGGTGATCGCCATGGTCATTCCGCTATTTTGCAGATTGACGAATAGTGTGCTGCCATCGGGTGAGAAGGTAATCCCTGCTAACTCGGTCTGTAAATGATTGCTGGCAAAAGTATAGAGCTTGCCTGCAGGTGTGACTCCCACGATGCGAATATCCATCCCTGGGTGGTCCTCGCAAACCATCAGATCACCCCAGGGTGCAACCGTGAGATTGTCGGCGGACTCCAATAATGCGGAATCGTTGGGTTCGATGAACAACTCGAGCAAGTCCCCTCCCTTGTCGGGAAGAAGCCGCCAAATCTGACCGGTCTTGTTCTTTCCGCCACTCGTACACGCAAAGAAAATCTGTCCCTCGCTGTACCACATTCCCTCCCCACGGGCAAAGCGGGCTGCTCCATCTGTAAACCCTCGTAGCCGCAAATCGTCCTCGGGGGCTGTTACCTCGGTCATGTCAATCCAGCCGATGGGGTATTGCTTGCCAATCTCGATGTTCTGCTGATCCCAATTGCGGGTATCCAGGGAAGACGAATCTCGCAAGCGAAGGGCCTGCAAACGACCACCAGCAGCTAACTTCCCAGGCTGGTTGGCCAGGAAACGATAGATAAGGCCGTCGTCACGATCTTCAGTCAGATAGACGATCCCCGTCTCCGGATCAACCGCCACGGCTTCGTGATTGAATCGTCCCATATCGATCAAAGGGATAGCGGGCGCGAGCGAGGCTTCGGCTGTAGCAGGCACCTCAAAACAATAGCCATGGTCTTGCTCGATCAGGCTATCGCTGTCCGTTTTCTCGCCCGGTCGAATTACCGTTTCCTCACAGGTGATCCAACTATTCCAGGGAGTCGGGCCTCCCGCGCAGTTACGAGTTGTTCCCGCCAGGCTGAGAAAGTCGCGGACAACTTTTTGCTCGCGCGTATCATAGATAAGCGTGGTCGTGCCACCGCGATGGGGCAGCTTGTCACCTCCGCGATCATAGACTTTTTCAGGATCAATCTTCCCGAACAATTCATTGAATTTGCCGAATGCCCCGGGCCCCTCAAACGGCATCAGTTCGTGGTTGCGCACCAGAATCGTCAATCCATCTGGTCCTTCGAAAGTGGCCATGCCATCGGGTTTGCCAGGGGTGATCAATCCATCGCTCATGGGTAGTCCACTGGTGGAGATCACGCGGTACTGAAAGCCAGCGGGCAAGTCGAAAATTCCATTGGGATCTTCGATTAACGGGCCATACGGCGCTATGCTAGTCGCCTCTTTGGCCCAAACCGGATTCCGAAAAGTGTTTCGCAAGGCGCAGAAACCCGCAGCAAATACAGAAGAGCGGACCAAGAAATCGCGACGCGATGGCATCATGGGAGCACCTCTCAAAAAGGAACGAAATCCGACTTATCACCAGCAACCACCTTACGCCAAGCGATTCAGGAATTCAAGCCGCGCGACTAGCGATTCTCGACCAGACTGCGATAGTAGTCGATTGAGCGCTCCAGCCCTTCGTCGAACGAGATCTCTGGTTGGTAGTCCAACAATTGCTGAGCTAGCGAGATGTCGGCCAGACTTTCCCGAACATCGCCCGGCCGAGGATCCGCAAACAGAGGTTCGATCGATGTACCCAGCACACGATTGATCGCGGCCACCAGATCTAGAAGGGTAAATTGTTTGCCCGTGGCGACATTGATCACTTTCCCCCCCAAGTCAGGAGTCTCCGCAGCCAGCAAGTTGCCCCTCACAATATCTTCAACATAGGTGAAATCTCGTGACTGTAAGCCATCACCATAGATCGTGGGCCGTTTTCCCTGGAGCATCAAGGAGACAAAAATGGGAATCACTGCCGAGTATTCACTTTCCGGATCCTGTCGAGGGCCAAACACATTGAAGTAGCGAATCGTGACCGTTTCCAAACCGTAAGTTTCTGTAAAGGCTTGGCAATAGTATTCGGCTGCCAGCTTAGCCGCCGCATAAGGTGACAAAGGCGCAGGCAAATCATTCTCACTCTTGGCTGGTTGAGGAGTGTTACCGTAAGCGCTACTCGACCCGGCATAGATCACCCGGCGAACACCGCTCTTGCGTGCCGCATCGAGAAGCGTCACGGTTCCCGTCACACAAGCTGCGTTGGTATCCAGGGGTGCCGAGACACTCCGCGGCACGGAGGCCAGCGCTGCTTGATGGAATATTAAGTCGACGTGGTCAACCGCTACTGCTACTGCCTGTGGGTCAGCAACGTCTCCCTCAATAAAATCAATCTCGCCCTGTAGATGTTCAAGATTTTCTCGTTTCCCCGCACAGAGATTGTCGAGCACACGAACTCTGTCACCGCGTTCGACAAGTGCCGTCGTGATGTGAGAGCCAATGAATCCCGCCCCGCCAGTGACTAGAACTTTCAATTCAATAACTCCGTTGTGCTTCGGTAACTACCTTTGAAAGACTGAAAAATAGCTACTTTTGTGAGTTGAGGCAATCGCAGGATGAATAGCTAAGTGGTTGGTGCTCATTTTAAGTTTGAGATTTATGCTGACTCGAACGATGTTTTTGAGAGTACATGTCTCGGTCTGCATTTTCCAGCAACTCATTCAAGGGAACTTCGATATTCTCGGCCAGTGCCAGCCCGATTGAAACCGAAACTGAGAACGCATTCTCCTCAATCTGGAGAGGTGCCTGTGCACAAGATTTCAACCGTTGCATCACGGGGATTGCTTCCTCAGCCGATTGCACACCAGAGAGTAGGATGACAAACTCGTCTCCGCCATAGCGGACAACGAGATCGTCGCTACGAAGCGACTTCTGCCAACGCTGTGCCAGCATCGCCAGGATGCGATCTCCACATGCGTGGCCATGCTGGTCGTTTATCTGCTTGAAATCATTCAAATCAAGAAAAAGCAAGGCATGGGGACAGGGCTCACCCGGTTTTCTGCGACCCCACTGCTGGCGCCAGTACTCCAAGACCCTGCGATCCGGCAAACCCGTCACCACGTCGGTGTAGCTTTCCAATTTGCTTGGCTGTTCGTCGAGACGAACGAGCAGCAGATACCAGGTATTCTGTCCGCTGACCATCGAGCAAAGATGTGCCGTTGCTTGGGTGCTAAGTTCTCCATTCCTCATTAAATCAGTTCGCCAAGAGATCTCGTTCTTTCCCGTTTTCGATCCTTCAGCAGACAGGGCCTCGAAGGCGACATTCAGTTGAGGCAATAAGGAGAAGAGTTGCTCCATTGAGATCGAATCGGATTGTGCTCTAATCCATCTGCGAAGCTGTTTATTCGCGGCTATTACCCGGACCTCTGTAGGGTCAATCAGACACGCCCCTGCAGCATCGACTTGGATACTTTTCGAGAAATCTTGCGATAGCATTACCAATACGTCCGTCGGAGGAGATTTAAGGGAGGGTGGTTCTTTGAAACGCGTGTCGTAAGCTTTTAGATGACGAGGGACATTCTGCCTACTTTTTAGTCAATCTTGGCAACCAAGTTAAAGGGTGTTTTCCGGTTAAGCGGGTGAATTTAGTGCCAGGGCCTCTCTGAAACTCGAAATTCTCAGATTCTAATAAAAAAGTCACGAAACCCATTCGATTCTTTCCCATTTTGCAATTATAATCGCGACAACGAACCAAATCAGCAGGGCCGTTGGTTTTGCGTATTCCTGCCACACCAGGGGGACAGGCTCGAAAGAATGTTTCTCGCAGTTCGAGCCGAGTTGACAAGATTACTTGCTCACTCACGCATGGTTTGGTGTATCCCCTGATGTCGTTGAGGCCACACCGGCTGAACGCCACACTCAGACGGCCAGTGAAGAAAATAGGTCCCAGATTTGCCAAACCAATCATAAAAACCTTCATCATAGACTTTTAGCAACCATGGAAACAGGACTTCGGAAGGTGTGTAACTTCCACGCCCATTTTTTCCCCAAGTCACACATGTTACTTCTTGGCGAAAATAACTTGATTCGCTTTGAAGTGCGCACAAATACCTGTCGATCGCAGTAGCTGAGAACCTAGCGAATACTGCGCATAATTCGTTCTATTCAGGCAATGAACCCAAATTAAAAATTCGCAACCTTGAAAAGCAGTATGATGTCCAGTTCCATCGCTCCCCAATTAGATCATGATCCGGCAAGCCATGACCCCGCGGGTGGCGCCGAAGTCTCTCAGGTGACGCAGGTATCAATAGTGATTCCCCTATACAACGAGCTCGAAGGAATCACGGCCTTATTGGAAATGCTCGCTGATTTGGATGCCACCTTGGGGGATAGGTTCGAATTTCAGTTCCTGCTCGTCGACGATGGCAGCGATGACGGCACAGCCGAGCTGCTCTCGGAAGCAGTTGCAACTTACTCCCACTACAAAATCGTAAGACATCAAGCGAATCGGGGAATTGCCGCCGCGATTCACACGGGCTTGCTCCACGCGAACTCTGACGTTGTTGTATCGATCGATGCAGACGGGTCCTATGATGCCATGCAACTCGCGGAAATGCTGCCACTCTTTACTCCGGAGGTTGACCTCTTAACCGCTTCACCTTACCACCCTGCAGGACGAGTCGAGAATGTCGCACCATGGCGGCTGTGGATCTCTCGGCAAGCTTCCAGTATTTATCGCTGCACGATGCGACGCAAAATGTACTGTTACACGAGTTGTTTTCGTATCTATCGCCGTTGTCAGTTCACGGAAATCACACCAAAAAATGATGGATTTGTTGGCATCGCCGAATTACTCTGGATTGCAGACACCCGAGGTTTGAATATTCTGGAATATCCGGCCGTGTTGCGAACTCGTGTCACAGGTAAATCGAAAATGAAGATCCTACGAGCTGCCCTCCAGCACCTTCGGTTGGTAGGCTCTATCGCCTTACATCGTCTGACGCACCGATTTGTAATCTGATGAACGTAATCTTTATGCACCCTGAATCTTCCTACACTTAGCTAGAAACTACCAATGAGTATACCGTCTGATATCCAACAAGTGCTGCAACTTCCCTCTGACCAGGATTCCACCGGACGCGATCTGGGCGATGACGAAATGGTTAAGTTGGCCGCCGTCATCGAAAGTGGCACGCTCACGAGCACAAAGGGTACGTTTGTCTCAGAACTTGAATCCCGTTTTGCAGAGTACCTAGGAGCAGGGTATGTCCATGCCTGTTCCTCGGGGAGTGCAGCAATTCATACCGCGCTGGCTGCCGTCAATCCTGAACCTGGGGACGAGGTCATCACAACCTCAATCACGGACATGGGAGCCCTCACCCCCATTTTGTATCAGGCAGCCATCCCGGTCTTTGCTGATGTCGATCCGCTTACTTACAATGTTACGGCTGAGACCATTGAGGCTGCCCTCAGTCCGCGTACCAAGGCGATTATCGTCACGCACCTATTTGGCAACCCGGCCGAGATGCGCGACATCATGGATCTGGCCCGCGCGCGGGAGATTCCAGTCATCGAGGATTGTGCTCAAGCTTTCGGCGCTACCTACCGAGGCCACAACATTGGTACCCTTGGCGATATTGGCTGCTTCAGTCTCCAACAGGGAAAGCATATCACCACGGGAGAAGGTGGTTTGGTGTCGACGAACAATCCCGACTATGCACGGCGAATGTTCCTCTTCATCAACAAGGCTTGGGGTTACGGTGATCCGCAGCCCGATCATTATTTCCTGGCACTTAACTACCGCATGAATGAACTGACCGGTGCAGTGGGAGTTGCTCAACTTGAGAAGCTCGATCAGTTTGTGCAGCAGCGAATCGATATCGCCGAGCAACTCGATGCGGGTCTGTCGGGTATTGACGGTATCAATATCCCTCAGGTGACTCCCGATTCGATTCACACCTATTGGAAATATTGCCTGCGAATCGATTCAGAGGCTTTCGCAGGGGGGCTGGACGAGTTAGCACGGCGGCTCAAGGCGCGCAACATTTTCTGTGCACCCCGCTATATCCAAAAGCCTGCGTTTGAGTGCTCCGTCATCAAAGACCAGCGTACCTTTGGCAATAGCCGTTTTCCCTTTACGTTGGCGCGCCCAGATGCCGTCGACTATTCGCGAGACAAATATCCAGGCACTTATGCCGCCCTCGCCTCAGTGCTGGTGCTGCCACTTAACGAAAAGTATACACCAGCCCATGTGCGGTATGTCGTCGACAGCATTCGAGAAGTTGCTGCGGAATTGCAGGAGGTCAGAGCTTGAGTTCTCCAGCCCCCTTGCAACTTGGGATCGTCGGTGCGGGTGCGATCGCCCAAGCGTATCTCCAAGCCTGCGAACACACTTCGCTGGTAGATCTGCGTGCCGTGGCTGACTGCCGTCTGGAGGCTGCCCAGGCCATGGCCGAAGCCAATCGCTGCGCATCGTTCGCGTCGGCTGAGGAAATGGTCGATGAAATGGATCTGGAAGCGGTCTTGGTTTGCACTCCACCCGCGACCCACTGCGAGGTCTGTTGCACCCTGCTCGAACGGGGGCTTCATGTGCTTTGCGAGAAGCCATTGTCTATCGATTCACAGTCTGCGCGTCAAATGGTTAAGGCTGCTGAATGTAATGATGCAGTATTCACGATGGCATCGAAGTTTCGCTATGTTGAAGATGTCAAGGCAGCCAAATCCCTGGTTACCTCGGGCGTCATTGGCGAAGTGGTGCTGTTCGAAAATGTATTTGCCGGTCATGTCGACATGACCCAGCGGTGGAATTCGAACCCAGAAGTGTCGGGTGGGGGAGTTCTCATCGACAATGGGACCCATTCACTGGATATCACCCGGTATTTTCTCGGAGAGTTAGTTGACGTGCAGGCCATCGAGGGCCACCGAATCCAGAAGTTACCAGTGGAAGATACCGTGAAGCTCTTTGCACGTAACCGGGCGAGCGTGCTCGCCAGTATCGATCTTTCCTGGAGCGTGAGCAAAGAGCAACCCTATTATTTGGCGATTTATGGCAGTGCTGGTACGCTGCTCGTCGGCTGGAGAGAATCAAAATATCGCCGAGCGGGGGACAATGAATGGAGGGTTTTCGGCAGTGGTTATGACAAGGTTGCCGCCTTCGTATGTCAGTTAAACAACTTTGCGGGGGCGATTCGCGGAATTGAACCCTTGGTCGTAACAACTGCTGACGCATTAGCCTCGGTAGCGGTGATCGAAGCGGCCTATCGTTCGCTTGCCCAAGGATCATGGGAGCCTGTTGGGGATACCTGCGAGACTGTTTAGATCTCACCAAATCAATTACACCTGCTGTTGACCGAATTCCCATGTCCCAACTTATCCACATACATCCGACGGCAATCATCGAGGACGACGTCACGCTGGGCCCCGGGACGAGTGTCTGGGATCATGTCCATATCCGTCATGGTACTCGGCTCGGCGAAGACTGTATTGTGGGGGAGAAGTCGTACCTGGCATACGATCTTCAAATAGGCAATCGCGTGAAAATCAATGCGATGGTCTATATATGCTATGGGGTTATCATCGAAGATGGTGTCATGATCAGTGCTGGGACGATCTTTACCAACGACCTGTTTCCCCGGGCGACCACTCCCGACTTGTGCGAACTCCGGTCTTCGGATCCAGACGACGTGACCCTCACAACACATGTTGCTGAAGGAGCTACTATTGGCGCTGGTTGCGTGATTGGTAGTGGACTGCGAATCGGACGGTTTGCCATGGTCGGCATGGGAAGTGTGGTCACCCGAGATGTTTCGGATTTTCACCTTGTGTTTGGCAACCCTGCGAGATCAGTGGGATGCGTGTGTCGGTGTGGTAAACCGCTCCGCAAGTGGCAGCCAAGCTTCAAACCAAGTAAGGATTTGCTTACTTGTAGCCAATGTGGACGATCTTTTTCTGTTATATCGGGTGTTGTGCAGGAGCTCTCCGCGACATTAGCACCTCTTTCTGCCGAACGGGGCTCCTAACGATGGGCACTGTTTCTCACTCGCAGCATTGGTGCATCGTCGGTGGTGGCATCATGGGGTTGACCCTTGCCAAGCGACTAGCCGAGTCGGGCCAGCGCGTCACCCTGATGGAAGCCGCTGCGGAAATTGGTGGGCTGGCCAGTGCGTGGAGTCTTGGCGATTTCAATTGGGACCGGCACTACCACGTCACGCTTCTTTCCGATCAGTGTACTCGACAGATGCTCCGCGATCTCGGGCTCGAGCAGGACATGCAATGGGTGGAAACCAAGACCGGCTTTTTCATCGATGGCAAACTTTACTCGCTCTCCAGTAGTTGGGAATTTCTCAGATTTCCGCCGCTTAATCTTCTGGAAAAGCTGCGTTTAGGATTCACCATCTTCATGGCTTCCAAGATTCGCAATTGGCGACCTTTGGAAAAGATACTGGTTGCAGATTGGCTCCGTAAGTGGTCAGGAGCAGGTACTTTTCACAAGCTGTGGCTCCCACTACTACAGGCGAAGCTTGGACCTGCCTACGAAAAAGTTTCCGCCGTCTTCATCTGGGCCACGATCGCCCGCATGTACCGGGCTCGGCAGACAGGACTCAAAAAAGAAATGTTTGGCTACTTACCTGGGGGCTACGGCCGGGTATTGAACCAATATGCTGAGCAGCTCTCACAAGCTGGTGTTGAGGTGCAATGTACCTCTCCGATTGCACGAGTGACCCAGCATGATGATGGGGGAGTTCAAATCGACCTGGCTAACGGCGAATGCCACGAATATGACTACGCGGTGCTCACGACCCCTTCGCCAGCCCTAGCCAATCTTTGCCCCCAACTTACAGCAATCGAACAACAGTCGCACCAGCAAATCGAGTATTTGGGAATCTTATGCGTTTCGGTCGTGTTGAAGAAACCCTTGTCGCCGTATTACGTGACAAACATCACCGATAGCTGGGTCCCTTTCACTGCGGTGATTGAGATGTCGGCTTTGGTTGATCCAAGCGAACTGGCAGGGCACCACTTGGTTTATTTGCCTCGCTATGTGGACGCCAATGATCCGGCCTGGCAATGGTCGGATGCCACACTCGAAGAGAAGTTTCTGGCAGCCATCGAGAAAATGTTTCCGCATTTCGAGCGGACCGACGTGCTGAAATTTCGTGTCTCCCGTGTGAAGCAAGTGATGGCTCTTCCCACACTCAACTATTCCGAGCGATTGCCGAGTATCACGACTTCGCTGCCGAATGTCTTTGCCGTCAATTCGGCGCAGATCATCAAAGGGACACTCAATGTGAATGAAGTGATCGAAGTTGCTGAGAATGCCTTTCATGACGTGTTGCTTCCTGTGATTGAAAAATCTCCGCCCCTCTGTACCTCCTTGGATAGTCATGCCGAAACCCCTGGCGAGCTTGTCGCTCGATCTTGATAACAAATGGTCTTACATGAAGACCCACGGCGACGAGGGCTGGGAAACGTTTCCCAGTTTCCTCGACGTGGTCGTGCCTCGAGTGCTGCGATTTTTGGAAGACCGGCAGTTGAAGATCACTTTTTTTGTCGTCGGTCAAGACGCGGTGATTGAGGCGAATCAAGCGGTGTTACGTTGCATCGCCGAAGCAGGGCATGAGATCGGTAATCACTCGTTCCACCACGAGCCCTGGTTGCATCTCTACAATGCTGCGGAAATTGGCGAAGAAATCGAGCTGGCTGAGCAGACCCTCTTAGCAGTCACCGGCAAGCGACCTTTGGGCTTTCGCGGCCCCGGGTTTAGTGTTTCGCCCGAAGTCCTGGAGGAATTGGCACGACGCGGCTACCAATACGACTGCTCCACTTTTCCCACGTTCCTCGGTCCGCTTGCCCGGCTTTATTACTTTCTTTCGGCAAATCTTTCTCATGAAGAAAGGTCAACGCGCAAACAACTTTTCGGCAAACTGAGCGAAGGTTTCCGCCCGCTGCGACCTTACACATGGAATACGGCGGCAGGTCCGCTCGTCGAAATCCCCGTCACGACGATGCCGCTGTTCAAGCTGCCAGTCCACGTGAGCTATCTACTGTACCTTGGACAATTCTCCCGCACACTAGCACGTTGCTATTTTCGATTCGCACTCTTGTTGTGCCGTCTCTTTCATGTCGAAATCTCATTGCTTTTGCATCCGCTCGATTTTTTGGGAAGCGATGATCATATCGGATTGGATTTCTTTCCAGGGATGAATCGCAGGAGTGACTGGAAATGCTCCCTGGTCGACGAAATTGTGGCGCTGCTCGCCAAGTCCTCTGAAATCGTGCCTCTCTGCACTCACGCATCCGCCGTGCAAAGCCGACGCGCCAAGTCCGCAATACACGAATCCAATCCATCACGAACTCCGGTTTCATCTGCAGAGCAAGTATGAGCTTGTTGGAATTTGACACTTCGAGCTTTTTATCCTCAGGCGGCCATGGCGAGTGCCAGCCATGTCCTGCCTGCGAAGGGGGGAAGTTCCGACGACTGTTCGTTAAGAAGGGACGCACCTTCTACCAGTGCCAGACTTGTGGCTTAGAACGGCAATGGCCATTGCCGAGTCAGACTCAACTGAATGAGTACTACGAGCAATCTTATCGTGACGGGATGTATTGCGATTTTGTCGCTGCCGATGAAATGAAAGTCAGAACGGCAAAGTCGCGGTATCGCCAGATCAAGCGGTGGTGCAATGTTGGTCCCTGGTTAGACGTCGGTTGTGCCAATGGCGTCTTTCTCAAGGTTCTTCAGGAACAGAATATCGAAGCAGAGGGATTGGACGTTTCGCATTTGGCGGTCGAAGCCGCACGACTGCAAGGTCTACAGGCTACCTGCGATACTTTGGACAATTTACCCGAGGGGAGATTTGCAACCATTACCGCCTTCGATGTTCTGGAACACGCGATTGATCCGTTAGCCTTCATGGAAGAGATCAGCCGAAGGCTTGCGCCGGGAGGTTACGTTGCCCTGTCGGTACCCAATCTCAAGAGTTGGAGCCATTTTTTCATGGGCAGGCGCTGGTATTTCTACATTCCAGAAGAGCACCTGCACTATTTTTCTCGAAAGAATCTGGCGCAGCTATGCAAGCGAGTGGGACTAAGAGTTTGCGCTGAGCGGGCGACTTATAAACCGCTCACCTTCGACTACTCGGTAATCCAGTTTCGCGAGTACAATCCCTGGATTTACCGCGTGCTAAATCTTTGTGGTAAAATTCTGCCCGGGCGATTGCGCTCGGCGTCCGTGCCACTCTACATTGGCGAACTGCTGCTGATCGCCCAGATGCCTCGCCATTCGTGAAGCTGCGGCCACCAGAGTTGCTCGTCCAGACGGGGCCCATCGTCAAGCCCAGTGGAATCAATCTGCCGCTGAGGCATGTTCCAATGGCTCGCCTTGGCATTCCGGCGAGGGATGCGTACAGGCTTCACACAGAGTCTTGCCCTCCGAGTCTCGCATGTTGGCCAGCCCACCGCAACTCCCCTTGATACGGCGATTGGAGAAAATCACCCCTACCGCCATCGCGGCCAGCGTGATTGCGAATACGACAATCGTTATTAGAATGGTAGTGCCCGTCACGGTTTTACTTTCTCGTTTTCTGCTCTTAGCCGAGTGAATGCTGGGCTCGCTCGTTCCTCAATATTGTCGTCCTTGGCGCGAATAAGAAACAACGCCGCCACGTCGTGGTCTTCACACCAATCATATCCCTTTTCCTCTCCCATGACCAACAACGCCGTGGCTAATGCATCGGCCTCCATACAGGTATCAGTCACCACCGAGACGGTGGCCAATAGGTGCTGCACGGGTCTGCCAGTCGTTGGGTCAATCGTGTGGGAATAACGGACACCCTGGTCTTCGAAATAGTTGCGATAGTCTCCCGAGGTAGCCAGCGCCTTGTCCTCTAAATCCAACACCTTACGCACCGACCGCCCTGCTTCGTCGGGCTGCTCGATGCCGATTTTCCAAGGAACATCGCCTGCTTTGCGACCCTGGGTACGCACTTCGCCGCCGATTTCTACCATCGAGGATTCGATCCCCTTGCTGGCAAGTAATTCCGTGACGGCATCCACCGCGTATCCCTTGGCAACTGCCGACAGATCGAGATAGATGCTGGGGATATCCTTGCGAAGGGCAGGGGGATCGAGCCGCGCTTCGACATGCTGGTAGCCGATCCGGGCAAGTGCCGTTTCGATCTCCACGTCACTAGGTGGTTTTCTGCGTCGTCCATCAGGGCCAAAGCCCCAGAGATTTACCGCAGGACCGACCGTTGGGTCGAACACACCATCGGTATCTTGAGCAACTCGCAAAGCATATTTGACTACTTTAGCTGTTTCAGGCGAGACGGCGAACCAATCATTGCCTTCGTATTTGTTGAATCGTGAAAGTTCTGAAAGGGGATCGTAAGTTGACATCTGCCGATTGATGTCAGCCAGGAGATCTTCAACGGTCCTTTCTAAGTCTCGTATCTCAATGTTCAATCCCGACGACACAACGCTAATCGAAAAGCGGGTTCCCATCGTGGGACCCGAGAATGATTTGGGCTGATGGGTAGCGATCATCCGCATCACGGAATAATCGGCTGCAGTGATTAATAGTATCACCCCGAAGAATGCGGCCAAGCAGCCTTTAAAGCCCCTACTAAGGTAGGGCTTACCCCCCGAAGTCGTCATACGCAATGTTTTCTTTCTCGACGCCCAGATCGTCGAGCATCTTGAACACGGCGGCGTTCATCATTGGCGGGCCGCAGATGTAGTACTCGATGTCCTCCGGTGCAGGATGGTCCTTTAGGTAGTTTTCCAATAGCACCTGATGGATGAAGCCCGTGTAGCCGTCCCAGTTGTCTTCGGGCTGCGGTTCGGAGAGGGCGATGTTGAACGTGAAGTTAGGGAACTCCTTTTCGATTTCGCGGAAGTGATCCACATAAAAGAGTTCTCGCAGGCTGCGGCCACCGTACCAGTAAGACACTTTGCGATTGGTCTTGCGGTTTCTGAAAAGCTCAAAGATGTGACTTCGCAGTGGTGCCATACCTGCGCCACCGCCGATGTAGACCATCTCCGCATCGGTATCTTTGATGAAGAACTCTCCATACGGGCCGGAGATCGTCACCTCATCGCCCGGCTTGCGACTGAAAATGTACGATGACATTTTTCCAGGCGGTGTGCCTTCCGGGGCGCGTGGCGGGGGACTGGCCACGCGAACATTGAGCATGATGATCCCTTTCTCGCCGGGGTAGTTGGCCATCGAATAAGCGCGCGTCACGGTCTCATCAACTTTCGAGACGTACCGCCACACATCGTACTTGTCCCAATCACCTCGGAATCGCTCGTCGATATCAAAATCCTTGTAGGCCACTTCATGGGGTGGACACTCGATCTGAATAAAGCCTCCCGCTTTGAAGTCGACCTGTTCTCCCTCGGGCAATTCAAGCAGGAATTCCTTGATGAAGGTCGCCACGTTGCGGTTCGAGCGAACCTTGCAACGCCACTTCTTGGTCTCAAAGGCCTCGGGCGGGACTTCGACATCCATATCCTGTTTGACTGAGACCTGGCAGGAAAGCCGCATCCCTTCGCGGGCCTGGAGTCTGCTGATATGCGCTTTCTCGGTGGGCAAGATCTCGCCCCCCCCCGAGTGAATAAGCACCTTGCATTGGCCACAGGTTCCCCCCCCGCCGCAAGCAGAAGAGACAAACACACCTGCGTCAGCAAGCGCACCCAGCAGTTTGCCCCCTGCGGGAACAGTCGCCGATTTCTGCTCATTGATCCGAATTGTCACGTTGCCCGAAGCGACCAGCCTGGCCTTCGCCGCAAGGATCATCAGCACTAAGGCCAGAACGACCACGGTAAACATCAACATGCCAATCAAGACTTCAAACATTACATTGTCCTTTGTCCGTAGTCCATTGTCTGTAGTCCGTTGCTATCTGTTTATTCGACGGGCAAAGGACCAAAGACAACGGCCTATCATCCAATCTCACATCCCACCGAACGACATGAATGCCAAGGCCATCAATCCCGCCGTCATGAAGGTAATTCCTAAGCCCTTGAGTCCGTCGGGAACGTCACTGTATTTCATTTTTTCACGAATACCGGCCAACGCGACGATTGCCAAGGCCCAGCCCAAGCCAGCACCGAAGCCGAATACACAACTTTCCGGGAAGTTGTAATCGCGCTCCTGCATGAAGAGCGAACCTGCCAGGATAGCGCAGTTCACGGTGATCAAAGGCAGAAAGATCCCCAGGGCGTTGTAAAGCGGTGGAAAATAGCGATCCAGTGTCATCTCTAATATTTGTACCATCGCCGCGATTGTGCCGATGTACGTAATCAGCGAGAGGAAGGTGAGATCAATGTCACTCCACTCCGTGCTGATCCAACTCAGGGCACCCGGCTTGAGCAAATAATTCAACAGCAAATTATTGGTTGGCACGGTGATGGAGAGGATCGTGATGACCGCAATTCCCAAGCCGATCGCGGTTTTCACCGACTTCGAAACCGCGATGAAGGTACACATCCCCAGAAAAAATGCGAGCGCCATGTTCTCGACGAACACCGCCTTCATGAAAATCGAGAGATAATGTTCCATAGCACTAAGCTCCGTGTTCAACTTGCTCGGGCTTCCAGGTCCGCTGAGCCCAGATCAACAAGCCAATGATAAAAAACGCACTCGGCGGCAAGAGCAGCAAGCCGTTCGGGACATACCAGCCACCGTCATTAACGGATGGCAGAACGGGATACCCCCAGAGTTTCCCAGCCCCGATAAGCTCGCGAATAAATCCGACAATCAAGAGCACCAGACTATAGCCCAGTCCCGCCCCAATCCCGTCAGCAGCACTCAGCAGGGGGGGGCTTTTCATCGCAAACGCCTCCGCTCGGCCCATCACGATGCAGTTAGTAATAATCAAGCCTACAAATACCGAAAGCTGCTTACTGATTTCATAAAAGTAAGCCTTCAAAACCTGGTCGACGACAATCACGAGCGAAGCAATGATCGTCATCTGTACGATGATGCGAATGCTGCTGGGGATATAATTGCGAATCAGACTCACTGCTGCATTGGAGCAGCCCGTCACCAGGACCACCGAAGCGGCCATCACAGTGGCCGTCTTCAATTGACTTGTCACGGCCAGAGCGGAACAAATCCCCAGCACACCGACGGTGATCTGGTTTTTGTCGACCAGTGAATTGAGAATCGTGTCTTTGTAATTTGCCTCAGCCACGAGTTTACCCTCCTGCCTGTGCGGTTAAATTCTGCAAATAGGGGCCAAAACCTTCAGGTCCGAGCCAGTATTGAACCAGATGCGTTACGCCATTACTCGTGAGAGTCGCGCCCGAAAGTCCATCTACTTTATATTCTGCATCGGCATCGTCCGACGCTACCGAACCCTTGATGACGCGAAGTTTTACAAGCTCGGGATCCTCTTCATCATAGAGAATTTTTCCATGCCAATCGGCCTTCCATTGCGGATTATCAATTTCCCCCCCCAATCCCGGAGTTTCGCCGTGCTCATAGAACGTGATGCCCCGAACCGTTTTCCCATCTGCATCAATTGAAATGAAACCATAAAGGGTCGACCAAAGTCCCTTGCCATGCACCGGCAACACAACCTGATCAAGATTTCCCTGGTCATCCTTCACTTGGTAGGCAAAAGCATATTTAGCCCTTTGTTTGATTCCGCCCAGTGCTGAGGGAGGTTCAACGAGGACGCTCATTTTCGGGTCACGTGCAGCCTCTCGCTGATTGTAGTTGGCCGAATCGACCACTTCGCTGCCAACGGGTTCTCCTGTCTCCAGATCGAGGAGCACCGTCTCAATTTTATCCGCAAAAATGTCATCAATATCACCGGGAGTATTCTCTTCTTGATTGTAGAGCTCGGCGGCCAGTAGCACATTTTTCTTTTCATCGAGCCGCTTGTTGGACTCCTGCTTATCGCGCAGTCCCACCGCGGCACTGGCGACCAGTACCGAACACACCACACACAAGATGGTGGCGACCAGCAAGGTGTAGCTCACACTATCACGCGCCATAGCGAGCCTCCCTTCGCTTGATGTTCGCTTGAATCACGAAGTAATCGATCAACGGCGCGAACGTGTTGCCGAATAGAATCGCCAGCATGATCCCCTCGGGAAACGCCGGATTGATTACGCGGATCAAGATCGTCATCACGCCGATCAATATTCCGTAGCACCAGCGTCCAACGTCGGTCATCGCCGCCGAGACGGGGTCGGTGGCCATGTAGACAGTACCGAAGGCGAAACCTCCGATCACAAAATGCCAGAAGGGATTGAGTGTCATCATGGCATTTTGGGTGGCACTACCGCTGGAGATCCAAAACAATCCCGATGTGACAAAAGCTCCCACCACGACCCCCGCCATCACACGCCAGGAGCCGATACCTAGAGCAATCAACAACGTTGCTCCCAGGAGACATGCCAAAGTCGAAGTCTCACCCATCGAACCTTGGATGTACCCAAGAAAACAATCCCACCAGGTATAACCGGTGAGCGCGGGAATGGTATCGGAAACCTGGGCTGTGGCCATCGCTCCCAGCGGAGTGGCCGCCGAATAACCATCGGCAGCCGTCCAAATGGTCATACCCGTGAGTTGTGTGGGATAGGCAAAATAGAGAAACGCTCGGCCGGTGAGAGCGGGATTCAGAAAGTTTTTACCGATGCCCCCGTAGATCTCTTTTCCGATGATCACCCCAAAGGAGATCCCCAGCGCAACCTGCCAGAGTGGGATCGTCGGTGGCAAGGTGAGAGGGAATAAGGCACTTGTAACCAGAAAACCCTCGTTGATTTCGTGCTTACGCACACTGGCGAATAATCCTTCCCAAGCCCCCCCAACGGCGACAGTGACGAAATAAACCGGGATGAAATAGAGAGCCCCCAGCACCATATTATTCAAGAAACTACTAGGATCGTGGCCTAGTCCCAAGCCTGTCATCACAGCTTCCCGCCAACCTTCGATGGGGGTTCCCTCTCCGTTAGAGATCGCCAAATTGGCCTGATAGCCCGTGTTGTCCAGCGCCATGAAGAAGCAGGGGGCCAACGCAACAACCACCAGCGACATCATCCGCTTAAGGTTCATCCCATCTCGAACATGAGAAGGTCCCTTGGTCGTATCACTCGGCGTGTACAGAAACGTATCGATCGCTTCATAAAGAGGGTAAAGCTTTTCCAGCTTACTTCCCTTGCTGAAGGCAGGATGGAGTCGATCTAAAAGCTTCCGTAACACTTGATACCTTGGGGGTGCGAGTGGTTAGTGGTGAGGGATTGGAAGATTCATGTGGTTCGCTGTTGTTTGGCTAACTGCTAATCGCAAATAGCTATCCTTCCACTTCGATCCTCGTCAGGGTATCCCGCAAAAGCGGGCCAAACTCATGCTTGCCGGGATCCACGTAGGTACACAACGCCAAATCTTCTTCGTCGAGTTCGAGGGCCCCCAATTGCTGGGCGAACTCGGTATCGCCGACTGTCAATGACTTGAGTAATGGAGTGGCAATAATATCCAGTGGCATCACTTGCTCATACATGCCGATCGGCACGATCGCCCGGGGACTTCCTTCAGTACTGGTATTGAATTCAAACCGGGGCATTTCCCCAACGACGCTACTCCACGCAGAGGCAAACACGCGTCGTACTGAGAATTTGTCCCCTCCCGGCTTCATCCAACCTAGGAAGTCGCGTGCTCCCCCTTCAGCCAATACCGTTACCTGATTATGAAATCGCCCCAAGTAGTCAGTATTTGGTGTGCTTGTTCTGCCAGCTAAGACTGAGCCAGAGACCACCCGAACTCCAAATTCCTTGGAAGAGGTAATTTGACCAGCAGTCAATTCGTCGAGGGATGCCCCCAATTGAGTCCTCACTAAACGTGGCTTGTTAACCATAGGACCTGCCAGCGAAATGATTCGCTCGGCGAGCAGTTTGCCTGTTAGAAATAAATGCCCGACCGCGATCACGTCTTGATACCCAATGTGCCACACCGTTCTCTGGCGATCCACTGGCTTGAGAGTGTGGATGTGTGTCCCAACCAAACCCGCTGGATGGGGGCCATCAAATGCGTGGAACTCGACCGGTGTCTTGCCTTCTCCTGGGATGTCAGCTCCAGCCCTGCGGCAAACGTAAGTAGGTCCATCGCTCAACTGGCTGAGCACTTCCAAGCCAGCAACAAAATCCGCAGGCCGCTCGGCAATGACCAAACTTGGATCAGGTGCAAGGGGATTTGTATCCATTGCGGTGATGAACAGCGCATTGGGAATTGATTGGGTGGCAGGGATCTTGCTAAACGGCCTGGTTCTCAAGGCCGTCCACATTCCCGAGGAGACCAATTGCTCGCAGATCTGTTTGCGGTTGAGTTGGGTAAGATTCTGATCCGGAAATGCCGCAAAGGTTTCCTGATCATCTCCCTCGAGCTCGATCGTCAGCGAGAGAAATTTTCGCTTGGCTCCTCGGTTGACTCCCATGACTTTCCCAGTGGCAGGAGCCGTGAATTGAACCCCAGATGTCCTCTTATCCATGAAGACCGGCTGCCCAAGTCGCACACGGTCACCCTCAGCGACCAGCATGGTTGGTTTCATGCCGACGTAATCTGCCGCCACAATCGCGACATGTCGAATCACAGGACTTTCAGAGATCGCTTGCACAGGAACACCCGCAATCGGCAGGTCCAATCCCTTTTCGATCTGATGCACAATGGTCATGATCCTCAGAGTGTCCTGGTAGGCTGGCATTGGGTGGGCGAAACCGCACGATTTAGGGTTTGTGAATTTTTTCACAAATACCCAGCGGAGTCAATAACCTACTACTGGCAAAGACGTTGTGCAAGACCGGCCGCAACCCTCGAAAAGCCGCAACTGTCCGTCGTAGCTCCCTGTTCAAAGCAACTCAATTGAAAAGTCTCGCCCCTTCCACCGATTTACGCTCGGCCAGAAAAACGTGAACTGTAACGGCATTCCGCCAAATTCGTCGGGTAAGACATCGCAGAAATGGACACCGATGCCTGTATCGGCGGATTCGCGGTCCGATTGGGACTTCCACCGGTCGGTTGACAGCCTTAGCCGAAACGAGTAGATCGCTTGAATTCACAGTATTCGGCTACATTGCATCTCCGAAATCTGCCGGTTGAATTTCCAAACCTCTATTTTGCTGCGTTGTCTGCGTTTGCCGTAGCCATGACAGTGTTTTTCCTCCCCCCTTTTCCTCCCGACCGTCAAGCCGTCCTTGACTTCCACCGTGCGATTCCAGGCATCGTACTTGAGGGTGTAAGAGGAACTGGGGGCTTGGGGCTGAGGCATCGTAGTCATGTTGCCCGCGTCATCATACGCCGGAGATACCCACACATCGAGAGTTGTCAGTTCGTTCACGCCATTGTGCGTGCGATCTTGATCCAACGTGGTCGTCGTGCCATCTGTCTCGGTTAGATTTTCCCAGTTGCCAAGTTGATCGAGTGTGAAATCCTGCTCAAAGTTCTTCGACGTGATACTACCAGAGCTGTCTGTACCTTGTTCCATGGCAGTCAACCGGTGTAAGCCATCATAGGTAAACAATTGGTCGCGGGTGTCATTCGTGGTAGCGGCCACATTGCGGAGCACCCGATTCCCAGCATAGTCGTAGGTGTAATCGATCTGGTCAATCGTGGTGGAAGCATCATAGTCGTACCACTGCTGGCGGAGGGTCCGACCAAACCGGTCGAATACTTCATATCTGACGGTCAGAAACGGGCGAGCCTAATCAAAGACTCCCGAACCCTTTGAATTTTCCCACTTTCCTGGCTTTCTTCACCGAAGGCACTCAAGGCATTTCCGTCTCCAACCGCGTCGCCATTCCCGAGCCCACCACCGCAACGCTCGTTGCCCTCTGCCTGCCGGCCCTTTTCCGCGTACGGAACAGAAAGGCGTTCCGAACTGGCAAATCATTGCCGGAACTGCGCACGGCTTGTTCTGGCCTAAGCGATGCTGCGGAAACTCAGCCCCGTTGACCACTCTCTACCAGCAGCGCTATACTCGCCAGACTTGCTTCTGTTGTCCATTTGTAGGCAAATCAAGATGAAAATACACGAATATCAAGCCAAAGAGCTTCTGCGGCAGGCAAAAGTCGCCGTTCCCGAAAGCATCGTCGCCCGTACTGCTGCCGAAGCCGCTGCCGCATTTAAAAAACTCGGTGGCAGTATTGCGGTCGTCAAGGCCCAGATCCATGCCGGTGGACGGGGCAAGGGAACAATCAAATCAAACCCTGAACAGCGCGGTGTCCAACTAGTTAAGTCGGCTGACGAGGCTGAAAAGGTTGCCAAGAATATCCTCGGCCACGAGCTGGTCACGATCCAGACTGGCCCGGCAGGCAAGACAGTCAATCAGGTGCTTGTTGAGGCGGGCTGCGACATTGCCCGCGAGTTGTACTTGGGCATTGTGATTGATCGGGCCGAAGGGCTGCCCGTGCTGATGGTCTCCAGCGAAGGGGGAATGAACATTGAAGAGGTGGCTGCCAAGACTCCGGAGTTGATCTACAAGGAGCACTTTGATCCCGATGCAGGTTTGCAACCTTATCAGGTTCGCAAGCTATGTCACAAACTCAACATCACAGGCAAGAGTGTTCGCAGTGCTGATTCATTCATGCGGTCGATGTGCAAGTTGTTCGTCGAGCTTGATTGCAGTCTGGTCGAGATTAATCCGTTGGTGGTTACTGGAGAGGGTAACCTAATCGCGCTCGATGCAAAAATCACTTTTGACGACAACGCCATGTTCCGCCATCCCGATTTGGCCGAACTTCGAGACATTGCCGAAGAAGACCCCGCCGAAGTCCGTGCTGGCCAGGCAGGTCTCAGTTATGTGCAACTCGAAGGCAACATTGGGTGTCTGGTCAATGGTGCCGGCCTGGCGATGAGCACCATGGATCTCATTAAGCTGCACGGTGGCCAGCCCGCGAACTTCCTCGACGTCGGGGGAGGGGCACAGGTGGATCAGGTGACCGAGGCATTTCGAATATTGCTCTCAGACAAAAATGTAAAAGCTGTTCTCGTAAACATCTTTGGCGGCATCATGCGATGCACAACCATCGCCAATGCGGTACTCGAAGCGTACAAGCAAGTCGGTTTCAATGTGCCACTCGTCGTACGTCTCGAAGGGACCGAAGTCGCCGAAGGCCGCAAGATTCTCTCGGAGAGCGATGTAGATATTATCACGGCTACGGATCTCACGGACGCTGCGAACAAAGTGGTCGCTGCAGCGGGATGAATTACGTCTAACTACCAAAAACTAACGACGAAAATTTAATGAGCATATTGATAAATAAGAATACTCGTGTCATCTGCCAGGGTATCACAGGTAAGGTGGGAGAGTTTCACACCAAGGGTTGTCTGGAGTACGGCACGAAGATGGTGGGTGGTGTCACGCCTGGCAAAGGTGGCCAGCAAGTGCTTGGTTTGCCTGTGTTCGATACGGTCATGGAAGCTGTTGAACAAGAGGGTGCCGATGCCGCGATGATATTTGTGCCGCCGGCATTTACCGCGGATGCGATTCTCGAAGCAGTCGATGCGGGAATCAAGGTCGTGATTGCCATCACCGAAGGAGTACCAGTGCTCGATATGGTGAGGGTTTACGACGTGATCAAGGACCGTGACGACGTGCGGTTGGTTGGCCCGAACTGTCCCGGCGTGATCACCCCTGAAGAGTGCAAGATCGGCATCATGCCCGGTTACATTCACAAGAAAGGTCCCGTGGGAGTGATGAGCCGCAGTGGCACGCTTACTTACGAAGCCGTGTGGCAACTTTCCGAGCTTGGCCTAGGACAATCGACCTGTGTCGGACTGGGAGGGGACCCGATTGTCGGAACATCGTTCATTGATCTCTTGAAGCTCTATCAGGCCGACGACGAAACCGAGGCGATCATTATGATGGGTGAAATTGGCGGCACCGCCGAGGAAGAAGCCGCTGCGTTTGTGAAGGAGCACGTCACGAAACCCGTGGCAGCATTTATCGCGGGCCGTACTGCCCCTCCTGGCAAACGAATGGGCCACGCGGGGGCGATTATCTCCGGCGGCAAAGGCACCGCCGAGGAAAAAATCGCCGCCCTCGAAGACGCTGGCATTGAAGTCGCTCAAAGCCCAGCCGACATGGGAACCGCAGTAAAGCGAGCGATGTCGCGGTAGGTGGAGTTATGGCATACTGCGACGAAAGTCATAAAATGAACGATTATGACCAATCAAGAAATCGCTGCTGTATTTGAACAGGTCGCCGATCTTTTAGAATTCCAGGGGGCCAATCCGTTCCGCGTGCGGGCTTATCGCAATGGAGCCCGCAAGATCGGCGATCTCAGTGAGCGGATCGCTGAGATCATTGCCGACGAATCGCGCCATTTGACTGATCTCGATGGAATTGGCAAGGATCTAGCCGAGAAGATCGAGCAGCTCGTCACCACTGGTCGGCTTACGCAGCTCGAAGAGTTACAATCCCAGGTCCCTGGCTCTGTGTTAGCCATGCTTCGTGTGCCGGGACTAGGTCCGAAGAAGGCAGCGGTGCTGTTCAAGGAACTAGGAGTCGAATCGCTCGACCAACTTCGTACGGCTTGTGAGAAGCAACAGGTTCGTGACTTGAAGGGGTTCGGCGCAAAGACCGAAGAAACAATCCTCAAAGGACTCGCCATTGCCGAACAAGGCGACGTGCGGACGAAGTGGGCCGAGGCCGATGCGATTGTCGCTGAAGTGCTCGAACATCTGCGGAGTGAAAAAGGGATCAAGCAAGTCGCGCCGGCAGGTAGTTATCGCCGTGGCTGTGAGACGGTGGGCGACCTAGACTTCTTGGTCGAAGCTGCCGACGTCGCGGCAGCAATGGACCACTTCGGAAAGTACCCGGGCATCGCTGAGGTAATCGCCCGAGGTGATACGAAGATGTCGGTTCGCTTGTCAAGTGGTATGCAAATGGACCTGCGTGTGGTGCCAAAGGAATCGTTTGGTTCGGCGCTGCAATACTTTACAGGGTCGAAGGCACACAATGTTGAATTGCGCGGGCGAGCTAAACAACGCGGACTTAAGATCAATGAGTGGGGAGTGTTCCTCGTAGAAAAGGACGAGGCCGAGACTTATCTGGTCGGTCGTACTGAGGAAGAAGTTTATCAGGCGATGGATTTGCCATGCTTTCCGCCTGAGATTCGCGAAGACCGCGAAGAGTTTCAGTGGGCCGCAGCAGGCAAACTTCCCAAACTGGTGGAGCTTACAGACATTCGCGGAGATCTGCACACCCACACGAACGCCACTGATGGCCAGGCGACGCTCGCAGAAATGGTGGCGGCAGCGAAAAAACGAGGACTTGATTACCTTGCCATTACCGATCACTCGAAGCGCGTGAGTATGGCCAACGGCCTGGATTCTAAGCGACTCTTGGCCCAGTGGAAAGAAATCGACAAGTTACAAGCGAAGCACGGTGACATCAAGATTCTCAAAGGGATTGAGTGTGATATACTCGAAAAAGGAGGCATGGACCTCCCCGACGACGTGCTCTCCCAGGCCGACTGGGTGATTGCCAGCGTTCATTACGGTCAAAATCAGCCTATCGAGCAGATCACCGAACGAATCCTGGGGGCACTAGAAAACCCCCACGTCGATATCATCGCCCACCCCACCGGTCGGCTGATCAATCGTCGCGAGCCGTATGCTGTCGACATGGACCAGGTTTTCAAAGCCGCCGTCAAGCACAAGAAGATGCTAGAACTGAATGCGAACCCGGCGCGTCTCGATCTTCATGACCAGCACTGCGCGGCCGCTCGGCGCATGAAAATCCCTATCGTGATCTCCACAGATGCCCACAGCACCGCTGGTCTCGATGTGATGCGTTACGGAGTAATACAGGCCCGCCGTGGAGGGCTCACGGCGAAGAATGTGGCGAACACGTTGTCGTGGGAGAAGTTTGCGAAGCTGCTGAAGCGGTAGACTGGAACGTGCAATGCAAAGTCCGGCAATCGCGACGGTTCTGGTCGGTCATGCCGGAACTGCGCACGGCTTGTTATGGCCTACAAGGTAGGGGCCGCCTGTGGTTGGATAGCATGCTTCGTTCTTGTCAGCCAGCGAGGTTTCGCGTTTGCGCCATCCGGGATTGTGTACGCCAAACTGTAGCAGACAGGAATCACAATCAGCGTAAGTACGGTTGCAAACGCCAGGCCGAAGATGATGGCGGCGGTAAGCGGTTGCCAGAACTCGGCTCCGCCGGAAATGTTCAATAATAGAGGCAACAATCCACCGATAGTGGTCACCGTCGTCAAGAGCACCGGTCGCAGGCGATTGATACCGGCTTCTACCAAAGCTTCGCGAAGAGGCAAGCCACGTGCGCGGGCCTGGTTGGTGAAGTCGACCATCACGATGGCGTCGTTGACCACGATGCCGGTCAATGCAACTAAACCGATAAAGGATGCAAGACTGAAGGGATAACCGAGAAACCACATGCCAATCGTCACCCCAATGAAGCTCAAGGGGACGGTCAACATGACAATCAAACTTTGGCGGAAACTGTTGAATTGAGTCACGAGAATGGCGAAGATTAGCACGATTCCTAGAATCATGCTGCGGACCAGATAGCCGAAGTTCTTATCGCGTTCTTCGTTTTCACCGGTGAATTCGGCTTTCACTCCTTCCGAAGGTGTGGTCGGCTTACCGAGGAACACCATCGAATTGCCTTTGGAGGGCCGAAATCCCAGTTCAGGCAGAATTTCTTCACGCAGTACCTTGAAGACATCGTCAGGCAGGGTGGGTTTCACCACGTCGCACTTTGCAACCACCGCCCGATCGCGCTCGTACCGATTGATGCTGTAGAGACTGACGTCATTGCGGATGTCGGCAAGCTCAGCGATCGAGGCCTGACGGCCATCAGGTGCTGACACCATCAGCCGCTTGAGACTGCTTGGATAGCGTTGATATTCAGGTGCTAATTGCAGCCGCAAGGTCACGTCTTCGTCGTCGAGCGTGAGTTGAATCTGAGAATCTCCTGCGATCGCTACCTGCACCGCCTGAGCGATTTGGGCTTCGGTCATGCCATAGAGTCCTACGACCTTGGGTTTGGGTTCGATAATCAACTCAGGATGGTCATCACGATAGTCGGTGGATGCATCAACTGTGCCACGCATGCTTTTGAACCGATCAGCCATCAGCTTGCCGAGGCGGCCCAATTGTTCGAGATTGTCCCCCGTCAGCCTCACGGCGACGTCCGAACCTCCAGGAGGACCGTCTTCTATTTCTTTGATCGAGTATTTCATGCCGGGCAGCGGGCGAATTTCGCGGCGGAGGTCATTAATCACCTCTTGCTCATGGATCGAGCGATCCAGAGGCGAAAGAAGATCGACCATGACTTCACCAAACTCTGGGCCGGACGCTGGATCGTTCTCGATGCGCGTGGCCAAGCCCCCCGAGGAGCCGACGGCCGTCACATAATGCTGCAAAATGCCGCGATCCTCCCATTTTTGCAACGGTCCGGTGATCACCTTCGCGGCAGCGAGCGTTTCTTCGATGCTATAGCCCAAAGGAAGTTCGTACTTGATGCCGAATTGTCCCCGATCGCTGGCGGGAAAAAACTCGAAACCCAGTTTGAAAAACAGATGGGTAGCACTAAACAATGCAACAGCCGCCAAGATTATAACCGCTAGACGATTCGCCAAGGCTGTGCGTAAAACACCTGCGTAGAGCCGCGTCCACAGCCCCAGGTTGGGGCGCACACGTGTCGCATCGGGATGGAAACTGGCTGATTCGCCTTTGGCCACCGCGGCGAAAACGACCGATTCATCATGAACAGGCTCGCGCTTCTGATACCAGCGCGCCGCAAGCGTGGGCAAAATAAAGTGGTCAACCAGGATAGAGCCAAACAAAGCAACGCTCACAACCTTGGGCATTACCCCCATGAAGTCTCCCATGATACCTGGAACAAGTAACATCGGCAGAAAAGCTGCGATGGTCGTTAGATCCGCGGCGATTACAGGAAGGCCCACCTCCTCGATTCCGGTCTTGGCGGCGGTGACGGGATCTTCGCCTCGCTCAATATGACGATGGATATTCTCTGCGACTATAATCGCCCCATCTACTACCATCCCCAAGGCAAGAATGAAACTGAAGACTACCATATTCGAGACTGGTATTCCGGCAAAGTACAGAAACACGAGTCCCACGGCAGAGCTGAAAGGGATTGCCAGCAGTACCAAGATCGATATCCGCAATCCCATCGACCAGGCGAGAATTACCAAAACGAGCATTGCACCAAAGAGCGCGCTGGACCCCAGTACCCGGAACATGATCCAAATTTCTTGTGAGGTATCTCGGGAAGTTGTGAATGTCATATTCGGATATTGCTGTCGCAGATCGTCCACCAGGGCGTTGACTGCCCGCGCAGCAGCCAACGTGTTGATATTCGATTCCTTGTTGACAATGATCGTCGCACAATCTTGGCCATCAAGTTGTGCAACGTTCAACAGTCGCCGATGCGAGTCGATGACTTCGGCCACGTCGCTGACTCGAATAACCCGTCCCCCTTCGCTAGAGACAATCGCCTCGCGAATGTCATCGACGCCGCGGAACTTCGACTCGTTACGGATTGTACGGTCGATTTTTCCAGTATCAAACGAGCCAGCAGGAACCTTGGCGTTGAAATCGCTGAGCGCCTGCCGCAAGGAACGCAGCGTAAGGCCATATTGTGTCATCAAATCGGGATTCACATTGACGTGAATCTCGCGTTCTTTGCCGCCAAAGAGTTGCGTATTGGCAATTCCATCGACCGAGGAGATTTGTTTTTCTACTTCTTCAGCAATTTGCTTAAGAGCCCGTTCGTCGAATCCTGGGGGGCCAGCCAAGGTGACCAGCATCAAAGGGGCACTCTCGAAATCGATCTTCCGCACGTCGGGTTGTACCTCACGGCCGAGAGGTAATTCGTTGCGAATACGGTCGATCAGATCCTTCACTTCGCGCTTGGCTTCGTTGGGATTGACACCGTCGAGAAAGATTACTTGCGTGATCGATGCTCCGCGCAGGCTGGTTGAAGCGATGAAGTCAACGCTCTGCAGCTCGGTGAGGGCCTCCTCGACCTTACGGGCGATTTCGTTCTCCGACTCATTGGGCTGGGAATCTGGATAGGGAATCGCCACCAGTACAACTGCCTTGGAGATTGCCGGGGTGCGTTGCACGGGAATCAAATACGCAGCGAATAAGGCCAGGAGGAAAACCATGGCCGTGGCCACCAGCACAAAGCGGGGATGATCAATGGCTTTGGCACTGAGTTTCATGGCAATACTACCGTTCAGAAGATCCGCTGGTGGTGGATGTTGTGGTAGCGGCAACAGTTGGTGTGATACTCGGAGAATCGACAATTCGCACCAACTGTCCATCGGACAAGCGAAACTGACCACGCACGATCGCATTCTCCAACTCGACTGCCTCGGCCGGGACAACGATCCGGGGACCCTGTTCAACCCATTGCGGGAGTTCGATTTGGCGAGCACGATAGACCTTGGCCGATCCCAGGTTCCAGTACAGGAGTTCCATTTCAGCGCGCTCCTGTTCCACAGAGAACAAGTAGGCACGATGGGCACGAAACAGGACGGCAGCCTCGGGAATGGAATAACCCGGTACTCGAACAGTTACCACGTCGGCAGTTGCCACCATTCCCGGCCGTAGATGGCGATCCTCGTTCGTCAGTTTGATCTCAACGGGAAAGAGTCCCGTCCGTGTATCGGCTACTTCGGGTATTCGATAAACCTCTCCAGAAAGCTCAGGCCAGGAACTGCCAAAGCTATCGGTCCCTTCCAGATGCACGCGGGCCCTAAAGACACACGACTCGGCGTCCTCTTGTTGCGAGGCATTCTTTTGGCATTCGGCTACTTCGCGCTGGCGAGTTTCGAGTTCACGGATTTGCGATTCGGGTACATCGACGACCAAGAGCACCTTGTCGTTCTGCACAAGCTCGAACACCAGTTGGTTCCCACCCACTGATTCCCCTGCCTTGATCATTCGTTTGGAAATGGTAGCGTTGACGGGAGACCTGAGCGTGGCATCTTCTAGGTTTTTTACTGCAACTTGGAGTTGGGACTTTGCCAGCGCGACTTCGGTGACAAGTCGTTGCAGTTCTGCTGCGGAGAGTGCGGAGGGGCTGGATTGCCTGACCTGTTGGGCACGCTCGAGATCGGACTCAGCCTGAGCAACTCGGGCTGCTGCTTCTTCTTTGCGGGCTGAAAAGACACGGTCGTCCATGAGGGCTAACACTTGGCCTTTCGTAACACGATCTCCTTCGTCGAGTGGTTGGCCTATGGCATTTTCACCTAGCTGGAGTACACGACCTGAAACCTCGAAGCCTACCTGGTAGGTCTCCCAAGGCTGGATCTTGCCTGCGTACGTGGAATAGATTTCGCATGTCTCAACTTCTAATGGCGTTACCGCCACGGGGGCTTTGGGAACGGCGATTGTAGAGAGAGGTCGGGCACCAAGTTCCGCATGGGACTCGGCCAGTTGTGACTTTGCGCTAAGCTTCCACATCACAATCGCTGAAAAAATCGTGACAACAATTAGAATTGTGTAATGGAGAATGCGTTCGGTGAGGGCCTTCATGGATGCGCAACAATTCCTATAGAAGTTAAATTCTTGGCGAGGTGGGATAATGCGTCCTGAAGGCAGGCAGTATGGTAGGGTAGCTTGAGGTTTGACGAACGGCTGAAAAATGCTCAATTCATTTTACGCCAAGCTAGTTCCATGATAGATGGAATCAGGCAAAACGGCAATCCTAGCTAACCGCATATTGGACCAGCAATTAACGGTATCGCGGGATTGATTTGGATCAAGGTTCGAGGCCCTCGAAGAGGATCGATCCAATTCGGACCATCGTGGCACCTGCACGGATCGCAGGCTCAAAGTCTTGGCTCATGCCCATCGACAGTTCTGCCAATTGGATACTAGGGGGACATTCCGTCTGAGAAGCATCACGTACCTCTCGCAGGGCAGTGAAGTTCTTTTCCGCTATTGCCGAGCCTCCCTCAAGAGCGGCCATGGTCATCAAACCACAGACTGTGACGTGCTTCAATTCTGAGAGAGAAGACAGCATCCTTCGCAACGCATCCGGTGTGAGCCCGTGCTTCGTGGTGTCACCTGAACAATTGACTTCCAGCAGGACGCGCACCGGGAGTTCGAGTTCGGCGGCACACAGTTCGATGGCTTCAAGCAGTCGCCAACTATCTACGCTGTGAATCAGTTCGACCAAAGGTAGCGTTCGTCGCACTTTGTTTCGTTGCAAATGACCGACGAGATGCCAACGGGCACTAGCGAGTTGTCGGGCTTCCGCCTTTTCCCAGAGTTGCTGAGGCCGACTCTCACCCAAGTCGGTGCATCCGGCCTGCAGAAGTGCTACAGTCTCTGAAACTCCGACATACTTGCTAACACCAATGAGCTTTATCTCACTTGGGTCTCGGTTGACCGCGGTGGCAGCTACGGCCATACGTTCACGTACCTTGGAGAGATTATCGGCGATGACTTGGTTCGTATGGGACATACTACCATTCGATCATTCTATGCTGCAAAGCGTGGAAGTAACGTCATCGGCGATTCCAACCGGGCGATTCCAACCGTTCGACAATTAACCCTCGACTTGCAGCAACTCTTCCACTTCGCCACCAGGTGCCAGAAAGCGACCAACGAGGCACTCAACAGAAGTATTCTGACCCAGCACCGATCGGTTCGCAGGGGCAGCCAGCGATCGGTAAATGAGCCACTGAGATTTGCCGCATTGGACCCGAAAGCCTACCGCTACGTCATGAGGCTGAATCTCTAGCGACTGAGCTACCGTGAGCTGCCTCCATGTGCATGGCTTGCCAAGACGTGCTGGATCGAGATCGAACAGCAGGGGGCAAGCAAGCCGTCGACCGGGCCTTTCTTGAGTGAGTTGCAGACGATCCGCCACTTGGGTAAGTTCGCCAATACGAGGATCACTTCTCCATTCAGGCAGCGCTAATGGCAAAACACGCGATATCTGCTTGGTTGCTCCCAAAGTCCCTTCCCGGGTTTCGATTTCTGCCATGAACTGAATATCTGGGTCGAGCGGCAAGCTAAATTGGTGTCGAATTGTAGCGCCTGGCGCATCCAAAACATGATCGACCAAGAGCAGGAAAAGATCGTCGCGAGCCAGGAGGATTTGTCGTTCGAGTCGCGCCCCATCAGAAAGTTCGATTGCCAACTCTAGATAGTCGACGTCCTCGTCACTGAACCAGCACGTTTCCTCCCAAACCCCTATTGGTTCAAGCTTTTTGCCTTCCGAACAGGTTTCAGCAGACCACATACCAGCGATTAGCCGCTGCGAGCCGACCCACACGTCAAGTTTTAAGTCTGGTGTGGCGTAGTCAATTGCCACGACAGGTGCGTCAGGGCTAAATGCCGTTCGCATTATTGCCAAACCCGCCCATTCACAATGGTAGGAAGTTTCGGAGACCACCTTGCCGCTCTTGCCCGAGAGGTGTTTGGTCAGTTTCTTATCAAACATGTCGATTGCGGCGGTTCGATCAGTCGAGGTACCCCCCAATTTCAAGGCGGCTTCGAGAAAATCTGGCGACCAGCCAGCAGCGTGTTCTCTGGAAAGAAGAGGCACCCCACTACTTGAGGAAAGCATCAGCGACTTGCCAACTGCTTGGCGGTATTGCTCCTCGGCCTTTTTACTCCACGAGCTTTTCTTGATTGCTCCCCCCATGGCTCGGCATCGGGTCCAAGAGGCCACTAGCGCACGAAACTGTTCCAGATGGCTTGCGCGCGGCAAGCCTTCACCATTGGAGAGTTCGATCAAACACTCGCTCAGGACATCGTTCGCGGACTTGCGCAGTTTAACCAGCGGACGAATTTCAGGAAACAAATAGGCAAGGGTCAGTGGCAGTTCCCCAGCAAGTAGTTGATACACCAAGCAATTCTCAGCAGGCATTTCTGCATCGATCTGCCAGTCGTCGGTGCAAGTCACGATCTCCCAAAGTACATCAAGCAATGACCACCAGTGCTTGCTATCGATGAATTGCCCAACGATCGGCAGCAGATTAGCCACCGCCAGGCATTCCATAGCGAAGTCAACACTCTGTGGCAGGGATTCTGTCCTCTGCTGCCAACGATGGAGTATGTCTTCAGTCGTTGCTTGATCGAACTTTCCTTTGCCTCTCGCACACTTGATGAGTTGTAGCAACTCGGACGACATGGATGACAGCCGGCAGGCGTCTAAACCCCACAAGAGAGAAGAACCCTTGGCCGCACACAGCGAGTCAACCGAAGTGGGTTTGCGCCGCTTTACCAAATAGTGGATCCAACTTTCCCAGTTGTTATCGTCGATGACCTTTTTGGGAGCAGAGTCATTCCAGAAGTTGGGCCGCCCGGCACGATAAGAGAATCGTTTAGCATTCTCATAAGTGGATCGGTCTTTGGGGGAAAGGGTTACTGTGTCTGATTCAATGGCTGTTGGCATATAAGTTCTCTACACTGATTTCCTTTAGAAGCAGCCGGTGTGCAAACGATTCCCGGGAGGGTGGCCGCCATTCTACGCTCCGAACCCGACGCAATCACGGGGGGTGATGAAGATTTTTCTGGAGAAGTTCTCTTTGCAGAAAGTGGTTCGTGACAAAAAGCACTTGCACTGCTAGAATCAAGCTTCGATTAGCTCAAGAGACGGTTTTATTATGCCAAGCGGCCAGAGTCTCTGCCAGCGAGGAGTGCGAAATGTCGAAAACTGCGATAGTCACTATTTTAACGGTATCTTTATTCGGTTTATGCTTTTCTCCCTTTGGCTGGGCGCAGGAAGAATCTGCAGTTCGCAATGCCGAGAATTTTGACACCAGCACCTATTTCGACTCCAAAACGGGCAAACCGCTACCTCCTAAACTCCCTCCCCCTGAAGGTGCGAAGGCTTTTCCCAAACCCGACGTCGTTTGGATTGATACCAAAGAAAAAAAGGTTTATGTAGATGGTTATGTTTCTCTGCGAGAAGGAATGTTGGAGATGTTTGCCTGTCCCGTCGGAACCAAGGAACACGAGTCCGTGGTCGCCGTGTTTAGTCGGGCACAGACAATTCATGCCGCCCTGCTGGCCGTGGGAGCTGAAGTAGGGCATCCGGCAAGCTTTCGCCCCAAGTTTCGGCCTGCCAGTGGGGCGGAAATCGAGATCGAGGTCCGCTGGCAAGATGACGAGAAAAAATGGCGGAGCACGAAAGCACAACAGTGGGTCAGAGACATTCAAACCGGCAAACCAATGACCCAACCTTGGGTATTCGCTGGCAGCGGATTCTGGAAAGACGAAGAGACCGGTCGAGAATATTACCAGGCTGAAGCAGGCGACCTAATCTGCGTGTCGAATTTCTCAACTGCCACTCTTGATATTCCCGTGGAAAGCAGCCAGGGAAATGATGGTCTGCTCTTCGAGGCCAACACCGACGAGATTCCCCACTTGGGAACCCCAGTCCGTTTGGTACTTACTCCCAAACCCAAGCCATAGTCAACTTCCTTCCTGGTCGCAGGCGGCAGCGCGCGGCTTCTTCCCATAAAGTCAGCCCCTACTTTGCTCGTACATCAAAAGAAAACAGCAACTCCTGATCCCGCAGATACAGTTTTCCATCGGCGATGACTGGATGGGTCCAGATTTTTCCTTTCGGCTTACGAAGATTTGTTTGAGGGTCAAGTTTAAAGCGGCCATGTTCCTCCCAACCGCTGGTAGTTGCTGCAATGAGGACTAATTCCCCATCGTCTTCGCTAAGGCAATAGAAGCGGTTGTCGGCATAGGCAATTGCTCCCTTGCCCAATGCCTCGCGTTCCCGCCACACGATATCGCCAGTCTCGTGATTCTGACATACCCAGCCTTTGCCGTCACTGTAGCCGTAGAGGTGGCCATCATGAAGAATCACGCCTCCATGATGGTTCGTCATATTCTTGTTGTCGTAAACCACTTCGGCATCGTCGGCGGTAAGCCGAATCATTGCGCAACCGGCTCCGTAGCCGGATGTCGCGTACACCGTGTTGCCGGATATGATGGGCGTAGGAATCACTGCAACATTGCCGTTCCAAGCAATGGACCACAGGCCGTTACCATTCTCAGGATCAACCCCTACCAACTCTTTGTACAGTAGCTGCACAAGAATCGTGCGCCTCTCATGTTGCATCGGCATGATGGAGCTATAGTGAGCGGCGTCGGGATACTCCTTTGATTGCCAGATGGTCTCGCCAGTCTGTTTGTCGAGTGCTGCAATTGCTCCCGCCTCACCTCCTGGAGTACAGTACACACGATCACCCAAAACTAAAGGGGACTCGCTGTAGCCCCAAGTGGGAATACTGCCACCCAATTCCTGCATTGCTTTCGACCAGACGACCGTGCCGTCCCTGGTTTGCAAGCAATAAAGCATCCCTTGCGGAGTCATCGCATAGATATGTTCACCATCGACCGTGGGAGTTGAGCGAGGGCCATCCCCCCAATCATTTTCATAGGTGGGGCCTAAAGGACTTTTCCACATTTCTTCCCCTGTAGTCGCATCAAGGCACAATAGATGATCGGTACCGTCGAGGGCACCCAAGATGTATAGTTCGTCATCCACAATTGCTGGACCCGAGTAACCGATCCCACAGTCTTCAAAAAGCCACAGTCGCTGGGGTCCCTCCGCAGGGAAATCTTGCACGAGTCCAGTCTCCGTACTGACAGCATCCCGTCGTGGTCCCTGCCATTGCGGCCAAGGTCCTTCGACTTCTGCCTGGCAAGAGAGAGCAACGCACGAAATAGAGAACATGATCGTAGCAAAGCGGATCGCCATCGTTAGATTCCTCAGGGTCAAACAGAAGGAAAGGGACATACAGGCAGGAAGCTTTTGTATAACGTTTTCCCGCATTGATTCCAAGACTCTCTCTCTCGCCAAGGATGTGTTATGTCGTGGGGCAGCCATCCTAGCTGCCATTCCAGGTAGAAAGCCTGCACCACATAACTTTGAAACCAACTCTCAACACTCAACCCAAGCGCCTAGACGAATTTAGCCGTGATGTGTAGACTGGGCGGTCTACAGAATGCTACGATCAGTGATATCGAATGATAGGTATTCTTAGAGCATTTTGTAATGCACCCCTAGCTCAATTGGATAGAGCATCGGACTACGAATCCGAAGGTTACAGGTTCGACTCCTGTGGGGTGTACTGGCATTGGATTACGAGCCATGGTACGTCAAATCTTGTTGCTAGCAGTCCTGCTTCTGATGATCTCACTTCTCTCGAAGCCGACTTTGAAACGGTTTGTGAGAGCAAAGAGGTTTGGGTCGGGAGAGCTAAGCTCAGCGCGGTGGCTTGGTTTGATGAGGAATTGCTGGAGCGGATGTTTTGAATGTTTTTAAGTAGTCTGTTGTCCGTATGAATGACTGAAAGCTCTATGCTTTTGCATTAGATGATGAACTCGACCGAGGCACCCAACTCCTTGGATCCCGGTTACAGTGCTTTATCCAGTCATATTGGAGGAACCGGGTCAGAAAAAAGTGTTAATTCTTCGGATCCCTAAACTGCTCTATTGCTGGTTTCCTCGTGACTCATTCGGAGCTTGGGCGTAGCCGGTACTGTCCTTTTACAGGTTACGTCTTCGGCGGCGCCCCACGGAACGCGCGGCATTTCGCCTGGATAAGAGATTTGCTTCATTCCGATACCCTGGATGACGCGAGGTTTCGTGGAACTGATCTCCACTTGCCAAGGGCTGCCAAAACACGCTCAGTACGGGGCTCTTCCAGCAATGCCTGGTTGTGCATGTGTCGGTAGGATGACAGAATACTAGCGTCCATCGGGATTGCAGCTAACTTCAATCGTGATTCGCACTCGACCCCCGTCCAATTCACCGATTATCCCGATTCGCTCGGGTCCGAACGGCCTAGCCGATGGCTCTTATTCAACTCAGCGATGTAACGGTTGGTTTTCGCGGTCCGGCACTGCTGGACAATGTCTCCTGTCAGATTGAACCGCGCCAGCGGATTGGACTCTTGGGTCGCAATGGCTCGGGCAAGACTACCTTCATGCGGATTCTGGCGGGTGAGATTTCCCCGGACCATGGCCGATGCGAGGTGTCGCCCGGAGTGACCGTGGCACTGCTGCCTCAGGAAGTTCCCCTAGATTTGCCGGGCACAGTTCACGATGTCATTCGCCAGGGCTACCAGGAGCTTGAGGATCATGGCCACGACTGGCAGTTCGAACAGCGGGTCGAACGGCTGATGGACGAAATGGAACTTGAGGGCGAATTGCTGGTTTCTACCTTGTCGGCAGGAATGAAGCGGCGGGTGTTGTTGGCACAACAATTGGCTCGCGATCCGAGTGTCCTCTTGCTTGATGAACCCACCAATCATCTGGACATCGCTGCAATCAATTGGCTGGAGGGGTTTCTGGAACGCTGGTCGGGGACTTTGTTGTTTGTGACGCACGATCGGGCATTCTTACGGAGACTGTCAACTCGTATCTTGGAGATCGATCGCGGACACTTGTTCGATTGGTCGTGCGATTATCCGACCTTTCTCGTTCGCAAAGAGGCTGCCTTGGCTACCGAGGAAAAACAGAATGCCCTGTTTGACAAGAAACTGGCCCAGGAAGAATCCTGGATTCGCCAAGGGATCAAGGCGCGACGTACGCGCAATGAAGGCCGGGTGCGAGCTTTGAAAGCGATGCGTGTCGAGCGGGCTGAACGTCGTGAGGTCGTCGGCAAAGCAAAATTGGAGATTCAATCCGAACAACGCAGCGGGGCACTGGTTGCCCGAGTGGAGGATATCTCCTTCGGCTTCGGGGATTGCCAGATCGTGGACCGTTTTTCCATCGAGATCATGCGCGGCGACAAAATCGGTGTGATTGGTCCCAATGGAGTCGGCAAATCGACGCTGCTGCGACTCTTGCTTGGTGAGTTGCAACCTCAATCGGGATCGGTCCGTTTGGGAACGAACCTCCAGGTTGCTTACTTCGATCAGCTTCGAGGGCAACTTGATGAAGAGCAGACCGTGCAGGACAACGTGGGCGAGGGGAGCGACCAGTTGTCGATTGCAGGGAAACAGCGACATGTGCTGGGGTACTTGCAGGATTTTCTTTTCACTCCAGACCGTGCTCGGACCCAAGTGCGATTTCTCTCCGGTGGTGAGCGCAATCGGGTGCTGCTCGCCAAACTCTTTTCCAAACCGGCGAATGTCATCGTTCTCGATGAACCGACTAACGATCTTGATGCCGAGACGTTGGAACTTCTTGAGGAACAGCTCATCGATTTTGCCGGTACGCTCCTTGTCGTAAGCCACGATCGAGTGTTTCTTAATAATGTGGTTACGAGCTCGATCGTTTTCGAGGAAACAGGGCCGCGGGAGTATGTGGGAGGTTACGACGACTGGCTTCGGCAACGTGATCATCCGCTACGTGAAGAATTTCCGATAGCCGGTGACCCTGCTAAAAAGCGTGTCTCAGTTGCTGGTACGACTAAAGTTCCAGAGGTTGTGAAACGGCGGCTTTCATATCAAGAGCAGCGAGAACTGGCCAGTCTTCCGGCAAAAATAGAACGGCTGGAATCCGAGATTGCCAAATTTCACGCCATTATGGCGAATCCAGATTTTTATAAACAACCCGCCGAGACGATTGCAACTCGAAATGCGAACCTCAAGACCTGCGAGGAAGAGCTTGCTGCCGTATATGCACGCTGGGAAGAGCTCGAATCGGATGGGGCAGGTTGAGCGCATTCGTCGGGCAAATATCGAGAGGAACTGATTGGAGGCCGGAGCGAGTTTCACGAGTTCCGGCCTGCAGCTATGAAGAATAGCTATTCGTCTTGAAGCAACTCGGTTGGGATGGGTTCGATGAGCATTCCGTCAGAAGTATGGACGACGATCCCTATCAAAAAACCATCCGCTGCCGAGAGGACACAGGCGCCGTGCCAATCTTCATCCAAGGGGATCGCCGGGTCGATTTTCCATTGGTCCTCTGCGAATGCGATCCGTTCGGTTGCCAATGGAATCGTGAGATTGTCGGTCCCGCAGGTAACCACCAACTCGGGTGGCAGATTTACAGCGTCTATGATCGAATGGATGCGAGCAAGAGGCCATAGTGCATCCATGTTTGCGAGACTCTCGGGGAGTATGCGTGTTGCAAGCCGACGCGTGCTGGAGTCTTCCTTGGCGATGAGTTCGATCGTCTTGCCGCTGATTTCCAACACACGTTTCTCATCTGCTGCCGCTGTGAGCAGATCCGCGGGGCCCAGCAGTTTGGCACTCTCCAACGCCAAGATCCAGCCACGGCGTTGACCTCCACCGAACAGCCCCAATTGTTTTTCGCCACGACTAACCCCTAGTATGGGTTGTGGAATCGGCACGTTCTCGGGGAGCAATGCGCTGCCTATCGCCAAGTGAGGTTGCCAACGGAGCCACTCATCGCGGGGTGATTTTATCAATTCGAAACGATGCCCGGTCGCAACGCGATTGCCTGGAACATCAGGCGTTGCTAGAGCCACACCTCCCGCGGCAATCGTTGCCAGCGTTTCCGCATCGAGTTCGAGACCATGAATCCCCAGCCGCAAGTCGATACCACTGTTGCTCCAAAACCGCGAATTCTCGCGCACCAATGAGCGATATTCTCCCTGAATGAATGTGCGCGCGACGACGCGGGACGAATTGTTCGTGAGTCCTACACTGACAACATGGCCGATCTCAACTCCCCGATAGCTGACCGGCGAACCACGTTGTAGGCCATACCGCTGGCTCGATTCAAGCATGATTTCCAAGCCGTCAAAGATGTTTTCTACCGTGGTGGGAGGATCGCTGAGGCCTTCAAAGCGATTGGACCACGGGGCATCCTTGGGACCAGGGATCGCCCCTACATAGCGACCCCCCATGAGCGTGTCCAGCCCCCGGACTTGTCCCAGGCGGATGTCGGGGCGCTCGATCCAGAACCGGGTACCTTCTCGAGCTAAGGGAGCGGATTCCGCATTGAGTTCCACAGCTACGATCACCTGATCCAAGGCTTCGTTTAGCACAACGGATTTTACCTCTCCGACATCAATCCCGCGATATCGAACCCTATCGCCGGGCACGAGGCCGCTGCCGTCGGCAAAGGCGATCTGAATTTGCATTCCTGTCGAGTGAAGTTCGGCCCATACAAGTCCGATTGCAACGATCAAACACAGCAAGGTGATTCCCCAAAGGCGCGAGCGGAGCTTTCCGACCAATTCCACAGGACCGGCAGCAGCCACAATATGAGCAGTAGGAAATTCGGGTTCCGGTCTGAAGTCATTCATGTTCATCAACCCAGATCGAATGCGGATCGAACGAGAGCGAGGCCCACATGCTCATCGCAACGCAAAGGACGAAAGCCCACACCGCGGGGCCGAAATGAAATTGCACCAGCGAACCAAGTTTCACAAGCATGACCATGAAGGCAATCAGCATCACATCCATCATACCCCATTTGCCGGCTTGTTCCATGATGCGATAAGTAACTGCTTTATGCTTCCGGTGCAGAATTCCCAACAAGCTGAGTTCCAGGAGCAGAACAACCTTTACCAGTGGAAACACGATGGAGAACAAGAGGACGACTAAGCCCACAAACCAGCTTCCTTCTCGCAAAAGGTCGATCGTGCCCATCAGCAAGCTCGACTGATGGTGCCTGCCCAGTCTTTCGATGTCGAGAATCGGCAGCAAGATGGCAGGCCAATAGAGTATGAATGCAGCCGTCGCCAATGCCGCCGTGCGACTGGCAGAGTGAGTGCCGAAGCGGCAAACCGTCGAACCACACCGTGCGCAGGATGCCAGTTGGCGAGGAGCGAGCGGCGGAGTGTGTTGAATCTGTCCGCAACAATGACAGGCTTTGAGATTGGTAGGCATTGGTGATTCGTGGCGAGTTTCGAGTTACAAGTAAAGCCCTATATACTCGTGTGCCTCGCAACTCGCGTCTATTCGAACTTGAACAACTTGGTCATGTTGGCCGCGTGATGTTCGCAGCCAAGTTGGCACAGTTTTGGGGTTGATGCTTCTCCAGTTTCATGAGGGATAGCCGTCAGCGATCCGCCAGAAACCGCTTAGCTGGCAGTTGGCTAAGAGCTTTGGTTCACCCATTATTGCACAGCGAGTGGCACAATAGCTACCAAGAAGTTTGGGCCACGACAGCGATAGGGGTAGGGAAGTCCGGTTGAGCCGGACTCCCCTACCCCTATTTGGGGCCCCGTCGTGGATCAACTGCTGGCCGACGAGCAGATCGACTGGACGAACAACCAGGCCAACGGCGAGGTGCTGTGGGCGCTCGCCGACCACCTGGGCACCGTCCGCGATCTGGTGGACAACACGGGCGTCGTGCAAAACCACAAGTCCTACGACGCTTTTGGCAACGTCACCGCCGAGACCAACGCGGCCATCGACACCGTCTTCGGCTTCACCGGCAAACTGTTCGACGACGCGACCGGTTTGCAGAACAATCTCAACCGGTGGTATGATGCGAAGGTCGGCGTGTGGATCAGCGAAGACCCGATTGGGTTCGCGGGTGGGGACGCGAATCTGGCCTTCGTGCTTTATCTGGGGCATCGGCTCCATGCCTAGCATCTCACGCTCGTGTTCTTGCGCGGCGGCGCTGGCTGTGGTGCGGCGGTCGCTCCTGACGTATGCTCACCGGTACAGTCCCAAGAAGTTTACCCAATCCGCCCCAGGCGGATTGTTCGCCTGCTTGGTGCTGAAGAACTGTTTGCGGACCGACTACCGCGGCCTGGCCGCCCATCTTGCAGGACAGCGCCAACGGTCGCAAGTCGAGATTGTCATGTCGATGATCAACGCTGCCAAGCGGCACACGTCCAAGGCCTTTCCTACTGGAGCACGAGCCGCGACCTCCGCTTGTGGGCGATTCCCCCCTCTCACAATGTCCTGATTCTCGCGATTCTCCAGGTCTTCTACAGAGAGCCGCTGCGTCCCGATTTTTTTGCGGCTAAGCCGGCGAGCGGCAACTGGCAAACTACGCCTTGCCAGACTCCAGGGAACATGTTTCCACGACCGTTTTCCTATGAACTCGTGCGTAGTCGTACAAGCCGGCCTCGTCGCAGATGACGCGGTCCTCGTAGTCGTTGAACCAGATCGCGTCCGGGTTGCGACCGACAATACAGGTTTTGCCGCGATCCGGTGCGTCCAGCGAGTTGCGGAGGTTCTTAAAGATCAGCACTCCCTTCTCGGCCGCCGCGATACCGGGAATTGGATCGTTCGTTACGGCGGCTACCTCGGTTTTCCCCTTGTAATGCGTGATGGAGAGGCGGGCATGAGCTTCGACACCCGAGAGGCCCTTCTGGGATTCGTTGAGTATTGTCCAGGCAGTTTCGATCGGTACGTTAAAGGCCCGATAAGCGATGATGTCTCTCCCGCAGAAGAAGTAGTGATTGTTGACTCCTCGATGATACAAGGCACGTTGCATCAGTCGCAGCGCGTCGGCATCGTCGTTAATCCCCTTGATAATCGGTGCCTGGTTCTCGACATGCAGCCAACCGCGAGACGTGACCCCTTCCAAGGCACGTCGCGTGGCTTCCACCCATTTGAGGGAACCATTCGGGTTGGTCAAGTATTCCCCGTCGGGCCCTCTTTGCAGGAACTCGTCGGGATGGTTGAAGTGGATCATCAACCGAAATCCGACGTCGGGATAAGCGATGTGAAATTGATCCAACATCGACAGAAAAGGGCTGTCGAATCGTTGGGGATAGAATGCCATCTCCTTCGTCCCGAGGCGAATCGATTCCACTCCTGCTTCCGCAAGGGCAGCAAGCCACTCGCCGATCTTCTGGTTAGGAAGTACCATCGCATCACCACCGGAGAGCAGGATCTCTCGTAGTTTTTCGCGGCCAGTCACCGGGTGTCGCCCGCCGTTGGCAGCAACGATCTGATTATGCGATCGGATATAGCTGGTCACTTCGTTGATCTTCGCAATTCCTTTCCTGGCAACGGTACCATCCTGACGTTCGATGTTCTTACGGCCAATCAATTCCTCGCGGTAACAAAAACGACAATGGGCTGAACAGGTGGAGACGGTATAGAGCAATCCCATCTCGTATTTGTGCAGTAACCCCTCAACTGGAGAAAAGTCCATCTGGTAGCCAGGGTCTTCTGATCCTGCCAGATTGAGCGTTTCGCTGGGGCTGGCCTTGATCAGTCTCTGCAGGGGCGCGCTGTTGCGAGCCAGGTTGAAATAGTGTCCTGTCACTTTCACCGGCATGCGCGTCTCCACATCGCGCTCCGTGCCGCGCAGGCTGAGCAATGCCTCGAGTTCCTCCGGGGAATAGAAGTTCCTGATATCTTCTGAGGTTTGCTCCTCGAAAAAAGGATTCAGCCCGTTGATGATTTGGCGGTCGTATTTTGGGCTTTCGATCGTACTAAGGAACGCGAGCGCGCGGTCGGTCGTTGCGTAGGTACCAATGCTAGCCATTTCAAACCTCGATTTGCAGGAATGCCGTCCAACTCGGATTGTAACAGATTGACCACACGAATGCAATAATGTAACATAATGAACATCATGAAAAAAACCGCCTGCATCCCGGACCTCGTCGCCACGGCTGGTAGTAAACTCACGCCGACGGAGCGCCTTATCGCCGAGGCGATCCTGGCGGAGCCGACGCTGCCTGCCTTTGGGACGGTAACCGACCTGGCCTGCCGGGTGGGCACGAGCCGACCTTCCATCGTGCGCTTCGCCAACAAGCTGGGTTTCGAGGGTTACTCGCACTTGCAACAGCATGCGCGCAGCGAAGTGTCGCGTCAGCTCACCCGCCCCAGCGATCGGATCCGGCGTGATGGAAACACGGAACTGTCAGCGCGAACCTTGCTCGACGACGCGCTCGACGCCGTGTTCAGCGCGGTGAAAGATCACCGTCTGCGGGAATTGGTGCAACCGATCATTCGCGCCCGGCATGTCTGGGTTTTGTCCGGCGAGACTTCGCGGGCTGGTGCCTACGCGTTCCATAGCGGCCTGTCGATGGTCCGCCCGAACGTGCATTTATTGGAGGACCGTTCGATCGCCATTGACCTGAGCAATGCAACGCAGGATGATACGGCCGTCGTGTTCGATTTTTTCCGTTACCGCCGTGTCGTAATAACGGCCACGGAGACCCTGGTCGATGCTGGCGTAAGCGTCGTCGCGATCACGGATAGCCCCCTGTCTCCCCTGGTCGAGCTGACCGACACGTGGTGCGAAATCCAGATCCCGGCAATCGGACCGTTTGATAGTTCCGTACCCGTGGTGGCAATCGCCGAATTGCTTGTTTCCACGGCTGCCAAAGAATTGCAGGAACAGGCGACCGCCCGCATCGACCGTATTGAATCGCTGTGGGAGTCCACCGAGGTCTTTGTTTAGTTTCTCTTCGTCGAGGACGGATAACCGGTGATCAACAAAGTCGTTTCATCCGTGTCAGAAGCAATCGCTGATATACCAGACGGCGCGACCGTGATGATCGGCGGATTCGGCTCATCTGGCAGCCCGATCGAGTTGATTCATGCCTTGATTGACCAGGGTGCGACTGGCCTGACCGTGATCAACAATAACACTGGCAATGGCGAAGTGGGATTGGCTGCGCTGATTGGCAACGGGCAAGTGCGTAAGATGATCTGCTCGTACCCCAGATCGAGTCAGTCGAGAGTATTTCCGCAGCTCTACAAGGCAGGAAAAATCGAACTTGAGCTTGTCCCGCAGGGCACCCTTGCCGAACGTATTCGTGCCGGTGGAGCGGGAATTCCGGCGTTCTACACACCCACGACCGTCGGCACCGTGCTCGCGGAAGGGAAGGAGGTCTGTGAGTTCGACGGGCGCAAGTATGTCCTGGAGCCGTGGCTCAAAGCTGATTTTGCCTTGATCCAGTGCGAGTTCGCCGACCCACTAGGCAATTTAACCTATAAAAAGACTGCCCGAAATTTCGGCCCGCTGATGTGTATGGCGGCGAAAACCACCATCGTACAAACGAAGCAACTTGTGCCGAGAGGTGCAATCGATCCTGAGCATGTCATCACCCCCGGCATTTTTGTGAATCGGGTCGTCTTGGTGCCACACCCGGTTCATGAAGACACGCTCATCGCCCAGGGAAGTCGCTACCCATGAGCAACGGCTGGACAAGAGCGCAGATGGCGGCGAGAGCAGCTCAGGACATCCCCGACGGCTCCTACGTGAATCTGGGCATTGGCATTCCCGAACTCGTCGCACAGTACGTTCCCGAGGGCCGCGAGTTCTTGTTTCACACGGAGAACGGGCTGCTTGGAATGGGGCCACCTCCGGATGAAGACCACCGGGATCTCGATCTGATCAATGCCGGCAAGAAATACGTCACAGCCGTCCCTGGCGCTGCTTTTTTCCACCATGCGGATAGTTTCAGTATGATTCGCGGCGGGCATATCGATGTTTGTGTACTCGGCACCATGCAGGTGGCTTCCAATGGGGATATTGCCAATTGGTCCACAGGCGAGCCGGACGCTATCCCCGCAGTGGGCGGTGCTATGGATCTAGTCCAGGGCGTAAAGAAGATATTCGTGCTTACCGAACACACCACCCGGACCGGAGAACCGAAGCTGGTTCAACGGTGTCGTTATCCACTGACCGGGCAAGGCGTTGTCTCGCGCATCTATACCAACCTGGCCGTGGTTGACGTTAGCCCTGACGGGTTTCGCATCGTGGAACTGGCACCGGGCATTCCCTGGGAAGAGGTTGAAAGTAAGACTGGCGCTGCAATCTTACCACCGGAATAACCACCGTGATTACTGATCCATCCCTCCGAGATACCATCATGACCGACGTCTTCCTCTGTGACGGGATTCGAACTCCCATTGGGCGCTACGCCGGAAGCCTCTCCGCGGTTCGTACCGACGATCTTGCAGCGATACCGATCTCGGCGCTGATCGAGCGGAATCCCGGCGTGGACTGGGAATTGCTCGATGAAGTGATGCTCGGTTGTGCCAATCAGTCGGGGGAAGATAATCGCAACGTAGCCCGTATGAGTAGTCTGCTTGCAGGTTTGCCTCAAGAGGTACCGGCCTGCACCATCAATCGTCTGTGTGGTTCAGGATTGAATGCCGTCGGCAGTTGTGCCGCGGCTATCCGCGCGGGAGAAGGCGATTTGATGATTGCAGGAGGCGTGGAGAGCATGTCGCGATCGCCTTTCGTCATTGGCAAGTCAGAGACCGCTTTTGGACGCGACCAGGAAATGTTTGATACCACCATGGGATGGAGATTCGTTAACAGGAAGCTCCATGAGCTGGTGGGTACGGACTCGATGCTACAAACGGCGGAAAATCTAACTAGAGAACGGTCCATCCGGCGTGAAGACCAAGATCGATTTGCCTGGTGGAGCCAAACCAAGGCCGCCGCCGCGCAGCAGGACGGTCGTCTGGCAAGTGAGATTTGCCCCGTAAGCGTTCCGCAACGCAACGGCGATCCTTTGGTCATCACCAAGGATGAGCATCCCCGTGACACTGATTTATCGAAGCTCTCACGGCTCAATCCGCTTCTGCCAGGGGGCACGGTGACGGCAGGCAATGCCTCAGGTATCAATGACGGTGCCGCGGTATTGCTCCTGGCTTCGGAGGAAGGAGCCAAGCGCCACCATTTAGAGCCCAGGGCACGCATCCTCGGCATGGCAGTAGCCGGCGTGCCGCCGAGGATTATGGGAATCGGCCCCGTTCCGGCGACTCTCAAGTTACTGGAACGCCTGAGCCTGACGCTTGATGACTTTGATATCCTGGAAATCAACGAAGCCTTTGCGGTGCAGGTGCTCTCATGCACTCGACAGTTGGGACTCGCTGATGACGATTGCAGGATCAACCCGCGGGGAGGCGCCATCGCCTTGGGCCATCCTCTCGGAATGAGCGGTGCGCGACTGGCGGTCACCGCCCTCGATCAATTGCACGGCGGGGAGGGCAAGCTTGCGCTGTGTACCATGTGTATCGGTGTTGGACAGGGAATTGCATTGGCGATTGAGGCACTCAGGTAACCAGCGAACATGGAAACTCTAGACGAAGCGATTCAGAATGCCCGTGCGAGGTACCTTTCAGCCAACCCAGCGAGCATGGCTGCACACAAAGACGCGGAACGTTATCTGCCTGGGGGCAATACGAGGGCCGTACTGCACTACGAACCCTTTCCCTTGACCATGATTGCTGGACAAGGCGCAGAGCTCGTGGATCTTGACGGACATCGGTATGTTGATTTTGTAGGCGAGTTCTCTGCAGGCCTCTTTGGTCATTCCAACGAGACCATCAAGCTGGCAATCCACGATGCCCTGGACAAAGGCATTGTGTTGGGAGCACCCAACTCCTACGAAAGAGAACTGGCTGGCATTCTTTGCGAGCGATTTCCCACGATTCAACAGATCAGATTCTGTAACTCGGGTACCGAAGCCAACATCCTGGCTTTGTCTACTGCCCGAGCGGTGACCGGTCGCAGGAAACTGCTTGTCTTCAACGGTGCCTATCACGGCAGCGTCCTGAAGTTTCCGACTGGGAACTCCACATTCAACGTCCCGTTCGATTTCCTGATCGCGGAGTACAACGATATCGAAGGGACTGCGGAAGTAATCCGCCAGGCGCGTGATGAGTTAGCGGCGGTCCTTGTCGAACCCGTGCTGGGTGCTGGGGGAAACATTCCTGGCGACAAACAATTCCTGGAGATGCTCAAGTGCTCGACACGAGAAGTCGGGGCACTCTTGATCTTCGACGAGGTGAAGACGGGGCGCCTAGGACCTCGAGGCGTTCAGGGGCTCGTTGACATCCAGCCCGATATGACCACCTTGGGTAAGTTCATCGGCGGGGGACTTCCCTTGGGTGCGTTCGGCGGAAAAGCGGAGATTATGGCGCGCTTCAATCCGAAACTGCAAGGATTCTTAAGCCACGCTGGCACCTTCAATAACAACGTCTGCTCAATGGCAGCGGGTTGCGCCGCGGTGGGCCAGGTCTTCACTCCAGAACGAGCCGCTGAGTTCCTTCGAAGGTCCGAAGCGTATCGGTCTTCGCTTAATGAAATGTTGTCTCGGAAAATGGTACCAATGTGTTGCAGCGGGCTAGGTTCCCTGATGACAGTTCACTTTTCCAAGCAGCCGATTCAAAAGCCAGTCGAGAAGAGCGCCGTGAGTCGCTCCCTAAATACGCTATTACACGTCGAACTTCTGCTGCATGGGGTGCTGATATGCAGCCGAGGTGATCTGTATCTTTCATTGCCCATGACCGACGAACAGCTTTCCAAGGCATATGTTGCCCTGGAAGAGTTCGTCGACCGTCATGAGCCATTGATTGCACGCGTGCTCTAAACGTAGTGCATGGTTGCGCGGGGAAATAAAAACGGGTCAAAACGGAATGGCATTAAGCCTTTCGTATAAACGGTTTACAGAAATCTTAATGCCATTCACTCCCCAACCCCTTAGAATTGTCCATGGAGATCAGCCTCTATCACAGTCTCTGAGGCCTGCCCGAGCCTGGGTTTACCCACAGCTTATGGTGAGAAGGGGGAAAGGTTGGAAGCGGTTATTGATTCATGGCGGCTGCGAACAGGGCGGGTGAAATGCCTGGCAGTGCTGTGGCGGTTGGGTCGACGGGAGAGGCGTCGTGAACGAGGATGCCTTTCTCACCGATGAAGTAAGTGTGGAAATCGTCGACCACCAGGTCATAGCTGTCGATGGTGAAGGCCTCCGACTTGGAGGTGATGCTTGCTTCATCCGTAACACCATGCAAGGAATCCTGGGGGGAAAGCTTCGCAGCAAGCTGCCAACCTCGTCCTGTGACCCAAGCCACTTGGCCTGCGGCACAGTGGATGGCATCTTCGCCGAGCGTGATCTTGTCTACGGTGAGTTGCTGGGGGTAGGTGATGGCGAGGACCACTTTGTAAGCTAGTTCGCCGGTCTGCGGGTCCTGGGCGAGGACGTAGTCGCCGTGGAGAACTTGCTCGATTGGTTTGCGCCCGAGATTGGTCCAAACCCAAGTGCCTCGAGCGAGTCCACGTGCTTCCTGATTCAACAGGGCCATGCTGAGTTGCTGGCGGGCGCCTACCGTGGCCTGATCAGGGTGCTCGGCCAGGAATTCAGCCCACCAGTTCCACCATGACTTGGGCGTCGGGGGAAGTTGTTGCCCTGTGAGATCGGTCAGGACGATCGCAATTTCCTGGTTGTTCGCTTCGATGGCCTGGTTTTGTTGAGCGACCACGTCAATTTGCTGATCGGCAAGGTACTGAGAGGTATCGGCGGTTTGGTCGCGGACCCCGGCGTAGAACGGGTTGTCGCCGTAGGAGGTATGGCTGTATTCCGTTTTCAGTGTTGCTGGAATGCGTCTTGTTGGGGTCTTACGAGCAGGAATAATATGTCCGCCGCACTGCATTGCCGGGACATATTTCCCCGGAATCGTCTTGCCTGGAACGACGCTCTGGCGATAGAAGTTCACGCCAATATATTTGTTGACCGGCACCTGTCGATAAGAGGAGTACTCTCGCTCATAACGCTGGTTTGCCGGACCTTCCTGGTAATAGGAATAGGTTGTGACGATGTTCGAACCAATCTCTTGCACTTTGGCAGCGGCCTCGATTGGCATTTGCATTTCAGAGAGCAGCAAGGGAACGTAGTCAGTATAGGGCCGCGATTTGAGACCCTCGCTGGCCGTGTAGCGGACCAACTCGTAGGGAGAACCCACAGCCAGAGATGCCAAGGCTGCGGTCGAAGCGGGGTCTTCGATATTCACCAAAGCTCGAGTCGCTTGGGTATGCAATTTGGCAACAACAGGAGGTTCTTCATTTTCTCCGGCAAATTCTTCAAGCAGAACGGGCACGGCGGCCGGATCACGAATTTGATTCAATTCTTGCTGGGCGGCAAGCTGTTCTTCAGGCGAGCCATGCTGCAAGTCGCGGCGGAGGTGACGCAACTTGGACTTCCACATTTTTTTGAGATCTGCGAATTCCTTAAGTTGCTGATCATACTGTTTCCGCTCAGCGGAACTGAGCAGGTAACCGTCAATCCATTGGAGGTCGAGTGCCGCCAGGGCACGCTTGTCGTTTGGCGAAAAACGCAACACATGCATCCAGTGCATTCGTGCCAGGTCCGAGAGTCCTTGTTTGTGACACCAGCGGGCCAGTCTTTCATGGGCGATGGCCGAGTCGTCGGAGGTATTGCGGCGCTGTGCATAATCGGCGAATTTTTCGTTCTGTCGGGCAAGCTGCTCCGTTTGGCTGAGTGAGAGCCATTCGCCATTGGAAAGGATGCGTCCGCTGTACCAATTTCTCAGTTGATTGTGGTCATCAGTAGTTGAGACTGCGTCGAGAATCGCAGGGCGAAGATCGTTGCCGTTGCGCGCGTTCGCCTTTGCCGGTAATTGGTCGGGGGGAGAAGCGGCTTGCTGAGCTGCAGCGAAGGGTGCTGCTCGTGTTCCAAAGAATGTCAAAGCGAGCAGTGATGATAACAAGGCGAGAATGGGCCTGCGCATGACATTTTCTCCTGTTCCAGTTAAGTAGGTATCGAGCCAACTGCTAGACGTATTCTAGGGTTTCATCAGGGACAAAGCAAACTGGATGCTGGGGATTTTAGGAAAACGGACCAGTCAACCAATGCACTTGGTTTAAGGGCCAATGAACAAGCAATCGGTTCGGTTTTAGCCTGAGAGAAGAAGCCATCGGATTGGCGAATACGGCTAGGAAAGATTCGTATGAGCGGTGCTTGGGGCACTAAAGTTGCTCGAAGAGATCGTCGGTGGGGTAAGGGAGGGGCTTGTCAGATAACTGGTGGATGGCGTTGTGGGCCGCTCGCTGTTCAGATTCCTTCTTGCTGCGTCCCCAGGCGGGAGCAAATTGTTGCGAGGCCACCTGGGCGGCGATCTTGAAGCACTTGCTATGGTCGGGGCCTTTTTCGTCGAGCAGATTGTAGATTGGCGTCAGGCCATGTTCGCGCTGGGCAAAGTGCTGTAACTGGGACTTGTAGTTACCGCGAAACTCTCCGGAGACGGTTTCTTCAATCTCGGGCGCCATGTGCTTGACAATGAACTGGCGGGCTGGCTCGATTCCACCGTCCAAGTAAATTGCGCAGATCAATGATTCCAGCGCCGCCGCAACCACGGAACGCGGGATCTCAGGAACGGCAGCCATTCCCTTGCCCAGCATCAAAAATTCGGGTAAGCCGAGTTTTTCAGCAACATTCGCACAGGTATCCCGACTCACCACGACCGATTTGATCTTGGTCATATCTCCTTCGAGATATTCGGGGTACATTTGGTAAAGTTGTTCGCAAACGGCATACCCGAGAATTGCATCCCCGAGGAACTCCATCCGCTCGTTGGACGCCAAGCGGTGGGACACGCCAGAGGCATGCTGCAGCGCGGCACTCAAAAGTGTGGGATCGTGAAATTGATACCCAATCCGCTGCTGGCAATCTTCCAGATCGGGTTGGAGAGTAGAATTTTCTTCGGACAATGGAGAACTCAATTAAAAAAGCTGGACGCAAATTATCGTTTGATAGGTCCGGCTTGCGAATTGTCCTCGAAAATCGGAGACAATCGGCAAGACGGGGGCAAATTGCCCGAGGAAATACAACTCGTGCGAGGTAAACAAAGTCTCGTTCACACCATTAGGCTAGCCAGAATTGTGAAATATGTCAATTCGAGCAATTTGGGTCGCATGTAAAGCCTGGTTAAGCTGGTAATAGTACTCCTGCTCAGTGAGGGAAGTAGCCGATACACTAGCACGACGGTCCGACCGTTTGAACTCGCTTCTTATGAATATGATGAACACGCTCTATTTGCCTGAACTTCGCGAAATGCTGGCCGCCAATGATAGGGCCGAGCTGCGGGAGTTTTGTACCGCTTTGCACCCGGCACGAACTGCAGAGTTCATGGAGGGTCTCTCTGCGATGGAAGCTTGGGCTGTCTTACGGGCTGCTGATGGAGATACCCGGGTAGAGATCTTCACTTATCTGCATGAAGAAATGCAGATTGCTATTCTCGAGGCGGCGGAGCCAGCCGAGTTGAGTCATCTCATCGCCGACATGGCACCCGACGACCGTGTGGACCTCATCAAGAAGGTCGACCCGACAGTTGTGGAAAAGGTACTCAAGTTGGTCCCCACCAAAGAACGGCGCGATATTCTGCGCCTGCGGGCTTATCCGGAGGGGACAGCGGGGGCGTTGATGACCTCCGAGGTCGCCTGCCTTACTGAGAACTTGACGGTCCGCGAAGCTCTTGAAGAGATGAGTCGAGAAGGGCATGAGTTTGAAACCATTTACTATATTTACATTGTTGATGAGGAAATGCACCTGCGTGGATTGGTGTCTGCGCGGCAACTGGTCACCCATCTCAACAAACCACAAATGCTCTTGTCTGACTTGATGGCACGTGACCTGGTAACTGTCGTGGCCAGTGATGACCAAGAAGCAGTTGCAGAGAAGGTTGCCGATTATAATTTTCTCGCAATCCCGGTGGTTGATAGTGAAAAACGGTTGGTAGGCATTATTACACACGACGACGTGATCGACGTGTTTCAAGAGGAAGCCACCAAGGATGCCTACCAGGCAGGTGCGGTCGAGCCGTTGAAGGAAAGCTATTTGGCGACGCCATGGCTGCAACTCACGCGGTATCGGGTAGTCTGGTTGTCGTTGCTGTTTGGGGGTGCATTGCTGACCGCGCTGGCGATGCGGTCCTACAACGAAAACCTGCAGCGATTTGCTTGGATCGCCTGGTTTCTACCCTTGGTGATTTCCACGGGAGGAAATTCAGGCAGCCAGTCGGCTACGTTGATGATTCGAGCTTTGACAACCAAAGAGATTACGCCGGGCGACTGGCGGCGAGTCATCTTTCGAGAGCTGGTGATCGGCTTCTTGCTGGGAAGTTGCCTGTCGGTGATCGGCTACTTGGTCGGTTGCTTTATGGCCCCTTCAATTGCCGATGCGCTCGTATTGCCGTTAACGATCGTATTGGTGGTCACGTGCAGCACAATTGTGGGTTCCCTGCTGCCGTTGTTGTTTGACCGTCTAGGTTTTGACCCTGCGTTGATGAGTACCCCATTTATCGCTGGCATCAGCGATATTGTGGGGATCGTGCTCTACATGAACGTCGCGAGTTGGTTACTGTAGAGTCGATTGTAACTATCGGATGCTTGCTGCACTTGACCACGAACAACTGGCAATCACACATCTAATGCGGGTTGGCCGACGTACATTTGCAGTACTTGACTTTGCACTTTGATTGCGCGGATCAGAATCCAAATCTGTTCACGGTTGAATTGCTCGGGATCGGAACTCGCCAATTCCTCGAGCTCTTGGGTCATGGCGGCATGCTGGTCTGTGGCGGCTTGTAGCTTGAGCCCTACTTCGCTCCAAGCGGCCCGCAGATTCTGCTCATCGTACAGCTCATCGAGTCTCTGTGAATCAAGCGAAAGCAGCAGGCACAGGCGTGCGATATCCTGCGTGGAGGATTCTGGTTGGAGTTCTTGGACAAGGCTGGCGAGTTCTTGGCATTTCATGAGAAGCTAATCCTAGAGTGCGAAACAAGTTGTAGCTCTTGGGCGTAATGTGAATTCTTTTTCGAAGACGATCAACTCGGCGAGAAAAGGTTCTGAAAGCGTGACAAGGCGGATGCGAAATGGTTAGTCAATGGACGGGTGGCTGCTGTCGCATCAGAAAAGTCTAGCTTACAATCTGCGTACAGCCCGGTATGATGGAAGCAACTTGGAAAATAGCGTCTTTCTTGCCGAACCTGAACCCTCTCCAGGTGTCCGGCTCGGGGCAGTTAGATAGTTTTATGCCAACCTTGCAGGATTGTTATGACCCTCATGATTGATTCCAGCCGAATTTAGCTGACGACAAGCGATTAGAAAGACCTACCATGCCAACTCTCGGAGTGAATATCGATCACGTTGCGACGGTGCGACAGGCTCGGATGACGAATGAGCCTGATCCCGTTTGGGCTGCGACCCTTGCCGAACTGGGGGGGGCGGATGGTATTACGCTCCACCTGAGGGAGGATCGCCGGCATATCCAAGAGCGAGATTTACATTTGCTGGGCCAAACGGTCGCCGTGAAATTGAATCTTGAGTTGGCTTGCAGCGAGGAAGTACTTGCGATTGCCTGCCAGAGTCATCCGTATCAAGCCACCCTGGTGCCGGAGCGTCGAGAAGAAGTCACGACCGAGGGGGGGCTGGATGTCGCAGGCAATCCAGAGCGGGTGCGAGATGTTGTGAAGCGACTGCAAGATGCTGGAATCGTCGTGAGTTTATTTCTCGATCCCGATCGGAATCAAATCGACGCGGGAATTGCGACAGGGGCAACAGCAGTCGAACTCCACACGGGTGCTTATGCTGCGGCTAAGTTTGCCACGGAGAAGCAGCTTGGAATCCTGTTAAGCGCCGGCCAAATGATCCATGAGGCGGGACTTACGCTCCATGCTGGGCATGGCCTGACTTACCGCAATGTGCGACCCGTCGCCGAAATCCCTCACATGTGTGAGTTGAATATCGGGCATAGCATTGTATCTCGGGCGATTATGGTTGGTCTAGAACAAGCGGTGCGAGACATGAAACGGCTGATAAAGTTGTAAGAATGAGGGTAATTGCGAAACCGGCCCTTCTGTCGCTATCATGCTTGGTTTACCTGGCCGAACTGTCACCCCCAATAATTATTGCCCCAAGGAGGAGAATTCTCGCATGGCTACCAAGGGAGAAGCATTTGCCGGCCTGTCTGTGGCGATCGTCACACCATTCAAAAACGATGAAGTGGACTACAATCGGTTCAGGGAGCAGATCGAATTTCAGATCGCCGCAGGGACGAATTGCCTCTGTCCCGTGGGGACGACTGGTGAATCCCCTACGTTGTCTCACGAGGAACATGAGCGCGTGATCGCGTTTGTGTGCGAAACCGTGGCGGGGCGGATTAAGGTGATGCCTGGCACAGGTTCCAATAGCACTGCCGAAGCCCTGCGTTTAACACGTTCTGCGGAAAAGGCGGGGGCCGATGCTGCCTTGCAGGTCGCGCCTTATTACAACAAGCCCACGCAGCAGGGTTTCTACGAGCATTTCAAATGTCTGGCCGAAGAAACCGGAATCCCTCAATGCATCTACAACATTCCCGGCCGCACTGGCAAAAATATCGAACCGGAGACTATTATCCGACTGGCCGAGCTAGAAAACATTGCTCTCGTGAAAGAAGCCACCGGCTCGATGGATCAGGCTTCGGCGGTTCTGGGTAACACGAACCTGACCCTCCTGAGCGGCGACGATAGTTTGACGCTGCCGCTCTTGTCTATTGGGGGTAGTGGCGTGATCTCAGTCGTCGCGAACATTATCCCCCAGGATGTGATATCGCTCCTCACCGCGTTCAAAGAAGGCAAGTTGGCTGTGGCACAACAGTGGCATCACAAGCTCTTTCCACTCTGCCGCGATATGTTAGGGCTCTCGACCAATCCGATTCCGATTAAGGCTGCCATGAAGATGCTCTCGCGCGACACGGGCGAGTTGCGATTGCCGATGACGCCTCTGACAAGCAGCGAAGAAGATTCCTTGCGAAAGACGCTCACGAACTATGGGTTGCTGTAGTGGTTAATCGGTCTCTTCCACTTGCACCCCACGATTCGCTGCGGGGCCGTAGATGATTTCGAATTTGTGATAAGTTTTGTGGGCTGCGACAGCCGCTTTGAGTCGCTCGGCTTCTTGCGCATTGGGAGTGAGAACGAAGACAGTCGGTCCCCAAGAGGATTGGCCCACACCGAGAAAACCCTGCTCGCGGAGCCAGGCGACCAGATTCGCAGTGGCCACAGAGGAAAAAGTGCCCCCCTGCGCCGCGGAAAAACAAGTTCCTGCGAGATAGCCGAAGTGGTAGACCGACTGCGCAAAGTCGGCAAAGTGATTGCCTTGAATTGCGGGAATCATCTCGCTAGCCACAACCTTATCCAATTCTTCGGTCACTTTATTTGATACCGCTGGCAGGTTGGCAATTGCGCGATCTTCATCCTCGCCCGAGCGACCTGCGAGATGAGGTGGCGTGAGCAGGACGAATTGCCAGTCGCCAGGTACCGATTTCCGAAACGCGAGGCGACCGAGCGGTTCTCGTGGCAGGTGCCCGTCATCGACAATAAACCCCCCCATGAGAAATCCATAGGTTCCCACCGCTGACCGCCCGCCTCTCCCCGTGAGTTGGCAAAGTCTCGTCGGATCGCGCCAGGGAATGCCGAGCGATTGTGCCAATCCGGCTGCGACTGCCAGGCCGAGTTGGGATCCCACACCCAAGCCTGTGTGTTCTCGAGGAGCCGAAATGACTTGGAGGCGAAGCTCGGGTGGAAAGCTGAATTGAAGCTGGCGGAAAATGGATTCTGTGAACGCAGCGACTCTTTCTTTCAATGGTCCTTCGATGTGAAATCGGCTGGCAGGGACAATTTCCAACTGAACTCCCGGTACATCAACCATCACGCCGACTCCCCCGAATTGGGGACGCTCTGAGGAGTGACCAAGGCTGGTTAAGCCAAAGTGCAAGCGACAAGGGGTACGGATCACAACCTGGCGACTCATACTGGTGAGTCCTCAACGTCGAGAGGAAACGCCAATTCTTGATGCACAAAGTCCTGCAAGAGTGCGTAAGCCGTGAGTTCATCGGCAGCCCCCGTTTTGCGGATCGTGGACTCCAGACGCTCCAGTTCGGCGAGAATCTCTTCGCCCGCAAGCAAATGGACTCGTGTTGCCAGAATTGCCGCTTCAATCACGGCATGTTTTGCTCGATTGAATCCGAAGAACTCACGCATTTGACCCCGCTCGGTGGTATGGGAAATAAGCACGGAGCGCTCGGCAGAATCGTCCACCGAAAGGATTTCAAATTTCAGCCAGCGGCAAGCGGAGGCTAGAACTAAGGGTTCGGACGGCAAAAACGTTGGCAGCGGTTCGACGTTGCCAATTGCTGCCTTGGCAAACAGCAGAACGTCGTCGGTAATGTGCAATACGCCCAATGAAGTGCGTATCAGATTCTTGTAAGTGGTCGAGGTTCGAAAGGGACGTAAAACGAGCGTTTCTAGCGATTCATCGACCAACGGCCCCATGGGGGCGATGTTAATGGTGCCATCTTCATTGGCAGTCGTGACAATCGCTTCGAGAATTCGTCCGTCGGCACCAAGTTGAGGCAGCAAGTTTTTCGGCATAGAAAATTCACTCCTTAAAACGTCACCGGCACAACGGGAAGTGAGACAGTCTCTAGTTCTGCAAAACGGAATTCCGAGCCGGTTAGCTCGTCGAGACAGGAATCTAGTAAGTCAAGGTTCACCTCAACACCCGCAATAGCCAGAAAGTTGGCCAGGAGGCGAAAACCAAAATGGGTCAATGTCGCTTCAGGATGGAATTGGACTCCTACAAGGGGATATTGGGCATGCTCAATAGCCATGATCGTGCCATCCTCGCTTTGGGCGGTGACATGAAGTTCTTCGGAAAGGTTTGTGCGATCCACAATGAGCGAGTGGTAGCGGCAGACAGACAAGGGCGAGGGGATGTGTCTGAACAGGGGAGATTTGTTGTGTGTGACCTTCGAAGTACGACCATGCATGGGTTCCCTGGCCCGGACAATGGTTGCCCCAAACGCGGCGGCGATTGCTTGATGTCCCAAGCAGACACCAAGCAGAGGTATTTCTCCGCGAAATCGCCGGATTAGCTCGACACTGATGCCAGCTTCCTCCGGAGTTCCCGGGCCGGGTGAAATGACGATACCCTGCGGCGCTAGTCGTGCGATTTCCTCCGGCGTGAGCGCATCGTTTCGCACTATCTGGGTAGCTTGTCCCAAACGGCGCAAGTAACGCGCCAAATTGTGTACAAAGCTATCGTAGTTGTCGACAAGCAGAATCATGGACTGTTCCGAGTTTGCCTCTCAGGTTCCTCCGAGCCCCAAGGCGCTAAGCAATCCGCGGGCCTTGTGCCAGGTTTCGCGGTATTCTTCCTGGGGATCGGACTGGGCAACGATCCCGCCCCCCAGTGGGAGTTGCCACCAACCCCCGCCTGCGGTGATCGTTCTTATCAGGATACTGCTGTCCATCTGGCCGTCAAAGCCTACATAGCCTAGCGAGCCACAATAAGCCCCTCGGGCGGTCGGCTCGAGTTCGGCAATGATTTCCATGGCCCTGATTTTTGGGGCTCCGGTAATCGAACCGCCCGGAAAACAGGCCCTCAGCAGGTCCCAAGGCGTGGCCCCAAGTTCGAGTATCCCCTTCACCGAAGAGACGAGATGTTTGACATGGGCATAGGTCTCCAGGTGGCACAACTGAGCTACGTGGATGCTATTGGTCATGCATACCCGCGAGAAATCGTTCCGCATCAAATCGACGATCATCACGTTTTCCGCTCGATCCTTTTCGCTTAATTGCAGTTCGTCACCCGTGAACAGGTCGGCCTCTGGAGAAGGGGAACGGCCGCGAGTCCCTTTAATGGGGCGCGTCTCTGCTTTGCGATCGCGGACTTGCAAGAAACATTCGGGGGAACTGCTGCATATCTGCCATTCGCCTAAATCAAAGTAGCCCGCGTACGGTGCCGGGTTTTTTTCGCGGAGTTGGAGATATAAATTCACTGAAGAATCATTGGCGGGACAAAGCAGACGCTGGGAAAGATTGACCTGGAACACATCACCGGCATAAATGTACTCGACGGCCTGCTCGATCATACGTTGATACCCATCAGCGGAAAGATTGCTGGTAATCTCGCCGAGGCCGACGTCAAACTGGGGTGCAAGTGAATTCGAAGCAATGTTTTTAATGATTGGGGTTGATTGTGGAGGACGTTCAAGCCAGGCGAAAAATTGCCTCATGCGTTCTTCAGCCCGCTCTCTTCGAGCGGCGGTTTCAATGATGGGGAAGCCTTGAGAAATCATCCATGCTTGATTCTGCTCATGGTCGTAGGCCAGGACCACGTCATACAACCCGACGGCGAGGGTCGGAATCGGAAAATCCGTAATTAGCGGGGCGGGAAGTCGTTCCATGGAGCGTCCCCAATCGTAGCCGATTAACCCCGCCATTCCGCCCTGGAAGGGAGGCAGGTCACTGCGAGTTCCCGTCTGAAATGCTTGACATCGTGGCTCGAGTTCTCTAAGTGGATCGTCCTCTGCATCGCTCGCTTCGATCCATTCAAATGGGTCCGCAGCAACGAACGAGTAGCGTCCCAACTGACCGAATCCTGAGTTGCTATCGAGAAACAGCACACGCGGCAGGTGAGAGAGTCGCAGGAATGCGTCAACCGCTGTCAGTGACGGTGGCAAAGGGGCGACAAGCGGCAGTGATTCAATTTTCTCTTTTCGGTTGGCTTCTCTCACTTCGGTTTGTCCTACTCGTTTGAACGCGGCTCAGCTTTGAGATAATGGCGCTGTTCTGGCACGGTCGCAAGGCCCCAGTCGAGCGATTCATCCTGCACGTAGGATTTCCCCAGGGTGAGCGCGATCCGAGCTTTCGCCATTTCGTATCCCAAATAGAAGGCATGAGCGGGATCGAGATTCTTGGGCAAACCGCCACCGGGTCCTGCTGTGCGCAAGGTTTCCATTAATAGGAAAGGATCGGTGCCGTGCAGATTCAAGTCCCGTGCGACAAGATGAATTTCGCCTTCAGAGACAAAGATACGATAGTTGTTGTCGCAAACTTCGGAGGCCAATCGTGCGATCTGCTCCACGGAGGGAGCCAGCACCTCCTCATCGCGGAGCATTAGCAGTTCCCGCTCGACATGTTTCGGCAAGACATGATTGTTTATCGCATGATACATAAGTCGCCTTGCCAAGTCACATTCCTTGACACTGGTGCGGGCCCAATTGATGACCTCAGTCGTCAGGACGCTACGAATACCCAACTCTTGGCAAAAACCCAGGAGCATGACATTGACTCCTGCCGAATCGACGTCGGTCAATTCCGTCAGGTTGCCGATGCCCATCATCAATTCGGCATCTGGATAGCGCCGCTTGGTTTCCAGATAGCGGCCCAAGCTTGTGGCAAAACCGAACGAGATCGGCTCCAGGATCGGGTCGATTCTCAGCGGCACGTTGGCATTGGCGAGGAACTCGACGGTCTGGTCCAGGCCGGCAAGGGAATGGGGATCGTCGGGAATGACAACAACTTCTGCACTCCAATCGATTGCTGCCGCTCGATTGGAAGAGTTGACGCTCAATACGAGTTCTGCCCCCGCATGGACCGCCGGGGCAATTTCCTGTGGGTTCAAACTATCAATCGAAACACGCACGCCATGGTCTTTGAGCATGTGGATCGCAGTTGCCACTTCGGACCAAGTGTCTCCTGGATCGCAACCAAGATCGATCACATCGGCTCCATTACGGACAAAGTGCTCGGCTGTTGCCAGGATTTCGGCGAGCGAAAGTCGCGGGCAATTGTTGATCTCAGCCAGAATCTGGATGTCGTATGCCCCATAGTCAGAATGAGTTGGAGGACGCAAAAAATACTGCGGCAATTGGCGCAAATCACGGGGACCCCGTTCCACTTGTGCGGTGGTGTGCGTTTGTAAGGGAGCCAGATCCCCCTCGCAATATCCCGGCACGAGCACTCTGGTTGCCTTGGGTGGTACCTGGAGATGTTTGGCGATCCAGGTCGGGGTCATGAGTGCTGCCACAGTGATCGGCATGACGTCGATCGAAAAGGCAAACCCTGCGGCGGCGGCGAGGTCTGGAAGGAGCTGCTCCAGCGAATGGCGGGCCAGGCGCCCCGTGACGAAGTGAATATGCTCGTGTGCCATAAAATACTACTCCGTCACTGAATCAATGGTTGTCGGCGGAGCCGGCCCAACCGCCGTTGACCTGAAGGATTTGACCATTGATGAATGAGGCAGCCGGAGAGGCTAAGAACCGTACTGCGCCCGCCACATCGGCGGGAGTTCCCCAGCGGTCGACAAGCGACTCCGTCCGGGCGCGCTTTTGCCAATACTCAGACGCACTTTTTCCCCAATCCGTTTGAATCCATCCGGGAGCAACGCAGTTCACCCGTACTTGAGGTGCGAGCGATTTTGCCAGACTCCGCGTGAACGCCATCACGGCACCTTTGGCGGTGGCAAACATTTCGCCACTATCTCCGCCCATGCCTTGGTCAACCTGATCCCAACCCATATTGATGATGACACCGCAGCCGCGCTCCTGCATTTTCTCTCCGAACGATCGAGAGAGTTCTATAGTTGCTCGCACATCGACTAGCCAAAGTTGATCGAGCTTTTGAACAAAAGTCCAATCGGCAGCTTCACCAGTCAAGACATCGACTCCTGCATTGTTGACCAGGATGTCAAGGGATGCGATTTGCCAAACAGCGTCGGCAAAGTCGAGGCATTTCTGGGGTTCTGAAAAATCGCATTCCACGACCTCGGCACGAGGTCCATTGGCATTGATTTCTTCCGCCAATGTTTTCGCAGCAGCCTGATTGTGGTGAGTATGGAGGATGAGATTCGCTCCCGCGAGAGCAAGTTCTTTGGCAATTTGACTACCGATGCCACCGGATGCACCGGTCACAAGGGCCCATTGATCGGTCAAAGAATCTGCTGGAGAGTTTTTCATGACGAAGTCACCGTTTAGGCAGGGATGTATGCCATGATTGGCAAGGTGGCTCAAGATTCGGTTTTAGTCTTGGTTAGGGCAATTAGCAACCTGGGTTGATTGGCTTCGATTCGAGTTGCCAGTCTGGCATGAGGGGCCTACCATTGCGAGAGTTGACCCCGTATTTCCTATTTCAATCGCCAACTAATGGATCACAAGCGTGACCGCTGAACCTCCTTCAATTGAGCCGAACACGATCTCCCAACCTGCCCGCTTGCGTTGGTTTCCTGCAGTTTGGTTAGTGCTAATGGTCGGAGGCATGCTGTTTATTCAACTGGGCGGCCTCGAACAGGACGTGAAAAATTTCTCGACAGTGATCTGCCTCGGCCTCCTCTTGTGCGGGCTCACGGGATGGGTATTTTTCTGTAGTCGGTATTCTATAGGAAAACGACTACTGGGGGGCGGGCTCCCCTGGCTGCTTGTTTTGGCCTTGCGGGCATCGATTGACTTGGTGAACAACGGCGACGTGGGAGTGGTCGACTGGCGGTGGCGGTGGTCGTCCACCCATGATGAGAAGTTGCAAGTACCCACCGGGAAGGGGAGTCTTGCGATTGAGTGGCAGACGACTTCCCACGACTTCCCACGATTTCTGGGCAACGGCTTCTGGGCCGAGGTGCCGAATGTTCAACTAGCGACTGACTGGGAAAGGCGGCCTCCCGAAGAGATGTGGCGGTGTCCCGTCGGTGCCGGCTGGTCGGGTTTTGCCATAGTCGGCGACTACGCGGTCACGCAAGAGCAACGAGGCAAGCAGGAGTTGGTAGTTTGCTACCGTGTGACGACTGACAATCCTGAGGGTGAAATCGTCTGGACGCATGCCGATCCTGTCCGTTTTGATCCTGGTGGCCCAGGAGCCCTGGGTTACGTTGGCCCGCGGGCGACACCCACGATTCATGACGGACGTGTCATAACTATGGGTGCAACGGGAATCGTCAACTGCCTCGATGCCCGCTCGGGCAGCCTCCTCTGGACCCATGACACTCTTGTAGAAAACAACATCCAGAACATCATGTGGGGTAAGGCAAATTCTCCGCTCATTCTCGAAACTGAGGACGAGCCTACGCTAGTCGTAGTGAGCGTCGGGGCTCCAGGAGCATCACTGGTTGCTTACGACTTGGAGACGGGTGAAAAACTATGGGCAAAAGGTGACCGACGATCATCCTACGCTTCGCCGGTGGTCTGCGAACTCCTGGGAGAACGTCAGATTCTTACGATCAATGAAGACTATCTCACGGCCCATGCCGCCAGTGATGGAAAGGTACTCTGGGAACATAAGTGGGAGGGCAACAGCGATAGCGACGCTACAGCCTCTCAGCCAATTCCCCTCTCGGGTGATCGCGTGTTCCTATCCAAAGGATACGGTATTGGGGCTTCGTTATTGCAACTTGAGCGTGATGATAAGGGAGCAATCCTAGCGAAGCCACTTTGGAACCCTCCCATCAGAAAAGTCATGAAGACAAAGATGGGAAACGTGGTAGTCCGCGACGGATACATCTACGGTCTCGACGGCGGCATCTTGCAATGCATAGAGATTGAACGTGGGAAAAGTCAATGGAAAAAACGCCGCTTGCCAGCCATCGGTCACGGGCAGCTCATGGTAGTCGGTGACTCATTGGTCATCCTCTCTGAAACCGGGGAATTGATCTTGGCGGCGATCAATCCTGAAGAATACCGTGAGTTGGCGAGCATGACGGTATTCCCCTCGGAGCAAATCACTTGGAATAACCCTGCCTTCTCCAACCCTTATCTGCTCTTGCGCAACGCCAAGCAAGCTGTCTGTTTGAAAATGCCGCTGGCGGATTCGACTGAAAAGTCTTTGGCTCATACTGCAGAGTAATCTTCAGCGTGGCGCGTTCTCCAGGAGCCAGTCTTCCAGAATGATGTGTTCCACGTAGGGAGCACGCAACAGATTGGCACGCCCGGGCAACATGCCTGCCAGCCATGTACGGCGCGCGAGGTGCGAAACGGCTCTCATTCCGTAACAACTCAATGAATTGCAGTTGGTTTGTTCTAATATATTCTCGCTCAATCGGTGGAATGTGGCGGGAATAAGATACGGCTTGGGGCCAACATGGATCACACGTTCAATTCCTCTGTCCAGACAGTAATCGATTGCATCCCAGAGCCGTTGAGGCTGATCTATCCACTGCCTGAGAATTTCCCGAGCAGAGTGATCGTTGTAGCTGAGTTTTCCGGTTACTAAGGAGATGACAGGGGGATTCGGAGGGAGAAATCCACCGGCCAATGTTTCCATCATGACGGCTGCCCGATCTGGAATTTGTCTCTGCCGCACAATCGGGGTATGTAACGGCGGCCAACGCATATCGTTAGTTCGCAGTTGCGCCCGATAAGGGAGCAATTCACGCATGACTTCCTTAAATCGGGCTGTCGTGTTCCTTTGCCCCAAAAGCAAATAGGTATTGGGAGAGAGCATAGCCGAGATGGCAATCGTGCCGTTTCCTTCCGCCGTGATCTGATGACAAAGTCGCTCGACGTCGATTTGGTTGATCTTCGGACCTCGCGAGAAAAGTACTCCCATGGTTACATCGGCTGCTAAAGCAACCGAGTCTGCGGCCATGGCAAGTGGGACGCGAATCATATCAGCAGGTTCAAAAACACCTGCACAACTCACGGAGACCAATTCCCCCAGGCTGTAGCCAAAGGACAGACCAACCCGAGCGATATCGATGTTGTGTATTTCGTGCAAGACCCGCAGTTGAGCGACTTCCACCGCGGCGATCAGGGAAATCGACTCCTGGTAGTGCTCGATTCCGGGTTCGTTGTGGGTCTGAACGAATGTCAATAAGTCGACGGGCTTGCCAGATACTTCCGCACAAACTTCCGAATAGCGTCCGAGTTCTTCGCTGAAAATTCCGTGATAGGCGTCGACCGACAATAGTTCAGCCGTGCGGCCCAGGTTGGTCACATTATAACCACGGAAGGCAAGGGAGGTATTTGTCAAATCCACGGTTTGTGAGAGTGCCATAGAATTTCAACCAGTCGTACGAGAGAGTATTCCCTTTCGTCCCATCGGATGTATCAAACGGTCAATGTAACTTGTAAATGATGGCCGTTGGTCATTCGGATCATCCGCATCAAAGCAATTATAGGGCGCACCTGGATCAGGCAGGGAATGGTAGCCCGGTTAAGCTAGCCTGGAAGGCTTAATTTTAGGAAATCTCTCAGCGATCTTAGTCGGACTGGTAGATTTGCGGACTAAACTTCTGGTGAAACGCGGGAAAACAATGTGTTTCATCAGAAACTACTGGGGAATTCCATTATTCTATCGCTGGGGACAAAGCACGATGCTAACCGCACAAGACATCATGACAGAAGACGTAGTGACCGTTGGTTCCAATGCTGTAGTCCAAGAAGCGATGGACATTTTGCTGGAAAAGCAGATTTCAGGACTCCCTGTGGTAGATGCTCAAGGAAAGCTGGTAGGTATTGTCACCGAATTTGCCTTGCTGGCAATTGCCTACGATGAAAACATCCGCCAGGAAAAGATTCTGAAGCATATGTCTACAGAATTGATCACGGTGAGCCCGGAAGATTCGATCCGCAAGGTGGCCGACTTATGTATCATCCACCGTGTGCGACGAATACCAGTGGTACAAGATGGGCGCCTGTTGGGTCTGATAGCGCGCCGCGACGTATTGGAAGGAATGTACCATCCTCAGAAAGAAGTGAATGCGGTGTGACGAATCGGGAAATGGATTCTTTCCGCAGCAGTATTGGAATTACCGCCCATCCTTTCGATGGGCGTTTCTACTTGAAAATGTTTTCACTCGATTGAAGAATATATGAATATTAGCTCGATCATTCGGTTCTCTCTACTAGGTGCTTCAAGTCTGTTGCTGGGAGCTACGCTCACTAGCCAGACTCGAGCGGCCTACTCGGATGTTGTATTGGCAGACAATCCCATTGCTTATTGGAAACTCGACGAGACTTCGGGAAGCACAGCCACCAATAGTGGCTCGCTCGGTTCATCGGCCAATGCATCCTTTACTGGGGCACATACAAAAGGGGCAGCATCACTGGCTGGAAACTCAGGAACGTCGGTGCAATTTACGGGAGGATATGTCTCGCCAGGAAATGCCAGCGGGATCAACCAATCGGGACCGTTCACCCAAAAAACGATTGAACTTTGGTTTCGGGCAAATTCTCTCTTAGGGAGGCAAGTTCTTTATGAGCAGGGGGGAGCTACTCGTGGGCTCTCCATCTATTTGGACGGAGCGAACCTCTACATTGCGGGTTGGAATCGAGCAAACGATGACGGTGGTGGATCTGCTGCCCCGTGGGGCAATCCAAACCCTGTCTTCGTAGTTCTACCCGGTGCAGTTGCGACCAACACGGAATATCACGTTGTGCTGGTCATGAATGGCGATCCGACTGGGACCATGGGTACCTTAACCGGTTATCTCAATGGCGTCACCTTCGGTCAACAAACGGGCGTCGGGCGAATTTGGAATCACAACCCAGCAGTGATTGGCAATGCGGTCGCGTCAATTCACTTTCACGACAACAACACCTCCACGAACAATCGGGATTTTGACGGCCAAATCGATGAGGTGGCACTCTACAATACGGCGCTGACACAAGCCCAGATACTGCTTCACTTCCAGGCAGGGGACCAATCGGCTGGGCTTGTTGGTCACTGGAAATTTGACGAAGGAATCGGGTCATCCGCTGCGGACAGCACATCAGCCGCAAACGACGCGACACTGCTGACTGGTGCCACTTGGGTGACCGACTGCTTGGGCCGAAGTGTGGTCGAATTCGATGGTTTCAGTGCAAAGGCAGCGACCACATCGTCTTTTTCCCCTCCCGCAACGGGAACTGTCGCATTTTGGATAAAAAGTCCTGGTCCTGCGTCGTCACGGGGCCGACTGTTTGGTGTGAATGGAAACTGGGAAGCGCGCCAAGAGCCAGATGGAACAATCAAGTTTGACTTAGGTGGCTCGCCTTACGTTGGAAACGAAGTCTTTAGTACCGTCAATGCGTTTGAAACCAAAGACCGTTGGTACCATGTTGCCGCAGTATTCGACGAAAGCGATGAATCCTTCGAAGTTTGGGTGGACGGTCAGCTTGATGCAAGTGGCACGAACAGTGTTAATATGGTTTCGCAATCTGCTGGCATCCTAACTTTTGGAACGCGGACAGGAAGTTCGGAGAATTGGGAAGGGGCAATGCGCGACTTCCGCGTGTACGCTACCAAACTCTCACCTTCTGAGATCGCTAAACTCTATGGAATCATGGCCCACTGGAAGTTTGACGAAACAAGTGGGTCGGTTGCCATGGATTCTAGTGGCCGCTCGAATGATGCCAACTACGTCGGTTCCCCCACATTAGGAGTCTCGGGAGCATTCCCGCCCAAAACGGACAAGGCGGTATTGCTAGACGGCGTTGGCGAATCCATCAATTCCAACAAAAGTCTGCTCAATGACGTCGAAGAATTTACCCTGGCAGGATGGTTCCGGCCCTCTGATTTATCGCCCATCAGGTCTTTATTTGGACAAAATGGATTGATTGAAGTTGGCATAGATACCGCAACCAATCAGCTCGAACTTTGGACGAATCAAGGAGGGGCAATCTTTGCCGAGAATGCGCTCATTGCCGGGAAGTGGAAGCACATCGCCGCAGTTGGCACCGGGACATCTCTGACTCTCTACGTCGACGGGCAGGAAGTCGCCACCGGCGGCTCGTCGACCGGAACTTACGGCAGCAATTCGGCAACATTCAGAATTGGGGCTGGAGTGATGGAGACATCGGGCGATTACTTTGATGGACGGGTAGACGATGTGCGAATCTACCAACGTGCCCTTTGCCCTGGCCAGATCAACGAACTCTACAAAGGTGGACGTTCGAACGGAATGCGGATCATTCGGTGGATGGAAACTCGCTAAGCACGCCAAGAGTATTTCTCATGCCTGTCCGGAATGGATTGTTTCTGTTTTGTGATATGTGACGGATGTAGCGTTTCGCAGCAGTTTTAGCACGTTTCTGGCTTTCTGTGATTGCAGATATTTTGACTGTTCCTTTCCACAAGCTACGGTTGTGCGTTGGGTGCGCTCCGAGTATCGGTCTGCGTTGTACCCAAATAGCATCGAGAAATTAAACAAAGAGACCACGACCCGTGTTACATCCCCGTAAGATTTTGCTTATTGAGGAAGAGGCCGTACTGCGTGAGGTGACGGAGTTTCGGCTCGAACTCTTGGGATTTCAGGTCGCAGCAGTCGATTCCGCTCGCGCGGCAAACGAACAGCTTCAGAAGCAACTTCCGGAGATGATTGTTCTGGGGGCTGCGGCTGAGACGGATTCGTTTGAGTTTCTCAATCATTTGAGCAACGATCCACGGACGAGTCAGATCCCGGTCATGGTTTTGTCCGCAAGTTCTGAGATGGAAGACGTTATCAAGGCATTCAACGCAGGAGCCGACGAATTCTTGGTGATCCCCTATGATCCACAGATGCTGGAAACAAAAGTTCAAAGACTATTTGAGTTAACTCATGTGGTGGAGTGAGTAAGGGACGAATCTTAATTCCTACTCACTTACCCGCCAGTAAAACTAAGACCCCACAACAGCAATTGGCTAGCACCTCACAATAATGGCACGTCTAGGCGATATCTTGACTCGAAATGGCTTGGTGACCGAGGCACAGGTCCTCAGCGCGCTCAATGCACAGGGGACAGAGCAAGGTCTTCTAGGGACGATTCTTGTTCGCCGAGGCCTGATCACTAGCGATCAGCTTGGCAACGCTTTATCCGAGCAATATGGTGTGCCTTATCTGGAGGTTGTACCAGAGGGAGTCAGCCCTCAGATCGTTCGATTATTGCCTGAAGAGTTGGCGCGCAAGCATACCGTGGTACCCGTCAGTGTCTCAGGCCGATCGCTTCAGTTAGCGATGATGGCCCCTGACGACATGGACGTGATCTGCGAAACGGAACTGATCACTGGTTACAAGGTGAAGCCCCTGGTCGCACTGCAAAATGCAATCGAAGGGACGCTCGATCGAGGATTCGATGACCGGGTTGTGGCACGGCAGACGATTGTTGACATGAAGATGGCTGATCTTGAAGCAGCCGAGAACATGATTGACGAAGAATTGTTGGCCGACGTCGCACTCCAAGACGATCAAACGCCCGTGGTACGACTTGTGCGCGCCATCCTCATGGGGGCGATTAACGCAGGTTCGAGCGACATCCACCTGGAACCCCATAGCCCTGAAATGCGAGTTCGCTATCGGGTTGATGGTTCGCTGCAGCCGGTAATGACGATCCCCTCCCATATTGAAGAGTCGGTTGTGGCGCGTATTAAAGTCATGGCCGACATGGACACGACCGAGAATCGGCGGCCTCAAGACGGTCAATTGACCGTGCAAGAAGCCTCTAGCCGAGTCAACTTTCGGGTAAGTACGATCCCCACCGTAGGCGGTGAAAAAGTGGTGATGCGCCTGCTGGATGAAGGGAGTCGCATTTTTCAACTCGATCAGTTGGGGCTCTGTGAGCGGGACCTCAATAAGATACAAGCTCTCATTGATAAACCGCACGGCATGATTGTCGTAACGGGGCCCACGGGCTCCGGCAAAAGCACAACGATGTATGCCATTTTGTCGAGGCTCAACGCCGTGACTCGCAATATTGTGACCGTGGAAGATCCCGTTGAATATCGGTTGCCAGGTATCAATCAGGTTGCGTCTGACAACGAGCACGGCTTGGGCTTCGCCAATGCGTTGAAGTATATCATGCGGCAAGACCCGGATGTGATCATGTTAGGAGAAATCCGCGATCATGAAACGGCCAGCACGGCTGTCCAAGCAGCCCTCACGGGGCATTTACTCATCAGCACCCTACACACTAACGACGCAGTTGGGGCGGTGAGTCGCCTCAATGACCTGGGAATTGACAGCTTTAAGACTGGCGGAGCACTCTTGGGTTCTATTGCTCAACGATTGCTTCGATCGATTTGCCCGCATTGCAAGGAGCCGGTTACGCCGAGCGAACATGTCTTAAGTGAACTGAGTCACAGCAAGAAGATTCCTGAGGATGCCGTGTTCTTCGCAGGGAGAGGTTGCAAGAAGTGTCTCGGTAGTGGTTACCTGGGTCGCATTCCCATTTATGAAGTCATGGTTGTGACCCCACGGCTCACCCAAGCGATCGAGAAGGGTCTGCCAACTTCCAAGCTTCGTGACATGGCATTGGAAGAAGGATTGGTCGAACTGGCGACTGCCGGACTGGAGCAGGCGCTCGCTGGCAGAACCACCATCGAAGAGGTCTTCTACAAGGTGTCAGGTTAGCGAGCCCGTATCATGTCCCGACGAAAACAGACACCTTCAAATACTGCTGTCTTAAATAAGTCCAGCGCAGGATCGCTGTCCGAATTGGGACAGTGGTGGAGCAAGATGACAACTCGTGAGAAAGTCGTCGAACGACTCAAACCCCACGAACTGACTTTCATTCTGCAAACCTTGTCAACGCTGGTCAGCAACGGTGTTCCGTTACCTAAAGCGATTGGCACGCTCGCCAGGGAAGATACCGTCGCCAGGCATCGTGGGTTACTTGATGCTTTAAGAAGCAAAGTCGAGTCAGGCGTTTCATTGAGTGCGGCGCTTAAGCAATATCCTCATGTTTGCGATCAGCTTACAGTCAGTCAGATTAGGTTGGGTGAGCGGTCGGGCACTCTGGCTGATACCCTGCAACATTTGTCGGAGAATCGCGGCAAGAGCGCGGAACTTAGGCAAACGATTATCAAAAAAATGGCTTATCCCTGTTTGCTCGTTACCCTGGGGAGCGGATTATTAACATTCTTGTTGATATACGTCGTGCCAGTGTTTCAGGAAACCTATGACAAAGCTCACGTGCCACTTCCATTGATTACAAGGTTTTTGATCCAGTTTTCTGAGTTGGTGCAGAAATTTGCACCTTATCTGTTGTGCAGCACTGTTTTCTTAGCAGTCGCGATTCATCACCTGCGCAAACGCGATGACTTCGCCCTCTCTATGGATCGAATGCTGCTTCGACTGCCACTCTTGGGGAACTGGCTTCGCGATATGGCGGTTCTGCAATTGATGGAAGTGTTGCACAGCCTCATGTCTGCTGGCTACACCTTGGCCGAAGCGGTGCGGGAGACGGCACCCTCGGTCAAGAATCGAGGTGTACGCAATGGGGTTCACGATCTCCATACGGCCATACAACGAGGTGAACGATTTAGCCGGGAACTGGAGCGGCATGAAGAAATGTTTCCACCCATCGTGAACCAGTTGGTGATAGTTGGAGAAAGTACGGGGCAGTTGACGCGTGCTACCAAGGATATCTGCGATTACTTACGTCGGGAAATAGAGCGGAAGACAAATATGATGGTCGGGGCTCTTGAGCCTCTCTTGACGATCAGTCTTGCGGCTGCCATCGCGGTCGTGCTCTTGGCAATTTACCTCCCAATGTTTGATATGGTCAATACTATCAGCGGATAAGGAGATGCGTTATGAGCAACCACCAGAGAAGTCACCCTGGTTTTTCGCTAACCGAATTGATGAGCGTGATCACCATCCTCGGTCTGCTCGCGGGAATCATTTTGCCCAGAGTCATGGCAGAGAATGACGATGCAAAAATCTCTGCCTGTCATTCCCATCGTGGCAATATCGAGATTCAGGCCGAATTGTGGATGAATAACACGGGTTCCTGGCCAGCCACCGATCTGAGCGACGTAGGCTTGGACCTGAATTATTTTCCCCAGGGGCTGCCCACTTGCCCGGTCGATTCGTCGACTTATGCGATTGACCCCGTCACAGGCAGGGTAATCGGACATAACCACTAAAATTTGCAGGAAACACACAGCACGTCAATAAAAATAACCTAAGTTTCTCTAGCATACGACTTTGTTGCTTAGTTTCAAAGAAAAGTAGACCTTTGACCTTGATCCCCCGGATTCGTACAGGAGCAAATTAGCCATGAAATCACGAAAGAAACGGAGCGGATTTTCGCTCCTCGAATTACTTGCCGTTGTGACGATTCTCGGCATTATCGCGGCAATCATCATTCCGCGTGTCACGGTTTCCAGTGATACCGCGAAGCAACGCGTTCGAGACCATCACAAGGCGACAATCAATGCCGCGGTTGAGCGCTGGTACATCGACAAGGGGACCTGGCCGCTGGATAACCTGAGTAACATCTCGGCTGATGTGAATTATTTCCCGGATGGAATTCCCACCAACCCAGTTGATGGTTCTGTCTACTCACTTAACTCCACCACCCACCGTGTGAACTAGCGGGTGAGACATTGTAGTGGCTCCGATGGATAAGACCGCTCGAATCCAAGCTTCCATGGCTCGACGCACTCCGGTGCGCCGAGCCATGAGCCTTTTGGAACTGACGGTCGTAGTTTCTATTTTGGGCCTCCTGACGACCGCCGCAATCACTCGATTTGGTCATTCCACTTTGAAGACTGGGGGTGCAGAAGGCTTCGCTCGCAACATTTCGTTAGCACTCATTCACGCCCGGCGGGCGACGATTTCTACTGGCGACAACCACTATTTGCAGCTCTACTTTTCGGGCTCTCATGTGAGCAGCTATGCACTATTTCGACGTGTCTCCAGTGGAGATGTACAAGTCGACGTCGTGCGGGAGGTCCCCAACGACGTTATTGTCACTTGCGCCAGTGCCCAACTCGAATTTGATTTCGATGGATCTGCATTGGCAGGATATTCCCTTTCTGTCACTGGAGAACAGCGGAGTTGGAATATCTCTCTTGTCCTGCTGACAGGGGCGGTCTTGGTTACCGAAACCTCCCCATAATCCGTAGATTCCGCTTTCATCGGCGCGATCGGCAAATGAAGAGATCGGTGGGAGGCGTCTGCACTGCCAATAAGCTATCTTTCCATGGAATAATTGTCCAGTTGTAGCATGATCGTCGCCGTTCGTTTCGCGAGAAGTGACTTTTGTAGGCCGTGAGAACCATACCAAAACTAGAGACTCAGCAATGAGCAGTAGCAATTGGAAACGTAACACAATGCGGCAACGCGGCGCCTTCTCGCTTTTGGAAATGGTGATGGCAAGTGCGCTCATTGCGGGTTCGTTAGTTCCTACATTGACGGTAATACGTGATGCAATGGCCAAGAGCAGAGACCTGAGTCGGAGAAATTTGCTGGCGAATTACGCGGTCAGCATCCTTGAAAGACAAACTGCAACCAACATGGACATTTGGAGTAATTCGAATACTTCTGGAAGTTTTGCAGCAGACGGACATCCAAAAATACGTTTCGTCGAGTCGAGTTCTGATGACCCAGCAAATGGTGGAATTGCCAATCAATTGATGCACATTCAAGTTACTGTCTTTGATGATACGGATAGCGACTCTCTCGTTGATGGCAATGAACTGCAAGTAACATACCGCACTAAGATTGCTAAACTGCAATCCTACGAAAATGAAGAGTAGCACTACGCATAAAAAAGAAGGGTTTACCCTGCTCGAACTTATGGTCACCACGACCATGCTGGCTATGTTGACCACGGCGAGCATGACGCTGATACGCACCTCCCATACTGCGTGGAATATGCATGTGGGAGAGCAAGAAACCAGACAGGCTGGAATTGCCGTTCTCCGCCACATCGTTCGTGAAGCTCGCCAAGCAACGGGTGTGGTAGCGATTTCAGATGCATCGAACACCTCGGGAACTCTCTCGCTTGTGAATGACGCCGGGGAAACCCTGGTCTGGGAACACGACGCAGCTAACAAACGAGTACTGTTCGGTGTTTCCACGGCGTCAGAAGTGTTAGCAACGGGAATTGAAGAACTTAGTTTCTTAGGGCTTCGGGCAGATGGAATACAGGCGACCACGGAGGTTGGATTGATTCATTCGCTCAAGGCTACGACCAAGGTCACCTTGAGTAAAGCAGCGGGAACCGAAGAGGTGACCACTTCCTGCCAGGCATGGTTAAGGGTTTGGTAAAGCGAGTTCTTTCTGAAATGAGAATCTCCAAGATCAATACGACTGGAACTGGGCATTCCCGCCGGGGAGCAGCGCTCTTGTTTTGTATGTTCATCCTGGTTTTCTCGGCCCTGATGGTCGCTAATATTCTTGACTCTACGACCCTCGAATTAGCTGCCTTGCGAAACACGATGGACTACGAGCGAGCCTTGTATCTGGCCAACGCGGGGGTCTATGAAGTGGCGGCATTATTAGAAGCAGACATCACATGGAGGGGAGTTATTACAGATGGAGCCTATCCGGCGGACAATACCTATACAGCAACGGCTGTCGATGGAATGAATAACACGATTCTCGTCACTTCGACGGGTGTCGCCGGTGATATTACCAGAAACCTTCAAGCAATCATTGAGTAGCCCTGTCAACCGAGTAACAACATGCCTGATAGACGTACTGAAGAAGAGCGACGAGCGATTCGAGAACGGCGCCGTCCCAAGGAGCGACGGCGACACTCCGACAGTCGAGTTGCCGTTATCGAACTTACGGACTCCGACTTGCGAGTGGCTATTCTTAACCGTGGTTCCGACGACTCCCCTGACCGAGTCGAAGGATTGAAGCATCCGTGGAGGCATGAAGCAGATTCTTTAGAATCCAAGCAAGGACGTCTCGAATTAACGGCTGCACTACGCCACATCAGTGTCAGTCAGAATCTGGCAGGTTCACAGATTCGTTTCGTTCTCGGAGGAAAGTACTGTGTTACTCGTGCTTTGCTGGGGTCAACCGAGGAGGTAAAAAGTCATCTTCAGCAGCTTCAGCAACGAAGCCAGCTCTACTTGCTCTTGGGGACAGGTGAGAAAGTCATCGTGAGCAATTCCAAACCTCTTGATGCACGCCACACCTATGCCGTCGCCGCAATTGCCAATGCCAAGACGATTGATGCGATTTACAGTGCCAGCGAGCAAGCAGGTCTGTTTGTGGAGTCGATTGAACCTGCGTTAGTCGCCAACAGCCGAGTCATAGGACGATTGCAAGCTGCTTCGATCGATCCCTGTTTACTGATTCATATCGACAAGGAATCGGTTGAAATAGGCGTTTCACAGGAAGGTCGCCTCTTGCTTGAATACCGACCTGGAAACTGCGACACGTCGAGTGAATTGGTAGAGGTAGTCCGAACCCATTTGAACCGTTTGGAACGGCACATTGGACGAATCCTCAAGCAACCTCCTCCAAAGCTTGAAAAGATTTACCTCACAGGAGAAAGAGAAGAACTTTTAATGGCGAAAATCGCCTTGGCCAAGATACCTGGGATTCATCCCATTATTGCTAACCCCCAGGAGGTCCAAGCAACTTGGGTCCTCGCCGAAGGAATCGAAGCTTCCACAACGATTACTCTCTTGGGGTCCCTGCTGGGGACTTATCTTCCCGCTGGCGAGACCGACGCCCCAAACTTCATGGATCATATCACCGCGATTACTCGTGAACCGATCAAGCCGATCCTAATTCGCAGCATGGTACCCCTAGTGGTCGTTCTGTTTTTGGCTGCAAGCATCTTCTTTTACAACTATCGTCAACACTTGTTGATTGAGAGTTTGAATACTCAGTTAAATGAGTTGGCGGAAGCCCAGACTCAAACCCGTGAGTTGAAGCTGCGCCAAGCGGCTTCATCGGCAAAGCTCACGCAACTTGAGTTCCTGTTTTCTCGGATCAAGAATCCTCCCCCTGCGGAGATGATGCGGCGGATTGCCAGATGCATGCCCAGCGATGTGTGGGTGAATTCGCTACTTGCTACCAATGCTACCACGGTTGAACTGCGAGGGTCAAGTTTTCTGGAGGCTGGCGTCTTCGATTTCGTCCGTTGGTTGGAGCTAGCACCAGGTCTCAAGAATGTGGCTCTTCGCAGTACCAAGAGCGGCCATTCACGATCCGGACCAACGATCGAATTCGATGTTGAGCTTAATTATACCGATTTCGAAGAGCCTATTTCGGAGGTTGCTCGTAATGAATGACACCGTGCTGCGTAGATTTTGCGAAAGCCCTCGACGCGGGCTAATCGTTACAATCGCTACAATCCTACTTGGTCTGGTGGTACTGACTCCGCTGGTCGATGACTATTTTGACAGTCGTGAGAGATATGCGGCCCTTAGGGATGAAATTGGTTTGGCCCGAGAGGAAGCGGAATTGCTTCCACAACTTGTGCAACAAACCGAAAGAGTGGTTGAGCAACTCGCGTCCCAGGAGTCACGCTGCGTCTCAGAAAGCACTTTGAGCGACTATCGCAGTCACTTGGTGGAGATGGTGAGAGATTCTGGTTGTCAAATACGCCGGCTAGAACTTTCGTCGCCCATTGAGCGGCCGTGGAAAGGCGAAGATAACCCCCTTCAAGAGGGAAGTAGTAACAGTTTGTCGGGTAGCGAGACCCCTTTTCTTCTCGAACGACGCAGCGTGCAGTTGTCGGTCAATGGAAGGACGGCTGGTCTCTATGACCTGCTAGAAAAGTTGCAGCAAGATTCGAAACTGGCCTATCCGGAGAGAATGGAAATTCTCTCTGATGGACAAGAGGGTGAAGAATTGACGATGGAACTCGAATTGTGGTTATTCGCTCTGGCAAGACACAATTCGTGATGGTCAGCATGTCGCAGATCCGTCACGTTGAAAGCTGGCGGTGATATTTCTGGAAAATGCTACTTGGTTCGACAACATAGAAAACTTTGTGTCAGGGAGGACACATGGATTATTGCCTTGCGCGTGAACGATTTTGCTTGGCATGCCCCGGTTTGGCACGGCTAGTGGTCGGTTTATGCGCCTGTTGTTTGGCTCTCTTGTTGTCTCCATGTGGAACTTACGCTCAAGAGGAGTCGCGGCTCACTCTGCCCGCCGCAGAAATAATCCCTTTGGAGCAGGCCTTAGAGACTCGAGGTGATTTGTCGCTGCAGAACACGACGATCGAGAAGGCGCTTTTTACGATTGGCGCAACTTGGAATGTCAATATAGTCGTGGGAAAAGACGTAGAAGGGACCGTTAGCTGTATTTATACCCAGGCTCCTCTTCGTGAAGTTTTGGATGCGATTCTACTCGCCAATGGCTACAGCTATCGACCTGTCGGGCAAAGCCTCGTAGTGCAAAAATCACAAGAGGTAGGCAGTGCCAATCCTCTTTTTCAGTCGGCAGCCATCTCGATCACCCACAGCGACCTGAATGAGGTCGTCGAAGGTGCCAAGTTGCTGCTCAGTAGCCAGGGACAATTGCAATCTCTCGAATCTTCCAATAGTGTGCTGGTGGTAGATTTCGCTGATCGTGTGGAGTCGATTCGCAGTTTTATCGCACAAATGGACACGGCGGCCTCCAAGTCAACCGGTGGCATCCCGGCAGAGTCCTACAAACGATTGCAAGTCGCCTACTTTCATACGCACTTCATTCCAGTCGACAATGCGAAAGCACCCATCACGGCGGTGCTAAGTGCAAGCGGTAAGGTGGCGACCATGCCTGCCGAAAACCGCCTGGTCGTTGTTGATTATCCGTCGAACATTGAAATGATTGGACGCGTGCTTGAGAAAATTGACCGTGCCCGTCCTCAAGTTCGCATCACCGCCCTGATTTATGACATCAGTTTGCAGGATATCGAAGACCTGGGCTTCAACTGGAATAGTGTGGGAAAAGGGAATACCGTCGATGCAGACGGAGTTCCTGATCAGGAATTGGGTCTCGACTCGACCACTCTCGTTCCCTTTGCTCCGGGGGTCCCAGGAAGTACGCTTACGGTCAAAAGCCTTACGCAGAATTTTGATATTCGAGCCGTGGGAGTCTTTTTGCAGAACGCCAAAGATGCTCGACTCTTGGCTGATCCCCATGTCACGGTAGAAGAAAATGAAATCGCTAACATGGATAGCGTAACGGAAATTCCCTTTCAGCAGCTTACTCAGTCCTCGTTGGGTGGACAAATTGGCACGACTGCTTTCAAAAAAGTCGGAATCAAATTGCAGGTAACGCCGCAAATTGCCTCTGACGGAACGGTGAAGATGCTCGTCAGCCAGGAGTTCAGTCGTGTGAATGGTTTTACAGAGAATGATAATCAACCAATTATCGATGCGCGCATCGCTTCGACCTCCGTGCGGGTTGCCAATCGACAGACTGTCGTCATAGGTGGATTACGACAAAGAAGCGACACGGGCGATTTCAATGGCGTTCCCTTTCTCAAAGAAGTTCCGCTCGTGGGGCCTTTGTTTCGTTCCCGAAGTACCAATGTGCGAGAGAGTGAATTGATCGTCTTTATCCAGCCTGAGATCGTCGATTTCGATCATGTCTTGAACTACCGAGAGTCTCTGGCGAATGACACGATCAACTGCCGACTGGACGCTATTCCACCGGCTGAAGGTTGTCGGAATTGCCCGCAATTCGGCGGGAATGGCAACTGCCCCGTGCCGCTTCCTTCGATAGATGGCGATTCCTGCGCAGAGGGAGAAGCAATCTCAGAAGCGGTTCAACAAACCCAGGCAACGTCTGACTTGCGCCCGGACTTCGATGCCCGATACCGTGCGGATAAGAAACCTGCCCAGGAGGAGACCGAGAAAAAGTCGGAATCCTCAAAGGTGAAACGGTTATTCAACTGGTAACGACTAAAGCAGTCTTGACGGCGTCCTAAAGGAATATCGCTTGCTAAGGTGTTGATGGCTCGAGCGATCCTCTCCCCTGACCACTTCTCAAGCTAGATTTGAGAGAACTCTGCGTTCTAGCTCTAGCTTTCCACGTCAGGCACTGCGATGGTCTCTCGCGTTTATTTACTGGGCTTAATTCTCTGTGCCCTTTTTTGCACTACGATCTCTGGTTGCTCGAATACCGAGGATCCAAAAATGCCGGTGGTAACGCCGGCTGCTGGAGAGCAGAACTCCAACGATCTTTCTGAAATGACCGACACACACAATCGTGTTGAGCAGGAAGTTGAACCTGCGGTAGATACGGAGAGTGTCAATGAGGCAAAAATCGACGAAGTCGAACCTCTGGCTTACGAACCACCCTTTCCAGATCGTGAGAATCCCTTCTTGACCCCACGACGCGGTCCAAACGCCGTACAGGGCGGCGTGGGTAGTTCTATCGATGAAGTTCAACTACTTGGCTTCGCCAATGTTCGTGGCCAGAAAGCAATCCTTTCGATCAATGGTATGGTCGTGCCAATCGGAGAAGGAGGGTTGGAGGCCGGCATCGAGGTGATTTCAATCCAGCCTCCCGCAGTTGTCCTGCAACGCAACAAACATCGCTGGCAGACGTCACTGGAATACTAGACGCGCCAGCCACATTTGTGCTCCGCCTCCGGGAAGAGTTGCCACACCACGGCCACCACGGCCAACCCCAGCAGCGTCTCCTACCAGGGAAAACCGCGACGTGCTGCCGACTGCTCACCCATTGCTGAAACCCCTTTTCAATGCGCCTGCCCATCCAACCGGTTGGCCTGATACCGATGCACGTCGCGGTCGATGTCGTAACTCACCGGGCGGACCGAGCCATCGCAAAAGGCCATGTTGAGCGAACCGGCATGGGCACTGCCGAAGGCCCAGATGGCCGGGCAGACAGCACCATTATCTTGTTGCGGTTGATAGCAGCTCTCTCGCTTGGAAGCGTTCGGCTGCCAGGCGACGCGATGGTTGTCCCACTCGTAGCCGGCCCATGCAGATTGATTATCGCCGAGCCGAGCGTAATCCGGCACAGCGCGGATATCTTCGTACGTGGCCGGGTCCATGTACTTCTCGCCAAACAGATAGGTCTTGCTCATCCCGTCAACGATCTGCTCAGGTGTAATTTCACTGCGGTAGAAGCTGACGCCGGTTTGATAAAATACTGAATCCGGGTCGTTCGTGTCGGTCCACTCCTGCGGCTGAGTCTCCAGAGTTTCATAACTCTCCGGCCTCCACATGGAGGCCCCAAAGCTCTGGGCGGCATGGTGGCGGGCGTCGCCGCTGTTGGCCGCATAGTCGAGTTTCGTCACTCCTGGCAGATCACGTGCTCCCGTTGCAACCACTAACCTCCACATTGCACTTCCGCTATTGACCGCTGGATAGGGCTTTGCGATGCGACGGCTTGGGCAATAAAAAAGTTGAGGGGCACTTTCGTGCAGTCGTGTCAAACCTGGGCCAAGGGTTGCCGCAGTCAGCGACTCCCCACGTCCTGCCTCGCGAAGAGCGGATTCCTCGACGAATTCGAGCAAACTATAGGCCCAACCTCCCGGCTGCTCGCGGCCATAGCCACGATTGGGGTCGGCCGTGAAATTTCCCGTCCATCCCCCGGAGGGCAAATACCCGTGCGTATTTAGATGCAATTGTGCCCCCACGGCCAATTGATGCAGATGATTCTGGCACTGCGCCTTGCGGGCGGCCTCCCGGGCATTTTGCACGGCGGGCACCAGGAGTTGCAATAAAATCGTGATGATAAACAGCACAATCAAGAGTTCAACGAGCGAGATTCCTCGCTGCGTCTGGTAGGTTGGCTTGCGCATGGTGCAGTTCCCCTTTTCTCGTCCAAGTGCCATCGACGATGACTTTTGTCTTGCCGACGATCGAATTGTTATGAATCAACTTGGCTGCGTGTTCATTTAGTCTCACACACCCTATGGAACCTGGGTAGTCCGGCAAATTCGGATGGGAATGAAAAGATATTCTCCGCGAGCTATGGAACCAAGTCACGAAGTTGTAGCCCTCTATCGGATCCATCGTATCGCTAAATCCCTCGACGAATCGAGTTCCCTTGGGAGTACAGAAGGACCCTCCTCGATTACTTTCCTCACAATCATTGCAGTCGTTGTCGTCTCTGCCTCCGCCCGGCGAACTATGAAAAGGTCCCGACTCTTGACTACCTGAGTTGGGTCCAGTCCACGTAAGTTGTACCCAATGATTGGGACTCGTCAGATCCACTTTAATGGTGCTGATGTAAGTCTCTGGAAAGTCCTCATTTCGTAAAGTCATGTCAGCACTCCCCTGGGCGGCATCAAGCACCATTTCTGAGGCAGGCCTGCCGGCAGACAGGCGCAAAACCAGCAATTGGATACTGAGCGCTGCCAAAGCGATCATGAGTAAGATTTTAGGCAACTTGTTCTTCTCGTTTCCCAGCCAGGTGAATGACTTCAAACGCTGTTGATTATTTCCATGAAGCGCCATAATTCACCACGCACCAACAGTTTCCCCTCCCGCAATTGTGCAGAGAGCTAAGAAGACTTCTGGATGAACGTCCTCGGAAATAAAGTGGACCGAAGAATCGCAGAAGACAAAATTGGCTCCCTCTGGATGTCGACTTCCGAACAATCCTTCTGGACCCGGAGGAATCGATTCGGCGGTTCCCGGCAGCACCCAGGCATGATCCGCCAAAGTCTCTCCAATGGCAATGGTGCTGCTTTTTCCATCTCGAACTTGTGTCTGACTTGTTTTCCATGGAAACAATTCTCTCGTGCCGAGATAGCTGCTTCTGCCGAAGCCAAGCAATGTCTGCCGATTAGCGGACGTAGGGCAACTGAACACCTCAATAAATGCACCGCCCAAGTCTGTGCGAGCAATATGACCTGGTCGCACATTCTCCCAGGGCCTCAAGCGCGCAAAGACACTGTCTTGCTCAAGAAAAGGCAGCAAAAAAGTGAGTATCCCGTAGCCATTCTTCGCATCGACCGGGTAGCCTTTGTATTCTGCGTGATACCTCTCTAATCCCACTCCTATCTGCCGCAGATTGTTCTCGCAACGAACACTCTTGGCCGACCCTCGAGCGGATCGAACCGCAGGAATCAAGAGACCCATTAATGCTCCGATGATGGCGATCACCACAAGCATTTCTACTAACGTAAAGGCCCTTCGTTCAACCGAGTCGAATTGGCAGTGACTTTCGCCTGGAGAGTAAGTGGGGGAACTACAAAGCATGATTACCATCCATCAATCACTTCTTTACCATCGATAGTACACAACGCGGCAAAAACATCCGGATCAATGTCTTCCTCGACAAAATGAACCGAAGCATCGCAAAACACGAAATTCGCCCCGCCCGTATGCCGACTGCTGTAGGCCTCGCGGGTTGCACCTCCCAGGCCAGGCGTCGCCCACGCGTGTCCTGTCTCCGTCTCACCCATGGCCATGGTGTTGCTCTCCCCGTCGCGAATATCGTCGTAGATGGTCGGCTTCGAGAAGAGGTGTGTGTTACCGAGGTAATTAGTTTGGCCCGCACCAGGTTGAGGCTTCTTCCCGAAGGAGGGACAAATCAAGACTTCCAGATTTGTATTGGCAGGGTCTGACTTCACGGTGACGTCTGAAGAGCCTTGATGGCGCGGCTTGAGTTGCTCATAAAGGGAATTCTGCTCCAAGTAGGGCAACAAGAAAGCACAGATACCAAAGCCGTTTTCCCCATCGACCGGATAGCTGCCGTATGCGCCATTGTGTAGATCCAGGGCGATTCCTAACTGACGCAGGTTATTCTTGCAAGCGGCATTTTTCGACGAAGCTCTCGCTGCCCTTACTGCCGGCAACAAGAGACCGGCCAGCGCACCGATAATCGCAATCACCACAAGTAACTCTACGAGGGTGAAAGCGCCTTGGGGACGTGCAGAGTGGTGATTAGAATTCACTGGAGTCGTTACGCTTGATTTCAACATGAGTAGATCGAGCGAAATTGGAGTCTAAAGGGCGTTGGTTGCTTCGCGGCGACTGTGGATATGGTTCCGCAGCACAAATGCCGCCAGGACAAGCACCGCGATGATATTACTAGCCAAAAAGAGCGTACGGACGGTACTCTTTTCGGTTACATCGGGTTGCTTGAGTGCGGAGCGAGACTCTTGCACTATTGCGATCTGCTCTTGCATCTCTCCGGCCATTTCTTGGAGCCATGCGCGGTCGGGATAGTCACTAACAAATTGCTTCATCCAGGCCGCCTTCCCTGCTTTCGTACCCGGGCCGTAAGGTATCCTCTGCAAGAAATGCCTGGCAGCCTGCAATTGCAATCCTTCAATGACTCGCATCTCAAATGGATAGTCTTGTGCAGCGTGCTGTTCCAATTTCCAATCCAACAAATCACGGAAATGTTTCTCAGCGCCGACAAGATTTTCTTCAGCAAGACATTGAATCATCAACTGTAGTTTCATCTGGGCCTGGGTCAAAGATTGCTCAGGAGGTTTCGCCTCGACTGCTTCGAGAAGCCCTCGTGCTTCGCGAACTCCACTCTCGAAGTCATTCAGCGAGTACAATTGGCGGGCCAGGAGAAGTCTCGCCCTGCTCCATACCCAGCTATCCTCAGTAGTTGTCGCAATTGCCTTGCGAAGCCAATAGATCGCTTTCTGATCACTAAGTTCCTTAAACCGATAATAACTTGCCAAATGGAACATTGGCTCGGCAACTTGGGGGTGATCGCGAAATTGTTCAATCAATTGTATATAGGCATTGACAATCGAATCGGGAGTTTCGTCGGTCGTTTGCCGACGATAAATTTCCTGAAGCATCGACTGAAACTCACCGTGAATTTGGAGTGATTGCTGAGCAACAACAGGAGTTACAAGTGCTATAGCCGTCGGCAGCAGAAATGCATTGGAACACCTCACTCGCCAGAGTCTCGGTACACGAAAATTGTACTGCTTGCTCACCATGTAACACCTATCCGTTCAAGACCCATCAGGATTATCAAAGACTTTTGAAACCGCTTCACGCAATGCGTCCCCCCTTTGATCAATGGCAATAATTCTGCCCGATCGATCCAAGAGCGAGATGCTGGGGATCATTCGCACTCGATATCTCCTCGCCAAAGAGATGCCGGTTTCTTCGCCTGCAGCAATAACATTCAGCCAAGGCAGCTCCGCTTCGTTTAGAAACTCTGTTCGCTTCTCAACATTGTTGTCTACATTCACCCCTACAATTTCTAGCCCTTGGCCGTGGTAGTCCTCGTACAAAGTCTTAAGCGAAATGAACTCATTGCGACATGCCCCACAGGTGCTGGCCCAGAAGATGACAACCGTCGGCTTGCCTTCATAAGCAGCCAGATCAAAGGGGTCCCCGTCGATCGTCGTACCTACAATCTCCAAGTTCTCGCCAATCTCGGCCTCGAGACTATGCTTGCTGACACGCGGCGTTTGCAATCTCGAACCTTCCTCACGACGATCACCTGCCGAGGGAAAGGTTGCCGAGACTGCAATGCCAATCGCTCCATACTCGCCTGGAGAATCGGTAAGCAATTGCACCCACCCGTCTAGGGCGGCGACATTTTCTTGGGGTGTCACTTGAATCTTGAGAAGAAATTTCTTCCCTGCTTCCACTTCCTCGACGTCAACTTTTACATTCTCGCCACTCGTAAGTCTTTCTAAAACTTTGAAGGGTTCAACCGTATTGTCCGCCTTCAGAGTAAGTGTTTCGGTTCGAGGTTCGTAGTTCTCAAATCTACCAAACCTGACTTGCGGAGGATTCAGATCAACGTGATACACGGAGTTGCCAACGAGGGATAATTGCAGATTTGGCGTGATGGGGTCGTTACTCATTACAATCGCAGTGCGGTACTGTCTTCCTTTGAGTAAATGTAAGTCGAGCTTGAGAGTGACCTCCGCCGTACCGCCGGCAGGAATGCGTTCGGTCGAAATCTGAGCGACCGTACAACTGCAAGTGGTCTTCACTTCGTTTATCTCGAGAGTCTTATCGCCCTTGTTTGTGAGAGTAAAGGTGTGTTCTACGACCTCTCCCGCATCTCGATCGCCGAAGTTAAAAATCGGCTCATCGACGCTGATTTGAGGTGCACCTGCGAGAGTAGGTTTCGGAGTTTCATTTTCTTTACTCGGAGGTGCAACTGCCAAAGTTGGTAATTGCTGTGAGTCTTCCGAATCCCCACTTGGCTTTTGGCCGTAGCCGACTATGTGAGTCGTTGGGTCTGCCGAGGTGCTGCCAACATGCGAGAGTGGTCTCAAAACATGGGACTCAGAGAAAATACCCATGAAAAGCCCAAGAGCGAAAATCACCAAGAATTGAAGTTTGGCCGTCATAATATTGATTCCTCTTTGATTCGTATGAAACTAATCAAGAATGGATAAAATGCCTACATTCAGCGCAGATTATGTACTAATATCAAAATCAATGGTGCAAATTATTATGGCTTAGTCCTTTTCATTCACATGTTTCAAGCGACACAGGTCGCTGTGAATTCGAGGTCTGTGTTTGTCGGTGACCGAGAATGTCTTGACGCTAACTGCGATTTCATCTGCGACATTGGCGACTAACGTCGCACCCGATACTGAACCAGAAAGAGTTTGTTCAAGCGAAGTTAGGAGCACTCCTTCGCTGTCGAATTCACGTATACGCACCTCATCTTCAACGCCACCTGCCACCATAAACCGGTCCTTGGTTAGTTTTACGCCACATGGATAATAGGGCGCCGCTTGACCTACATCGACTGGCTTGGCCCAGCTTGTTTTCATGTCCTCGTTGAGTCTCGCTAATTGCCAGTCAGACATGATATCGCGTCCTAGATCGTACAAGAGAATCACATCACCACTTTCACTTAGGCCAGCTAGTCGTGGAAAGCGGCCAGGAAAAGTTTGTTCTTTCTCGATATCTCCCATCGGAGAACAACGCAGAGCCCACGCATTCACATCGCTTTTCCCCCTTTTTGGTTCTCCGAATTGACCCACAATTATCAGGTTCGCGCCATCATTTACCGCCAAAATATCGGAAAACGTTGCAGACACAGATGGCATTGTACCTGATTCATTGCCGCTATTAGAAGTAGTTGAATTGTTCTCTCTTTTGTACGACCGTATGAAGTTAACATTCCCTTCTCCATTTAACGCAACTAATACAGCCTGCCTCCCGAACGTCCCCACGATCAGGATATTACCATCTGGCATTAGCAGTGCTTTCTTAAAATCAGCTCGTGTTATTTTTTGGGAAAGCGGTTTCGACCACAGCACTTCACGCTTGGCGTTTACTTTGATCACCGAGTTGATTCTGTTGCTATCAAACTTGCCTATGATCAACAATTCATCGTTCGGTTGTGGAATGATGCCCGCAATTAATCCAAATGTAGCAGGAACAACCTCATCAGGCTCTCTTCTAGACAGCAACCATTCCCCGACTTTTCTACCACTCGCCTCAAATTCCAGTAGCCATATCTCTCCATCTCGAGAATCTTGAACATTTGAAGTCACATCAACAACAAATATGTGATCGGTAGCTGCGTCATAAGTTAACGATTCAATTGCATGATTTCGCTCGTCTGATCTTAATGTCTCACACCAAGCAATTTCAAAATTCGGGTTCAATACATCCTCTGACCTCTGAGCAGATAAAGGATGTACAGAAATTGTCACGGCGGACAAAAGAGCGAGAAGCGGTAGATAGTTTGGCATGGCGTTCCTCAATTCTCACAGCAACCACAATATGCTAGTTGCGCGGGTTCGTAGTAGTCTTCGTCTGGGGCATTTGAAACCACATTGAAATAAATCCCTGCCCAAGTTATGCATGATCCTACTGCACAAGTTTGTTGTGGGGAGCAAACGTCCCACATGCAAGCTTGGAACTCCAGATCGCAGACGTCCTTAGAATTCCCACATGTCGAATAACATGCATCGTGCTTTGCACAGCAAACACAAAAAGAAGAGTCAGAAACCTGGGAGCCACATGGATCATCTGGCGAGCTTGTACAATAGTCTTGGAAACAATTGGCAGTGCTAATTGGTGGCGTAGGGGGTGGGGTAATTTGAACTAGATTGTCACAAGCATAAAGATCTTCTGCATCGTCGATTGGCACATGACATGAGTCGGCGTGTCCGTTCTCATTTGTATCACAGGAATAGCAAAAAGTTTGTTCTCCAGTACCACATGGTTTCGTGCATGTGTCCGTAACGCCGTCATCGTTGGAGTCGCAGAGCCAGCATTGGGTAGCGTAGCCACCCTCAAATGGGCCACAACGAAGACAATCATCAGGATAGCCATTTCCATTAGTATCACAAACATAACACGTCGGTCCCCCAAACTGAGCAGGGCAAGGTCTATTGCAGGTGTCGTTTGTTCCATCATCATTGGAATCGCAAACCCAGCATTCATCACTACCTGTGATAGGGTGAACACAGTGGGTGCAACCGTCCAGCACACCATTTGAATCGTCATCACATACGAAGCAGGCAGGATAGCCATTAACTAGGCATCCGGGACAGTCATCGTAGGTTATCGGTACGTCCCCGTCGTTATCACAACACCCCAGCACGCAGCACTTATCCACACAAATGGCTTCTCCAACCTCGCAGCAGATGCCATTCTCACATGGCCCGCTACAGCACTTACCATTCCCGGATTCGCCAGCTCCGGGGCACCAATATTTTCCATTGGGACAGCAATGCCCGCTGGAACACCATTCATTAGTCTCACACCGGCACTTGTCACCACAGCAAGAGCCCGACCCATTGCAGCATTTACCATTGCAGCAGTAGTCGCAGCACTGGCCAGAAGTGGTGCAACAGCCATCGCATGGATTTTTCGCGCCGGGAACACAAGAACCTTTACCAGCGAAAGATAACTGAGCTACGCCTAAACCCAAATAGGTTTCTGCGAGAAGCAGGAATGCCAAGGAGACTAGCTGACGCCAAGCTGCCGAACGAGGCAACAGGATGATATCGGGCCATCCCAGGCGGCCAACATGGAAAGTCAGAGAATTGGCCCTGTAAAGGCCATTTTGGGCAATTCGGGAGATTCGGGAGATTCGAAGGTTGCTAGTCAAAGACCAGCAAAGGAAGCTGGGGCCAGCGTCGGAAAAGAATGGCTGCATCACGCGAAACCCTCTTGCCAGAGTTCGTCTGAGGGATACACCGTTGCGCAACTGATCAGCCAAACAACTGATCAGCCAAACAACTGATCAGCCAAACAACTGATCAGCCAAACAACTGATCAGCCAAACAACTGATCAGCCAAACAACTGATCAGCCAAACAACTG
>JBGSPU010000152.1:0-97921 GCA_041738415.1 Bythopirellula sp.
GTCACCGGGCAAGTAAGCAAAATGCAGCCTAAATCCGCCTCCAAAACTTCCTGCCAAGCCGTTACCGACCACAAATGGTGTGGGTACGTCGTCGGTTATTAAGTCTGGAGTGTTGTCAGTTGGGTCTATAATTCCGTCCAACGGGTTAAGGTCCCCATTGTCGTCATTGTCCCAATCGCCATCCAGCAGATTGCCAGCCATGTCTGATACCGCTCCGTCGCCAATGTGCAGGGCATACTTGTCAATGATCAAGTCATCAAATGTCAAGGTGACAATGGTACCCGTCGCATCGAGTGAAGGGGTAGACGTGGTAATCTCCCGATTATTGTGGCCCTTGAGCTTGAAGCCAGTCGCATCCTCGATGGTGATCTGCTCAGAGAAATGCACCTCGATGGTATTCGCTCCTAACGTGGCAATCGAATGAAACTGCTTGCCGCTCTCGATCCGGTCTTTCATCGAAACCACGGCACTTTCGTGCCAGGGAGTGCTCGTGCCGTGGATGGTGCCTTTGATGATGACGTCGGAGATAGTCGGAAGCGGATCGCCGGAAGGCTTTTTCAACACACGCAGGCCATTCAGCATCGGGTTATCAATCGCTAATGAGTTTTCTAACTCGATTTGCAATCCATTGCCGTCAGTAACTTCTACCACAAACCGTTTTACGATGGGGGTATTGGATTCTAGATTCGTTGGAATCACCTCGAATTCAGGAGATCCAGACGAAGTCGCTGGTATCTTGGCCCTATCGAAATGAATGATGTAGTGGTTGAGTACTTCCTTGCCTTCCATTTGCACATTTGCTAAGCGCGATGACCCTTCGCCGCTATTATCAATCTCTGCAAACATCAGTTCTACAACGTAGCTGCCATTGGGAACCACGCTGGCTGGCAAGTCCATCAGCAAACTCTCGCCCTGAGATGCTTTGCGGGCAGACTTGAACACACTGAGCGTGTTGCTATCAGCCGACATCGAGTTCCCATTGGCTGCAATGTTTGCGCCCGTGGATACGACCGTTGTTGCGTTCGGAAAGATATCGATGTTGTTGGCTTGCTCAAAAGCGGTATCCGTCACAAAGTTACCAAACTGTTGCGTACCACCGAGGTTAATCTCAAACAGGGGATCGTCTGCAAAAGTCACGTCCCCTGTGGCATGCTTACGCAGAATCTGGTCGCCAATGCTTTGGATAAAGGCTGTGTCAAAGGCAGCACCGTAGGCAGCGACAGTACTGGGAACGCCAGAGATCGCTCCATTGTTCCACGCCGCCCCGCCCGTCTCCCATGCCAGCCGCACAAAATCGTTTTCCGACCCGTTGAGAAAAGTATTGATGAAATGTGCCCGATCGATAAATACTCCGGCTGGTACAATCTCTGGAAATTGGAAGTGGTCAGTGGCAATTCCTACGAGAGCTTGGCGGCCGTCGGTAAACTGAGGATTGGAAACGTCTAAATCCTGGTAGTTGAATCGAATATCGCCATTGGCAAAAAGGACGGCCTGAAACGTGACCGTTTCTGTAGGACCATCGGTTCCATCTTCGGCCAGATTCACGTCGTCCCATTGCACTATCAATCGTTCATTGGCAGTGCCCACCTCTTTGACTTGCCAATACATCGCGAATGGATCAGGGAAACCTAAGGCATCGATTTCGGTCAATAGCGCCGCAATTTGCGGCCTGACGGGAAACGTCTCATCCCAATCGGTAAAACCGAATACGGTAGAATGAATCTCGCCGGAAGGTCCTCCAAAAGTGATCGTCCCGTTTGAATTGATGTATAAATTCGTGTACGTTGTTCCAAAGAACTCGAAATCAAAACCACCTAAATCCGTGGCAGTTAATTGAGTATTGAAGTCTATCTCCTGAGTGCCAGTACTCGAAATGTCTTCAAACGTAGGCGTAACCGACTCCGCAGCGTAACCGGCTGTGTTGGGACCAGCAATCTCGGGTGAGGCCGTTGTGCTGATACGGATGCTCTTGTTACTCGCCACGAACGTGCCTGAATTACTGCCATTCCAACTCACTTCGAGGAAGTTCGGCGAAGTTGGCTGATTTGCCACGGCATTCACCACATGAGCGATTTGCCTGCCATCGAGCGGATCGTTTGCACCATCCGCCTCGACACCCAGGACAAACTCACCCATCCCGGGATCAAAGGTCGCTTCAACGATGGCGTTTAGCGTCACGTTGTGGCTTTCCATGGCGGCGAGAATGCCCTCGCGGGTGAGTGTATCGTTTACGGTGTGATTTCCAAAATCTTCTGATCCTGTATCGGCCCGACGAAACATGACAAAGATCACTGCCGCCCCTTCGCGGAAGTCATACTCCTGGATGGCATGTTCAATCCCGTCCCAGACGTCTTCGTCACTGCCGGGAAAGTTGAGACTACTCACAACTGCTGCAAGCTGTGAGGCATTCCCAAACAAGAAATCTCCATCAGAATTCGAATCACTTGAGTCTAACTGATGCGAATGGCCATATCTGCTATCACCACCGTCCCCAAAACCTACCAATCCATAGCGCGGATCGATGTCTTGGGCAGGGTCTTTCAGATAGTCATCCAACCCATCGATTTGAGTAACCAAGTCTGCGATCCAAGCAAATTCTCCTCCAGGTGATGCCGATTTATCAACAAGAAAGAGGATATCGGCTTCGGCGGCGAGCAACCGACGGTCTTCCAAGGCTTCAAAACGCATCTTGCGATGTCGCCCTCTAGAAGAAAAAGACTGACCCGACTTACGACGAGAAACATTTTTGAGCAACCGCTCTAGCCAGTTAGAGAACATCGTACACCTCACGAGAAAAAAAGTTGTTGACAAGGCACCCGACGAGATGGTATGATTGCGATTGCGATTGCGATTGCGAGATGTCAAGCCCTCCGTCGCCATTTTTTTGTTCTGCTAAAGACCCCAGTTCCTGCGGCGGAGTTGTTTTCATGCGCACGGCATTCGCACTTCTGTTCCTGATAATCTCTTCTAGCGGCCTTGAAGCGGCAATCACCATTGATGATTTCTCGGCAGGTCCTCTGGATGTCACCCTCACTGCTGCCAGTCCTTCTCTGAATCAAAGTCAAGAAGTACTTCCTGAATCCGCTGTCCTTGGTGGTATCCGGAGGCATGTAACCGTAATTGATTCTCCTCTTAATCCCAACAGTGAAGCGAAGATTCTGATCGACACAGGTGACGAGACGTACCGTGTGACAACTAATGCTAATTTGGAAGCTTACACTTTGAGTTACGGGTTGCGCACATTGGCGGAAGGATCGGCTGATCAAGCACTCGATCTTGATTTGACCGGGTTTGCCGGATTGCGATTCGATGTGATTGCTTCACAGCTTTCTGACATTGCGACTGTTTCTTTTCGATCTGGTGTTAATGAAGGGACGATTAAATCTGCTTTTGACATAGTCTCATTGCCTATGAGCAATACAGCCTATTCGGTGTTTGTGCCTTTCACTACCTTTTTTCTTAGCAGAATTGATATCACAGATGTTGATTCCATAACTTTGGCTAGTAGTGTACCGGCAGGATTTGATATCACTTTAGACGGCATCTTTATTGTTCCTGAACCGAATACTTCTGTGCTACTGATGCTTGCTAGCGTACTGACAATGGTGGATCGCCAGCGGCGGTGGAGATTCTGATTGCGATTAGATTATGCCAAGACACGCCGCCATTAGAGCTCGAGGTATTATGGGTGAAGAAAAAGGGACGGGTGAAGAAAAAGGGACGGGAGTCGTTTTCATTAGTTCCCTGCTACGTTTTGTTCTTTCTCGGTCGCCCTGGAGGTCGTATCGTGTGCTCCAAGCCAAGATTCTTGATGGTGCGTTGGCACCATGCCGCGCTGCCGTAGGGAGCGCCGCGACGGTTACACTGCCGCAGCGATGCTAATTCGCCTGGTGTGAGGGGCTGATTGACGTGCCTGACCCAATCACGAGGGCGTGGGATAGGCCACTCACTCAGCAAGCCGGCTAATTGCACGTCGCCAGCTTGACGACGCCAGAGGCTCGACCACTGCCAATCTTCTGCCCGCTCAACGAGCTTCGCCCGGAGGGCGTTGCGTTCCACATAGCGAAGGCCCGTCAAGAGGTGCTCGTCCGACTCCAGCGGAAAGGACTTGAAACGGCCCTGATAGAGATGTCCTGTTCCGGCAGTGTGGTAGTGGGCATGCCAACGCTGCGTGTGGGTCAACGTGAGCCAACGAAAGAAGTCAGACACTTGCGTGTCTTGTCCTTTCTTAGGCCAGACGACAAAGTGCCAATGATTCGGCAGTACACAGTAAGAGAGAATCCGCAGTGGCACCCGCTCCAAGGCCGCCTCCAGTACACGCTCGAACGCTTCGTAATCGGCCCGTTTCTTAAATATCTTGGCCCGTGCATTGGAACGGTTGAGAATGTGATACACATATCCGCCGACAATCGATCTCGCACGTCTAGGCATCACTAGAATCTATCATGCCCAAACGAATCCGTCAAGAAAACGACTCCCGTCCCCTTTTTTGACTCAATCGTGACGAACTCGATCTCAAACGAGTTCACCCCGCTGCCGAACGTGTCGGCCGAGGCCCTGGAAGCAGGGATTAACAGCAGGGCGAACAGAGGACCGCAGAGCAACGTGCGACGCATGTGACCACCTCACCTTTCAGAATTACCTTAATTTATGTGTGTATGTGTGTTGTCAAGTAGAATCTGCCAAGATTTTCATTGTAGCACGGGAAGCCAGAAAGGGGCTGGGGGCTGGGGAAGAGTTTCGAGGCGCGAGAGAGGCGCTAGGCGCTAGATACTAGGCGCTGGTCAGAGTAAACCGGTACTGTCTGACTAGCGCCCAGCGCATAGTAACTAGCGCCTTCCACAAACTGGCCCAAAGATTCTTGTGGAAATTGGCCACCTACTTCGCGATTAGGAGGGGGCTGCAAATCACCGTCTGGCGATACGTCAACCACAATCGAGTGCTAACTTGGCCATGAAAAAAATCGCAGCCAACATGACCAAGTTGACAAACTTCAAATAGGGCTGCGATGTTTTTTGGGGGGTACTGGCAGTGTGCCGTACTCACACACCCAGCGCAAGCTGTGGGTTATGAAACAGGAGCTTCGCTAACGTGTCGTCGGAGAGATGCAGTTCCCTACGCAAACGCGCCTCTATCTGGGGCATTGTCGCCGAAGAGCCTGCCAGGTGCGAACGGTCGGCAGACCAGGTGGCCCCTTGTTCGTCCACGACGACCGTTTGGTTGCCGAGTTGATAGCTCCCCGGACCAAGCCCTGCGGCACTGATGGCGTCGGTGACGACGATCGCCCGCTCTGTTCCGACCAGCTTGAGATAGTTGCCCAGCGCTGGCCAGGGGACATGCACGCCGTCGGCGATGAAGCTGATCCAGAGCCGCTCGGCTCGGCTGAGCACACGCTGAATGATGTTATCGTGGCGGGGGAGTTCGCCGGGGCAGCCGTTGCCCAGATGCGTAAACATGGACAAACCCGCGTCGATTGCGGCGTCAATCGCTTCCAGCGTTGGATTGCAATGCCCCGCTGCGACACAAATCCCCTGCTTTGCCAACATACGTGTCACCGACATGCCCGCATCCCGTTCGGGTGCCAACGTGACGATTCGCGCCAGCCCCTCGGCAGCGTCGAGCAGTCGCTGCATGGCTTCGACATTCGCCGGTCGCACCGCCGAGGCAGGATGGGTGCCGACATAGCCGGGCTCGTCGAGGATAAACGGGCCTTCGATGTGAAATCCCCAGATGACGTTCTGTGCGAGCGAATCGGCCGCGCGGAGCGTCGCCAATCGAGCAAGACGGCCTGCCATCCGCTCCACCTCGTCAGTGATGATCGTCGCGAGAATCCCTGCAACACCGTCTGCCGCTAGTCGCTCGCAAGCCTCGTGCAGCGACTCGGCGGTAAGTTGGTCACTATTAAAGTCGACACCATGATAACCATTGACTTGCAGGTCAATGTAGTGTGTAGCACTCTGCGGCGGAACGGTCATGATTGGTTTTGCAGCAAAGTTGCTGACGGAGGATCCAAGTACAATGTCGTGAGATTGTGAGTTTGGAGGATCGACGCTGGCACCTCATTCGTGACGGGACCTTCGACGGAATTGCGAACCGCCTCAGCCTTTCGTTCATCGGGCACACTGCAGACGATATGTCGCGATTTCATAATCTGCCGGATCGACATGCTGATCGCCTGGCGGGGCACGTCGTCGAGGGAAGCGAACCACCCCTCGCCCCATTGTTGGCGACGACAGTCTTCATCGAGTTCGACGATCAGAAATGGTTTTTCCGTCATGAAATCAGCCGGCGGGTCGTTGAAAGCTAGATGACCATTCTCGCCGATGCCCACGAAGGCGACGTCGACGGTCTGGGCACGTAGGAGATCGCCGAGTCGCTCACATTCCGCCAGCACGTCGCCTGATCCTTCCCGCCCCTCACCATTCACAAAGTGAAAAGTCCCAATCGGCACCTGCTCGACGAAACGCTCCCGCAGATAACGTCGGAAGGAAGCGGGATGCGACATTGGCAACCCGATGTATTCATCGAGGTGAAATCCCGTAACCCGCGACCAATCGATGTCTGGCTGGGCCACCAACGCCGCGAGGGTTTCAAATTGAGAAGCCCCCGTAGCGACAAGGATCGTCGCGCGTTCCTGCTGGGTGAGTGCTTTGCGAATAATTGCCGCACCTGCTTCCGCAGCACGACGCCCAAGATCTTCCTTGCTGGCACAAATAACGACTTTCATACTCAACACCCCATCAAGACGCAGAAGAAATAAGATTCCGACAATTCATTTCGATAGATTTCCAAGCACGTCCTGCGCTCGCTCAATAAGTTGCGAGGGAACTGTGTGCTGTGGTGCCTCAGCGATGAATTTTTGTACCGCAGCGCGAAGATTGGAAAGATCCGTCGTGGGATTTTTTTCGCGTACCACCACCACGGCATCGAGCGCATTTTTAAGAATGGTGTCGCGCTTGCGAGTCTGTGCTTGGGGCAGTGTGTCTTGGGTGGCAACCTGGAGCGATTCCAGGTCAAGCATTTCTACCAGCGGCGCCACGGCCAACAAACTCCCCCGCCGAGCCAGGGCCAAAGCTGCGTTATACCGAGCATCGGCATGCAGATCGTCAACCAGATGTTCGAGTTCCACGGCGAGACGAGGATCAGCCTCCTCAGCCAAAGTGATGACTCCTAGTGCATAGGCCGTCTGGGAGCGAATGGCATCGTTCGGGTCATTGCTCAAATCAACGAACGTGTTGGCAAAGTTCTCATCTTGAATCGAGCGCGGCGGGTCCTGGTTGCGAAAGTCTTCCGCCAGGATCGCCAGTGCATTGATTGCCGACCCACGGACATAGTAGTCCGGATCTTCATGGGCAGCCCTCAGAAGCACGGGGACCCCGTCGTCGACATGGAACTCACCCAGTGCTGAGCAGAGGAAGCTGCGGAGTTTCACCGAGCCATCGTCGGCGTTGCCTGCTGTGATCTCGGCATCGAGCAACTCAGCAAGTTGGCCGGCCAGGTCGGCGTTGTTTTTCAGTTGTGGGTTCTGCTGTTCATTACGGAGGGCATTGGCGAGTTCGAAGGCTTTTTGCCAACGAAGCTGGCTGGAGCTACGTAGCGTTAATACAATATCGTCGGTATTAAGTTCGTCGGAAGCCCAAGGCAATGAAAAAATCCACACCAAGAGAAACAAACCCATGACGATGACACCCGGGATGACGAACAACTGCAATATGAATTTTGCGTTGGGAGGTTCCACGGGGGGGAGCAGTTCGTCGGCACGGGCTGAATCGAGTGCTTCGGCAGCCGGAGGTCGAGGCGGATCAATAAACGAAGATCGGGGAGGTGGAGGGTTGGAAGGCATGACAAACCATGGGAGGATGACTCGTAAATATCACCTCCAGAATAACATACGACCAATCAGCCGACGAGGGCCGGATTAGTCTCTCCGCCATGCAGAAACTAGAACTTACCCTGCCGACTGCTGCGGAAAACTTGGCCCTCGATGAGGCCCTCCTGGACGCTTGCGCGGCAGGCGAGATTGCCGGTGGAGTCTTGAGACTCTGGGAACCGGCCCAGTATTTTGTCGTCCTGGGCCGATCAAGCGATCCCGAGATGGAGGTGAATCTGACGGCTTGCCAACACGAAAGAATACCCGTGCTACGGAGGGCGAGCGGTGGAGGGACCATCCTCGCTGGCCCCGGATGTTTGATGTACGCCGTTGTGATGAGTTACGCAGAATACCCCGAACTGAGGGCCATCGATCGGGCCCACCAATTTGTGAGAGAGCGCCTCGCCCATTGCCTCACGCCGCTCGTCCCAAGAATCCAGTTGGTCGGCACCAGCGACCTGGCAATCCGCAATTGTGATGAATCCCTTCAGAAGGTCTCAGGCAACGCGTTGCGCGCCAAGCGGACGCATCTGCTGTACCACGGCACGCTGTTGTATGATTTCGATCTCGACCGCTTGGCACAACTGTTGGCAACTCCCACGCGCGAGCCAGACTATCGTTCCGGCAGGCATCATCGTAAGTTCGTTACGAATATTTCGTTGAGTCGCGAGCAGCTCGTCACAGCACTCACCGCGGGCTGGCACGCCACGGAGTTGCTCACCCACTGGCCCCAGCAACGCACTCAAGAAATTGCACGCCTAAAATATCTGGAAGATGCGAAGTGGATCCTACTCTGACATCCTCAATCCCACATCTTAGGTTCTCTACCCATGCATCGTCGACCACTCTTAGAACTTCTGAACCGCTACACGACTCGCTACCCCGACGAAGCACAGGTCGCTGCGCGGATTCGACAATTAGTGGAAAACGCTCCGGATTGTTTTGAACGAACCTGCCGACCGGGGCACGTCACCGGTTCCGCCTGGGTCCTGTCGCACGATTTTCAGCGATGTTTGCTCGTTCATCACGCCAAACTCGACCGCTGGCTCCAGCCGGGGGGGCACGCTGATGGCGAATCTGCCATTGCGGAAGTGGCCCTGCGGGAAGTCCGCGAGGAAACGGGGCTTGCCCAAATCGAGTTGCCAACGACGGACGGAGTGCTGGTACCACTGGACCTGGACGTTCACCTGATCCCGGCCCGTTTTACCGCCGATGGCAAGTTGATCGAAGATGCCCACGAGCATCACGATGTGCGATTCTTGGTCTTCGCCAATCCAGATCAGCCGACCTCGGTGAGCGAGGAATCCCACGACCTGGGCTGGTTCACCCAGGAAGAAGTCTTACAATTGACCGACGAAGAGAGCGTCTTGCGGATGCTCCGTAAGGCAGGGCCGGCAAATTAACCAGGAGGAATGTTGGATCTCTCCCAGCGACACAGTGACGGCAGAGAAGGAACAAACGGGCAGAAAGATTGTAGCAACATTTCTGAACTGAGAGGCAAGGCATTGCTGGACTCTTGTTCAACGCTGCTCGGCATCTTTGCGAGAAACTTCTTCCAATCAAACTTGAATGTACTTGGGGTGGGTAGGGTTTCGCTGCTTTTCACCAAGCCGCGGACCTGCTAACTTACTCTTTTTAACTTTCACGCGGCGCAAGTCAGGAACACCTGCCATGTCTACCGGTTACGGACTCACGACGATCTCACGCGACGAACTTCCCGAGGGCAAAGTCCTCTGCGAGTATTGCACGGCCAAGTGCTGCCGCTATTTCGCCTTGCCGATCGAGACACCCGAGGAATACAAGGATTTTGAATACATCCGTTGGTACCTGCTTCACGAACGGGCCAGCGTTTTCAAAGAGGATGACGATTGGTATCTGCTGGTGCATACCGTCTGCAAGCATCTGCAAGAGAACAATATGTGCGGCATCTATGAAACTCGCCCCCAAATCTGTCGCGACTATACCACGAAGAATTGCGAATACGAAAGCGATTGGACCTATGATTTTTACCTTGAGACCGCTGAGCAGGTATTCGAGTACACCGAGGCGGTAATCCAAAAGAAAGGCAAAAGTATCCGCAGCCGCAAACCAGAGCTATTGGCTATCTTGTAGAAAAAATCAGCCGCGGACGAGCTGAACGAGATGCCTGGCCCCGTCCAGAACAATAGTTAGCCCCGGATGCACCCAGATCGAACACGGATAAGATGTCGAGTTTAGTATTTCCCGAGTTTCCTCCGCGAAAATCCGTGGCTAAGAAATTTGCACAAGTTGCAAAAACTTGAATCGTAAGTAACACGGATAGGTTTGAAATCACTATCTTCTCCGACTTTCATCCGTACTAATCTGTGGCTTAATGTCCCCCCTATTAGAAAATAAATTCTTCCCCTCCACACTTCATGTCCGCTCGCATCCAGCCACGTACTTTAAAAGGGTTTCGGGATTATTTGCCCGAGGCGATGATTCCGCGCGAGTGGCTTATCGACACGGCCCGTCAGGTGTATCGCTCCTATGGGTTCAGCCCCATCGATACGCCGGCCCTGGAGTATCTTGAAATTCTCACTGGCAAGGGGAGCGACGAAACAGACAAACAGCTCTACCGCTTTGCCGACCATGGCGGGAGAGACGTGGGATTGCGGTTCGATCTCACGGTGCCCCTGGCGCGTTTCGCGGCTCAGCACATTCAAGAGCTTGGCACGCCGTTCAAGCGCTATCAGATCGCCAATGTCTGGCGGGGTGAGAATACCCAGCGGGGCCGCTACCGGGAATTCATGCAGTGTGATTTCGACACAATCGGCACGGAATCCAATTCTGCCGACATCGAGATGGTGCTGGTGGTTCACGACCTGTTTGCCGCGATTGGGATTGAGAAGTTCACAATTCATGGGAACAACCGCCGGGTGCTCAACGGATTGCTAGAAAAGTTGGGAATGATCGAGCAATCGACCCCTGTCTTACGTGCCCTGGATAAATTGGCCAAAGCGGGGGCCGAAGTCGTTGCCCAGGAGTTAGCCACGACGGCGGGTGCGAGTGAAGCACAAGTCCGCGACATTCTACAACTGGCATCGCTCGCAGGGGACAACAGCCAGGTCCTCGCGCAACTCAAGCCTCTGCTCTCAGGTAGTGCAATCGGAGAGCGCGGCCTCGGCGAACTCGCCGAAATAACCAGCGCTCTTGAGGCAGTTGGTGTCCCTCAGGAGCGGTTTCGCATCGACGTCGGCATTGCACGTGGACTCGATTACTACACCGGCACGGTGCTGGAAACGTTTCTCGATGACCTGCCGACCATCGGCAGCGTCTGTAGTGGCGGGCGCTACGACAATCTGGCGGAAATGTACACGAAGGAACACTTGCCAGGGGTCGGGGCCTCGCTGGGTCTGGACCGTCTGTTATCCGCCCTGGAAGAATTGGGTACACTCGAAAAAACTTCGACCCCCGCACCGGTGTTCCTGCCCTTTTTCGCCGCCGATCGCCGCGACGATTATCTGCGTTTGGCTGCCCAGGTGCGTCGCGCAGGTATCGGTGTAGAATTCTTTCCCGAACCCAAGAAACTCGGTAAGCAACTCCAGTTCGCCGACCGCCGGGGCTTCCGAGTGGCACTCATCGTGGGCGGAGACGAATTCGCCGCCGGCCAGTGCCAGGTCAAAGATCTTTCCTCGGGAGGGAGCAAGATCGTTTCCACTACCGACAACGCCGCTGCCGTAGTTGCAGAAATACTACAAATTCTTAAGGCATAATTACTACTTAATTGCTGGGTTTATGTATCTGCCCTAAATTCAGACGGAGGGTAGAATGCAGAAGTCTCTCGCAAAGGCGCGAAGGCGCAAAGAATTGCCGCAGAGCTTGTTGCGATTCAATTCTTCTCTGCGTGGCTCTGCGCCTCCGCGACCTCTGCGTTTAAACAGCTTAAACCCTTCCTAATTCGATACGGTAACTTCTTGAATGGCCAAGCGCAATAATCATTACGAACTCGCCTTTGAAGCCTACTTGCGGGAGCAGCAGGTCGCCTATGTGGCGGTCAATGAACAGCGGCGTAGCTTGATCGCCCAAGGGTCACTGAAGAATCTCGACTACATCGTTTCTCCCTCGAACAGTGTCTCGCTCTTGGTCGATGTGAAGGGTCGGCAATTCCCTTCCGGCCAAAAACATAAACAGTATTGGCGCAACTGGTCCACCTGGGACGATCTGGTGAGCATGGCCCGTTGGCAAGAAAAAATGGGAGCAGCGAGCTTGGCACTCTTGGTCTTCGCCTATGAAATCGTCGGGGGGCGTTCTCCACTTGCTGCGGAGAAGTTGTTTCATTTTCGCGCTCGGAGCTACGCCTTCCTGGCAGTGCGGGTGGCCGACTACATCCACTTTTCCAGGCAGTTGTCCGCAAAATGGCAGACCGTGAGCATGTCGGCCCCGCTCTTTCGCCAGGCAGCGTTTCCCCTGGACACGCTCTTTGAAGCAGCAGAGATCGAGCCGTTTCAGGAATCAAATGGCATGGAACCTGTTGGCCTGGCGGGAATGATTGACTAAAATAAGAATGGCTGCACCGCGAATCGCACATGCGGCTATCTTAAAAGCTTTGGAAGGAAATCACTATGGCCTGGGCAATCGTACTCTTGTGCTTTGTACTCGGATCGTTCAGCGCGCTGCGACCTAGTGGCCGAACCTTGGATTTCCGCCGCGAGAAAAAAGAAGAATGATACCTCGCACTAAACGAGGAATTTAGAAAAAGGGGAACCCTGATGTGGCGGCAGGGCGCGGATCGGAAAGCAGGACCGCTAAACGCTGAGTCGTAGAGCTTTGCAGTGTTCTGGGTTTGTTCTCTCCGCTTCAGCGAACTTTGCGTTTAAGCCAATTCAGGCGGCCTGGTGCTCAGATCTGCCTACCGCTGAAATCCCATAGAACCTGGCCAATGCAGCTAGGACCTGGTCCTGCTCTTCCAGTGTGAGCTCGCCATAGACGGGGAGACTCAGTACTTCCTGGCAAGCCTGCTCGGTCACCGGTAGACTGCCCGCTTGATTGCCCAAGAATGAGAAACATTCCTGCAAGTGCAATGGGATCGGGTAGTACACGGCTGAACCAATTTTCTGAGCCGCAAGGTGCTGCTGCAAGGCATCGCGCTGGCCATCACGGACTCGCACCGTGAACTGATTCCAAACTGAGTTGCAAGCCGATGCGACTTCTGGCAGTGTCAGAAACGCATCTAGACCGCTCCGATGAAACTCGCTCTCATACCGCTCAGCATTGCGTCGGCGACCCTCTGCCCAGTCATCGAGCCGTTTGAGTTTGACATTCAGCACGGCTGCTTGCAGCGAGTCGAGTCGGCTATTGAGTCCCACGAGCGAATGGTGGTAACGCGGATGTTGTCCGTGATCGCGGAGGACGCGGAGTCGGCTCGCCAGGCGATCGTCATTGGTAGTGAGCATCCCGCCATCACCCACCCCACCTAGATTCTTAGTCGGATAGAAGGAAAAGCAACCCAGACTCCCTAGGGAACCTGCGCGACGCTCTTGAAACTCAGCACCAATGGCCTGGGCCGAATCTTCTATCACCGCGAGATGACCCGCTTCTTGAGCAATCTGATTGATTGCCTCCATGTCGGCGCATTGACCGAAGAGGTGTACCGGGAGGATCGCCCTAGTCCGCAGTGTAATCTTCCGTAGCACGTCGTCTGGATCGATATTGAATGTCGCCGGGAGGATGTCGGCAAATACGGGCGTGGCACCCAGTCGAGTGACGGCGCTAGCCGTGGCAAAAAAAGTGAAACTCGGCAGCACCACTTCGTCCCCCGGGCCAATCTCCAACGCCATCATGGCGAGCAACAGGGCGTCGCTTCCCGACGCGCAGCCGACTGCATGGCGCACCCCACAATAGTGGGCCATGGCATCTTCGAACTGCTGGCAAGCCGGCCCGTGGACAAACGCCCCACTAGCACACACTTCAGCCAGGGCGGCCTGGATTTCTCCTTGAAGCGGTGCGTTCTGCCGATTCACATCGAGTAGAGGGACCGGAATGCAAGCATGAGTGGGGGATGCCATGGATTCTCCTCAGCAGGTTTCGATCTCCAAACGAGACCAATGAAAATAGTCGCAGAAGAATAGGGAGAAATATCTCACCGAGCAAGCTCAGTTAAAAACTCTTCCTGGTATCACTTACGCCCTTGCAGCATCGCCAGGCGAAGACTTGTGTCGGCCGGGTTGTCGGAGAGCCAGATTCCAAACACAGCCTGCTTGAATTCCAGACCTGGCACGATCCCTTTCGGCTGGCCATTTTTCAACACAACAATTTTTTGGCCGGGGTTATAGGCGATTTCAAACACGTCTCCCTTGGCAATCGGATCCGCGAAGCACTTGCGAAATTCTGCGATTCTGGATTCTAAGTCTGTCGTATTGCCACTGGTTGACTTTTGAAATCCTTCGTTGATCGAAGCGACCAATTTTTCCTGGCTCACCATCCCCGAGGTGATCTGCAAGCGAATCGCCATCGGCTCGTCTGCCGCCAAGATGGCTGCCGCATTGCTGCTTGGCTGCTGCAGATAGAGTCCTCCCACGTACATTTGCATCAGGTATTTCGTCCGAGCGCCACTGCCGTTGAGCAGCAACGTATTGCCACCGACCTGAATGCTGTCGGGCAACGTTGCAGCATTGAGAAAATTGCACGACAAGCAGAAGAAGAGACCAACGAGCAGCATTCCACTTTGTTTTTTCATAACAACCTCTTGAGTCAAGCGACGAAGGCAACGACTACGAACTCTTAATGCTACTGGCAGATCGTTCGCTCGATTTGTCTGCCCGCGGAAACGAATTGGGCGAAGGCTAGCGAATTTTCCGCCATGGGCAAAGGTCGATGCGGCGTCGCCAGCAGGCTCGCAGGCTTTCAAGGTTCCAGCAGTGCTTGCACTTTTTTTAGCCCAGGTCCCAGTGAATATCGCTCCCCTGGAGGGAAATCGCGCAGCCAGGCATAAAACTGATTGCCGGGGCACAAAGTTGCGGCCACTTCGCGGTGCAGCCACACGTCGGAGATTGTCAACTGATATTTTTGCAACAAGTAGGCAGCTAACTGAGTGAATGATTGTTTGGCGGCATCGGTCGGTTCGACATCCATGAAATTTCCCAGTAGACAGATCGTGACGTGCCCCGCCACATGCCCCGGCCGGGGACCGGTGGCACTCTCCGGGAGCGACTTGGTGCCTCCTACGCCGAGATTCTGCGCGTCACGGGCGACATCCTCCCCTGCGAAGATCGGCGTCTCGCGCCATTGGGCTTCGGTGAGGTAACGCGTGCCACTGTTAGGGGCGTATTGGGTCGAGCGTCCCGCGAAAATTCGCCCGTCGGGAGCGATCAAATAATGGTAGGCGATATCGCCCCAGTGGTTGTCGTCACGGTGTCCGCGCTGGATGATCTGCAACTCCACTTGAGGGGTGCCATTCCCCCGCAGTTTATCTACAGCCGTGTGATGCACGCTGATGTGCTTGATCGTGCCATTGGGTCGCAGCACGTCAAGTCGATTGTCCTCGGGTTGTGCCTCCCACGCCGAACGGGGCAGGATGTCGGGCTTTGGCACCTCCGCAACTACGGCGCGAATTGAGTTGCTAACAAGGATGCCGGAGAACAACAAGAGTTTCACTGCGTAATGTGAGCTCATTTTCAACCTACCAGTGTTAAGCTGCTATGCTCGCTTGATGACACGCAGTAGCGCAATAAACAAGATGGCCCCCACCGTGGCAGTGATCAGGCTGCCTAACATACCCGTGGATTGGAACCCTAATATCCCGAACACAAATCCTCCCAGGATCGCCCCAATCACGCCAAGGATAAGATCTCCCAAAAGGCCAAAACCGCCTCCTTTCATCAGAACTCCAGCCAACCAGCCAGCTAGGATGCCAATCAAGATGAACCACAGCAGACTCATAGGTATTCTCCTCGATAGAAGGTTAGAAGGTGGTTACCACCCAGTTGAAATGCGCATTGATCGGCTCGTTGAGAAAGATCCAAACTTCAAATTGTCATCTGCCGTGAAAACACACATAACTAGCAATCATACCTGTTGCGGGTTCTTAGCGATACAAGCGGCATCTCTGCTGGTCGTGACTTGGGCGACATGGGCTGGTAGCGAAGCTTGTCGCGAGCCGTTGATGTAAAATTCTCGGTCAAATCGTCGTGAGTGCTGATTCCTGCTGACGCGCAAAGTCGTAAAACTCGCGTTCTATTGCCGCTCGCTTGCTTTCGGGCAAGCTGCTGAGCCTCATTAATTCTCCAAGAACCGAGAGAGGCCGACTCTGGAGGTGAGGACCTACCCAACCGGTTTGATGTTAAACTGCCTGTTCAGAAAACTGCATGCCACTACCAGCAGAGATAACATCAAGCCTGACGGTTCGGGGACCGTGGACTGGGTTGCCGTGAGCGGGAGGCCGCTGCCAAATTGCCGCTGCCATGCCAGGAAATCTCGGCCGTCGGAGTCATTATCCCCGTCGGCATCGGCGTTGCTATTGAGTCCGTAGGCTGCTTGCCACTCTGCTAAGTCTGCGCCGTCGACATCACCATCGTTGTCGAAATCTGCCGTGAAGGTAGCGGTGCCAAGAAAATCGCTCAAGACAACCTGATTCGCTCCAAAGCTGCTGCCGGGGCCGTAATTGACCTGAAACGAACCCGTGCCACCAGAGGAGATGTTGAGCCGCGCACCATTGTTAACATTGGCGAAACTCCCGACCAACGAGCCGGCGGTGAGAATGGCAAACGTGTCGGCAGGGCTGGGCGTGTAGCCCAACAGGCTCAGCTCCAAATCACCTGCCAGCGACGCCGTGCTCGAAACACTGAGCACGTCGAACTGTCCGCTGCCTGTTCCGCCGACCTCTGCCGCAAACACCCCAGTGGTTTCTTGAACGTAAGTACCGGTCACATTCAAAATGCCTGCCGAATTTCCTGGCGCGAGCGTGTCTTGATTGACAATGTCGGCCAAAATCGTGCCCGAACCTCCCACAATGCCATTGAGCACCAGCAAGCCGGTGCCTGTAGAGTTATCCAGCGTGCCTCCGCTCAGGAGCAGTGATCCCGTGCCAGCGCCAGTGCCGAGCGCCACTTGACCACCCACGGTAACGATGGCGGTGTCATCGATATTTAAACGACCATCACCTTCCACACCGACGAGCAGATTTCCCGCGAGATCCCAAGTCGTGCCAGCTCCCGATACAGTTGTCGTACCATCGCTGCCGTTGTTGAATCCCACCGAGAGGGTTGCCTGATCGATGCTGCCGCCGCCGTGGAGGATGAGTTGACCGCCGTTAACCACGGTCGCACCGCTGTAGGTATGCTGGCCGGAAAGCGTTTGCGTGCCAGCCCCTTCCTTTTGGAAATCGCCCGAACCACTGATCACGCCGCTGAAGTTGCCGCTGCCGTCGGAGATCCCCACGGTCAACTGGGCTGTACCAATTTGCACGGCACCGCTGCCAGACAAGCCATCGATTGTCTCGTTGTTGTTGTTGAGGTCAAACACGCCAGGCGAGTTCACCGTAACGCTTGTTGTGTTGGGCAGTCTTTCCGAGGCAGTAATGCGCAACGTCCCGTCAGAGACTGTGGTGGCTCCTCCGTAGATGTTGACGATGCTGAGCAGCAACGTGCCGGGGCCATTTTTGCCAAGCCCGCCCACTCCGCTGATTTGACCGGTGTGGGTCAGCGTCGTGGCGTCTGCCGTATCGAACGTGCCTCCGCCGGCATTGAGCGTGGTGGCCCGCGCCGTGCTGAAAGAAGCGGTTGTGCGAAGGGTTCCGCCGTTGAAGCTCAAACCACCAGATACATTACCGAGGTTGTTGTTTGCAGCGATCTGCAGGACACCTCCGTTGATGGTGGTCCCGCCACTATAGGTGTTATTGCCACCAAGGATTTGGGTCCCGGCACCGGTCTTCACGAAACCACCCGTACCTTCGATAAAACCTGTGAAGGAACCCCCTGCTCCCGCGCTGCCTACCGTCAGCGTGCCGCTACCGAGATCGACTTCCCCAGTACCATTGAGCCCGTTAATGGCATCATTGATGTTGTTGAGTTGCAGCCCCTGTGCGGTTCCTCCGCCCCCCAGAGTGGCGACGTTGACGAACACGTTCGAGGCGTCGGGGAGGCGACCGGCGTTGTTCAAGCGGATCACGCCGCCGTCGATCACGGTGTCGCCGGTGTACGTATTGGCGGCCGAAAGCGTCACCACGCCGAGCCCCTTCTTAGTGAGCGAGCCAACGCCGCTGATCGTGCCCGAGAAGGTCGCCGAATTGGTCAGCTGGATCGTATCGATGGTGCCGCCTCCGGCCTGCAGAGTGACGGCGCGGCTGGTGGCCAACGAGCCGGGAAGAGTGCCATCGGCGATTTCCAGTTCGCCGCCATTGAAGGTGATCGCGCCGGCTGGATTGCCCAGGTTGCCGTCGTTTTCGATTCGGAGCACCCCGGCGTTAATTGCCGTCCCGCCCTGATACGTGTTGGGTAAGAACTCTCCCATGGGTCCGGTCTTGGTTTGAAGGGTCTGGCGGCCGGCGCCAATTTTCACAAGCCCGCCGGCGCCGCTGATAATGCCGGCGAACGTGCCATCGCCGTCGCTGGCGCCGAAGGTGAGAGTCCCAGCGCCAAGCAGCACGTCTCCGTCGCCGCTGAGAGCGTCGATCGCGTCGCTGACGTTATTAAGATCGAACGCGGCAGGCATTGTGATGTTCACGTCGGCCGTGTCCGGCAATCGTCCGGCGCCCAAGAGTCGCAAGATCCCGCCCTGGATGTTGACGGGGCTGGAAAACGTATTCGCAGCCGTGAGCAAGAGTGTCCCACTACCGGTCTTAGCGAGAGGCCCAGGCAAACCCAATGTGCCATCGCCAATCACACCCGACTGAGTCAGTGTCGTTCCGGTGAGCACGTTGATAGTGCCTCCACCGGGATTGAGTTGCATCGGACGAGGATTAGCAAATGTGCCGGTCGTGGCCAGCGTGCCCCCTCCAAATGAAATAATGTTTGCGGCATTCCCAAGCTGGTTCGAAAGATTAACTTGGAGAGTGCCCGCGTTCAATTGAATCGGTGCGATAAAAGTGTTGACGCCGGTGAGTTGCATGGTGCCCGCGCCGATTTTTGTCAAGGCATTTGCTCCCGAATTACCTTGAATGATCCCGTTGTGGGTGAGTGTGACAGATTCCACATCGAAGGTGGCCCCTCCGGGTCCGATGGTCGTGAGTCGGCTGGTATTGAAGACGTTCGTCGTCCGCAACGTCCCCCCATCGATATTGAGAGGACCGAGTGCCGTGCCGAGGTTGTTGTTGAACGAAGCGCTGAGCACGCCGCCGAGAATGTTGGTACTAGCGTAGGACGAGATACCGCCAAGTTCGAGCGTGCCGTCGCCAATCTTGGTAAGTGCTCCCGCGCCCGAGATATTTCCGCCAGCGTCAAGTGTCGTACTTGCCAGAACATCGATGGTACCCCCCCCGGTCGCGAGTGACATTTCGCGGATCGTCGTGATATCACCCGTGGTACTCAGGGTGCCTGTATTGAAGGAAACCTGTCCACCCGGCGCGCCGAGATTCACGTCGAGACCAATCTGCAAGACGCCACCGTTAATGGAAGTCCCGCCAGCATAAGCATTGGCTCCACTAAAGATGGCCGTGCCGGTTCCCTCTTTAACAATCGTGCCGGCCAGTCCCGTGCCGCTGATTGCGCCGCTGAATTCACCTCCACCGTTGTTCGCCCCGATCGTGAGAGTTCCCGTCCCGAGAAAGACGTTGCCTTCACCGGTAAGTGAATCGATCGCGTCGCTGATATTTGTCAGGTCAAAGGTTGCTCCAGAGGAAACCGAGACGTCCGTGACGTCGGCCAACTGACCTGCGCCGGACAATCTCAAGGTCCCTTCATCGATTTGGGTTATCCCCTGATAAGAATTGGACTGCGTGAGTTCCAGCACTCCGTCGTTTATTTTGATCAGCTCACCATTGCCTGAGATGGGGCTCGTGAAGGTAAGCGTGGTGGCGGGTGCCACGTCGAACGTAGCAGAGGAATTAGTTGTCGTTGTACGGCCGGTAGAGAAAGTCGTTGTGCTGCGCAGTGTGCCGTCATTGAAGATCAATGCGGCGGAGACATTCCCTAAGCTGCTGTTGTCGACAATTTCGAGTACCCCCTCGTCAATGGTGGTCGAAGCGGTGTACGTGTTTGCCCCGCTCAGGATTTGCACGCCGGAACCGGTTTTGACAAAAGCACCCGACTCCTGAATCGCGCCACTGAAGTCACCGTCTCCGTCGGCGCTGCCGACCGTGAGGGTGCCCCCACCCAATAGTACATCCCCCGCCCCAAACAGGCCGTCGATAGCATCGCTAACACCGTTGAGGTCCCAGACATCTCCCGCTCCATCTACAGTTACGTCAAAGGCATCGGGAAGCTCGCCTGAGCCGAATTGAAGCGTACCAGCGATGATGACTGTATCACCAGCATGGGTGGCCGGGGCTGTCAACAAGAGTGTTCCTGTTCCACTCTTGGTCAGTGTCCCCGTTCCACTGATTCCGACGGATTGCGTGAGCGTTTGAGACCCCGCAACGGTGATTCCTCCCCCACCATCCAGGGTTACTGAGTGGAGGTTGGTGAAAGTACCGATCGAGTTGAGTACGGAACCATTGATTAATGTGACACCACCCGTGTTTGAGCCAAGGTTTGCGTTGGTGGAGACAGTAACGACACCCGTTTCAACGATGGTACCGCCGCTATAGGTGTTGCTTCCGCTGAGAATCAGCGCGCCTAGCCCCGCTCCGCCACGTTTTGTGAGTGTGCCGGGACCATCGATAATTCCTGGCAAAGTGGTCGAGTTGAATCCCCCTTCCAGCGCGATCGTGCCCCCCCCCGGCATTGAGGGAGAATTTGCGATTGATGGTCATCGAGTTTGCGGTTTCGAGAGTCCCTCCATCCATGAGTACCGGGGACCCGGCATTGCCCAAGTTCCCATCACTGGAGATCGCCAGCACACCACCGTTAATCCTGGTGCCTGCGGAGTAAGAATTCGCCCCGCTGAGAGTCAGGCGGTGATCGCCATCTTTGATCAACAAACCCGTGCCACTAATGATCCCGGAGAAGGTGGTGTCGGGAGAGTTTGCACCGACAGTCAGCTCCGCAAAACTATTCAACTGGATCGAGCCCGCACCCGAGATCGTCGCCACTTGGTCATCGAGACCATTGAGGTTCCAGGTCGCCCCGCTGGCGATGTTGACGTTGGTACTTGAGGCTAGGCTGCCACTGCCGGAGAACTGTAAGAGACCGCCATTGATGTTCATGGTGGCCGGCGTTGCCGACGCGGTCAGCAGCATCGTACCAGTGCCTGTCTTGTTAAGTGTCGCCAGGGTGCCGGCAACTGTCCCCGCTTGTGTCAATGTCACGCCAGTGTTGACGTCAATTGTGCCGGAGCTGCCCAGTCCTATAGAAATACTCCTCGAGTTGGAGAGCGAGCCCGTGACTTGCCACGTGCCACTGTTGAAATTGAGTTGGCCACTGCCGAGATTGCTGCTGCTGGCGGTGCTGAGGACGCCACCATTGAATGATGTGGTCCCCGAGTAGGAATTATTGCCGCTGAGGACTTGCGTGCCAGAGCCTGTTTTCACTAGGTTCCCAAAAGTTCCGCTGATAGTTCCGCTGAAAGTCCCTCCGCCATTGTTGCTGCCGATTGTGAGCGTCTTAGCTGAAAACCCCGATCCCATCGTGACCGAGCCCGCCCCAGTCAAGGAATCGATCGCATCGCTCACATTGTTCAGGTCGAAGGTAGCGCCTGCGGAAATGTCCACGTCCGTCTGGTCTGCCAGTTGTCCACTTCCCGAGAGTCGCAATGTCCCGCCAGTGATGGTGGTAGCCCCCGTGTAGGTGTTGCTGCCGGCGAGCGTGAGTACGCCGGTGCCCGCTTTTCCAAACCGGCCATTAACACCGGAAATGATGCCGCTGAAGGTACTACTCGAGTTTTCCAGCCCGACTTCCAGAAGTTGTCCACTGGCAATGGTCACGTTACCAGCACCACTGAGGGCATCGATTCCCTCGGTCTGCGTGAGTGAGAAAGTCGCCCCGCTACTGACATTAACATCGGTTGAATTGGCAACCGTATCACCCGAGCCAAATTGGAAAGTGCCACCTGTAATATTGATGAGGCCTCCAAAGCCCGAACTGGCACTACTCAGGATGAAAGTGCCGTCACCGGTCTTAATGAGCGTTGTCGTAGAGTCCCCCGTCACCAGTCCAGATTGGGTCAGCGTGGTGGAGGTATCGACATTGAATGTTCCCGAGTTAAAGGGACCGATGGTTACAGATCGCGAATTTGTGAACGAGCCTGTCGTCTGCAACGTGCCGCCCAAAAAAACAAGATCAGTCCCAGTGTTACCTAGGTTACTGCTAGCGCCTACCGAGAGTGTGCCGCCCGAAAGAAAGAGTTCTCCGGCGTACGTGTTATTCCCACTAAGAACGAGTGTATGGGAACCGGATTTATTCAGACTCCCTGTTCCGGTAATGTTGCCGCTGAAAGTACGCGATCCGCCGGTTTCGTCGAGCGTGAGCGTGGCACCGCCAAGTGTAATACTTCCCGCTCCGGAGATTGAATCGACCGTGTCGCTCACACCGTTAAGATCCCAAGTTGCTCCCGAGGCTACAGAGATGTCCGACGCGGCAGAAAAACTACCGCTACCAGAGAATTGCAGCAGGCCGTCGTTGATAACCGTGCTGCCCGAATAGGATTGCGCTGCAGAAATGACCATGGTGTGGTTGCCACTCTTGGTGAAACCGCCGGTCCCGCTGATGTTGCCATTCCAAGTGAAGGTGCCGGACGCCGCATTCACTGTAAGTCGGCCACCCGTACCGCCCGTTGTGATCGAACCACCCGTGCCAGAGAGCGAGTTGACTGTATCAGTGAAGTTATTCAATTCCAACGTTCCGCCGGCCACCAGCGTCACGTCGGACGAGTTGTTAATGCGATTTGAGGAACCAAGTCGTAAAATCCCGCTGAGGATGTTCGTGTCGCCGGTATAGCTGTTGCTATTGCCGAGCACCAGAGTGCCGGTCCCATCTTTATTGACAGCACCGGCTCCACTGATCAGGCTGTTTTGAGTTAGCGTAGTGCCGCCGAGAACATTGATCGTGCTCCCCGTGCTGGTGACACTGATAGGGACACCAATTGTCATCGTCGCAGTCGTCTGCAAGGTTGCATTGCCGATGCTGGCATTCGAACCGAACGCACCAAGATTGGTAACCTGCACGGCACCTCCATCGATCTGCAGATTGGTCATCGTATTGTTGGTGCCGGACAACACCAAAACACCTGCGTTGGATTTGATAAGTGTGCCGGACTCTTGGATATTGCCAGAGAAGAATTTCGTTCCGCTCGTCTCATCAACGGTAAGCGTCGCTCCTCCGAGGAGTATGGTCCCCGCTCCCGCGATGGAATCAACCGTGTCGCTCTGTCCGTTCAGGTCGAACGTAGTGCCCGACGAGACACTCACATCAGTAGCGCTGGACAGGCTGCCCCCAGTGCCCAACCGGAGCGTGCCGCCGGTGATGTTGGTGGCGCCCGAGTAAGTGTTGCTGCCTTGGAGCGTAAGAATTCCTGAGCTTTCCTTCGTGAGTCCGCCGGTCTCACTAATCACGCCGCCGAAGGTGAAATTAGTGCTGTCTCCTAGTGTAAGCGTCCCGCTGCCGAGGCTCACATCACCCGAGCCAGTCAGGGTGTTGAGATTTACACTGTTGCCATTCAGGTCAAACAATGCACCGGAAAAGACAGTGACTACCAGGTTAGAGTCGAGCGTGGGATTGTTCGTCTGTGAAAGCAGCACGCTTCCACCACTAATGTTCAACTCCTCGATGCCGGTCGAATTATCCCGCAGCCGAAGTTCACCAGCACCGCTTTTATTAAGGGTCATGACTGCTGAAGTCGACGTGGACCGAGTGATGCCGCCGTCGAAGAACACATCGTTGGCGCCTCCGACGTTGAGCTCCAATCCTTCGCTGACGACGATATTGGCGTTGAAGTCCAAATTGCCGCTCGTGGCTAGCACACTAATGTCTAAACCGCCTGCCACGCCAAGCGTCTGAAATCTGATTTCTTCATTGCTGAAAGTGTGTGTCGAGTTATCGTTGTTGAAAATGCCATGCTCCTGGACGGTGAGTATATCGCCGGTAAACGTCATCGCCGAGACGCCACTGATGAATTCAATCTGGGTCACGGTCCAGTCCGCATCGATGATGGATGTTGTCTTGGTACCAGTGAACTCAAAGTTCAGATCAGTGCCGAAAGGAGGAGGAGGCGCCGTGGGGGGAGCAAAGACGGATGTCCAATTGAGGGCATCATTCCAGTTATCCGAAATGCCGCTACCTCCATTCCAGGTGTAGGTTTGGCCCCAGCCCGGTAAAGCATGCAGCCCGCAAGCCACTAAAGCGAGTACCCCAACTAGCAATTGACGCGAAGTTCTTCCGGCGAATGTCAACATTTGTCTATCTCCTCTAAGAGTGTGCCCGGGGAGAGACCAAAACCACAATGCTCATCCTGGTCTTGCCACGGTTTGTTAGAGCCCCCCAACAAGCTGAGACCATGTAGATTGTTTGGTAAGTTGAAGCAACCAGTTATGGACACTAACCAAAGTAGAGTGTCTACTGCATTGCACCTCTTGTAGACCGACCATCCCCCGGATTCGGGGAGTTGGAACTGCGTGTTAGCCGATGTTTCCCATGATGTTCAGCCTGGATTCCTGAACTGGATATACGGCCCTATTGTAACAATTCCGCAAGTAACGGTATCCAAATATCTGGAAGTTTTTTCAAAATTTTCTTCCATAATTGGCAATCAACACTCACCCCAATCTGGCAGATCGTAGCCGCTGTGGGTGCAAAAACCCCGAATAATGGTGATTTTTTCTGGCCAGTCAGTTGCTGGCCCATGGGCCAGCAACGCTCAGCGGCCGGATCGGGGCAAACTACCTCAGCGGCAATGCCACCTCAGTCAGTTGAAACATCACACACTTCGTGCGCGGCACTACACTTGACCAACTTCTCGCGCAACGTGGTAAGAAAACACTACACGATCTCCCCGGATAGCGCCGGGCGACCCGAAAAGTTCATCCGGTTCTAGGTCAGAGCAAATTAGCTACAGAAGACCTTGAACGTGCGACAAGTGAGCTTCGTCCACTTCAGTCCGACAATCGGTTGTGGTTGGGCTGTGTTAATAGTGGCACGAGCAGAGGGTACCCCTATCACGTCGGCATGAATTATGTGAAATACTTTGTTCTCAAGGGGTTTGCGCAAATTGCTTACCTAAGTGCGGAAAGTCGAATGGGAAATGTGGGGTTATGAATACGGGGCGTTCGCTAGAAATTGTCGTTTGAGCTTTATCACGACGATCCACGGCCCATAAAAATACCCTCGCTGCTCTGGGTCGAGTCAGCGAGGGCTGAAAAGAGTAAATCTGTTGAGCGAGTAGACCTGAGCAAGCCCGCAAGCCGCTACCTTCATAACGCCACAAAACCCTATCGGGCCGACTCGGCGACCATTCCTGATGGTTGACATTGCTCGTTAATGGTAATAACCCAGCTATGTGGGCAAAATAGCATATGTCAGAGGAAAGGTCGGGATAGAGTCCATTATTTGCTGGCGCCTTCGGTTAAGCCCCGGAAACCTGACTCACGTTCACCGCTGAGTTACAAGATACACAAGAAAGGATTGTTTGAAGAAAGACAAACCCCGAGAGATAGCCACGCCGCCACCTCTCGCATCGACTGACCAGGCGGATCTTGCATTGCGTGCCCTCCTATAACTACGCGTGAGAGAGAGGCCAGCAACCGATCGTCGATAAAAGACACGACCGCGTTGCCCTTACGCCTCTATTATACACCGCCGGCCAACTAAACACGAGCCGAATTTAGCTCGGACGCAAAAAAAATTATAAAATTCTGGCAATCTTGCAGTTAGCGTAAAACGGGGATGTCAGTGAAACTTTTATGGCATGGAAATTGTGGGAGACTATTTCCGTATAACTCTGTAGGGGGTGTCGGTTGGATACGATTTTTACTAGTTCATCCGGCTAAGGCGTAGGCGGTCTTCCACCGGCGATCAAGCTAGCGTACGTACCATGCGGTGCATTAGTTCGCTCAAGAAATAGCTTCGATAGGACAAGCAGCCATAGACCGACCAGGCCCAAGCCCACTGCCAGGCCCCCCCAGTACAAGCCGCACCGAGGGAGTAAGCTAAGGGCTGAGAAGACGGTTCAAAGGGTAGAGATCGGATGATCTCTTTGTCATACGAGGACCGATGAGTTGGGATTGTGGGGACAAGTGTCTTGGGACATTGCTGACGACGGAGACTCACTCCACTCTGCCGAACAGGATTCGGCCGTCGCATCGCGGCTAACGGCTACATCCGCTCAACCACTTCGATTCCCAACAGCTCCAGTCCGTAGCCGATTGTCCGGGCCGTCAGATCGCACAACAGGAGTCGGCTTGTGCGAACGTGATCGCTCTCCGCCTTGAGCACTGGGCAATTCTCGAAGAATGCCGAGTACTTGCTGGCTACGTCGAACAGATACGCTGTCAGATGATTGGGGCGATAGTCCCCGGCCACTCGCTCCAGGGCTTCGGTGAGTTGCAAGAGAGCCAAGCCCAAGGCGCGCTCGGGGGGTTCGTTGATTTGTATTTGTGCATCGCTTGAGCGTAATTGCTCGAGGTCGACATTCCCTTTGGCAAAAATGCTGCGGACCCGAGCGTAGCTGTATTGCATGTAGGCGGCCGTGTTGCCCTGCATGGCGAGCATCTTGTCGTAGCTGAAGACGTAGTCGCTGGTGCGATTGTGGGCGAGGTCGGCGTACTTGATCGCGCCGATGCCCACCCGCTCGGCTACTATTTCGCGCTCCTCTGCGGAGAGCAACGGTTCGTCGCGAGCATCATCATTCGCACTCACAATCGCCAGCGCCCGCTCGACAGCTTCATCCAATAAGCCATCCAGCCCGACTGCCGTGCCCGAGCGTGTTTTGTAGGGCTTACCATCTTCGCCGAGCACTGTGCCAAAGCTTACATGCTCTAGCTCGATCTGGTCGTAACCCCAGCGGCGTGCTGTGGCAAATAATTGTTCGAAGTGCAGCGACTGCCGATGATCGACCACGTAAACAATGGCGTCGGGCGACCATTCTTGAACACGAAACTGAATCGTGGCCAGGTCGGTCGTGGCATAGAGAAACGCCCCGTCTTGTTTTTGCACGAGGAAAGGTGCATCGATTCCTTCGAGGAAGACACAGCGGGCCCCTTCGCTTTCGGTCACGAGGCCCCGCTTGGTGAGATCTTCCACCACGCCGGCCAACCGATCTTCATAAAAACTCTCGCCGAGGGTGTGATCGAACTTGACCCCCAGTCGGCGGTAGATCGCAGTCATGCTTTCCAGGCAGGGTGGCAAAAATCGCTCCCACAACTGCCGATTCTCGGCGTCACCAGCGTGCAGTGCAGCCGTCTCGGCCAACACAGCCGCACCGATCCCCGCGTGCTCGGCAGCCAACGCCGACAGTCGCGAATCTTCATCCACGACGGCGAGTTTCTTTCGCAGGCCGTCGAGCGTCTCACGCAATTGAGACAACTGATTCTCAGCTTGTTGCAGTTGGCGATGGTGTGCTTTGCGTGCTTTAGGGTCTTCGAGTTCCGTCGAATCGTGTAACTGCTCTACCTGATGGGCTGAATCGATAATCTGCTTCTCAACCGCCGGCAGTTTATTGTCCTTGATGTCATGATACTCAACCAGTTGGTTGACCAGACGATACAGGCGACTCAACTCGGCAACCGGTTCAATGGCGAAAGCCGGTTCGTCGACCAGGTGCTTGTAACCGTAGATAATCATGCCGAACTGGGTGCCCCAGTCGCCAATGTGGTTGTCGCTGATCACGCGGTGGCCCAAGGCTTGGAGTACCCGATACAAGGCCGCTCCAATGACGGTCGAGCGGATGTGTCCCACATGCATGGGCTTGGCGACGTTCGGAGCGGAATAATCGAGCACCATGGTCTTCGGCTCGGCGACATGGGTTACTCCCAGCGATTCGACCCCAACCATTGCTTGCAACTGGGTTGACTGCAGTTGGGCAACTAGAAACTCGTTCTTAATGCGCAGATTGATGAAACCTGGCCCAGCGATCTCCGGCGGGTCACACAGATCACTCACATCAAGCAATTCAACCAGCCGCCTGGCGATCTCTCGCGGTGGTTGCCCCAACCGCTTGCCCAAGGGCATGGCACAGTTCGCCTGATAGTCGCCGAACTTCGCGTCCTGACTCGGCAACACCATCTCGGCATATTCTGCTGCGGCAGGATCGAGGGCCGTGAGCGCAGTGTGAAAACGAGAGCGGAGTTCTGCCAGGATATTCATCAGTCGGCGGACGGGTCCTGATTGCTGATGAAGGGCAGCGGCACATGCGCGGCGGAACCCCAGAATTGTTCCAAGGCGTAGAACTCGCGAGTCTCCTCGTCGAACAGGTGAATCACCACCGTGCCGTAATCCAGCAAGATCCAGCGGCTCTCGCTGTAGCCTTCCAGACCCATGCGATGGTCTCCCAAATCTTGTTCCAGGCAGTGGTCGATCTCTTCGCTGATCGCATGCAATTGCCGCCGGCTGTTGCCCGTAACGATCACAAAATAGTCGAACTCCGGCGTGATGGGCCGCATGTCGAGCACCACGATGTCTTGCCCGCGGTTGTCGTCGGCGGTCCGCGCAGCAGCGAGGGCTAATTGCAAACTGCGTTCGGCAGTACGATCGGCAATGGGGGCAGAATCAGTAATCGTGTTAAACTCGAATAGTAGGATTCGGAAGGTTGGCGTAACAACGGATTCTACACCGATTTTACCTCGCGGGGCTAGTCCCGCGAGGCAGGGCTGCAATGAGCCATCCCGAAGGGAGTTGTCCGACCTGAAGGATCTGGGTAGAAACTAGATATGGATTCAACATCAGAAAACGGAGACCAGATTCCTCACTCGCCCAGGCTCCTTCGGAATGTCAATGAATACAGGAATTACAGCACATGAGTGATTTCGTCGAACCCGGCCAGAAGGCCCCCGCGTTTAATCTGTCTGCCGAGGATGGCAGCAAGGTCAAATTGTCCGATTTCAAGGGAAAGGCTGTCGTGCTTTATTTCTACCCCAAGGACGACACGCCCGGCTGCACACGTGAAGCCTGCGCGTTTCGCGATGCCCAGGCGGCCCTGAAAAAAGCGGGCGCGGTCGTGCTGGGTGTCAGCCCGGATGATACGGCGAGTCACACCAAATTTCGTGACAAGTACCAATTAAACTTTCCGCTGCTGGCCGACGCCGATCACAAGGTTGCTGAGAAGTATGGCGCCTGGCGCGAAAAAAACATGTACGGCAAGAAATCCATGGGCATCCAGCGGAGCACGTTTCTTATCGACGCTACCGGCAAGATCGCGCGGGTGTGGAAACGTGTCCAAGTCGACGGCCACGAAGACCAAGTGCTCGCTGCCATCCAAGAACTCACCTGAGCCGCTTACGACTTAGTGGCGTTCCTGCTCGGTTGGCACTGCGCCACAATCGTCACCTCCGCGCACCAACCCCTGATCCCACCGCCGGCTTGTTAAAGCCTGCGGGGCATGTCGGTTGTCTCACAAATCTTGAGAAAAAATCGATCTCATTTTCCAGAAATCTTCTGCCCCGTGCGATGCAGCCGGGTACATTTACTCAGAACACAGTGGCCTCAAGTCGAACGAACATCAGAATGGCTCCTCTTTCGTTCACTCGACACAATGGCCAGCGCAACGCACTGTTTATGCTCCTCTGTGATTCCAGGCTTTTGGGGTAGCTTGCTGCGGCGGCTTCCCAAAGTCAGTGCGTAAGAAATCGAGCCTGCCGACAGGACGGGGGTCTTGTCGGCAGGCAGTTTTCTCCACTTTTCCAGTACTTGATTATTGTTCCACAGAAGCTTTTCATACAACACAGGGTCAAATAGATGACAGAACCAGACATGGTTTTTTCAGAGCACTCAGACATGGCTCCCTATCTGTCAGATTGTTTGCAATCGGATTTCCAGGATGACATAGAATCGAAGATTGAAAACCTTCCTGAGATATTGCTCCGCGCAAAACTTACGCCGCTCGATGCACAGAATCGACCAATGACTCCAATTACGGTGGTCGTGACGGCGATCGACGAACATACAATCGTGTTCAATCACTTCGTATCACTCACCGCCCGGCAGGCGATCGTGACGTTTGAAAAACAGGGCATGAGTACCTACTCGGTGGAATTGGAACTCACCTGGTGTCACTTTGACCAGCGACATCGATACACCAGCGGCGGGCGCTTCGTCATGCCGCTTGGTAGAACCGCATAGTAAGCAGTCGCGTCTCGTGGTGCTCGTGGCACCGCGGGGGCGGATTTCTCCCTCCCTCGGATAGGGCGGTCGCTGTGGTGGTGGCCGTCCTATTCTTGTTTAAGTGAAGTGCGCAGTTATTCCTTCTCCACCTATCGCAACGCCTTCATGAACATTCCCGCGCAGATCGTGCACTGGTAGTCGCTCCCTTCCGAAGCTGGAGTTCGGATGCTCCGGTCCGCCGCAACCCTCAACCGCCCCAGGCACGAAAGCAACTCATCAGGACCAACCGAAAACACGACACCCGGAAAACCACGCTAAGCCCAGCGTATCGGCTTCCGGTGTGCTATCGAATCGGAGCCATTTAAACGACAAACGAACCTATGGCGAACGCATGATTGAGGGCTAGTTTCGTAGCGTGTCGTCGTCCGGGACTTCATCGTCTTCCGGATCTGCGATGCGAGGTAGCGAATAGCCCTCTTCGAGCCAACGGCCGATGTCCAGCAATCGGCAGCGCTCGCTGCAGAAAGGCATGGCCTCGGTTTCATGTTGCTCGAACTGCGAGTTGCAAATGGGACAGTGCATTGTGAATCTTAAGCGTCTTTCTTCGGTTCTTTTTTGGGCGATTCCTTTTTGGATTCGCTCTTCTTTTCGCTTGATTTGGATGACGAGGTGTCTGATTTGTCTGAAGATTCGCTCTTAGGTTTGTCTTTCTCGGCACCGGATTTGTAGGACTCGCTGCGGTAATCCGTTTGGTAAAACCCGGATCCTTTGAAGACGACAGCAGCACCGGTGCCAAACAAGCGGCGCAATTTGGGTTTTTTGCACTCGGGGCACTTGCGCTTCAATGGTTCGGTAATGGATTGAAACAGTTCAAACTCGTGGCCACATGCGTCGCAGAGGTAATCGTAAGTTGGCATCGTTGGTATCGTTTGGTTAGGAGGTTATCAATCAATCCTAAAAACCGTCGCCGGCAGGCCACGGTTGTGCATGGTCTCTACCATCGCCTTCCGGCGAGAGCTAGGAATTCGTTTACTCAGGGGGCACTTCCGCGGGGCCGGTGGAGATAATCACTTGCGCGGGGCGGATGACCCGGTCGTGCAACAGGAAGCCCTCCTGGGCCACCTGGGCTACATGGTCGGAGGGAATCTCTGCGTTGGGTTGTTGCAGGATAGCAGCGTGAAACTGCGGATCGAACAGTTCCCCTAAGGCTTTCATAGGCTTGCACTGATGTTGTTCTAGCAGGGTCAATAATTGCTGATGCACCAACTTGAACCCCTCGAGTAGCGACTTGGCGTCTCCTGACTTCTCGGCCGCCTCGATGGCACGCTCGATGTTATCGACGACCGGCAGCAGATCGCGGACGAGTGGCATAGCCGCGTAGCGCTGTTGTTCGGCGAGTTCGCGGGAGGTGCGGGCGCGTAAGTTCTCCATGTCCGCTTGCAAGCGGAGTACCCGATCTTTCTCGGCAGCCAGTTCCGCTGATTTGTCGGTTTCGACTTCTTCGAAATTCATTTCTTCGAGCGCTTCGTCTGGCAGTTGCTCGGCTCCTGCCTGCGCCTTTTGACTATTTTTAGCAGAGGGTTTCATCGCCATCGTTCAATTTCTCCTTAGCCGCGAAGATACAAGTCCTTCCCGCGTAGGCGGGACCCCGGAGCTTTCATTTTGCGCCAAGTTTCCCGCCTGCGCGGGAATGACGTTGTTATATTTATTGATGTTCATGATTGAGTCGTTTCGTGCTTGAAATACTCTTTGACTTTATCAAAGAAGCCCTTGCGTTCCGGAGCGACGTTTTTGTGTTCGATGTCGGCCAGTTCTCTCAGGAGTCGTTCTTCGTCGGCAGTTAGCTTCTTGGGGACCTCAATGTTGACCTGCACTAAGAGGTCGCCAAGGCCGACGATTCGAGGATCGGGGAGCCCCTCCCCTTCCATACGGAAGACGTCTCCCGACTGCGTGCCTGGTGGCACTTCTAGCGAGCCTGGTCCACCCAGGGTGGGAACTTCCAAAGTACATCCCAAAGCCGCTTGGGAATAGGTGATGGGGATGCGGCAAATCAGGTGCCGGCCTTCTCGCTCGAACAAGGGGTGCTGCAAGACCGAGACAAAACAATAACAATCCCCGGGAGGTCCGCCGTTGGGACTTGGTTCCCCCTGGCCGGTGATGCGTACTTGCATCCCCTCGTCGACACCGGCGGGAATCTGCACTTCGGCTTGGACAGTCTTGAGACGTTGCCCCGTGCCGCGGCACGATCGGCAGGGGGAGGTGACCGACGATCCTTCGCCATGGCAAGCCGGACAAGTTGTCTGCACGCGGATGATGCCAGCTTGCTGGATGACCTGGCCCTGGCCGCCGCAGTAGGAGCATTTTTCTCGCTGGCTCCCCTTCGTGGCTCCGGAACCTTGGCAGACATCGCACGGCTCGTGTCGCTGGAATTCGACGGTTTTGCGCACCCCTTGAGCAGCTTCCTGCAGGGTGAGCGTAACGGTGCAGCGGACATCGCGGCCCTTGCGAACTCGACTACGACGGCTGCGACCACCACCAAAGAGGTCGCCAAAAATGTCACCGAAGGCGGAGAAAATATCTTCGACGTCGGAGAAGTGGCCGGCCCCCCCTTGTCCGTTCATGCCGGCGTGGCCGAAGCGATCGTAGCGGGCACGTTTGTCGGAGTCGTGCAAGACCTCGAAGGCTTCGGAGGCTTCTTTGAAGCGGTCGATAGCCTCCTGGTCACCAGGATTCTTATCCGGATGGTATTTCACGGCCAGTTTACGATAGGCAGTAGCGATCTGACCCGACGACGCCGATCGCTCGACTCCCAGCACTTCGTAATAACATCGCTTCTCGGCCATGGATCAAGTATCTCGCGGATCAACTCGCGGGTGAAAGACAGTCTAGGGAAGTCGAGAGCACAAGGGTCGAGAACCAGAGGTATGACTCTCGACTCTTAGCTCTCGACTTTCTCATACACGCAACCGGGCCACCGGCAAATGTTGCCGAGCGGCCCGGTGGTGTTAATTCAGTGCGGCGAACGGCTAACGGATGCTGCCGATCACCGCGCGTTTGTCGTCGTCCTTCGAATCAAAGTTGGTCACCAAAGCCTCGGTCGTGAGCATCAGGCCGCTGATGCTGGCCGCGTTGGACAGGGCAGTTTTCACAACCTTAGTGGGGTCGATGATGCCGGCCTTGACCATATCGACATACTCACCGGTGTTGGCGTCGTAGCCGGTGTTTTGCGGCTTGCGGAGCAGTTCGTCGGCGATCACGCTGCCGTCCAGCCCGCAGTTGTCGGCGATCTGCTTGAGGGGGGCATCGAGGACGTGGAGCACAATATCGACCCCGATTTTCTCATCCCCCTTGGCACCACTCTTAGCCGCAGCGACCGCGTCTTTCGCTCGGAGCAGGGCTACACCACCACCGGGAAGAATGCCTTCCTCCACGGCAGCACGGGTTGCATGCAGGGCATCTTCGACGCGGGCCTTTTTCTGCTTCATGTCGGCTTCGCTGCTGGCACCTACGGAGATGATGGCAACGCCCCCGGTTAGCTTCGCCAGTCGCTCTTGTAGCTTCTCACGGTCGTAGTCGCTGGTGGAGGCCTCGATCGACTTGCGAATCTGATCGATCCGTTTCGATAAGTCGGCCTTGCTGCCGGCACCTTGGACCAGGGTCGTGTTCTCTTTCGTGACCGTAATCTTCTTGGCCTGACCTAGCTCGGCAAGGGTAATGTTTTCAAGTTTTTTGCCGAGGTCCTCGCTGATCAGTGTGCCACCGGTGAGGGTAGCGATGTCGCTGAGCATGGCCTTGCGGCGATCACCAAAGCCGGGGGCCTTGACGGCACAGATGTTAAGCACGCCACGCAGCTTGTTCACAACCAGGGCGGCAAGTGCCTCGCCTTCAACGTCCTCGGCAATGATCAACAGCGGCTTGGCCTTTTGACTGACTTGTTCGAGAATCGGCAGCAAGTCACGCAAGTTGCTAATCTTTTTTTCGTGAATCAAAATACACGCATCCTCGAGCACACATTCCATATCGGCTGTTTGATTGATGAAATACGGGGACAGGAAACCCTTGTCGAACTGCATGCCCTCGACCAGTTCAAGGGTGGTTTCCATCGAGCGGCCTTCTTCCACGGTGATCACGCCATCCTTGCCAACCTTCTCCATGGCGTCGGCCAAGAGGTCGCCGATGACGCGGTCGCTGTTGGCACTGATCGACCCAACTTGAGCAATTTGCTCCTTGCTGGTGACGCTCTTGGAGATGGAGTCGAGATACTCGACGGCAGCATCGACGGCCTTGCGAATACCACGCTGCACAGCCATTGGATTGCTGCCAGCTACGATGTTACGGGTTCCCTCTTTGAGGATCGCCCGCGCTAACACGGTAGCGGTCGTCGTGCCATCGCCGGCGATCGAGGAGGTCTTGTCGGCCACCTCATGCACGAGCTTGGCTCCCATATTCTCGAACGGGTCTTCGAGTTCAATTTCCTTGCTGACGGTTACGCCGTCTTTGGTGACCGTCGGGCCGCCGAAGGACTTATTGATGATGACATTACGTCCCGTGGGACCCATCGTCACGGCGACGGCGTCGGCCAGTTTATCAACGCCGCGGAGCAGTTTGCTCCGGGCCTGATCTTCGAACATTAATTGCTTTGCCACGATTTGTATTCCTCTTGATTAGGAGTATTTTGTGTTGTTGAAGTAATTTGCCAACTACTAGTAGCTAAGTGCTAACTATGAATTGCAATTAAACCACCTTCGCCAAGATGTCGCTTTCGCGTAAAATCTTGAGTTCTTGGCCATCGACTTCGACATCGGAGCCGCCGTATTTGCCGTAGATGACTTCGTCGCCGATGGTGACGGAGAGCTCACCTCGCTTGCCGCTATCGAGCAGCTTGCCCCCCCCGACGGCAACGACCTTGCCGCGTTGCGGCTTTTCCTGGGCGGCATCCGGCAGCACGATGCCGCCAGCGGTTACTTCTTCGGCTTCGGAAGGCTCCACGACAACTCGGTCATCGAGCGGACGTAATTTGAATTTGGCCATAATTTAGGTTCCTTTTTGGACTTGTTTTTATGTTGTGTGAGGTTGTACTTGATTTCATAGTTTTTCACTGAGAGCGGCTTACATCATGCCACCCATGCCGCCCATGCCACCCATGCCACCCATGCCACCCATACCGGGCATGCCGCCGCCCATGCCACCCATGCCGTGGTCATGGTGATCGCCACCGGCCGGCTCATCGTCCTTGGGGGCGTTGACGATCAGCGAATCGGTCGTCAGCAGCAATGCTGCCACACTCGCGGCATTTTGCAGCGAGGTGCGAACGACCTTGGCGGGATCGATGATACCTGCGGCAACCATGTCACAGTACTCGTCCTTGTCCGCGTTGTAGCCGTCGTTTTTTCCCTTGGAATGACGCACATTGTTGACGACCACGGCGCCGTCCACGCCAGAATTCTCAGCGATGTAGCGCAAGGGGTAATCCAACACACGGCGAATGATTTCGACGCCCAGCCCCTCGTCTCCCTCGAGTTTCAGTTTGTCGAGGGCCTTTTCGCTCCGCAGCAGGGCGACACCTCCGCCGGCGACAATCCCTTCGGCCAGGGCTGCCTGCGTGGCTGCACGGGCATCTTCGAGCAGGGCCTTGCGTTCCTTCATCTCGGTCTCGGTGGCCGCACCACAGTTGATCTGGGCCACACCGCCGGCCAACTTGGCCAATCGCTCTTGGAGCTTCTCGCGGTCGTAGTCGCTGTCGGTGTTCTCGATCTCGCGGCGGATCTGATCCGCACGGGCCACGATATCGTCCTTCTTGCCGCCGCCGCCAACCATCGTGGTGTTGTCGCTCTTGATGATGATCTTGCGACACTTGCCCAAGTCGGAGATCTGAACGGCATCGAGCTTGATGCCAAGGTCCTTGAAGATAGCGGTCGCACCGGTCAGCGTTGCGATGTCGCCCAGCATGGCCTTGCGACGGTCGCCGTAGCCAGGGGCCTTGACGGCACACACGTTGACGATGCCGCGCATCTTGTTCACAACCAAGGTTGCCAGGGCCTCGCCCTCGACGTCCTCGGCGAGAATCACCAGCGGCTTACTCGCCTTGGAAACGGCTTCCAGCAGGGGAACCAAAGCTTTGGCATTGGAGATTTTTTCCTCGTATACCAGAACGAGGCAGTTCTCGAATTCAACGGACTGGTCGTCCTCGTTATTCACAAAGTGGGGCGAGAGGAAGCCGCGGTCGAACTGCATCCCTTCAACCACTTCGACGCTCGTCTCATTGCTCTTGCCCTCTTCGACCGTGATGACGCCATCCTTGCCGACCTTGGCAAACGCCTCGGCGAGCACCGCACCAATCGACGGGTCGTTGTTGCCCGCAATCGTGGCAACCTGTTGCAGGCTTTTCTTGTTCGAAACATCGACCGGCTCAGAGAGTTTGCTGATGGCGTTGGAGACTGCCTCGACAGCCTTGGCAATGCCCCGACTCAGGGCCATCGCATCGGCGCCTGCGGCGAGCATCTTAATTCCTTCGCGGAAGATCCCTTCGGCCAGCACCGTGGCGGTGGTCGTGCCATCGCCGGCGACGTCGTTGGTCTTGCTGGCGGCTTCCTTCACAAGTTGGGCTCCGAGATTTTCAAACGCGTCGTCCAATTCGATGTCCTCGGCAACGGTCACGCCGTCCTTGGTCACCTTGGGAGAACCCCACCCTTTGTCGAGCACGGCATTCCGGCCACGGGGGCCGAGAGTGCTGCGAACTGCCCGGGCGAGTTTCTCGACACCCGCTTGCAAGGGTCTGCGGGCTTCTTCCTCAAATAGCATTAGCTTGGCCACGGTTTACTCCTCATAATTTTTTCGTTGGTGGTTTACGTTGGTCAGGGCTTGAAATAAGCCAGTTGATTGAATGTTCAATTCGTTGAATCACCAGTTTTGAACGAACTGGCTGTTAGTAAGTGCGGGAAAGCGGATGGTCGAACACTCCGCCAGGAACCGATTTTGGCAGACAGACCACTACGTGCCAACCAACTTAAGCAAGGGGTGTGCCAAGCGGCGGGGAGAGGTGAGATAGTGCATAAAACCGCGGATTTATAGGTTCTATGCCTAAGACACACAGCTCAAGAAATTCTAGCAGAGTGCCATTTTGGCAGGCCGAGACTTCCCATGAGTTTACTCTTTGCGGAGGTAACCCTGCAGTGAGATGCTGTCTTTTTGCCGTCCTTTTGGTACGCCCTTAAGTGCCGTATGCGCTGTATGTTAAGGCATTTGCCAAAATGATGGTCAGCGGATTGTGCCTGTCTTAATCGTCGTCAATCGTCGTCACCCGTGCAGTGCGGGCAAAGGGGAATTCAGAATGTATCCGATCGTCATTTGACAGGGAGAAATGAATCATGGAATTTCAAGTTCACAAAGGGTGCTATGGAACAATGGTATCGGGTACACTGCATTTCCGAAATAATGAGCCAGCCGGTGCAGGGTGTATACGTTTGAACTCGATGGTACCGTTGGGATGAGGCGCTGTTCGCTCCGCCCGCATGTTTTCGGCAAACATCGCGGAATGGGATGACTGTTTGCAACGCCTCAAGTTTGAACACTGCTATAAGCTCTCCATGGCGAAAATAAGCCTTGAATCAGTGATCAAATCCGAATAGCCGTAAGGTGGCGTGTAGCGAAAGGCATCCACGGCGTGCTTGAATCAATCTTGATCCACGGCAAGAATGTCTCGATGGCAAGTTGTCATAATTACTGGCAAATTGATCCGCTAGACGGTCACTATGCGATTTGCAACTGAGGTCCGAAGAGTTCGACACGATAAAATTATTGGAAGCACGATGAAGCTGAACTGGGATTCCATACGCTTGTGGAGTTGGCGATTATTCAAGATTGCTCTGTTGCTGGCCATCATGGCAGCGGGAAGTTATTGGTACTTCGCGGCAGTTCCCGTTATTCAACACCAGGTTGAAAGCGGCGATCTCGTCGCCGAAGTGATGGGTACCGGGACGCTGGAAGCCCGCATGAAATCTACCATCAGTCCCAAAATCGCCGGGCGGGTTCGTGAGATTCTGGTTGACCAAGGTGATCAGGTTCTTGCCGGAGAACTTTTGTTTACGCTCGATGACGCAGAGCTCACGCAGCAGGTAGAAATTGCTCGGGCCACAACGATCTCGTTGCGTGCCTCTCTCGACCGCCTGCGAGCCGACCACGACCAGTCGCAGGCGATCCTGGAGAACGCGCAAAAAGACTATGAGCGAATCCAGAAACTACTGCCTATCAATGCAGTCACGATGGAAGAAGGAGATGCAGCGACCGAACGATTAAGGATCGCCGAAGCTGGCTTGGCGCGATCGGTCGCCGCTCTGCTGGAAGGGCAAAAGCAAATCATCACCGCAGAAAAAACCTTGGCTTACAATGAGGCTCGTCTCACCGATACCCGAATTGTCGCACCTTTCGACGGTCTGATAGTGAAGCGCTATCGTGATCCGGGAGACATCGGTGTGCCCGGTAGTCCAATAATGATGCTTGTCTCGACCAAAGAGATCTGGGTCAGCGCCTGGGTCGATGAAACCGAAATGTCTCGTTTGCATCCGGAACAATCGGCCCGAGTCGTGTTCCGCTCCGAGACGGGTAAAAACTACCAAGGCCACGTCTCTCGATTGGGGCGCGAAGCAGACCGCGAAACGCGCGAATTCATCGTCGACGTTCGGGTCGTTTCCCTGCCACAGAATTGGGCCGTCGGACAGCGGGCAGAAGTCTATATTGAAGTGGATCGCAAAACCGCGGTGCCGCTACTCCCAGCCAAGTTTGTATTCTGGCGTGAGAACGTCCCCGGCGTCTATCGCCAAGTAGGTGACCGTGCCAACTGGCGAGAAATTACCATCGGTTTACAAGGTTCAGAGAGTGTCGAAGTCATCGAGGGAGTTGCAGTTGGCGATATCGTGCTGATACCTTCCTTCGGCAAGAACGTATCGTTGGAGAACCAACGCGTGGTGGTGGCACCATGAATCTGGCAGTCAAAGATGTGCAGCATAACTTGGGTCGCTTCGGTTTGACGGCAATCGGCATTGGGATGATGCTGATGATTGTGATGGGAATGGCCGGCATCTACCGGGGCTTGATTGAAGACGCTACTCTTATCATCAATCGGATTGGCGCTGATCTTTGGGTAGTGCAGCGCGATACGCGTGGTCCCTTTGCGGAAGTGTCACGAGTTCCCCAGACGCTGGTTTTTCGCGTGCAGGCCGTTCCCGGTGTCATCTCGGCCCGTGAGTTCGTGTTTCACACGATCCAGCGACGACGCTATGACAAGCCCTTGCGGATGTCCGTCTTGGGGTTAAGTTGGCCTACCGATAGGGGCGAATGGCTGCCGCTGATTTCCGGCCGACCGCTCGCGCAGAATCATTTCGAGATTATCGTTGATAAGTCACTGGGCTTTCAACTTCATGAAAGGATTAAGCTGGGTAAGGAATCCTACACGGTTGTCGGCATCACCAGCGGCATGGTCAGCTCCGGCGGTGATGGCATGGGCATCGTCACGGTGAGCGACTCGCAGGCAATTCAATTCGACAGCGTGGGCGAGGCACTCCGTTTGGAACGTTCCGCCAGAGAGCGCCGATCTGCGGATGACGATCTGTTTCTAAATCAACCACAGTTGGTGGAGCAACTCTCGAAACCGGCTTCGGAGCTCCCAGCCGTCTCTTCGCCACAAATCAGTGCCGTGATCGCTCAAGTCGCACCAGGTACGAACATGGATCGGGTCCAGAACCTGATCGCGTCCTGGGGAGATATTTCCGTTTTCACTAAAACTGGGCAGGAAGACTTGTTGTTGCAAGGAATGATCGATAGGGCTCGCCGGCAACTCGGCATGTTTCGTACGCTGTTGACGATTATCGCGGCCGTCATCATGGCATTGATCCTTTATACCTTGACACTCGACAAACTGCACTCCATTGCTTTGCTGAAATTACTCGGCGCGCCCGACCGCAAAATCTTGGGAATGCTTCTGCAGCAGGCTCTCGCCCTGGGAATTATGGGTTACGGTATCGCCCTGCTCATCGGGCAGCAACTGTTCCCATTCTTTCCTCGCCGTGTGGTCATTACGAATGAAGACTTGATCCAGCTTTTTCTGATCGTGTTAGCGATTTCGATCCTCTCCAGTCTCTTGGGAATCTGGCGAGCCATGCGTGTCCAACCCACCGAAGCCTTGATGGGATAATTCTTCAATGGATACGCGATTTGCCATCGAGGCGCATCAACTCAACAAGGTCTATGGGAGTGGACACACCGAAGTCTTAGCATTGCGCCAAGCAAATCTCAAAGTGCCCAAGGGCCAAGTCGTTGCTCTGCTAGGTCCCAGCGGTTCAGGCAAGTCGACGCTGCTGACCATTATTGGGCTGGTAATCATGCCGACCTCGGGACAAGTGGTCATCGACGGACAGTTAGTGGTCGACGGTACGCATTCTCGGATCGATATGCGTGCATACCGGCGCAGTCACATCGGGTTTGTCTTTCAGAAAGCCAATCTAATTCCTTTCTTGTCAGCCATCGAGAACGTTCAGGTCGCGATGGAACTCAACGGTGTCGGGCACGGTAGAGCACGCAGTCGAGCTGTACAACTTCTTAAGGAGTTTGGAGTTGTGGAACGTGCGCACGACATGCCGGCACGACTCTCAGGCGGAGAGCAACAAAGGGTGGCGATTGCCCGGGCGCTGGCCAACGATCCTGCGGTGCTACTGGCTGATGAACCTACCGCGGCCCTAGACAGTCAACGCGCTAAGCAAGTCATGGAGCTATTTGCGAAGATCGCTCACGAGCAAAATGCAGGAGTCATTGTCGTCACCCACGACCATCGCTTTCTGGAGGTTTTCGACACGATCTACGAGATGGAGGACGGCATACTTACGGAACGAATCGCAGTGGCATGACGGAGTTTGATGCGTGGCAGTTCATCTACGATGCGCAGGTCGGGTTTGAGCAATGCGAGAAAGGTCACGACAAATCTACAAAAAGTCAAGCATGATTCGACCTTTGGCTTCGGGGTCGCATTCCAGATGGTGGAGCTGGTTTGATGGCAGCTTGCCTGTCGACGCTGGGTCAGTCAAATACGCCCCTGAATTAGCGACGTAGGGAGATTTCCCAGTTTGGCACACTGATTGCGTTGGATCCAAGCCTGAACAGAACCTCACGAAAGGAAAACGCTAATCTACCCACTTTTCAGTTCGCAGATCTTTGCGACCTATGCTAGTTAAGCGTATCCAGAGGCACAGTTACTTCTCTCCCCGCAGGACTCTGCTGCTCGCTGGAATCAACTCCCCACGCACTTAGCGTAGTGCCGATACGTCGGTTCGTTATGCGTTGCCAAATGAAGTCGGCACCTTCAATAAGAACTTCACTCGGAATGACTTTGTCGCTGTGTGAACAGCCGACCGATTCACCATTTTGGTGAAACGGACCGCGCAATTTGGTGAGGCCCGGTGCTAACTCTATCAGGGGATAGGACTTACAGCGAGCAAATTCGGCTCCCCAATGAGATGTCTCACCCCGGCAATTGATTGCAAAACTAGTTGTGATAGGTACTTACGGCTACTGGTCTGGCAATCACCAGACTGGTGAATTCTTGCTCAGCGATATGGCAGCACCACTCTTTGAGAAAAAAATTCTGTCTGATAATAGCACGTAATCGACCCTTTCTGTAGCAATATGCGTAGATAAAGAAGGCAAGTTACTGGTTGTTCGCTGTGTGCCCAGAAGAATGGAGGCGATCGGTACGTCGCTTGCATAAGTAGGTAGCTGGTCCGAGGCTCAATCTCCAGGACCACTTAGACGAAGGAACTCAAATTGAAAGGGCAGACTCGTGAACATAGATCGGTATTACTCATCAGACGACCACGATGATTATTCGCAGGTCCACTTTTCAGCCGGTGCCCCTCGTCACCGCAGTAGCGTTGCTCCGGACCGCATAAAATCCAAGCGGAAGAGCTTCCGTAAACGCCCCACGCCCAATCCTATCCGTGGGATAGCCCATCGCAGCAATCGAAAATTGAGCTGGTAAGAGCAAGAATACGAAGCGATCGAGCTCTGATGAACGTTAGCCCAACTTCCCCAATAAGGGGTTGTAAATCAGATTATCCCCGAGATCTGTGCATTTGTTTCTCACTACATTTGATTTTGGATTATTCTCGAAGGCCAGCGGAGCTTGAGCCTGTCGAGCAGGATTTGCTGGTGGTCTGAGGGGCGACTGACCCAACGGCGGCGGATTTCGACGCCACTGCGTGTGGGGAGGACGATATCCACCAAGCGGATGTCCGCCAGTTCCTTGAGTACCCGTCTTGGTTCATCGCCGAGCCCCACCGCCTGGCATATCTGCCCCAGCGTCTTCCAGAGCACGTAGGCCTGGAAGCAGACCAGGATATGGGCCAACACCCGCTCTTCCTTCTGGTGCCAAACGGGCCGAATCGAAAGGTCCGATTTGACTTGCCGTAACGCGCTTCCATCGTGGTGACGATCTGCTCTACGGTGGTCACGTCGGCCGTATTGCCCGCGAACACCTCATAGCCCAACGGCATCCCACAGCGAGAGACCACCAGGCCGATGCAGACTTGCTTGCAGTCGCTCCGTTGATCGCGGGAATAGCCCCGTTGGGCCAACGGATTGGCCTTCGCTTGTCCTTCAAAGAAAGTACTCGTGACGTCGTAGAGCAGGAGGTCGTATTCCAACTCGAACAATTCACCCCAGCCGATTTTTCAAATGAACTTCCAACGCTTCTTTATGGAGCAGCAGCGCGTCCAAACCCCGATACAAGCGATTATCATCCACGCGCTGCGGAGGAACCCCTAGCAGTTCTGCCAGCGCTGTCTTGTCATACCACTGTTCGGCAATGCAGAGTTCACTCGATGGTTCTAAGAATCTTGCGATCACCAAGATCATGGCCGTCAGTGACCAGCGGACCTGCTCACGCCCGGAAGGCAAGTGGTGGGCGAGAACGTCCTCCAGTCTCAGTCGCGCGATCAATTGCAGTGCCAACCAAGCACTTGGAAAAAGGACAGGCATAATTGTACTCGGGCTCGAGCCGCTTCCCTACTTGTTGTCGCCGTAAATGCTTGTGAGATAGTAGCTTCGGAGAATTCTCCGAGTTCATTGGTTGCTGATTATGAATGTCCTTTCTTTTCGCTGTTTGAACAACAAATTGACAAGCAACTGCGAAACAGGCATAATGCTTCTCGGTGGGGTTAGGCGTCGTGATGAGTAATCATTCCCTTTGTGCAGGTGAACCAATGAGAAGCATCGACAGGTTGATTTGTCTTGGCATCTTTTCTTTTGCCGTAACTAACGCCAACGCTATCAGCATCGGTGTAGGTGATTTCTCAGGTTCCGAAACGGTGGTCGATCTGTCACTTCTTCCGGGACCCGCTGAACCCGTTGTCACCGTCGGTGACCTTGTATTCACTAGCACCGCTAATTTTCTCAAGCAAAGCGGGCTTACCGAAACATCTGACCCAGGAATGTTTTCAATGGACCTGGCAACTCCCCAACTGCGGGTCGGTCTTGAGCTTAGAGCCTTCGCAAACGCAACTGACAATGTCCCGGTCACCTGGAGCATTCAAGCGTTTGATGATAACGCAAACCCACTAGAGACTATTCAGGTTTCGCAAGCGGCCGCTGGCGATGCCGTCTTCGGCGGAATCGAACGTGCCGAACTGATAGCACGGCTTGTCGTCTCAGAAGTAACTCCGCCTCCGACAGGCAGTAACTACTTCACTTTTATTAACGAGGCCCGGTTCGAGACGCCGATTCCCGAACCGTCAGCCGTCGTACTCGCTTTGCTAGGTTGCGGGCTCGTGTTTCGCCGGCATCGCTAGCGCGCCGACAAACCCCGTGATACTGTGTGACAGGTTCTACGCTAAGGCCACTTGGTTCTAGCTGACCTCTTTCATGCCAAGCATTATTCAATGCTATCGCAGTCGCGCACTCTCCGCCTTCTCTTTGATCGGCAAGTGGAAAAGAAGCGTTGAATTTGTCGTTGGGAAATTATGACCCCTTCTAGTGGGAAGGTAAGAGGGGGAGAGGGCATGTATGATGTGGGATTATGCTTGAACGGGACAGGGGCCAGAGAAGTGCGGAAGCTGGAGACAGGGAACCAGGGACTAGGAGGAAAGAGTTGAAAGTTGAGGTATGGGGATTCGCTAACAGCTAACCAAAACAGCCTTTTGCTACGCGAACCTGATGGTTGCCGGGGGTGTCTTGTGGCAAACATCGTCCTTCGAGAGCCGAGTCATGGATTCCCAAAGTCTTCGCACATTGGGCTGGAATCCCTGTTTCGAGCGGCAGTCATCGGCTGATGAGGCTGATGAACTGCAAGTGGTGCGAGTAGGTGCGCACTATGGCAGTTCGGTGGTTTGAATCACTGGGGAAGAAGAGTTTTCGCTGCCGAAAGAGCCTTTGCGGTCCTTCGGTGACTTGGCGGTTGGGGACTGGTTGTTGCTCCAGCCCGCAACTCACCGCGTGATCTGGCGGCTGGAACGTGAGTCGCTCGTCGCCCGCAAGGCGGCTGGAGAAAAAATCCAGTCGCAAGTGATCGCGGCTAATCTTGATGCGCTTCTTATCGTCTCCTCCTGCAATCACGACTTCAACGCTTCGCGGTTGGAGCGCTACCTGGCCTTGGCTGCCGATGCGGAGGTTTTGCCCATTGTGGTGCTGACCAAGGCGGACTTGTGCGACGATGTAAACGTTCTGCGACAGCAAACGCTTCAATTGCAGAGTGGGCTGGAGGTTTTGACCGTGGATGCCCGTGACTCGCATCAAACAATGTTGCTGGCCGACTGGTGTGGAGTGGAGCAGACGATAGCTCTGGTGGGTTCGTCGGGCGTAGGGAAATCGACGCTGGCTATGAGCTTGGGGGCTAACCTTCTGGCGACGCAGGAATTCGCGAAGACGATAGCAAAGGTCGGCATACGACGACGGCCCGGTCGCTTCATCGGCTTGCGGCAGGTGGGTTGCTGATCGACACGCCCGGCATGCGCGAGTTGCAATTGGCGGACTGCGAGGTGGGGGTGGATGAGGTGTTTGCCGAGATTGTCGCGTTGTCGGAAGACTGCCGCTTTCGAGATTGCTCTCATCAAGGGGAGTCGGGCTGTGCTGTCCAAGAGGCGATCGCGGCGGAGCAACTCGATCTGCGACGTCTGCAGAACTATCTCAAGCTCCAAGCGGAGTAAGCACGCAATACACAATCACTCTTCGAACAACGGCAAGCATCGCGTAAGCGGGGCCAGTTGTATAAGTCGGTGCAGTCTGAGAAGCGCCGGCTATGGAGAAGTGGGGGGATGATGATGGGGGAAAGGGAGAATTAGCTCCGCTACAGTGACGCTCCGCTTCGCGGCTAATCATTGCTTGAGACTCTCTCTCTTATGCAGGTATGATCGGTGCGCTAATCTAGTGCAACCATCAATACATTTTCGATCGTGGAAGCTAGCATCCTATCAACAATGGACTATTATGCTGAGAATGGACATCAATTTAAATTGGTTGCTGATCGACTGCCTGATCTATTTAGTCGCATCTGTTGTCGTAGTTTGGACAGCGGGAGCGATTTTCTATGACGTGGGTCGAGCAACGTGGTTTGGTGGAGTGCTTGCTGCAGTTTGGATTGTGTGTGCCTTGGCAGCATTCCTCCATTGGCAACCGGCCTGGAAGCCCTTTTTTCTCTTGCTCTTGTTGAGCGGATTCTTCTTTTGGTGGTGGTTTTCGCAACAACCCTCACAGCAGAGGGAGTGGGACCCAAACTTTTCTCAGTTGCCGCGTGTGAGCTTGAAGGGTGATGAGATCACTGTCGAGAATGTTCGAAATACGGAGTATCGTAGTAAAACAGACTATGAGACGCGCTATGAAACACGAAAATATCACCTGTCTCAGTTGATAGGTGTTGATGCGCTACTTTTGTACTGGGGGTATGCCTGGATATGTCACCCGATGTTCGTCTTTGAGTTTGGCTCAGATGGTCGGGTGTGTATCTCGATCGAGGTTCGGTATCGTATCGGTCAAAAGTATAGTCTGTTTCGCAGCCTCTACCGTCAACAAGAGCTCATGTATGTGATCAGTGACGAGCGAGACGCCATTTTGCGCCGTACGAAGTGCCTAGAAGGCCACGACTTGTATCTCTATCGCCTTGATGCGGATGCACTCACGATGCGCGAGTTCTTCTTTGAATACACACATGCCATCAACTCGATCGCAAAACGTCCACGTTGGTATAATGGTCTGACAACTAATTGTACGACCAGTATCTACGCACAGGGGCGAGGTCGAATGGAGTGGGACTGGAGGATGTTATTCAATGGTGCTCTTGATAGGCTGATGTACGATCGTCAGTTGCTTGATCAGACGCTCCCTTTCGAGTCTTTGAAAAAACAGAGTTGGATCAACGATATTGCTAATGCTGCCCCGGAAGAAAACTTTGGCGATTACCTCCGACGCGAATTGGCAGGTTATCGAACACTTGTTACATGTCCTATCAGTAAATCTGAAAAGACGGTGGATCATTTATCATGAACGACATCGAGGAAAAAATCGGCTTGCTGAAACTGCATCCTTGCTCACTGGGCTTGGGTGATGTAGCCTTGCGCGAAATCGCGGAAGCCACGGAACTGATGCGTTGTCGGCCGGGAGATTATATCAATCGCCCCAATGAGCCTGTCCAATCGGTTTACCTAGTCATCCACGGACGCCTAAGAAGTTCTGTCGTGGATATGCTTGGCAATGTGATCACGCTGCGTTTTCAAAGCTCAGGAGACCAATTTGGCGGCGTTGCAGCGGCACTCGCCGAGCCAACTCCCGTGGAATGTGTTGCCGAAGATCCATCCACGCTACTCCGGATAGACTACACAAGAGGTCTGGAGTTGACCAAGAAGTACGATGTGTTTCGCGTCAATTTTGCGCGGCTGACGGCCGAGTCGGTCAAGCGGACCCTATTCAGTGATCGGCTCCCGTCACCACCGCGGTTTATAGCGTTCGTACATCAATCTGACCAGACGCGTATTGTTAGCCGAAAACTATTTCAACGTCTCGTCGAATTAGGAGAGACACCCGGCGTTCTCACGGACCAGTCGGATGCAGAGTCAATCGAGGGGATCCACTTTTGCCAAGTACTGGGAGGGAGCAGGGACTTGAGTCCAGAGGAAGTGCATAGCCAAGCTGCTCAATGGTTGGAAAAAGGCCGAGTATTCGGCGATTTTAAATCTACCGCAGCTCCTGCACGTGCTGCCGGTGCCCTAGACAAGTGCCAACTAGTTTTCTGGTGTGTGACACCTCGAGACTGGCTGGCATCGGTGCAACGGCTCCAGGAGATAGAATCTCGTGCCCCGGGATGGCGCGAAAAAATTTGCATTCTCTGGCTGCTTAAGTCGGGAGAAGAGGCCCCTTTAGCAAGTGAACTGCGCGATCTGGCCGGGAGAGATCTAAAGGTTTCGTTCGGCTCACCTACTTCTAATCAGGGCAAAGTCTTATTTAGCGGGTTTGAACGACTCGTCCACTTGGTCCGAGGCATCAAGATCGGAGTGGCTCTTGGAGGAGGTGCTGCGCGCGGAATGGCACATCTGGGTGTACTCAAGGCGCTTGAGCAGAGTGGGATTACCTTGGATATGATCGCAGGGACCAGCGCCGGAGCGATGACCGGCACACTTTATGCGGCTGGACTCGATGCCGATTATCTGGTCGATTGTTTTGTGAATGATCTCAGACCCTCCTGGTTTTTTCGCTGCCTTCCTCGTGGGGATCATTGGTACTTGTTGTATAAGTATCGCTTGGGTCGCTTCGATCCTATGCTCCGCAATTATCTCAAGGAGTTAAAACTAGAGCAACTAGCAGTGCCGATGTACACGGTTACCGTCGATTTGATCCAAGGCAAATCCGTGGTGCGAAGTGGAGGCGATGCAGTACACGGAATTCTCGAAAGCATTAATTTACCGGTATTATCCACGCCAATTTATCGAGCTGGTCAAGCCTTGGTGGACGGCGGCCTCATTAATAACATTCCTGCTGATGTGCTCGTTTCGAAAGGCTGCAACTTTGTCATAGCGGTCAGCGTTACTGCGAAAATTGAAAGTGAGTTCGCCCGAAACCGTCCCGATACGCCGGTTTCTAAAATGCGATCTGCTTCGACGATACAGACAATACTTCGCAGTTTTCTGGTCCAAAGTACAAACATCAACGCCATTGGCGTTCAACCGGCAGACATTGTTATCGAGCCGGACGTAACCGGATTCGAGCTGACCGAGTTCACCCGCACCGACGAACTAGCTGCCATCGGCGAACATGCGACAACTAAGGCGATCCCCAAAATCAAGAATCTTTTACACCGACTCGATGCCGGACTTTTCCCCGCAGTCGACGGCTGACAGATCGATTTATCGGCTAGCTGCGGGTGGTCTTCTGATCGACATGCTCGGCATGTGCGTGAGTTACCCCTCAACGGACTGTGGAATACATTCCTGGCGTAGTCCGTCGGTTGGGGGTGTGCGGCTAAGATGCGCTACACATCGCTGCTAACCATTCGCTCCTGATTGCGGCTAACTTAAGTTTTGCGTCAATTGACCCTCATGAAGTGCGGGGATAGGATCGAGGCAGGGTGGATCTCTCCGCCTAATGGTGGTGGCAGATTGAGCCAATTCAACTTTGGAGGAACCAGAAATGAAACAGACTCTTTGGAAAAGTGTGGTGGTGTTTGTCGGGGTCTGTGGGCCCTTGGAGGCGTTTGCTGCTGATGGGGCGGCCGACAAAGGGGCGATTGAAAAATCAATTGCTTCGTATGTGGCCGCGTTCAATGCGCATGATTCGAAAGCGCTGGCTGCGCATTGGTCGCCTGAGGCGGTTTATACGAATCCTCGCACGGGGGATCAAGTGGTCGGGCATGAGGCGATCAGACAAGAGTTCGATGCTCTGCTTGCCGAGGCCAAGAATGCCAAATTGGAAGTCGACGTGACGTCGATCGATTTTGTATCGCCTCAGGTGGCCGTAGAGAATGGCGTGGCGACGGTGTCGGGTCCAGAGGGAGAGGCCGAGGTAACCAGCTATCAGGCGGTTCATATCAAGCAAGCTGGCAAGTGGCTGCTGGATCGGGTGAGCGAGGAAGAAGTTGCCCCGACTCCTTCGCATTACGGGCATCTGAAAGACTTGGAATGGATGATTGGCACTTGGTTGGATGCCAGTGGCGAAGATCAGATTGAGACAACATGCCAATGGACGCGTAACAATAATTTCATTTTACGCGCGTTCAAGGTGGTGGTCGACGATCAGATTGACACATCGGGGATGCAGATTATTGGCTGGGATCCGGCGATAGGAAAAATCCGCTCTTGGGCCTTCGATTCAGATGGTGGCTTTGCCGAGGGAACCTGGACCAAGAAGCAGAATAGCTGGATGGTGGATTCGAACGCCACTTTGCCAGACGGACAAAAGGCCTCATCGATCAATGTGATGACTGTGATTGATGAGAACACCTTTGGCTGGCAAGCGACGGGCCGGGAAGTAGATGGCATGATCTTGCCGAATATCGATGAGGTCAAAGTGACGCGGATTGCTGTGCCGGAATGACCAAAAGATGGGTAAGTAACTTGAATCCCAGAGTAGTGTGCAGCGGCAAACAAGGACATTTGTTTAGCTACAGGTTAACACTGAAGAAACATGGACAGAGCAAATTCAGAATAGAATCCGTGTCCATCAGTGATAAATCATTGTGGCTCACTTGATTTTTTACATATCGAAGATTGGATAGAACGATGAACAAATTCATAAAGATATTGATTGTTGGTTGGGCAATGATTGCTTTGCCTCTGAACGATGTGATGGCTCGTGGCGGACGTGGCGGTGGCGGTGGCGGCCGAGGCGGGGGTGGAGGTGGTCGTTCGATGTCCGGCGGAGGAATGGGTGGGGGCATGTCCCGTCCTGCTCCTTCTCCGAGCAGATCCCCAACGATGAGTCGTCAGTCGAGGCCGAGTACCGGCGCATCCAGATCCCCGAATGCTGGCCGAGTATCGGCTGGACCTGCAAGCCCAGGGGGTCGTGGTGGTCCAGGTGGACCTGGTGGCACTACCGGTCCGGGAAGAGCAGGGGCTCCTGGGGCTCGAACTGGTGCGATCGCTCGCCCAGCCGGAGGGATTGCACAGGGAGGCCATGCTAGTCAGGCCCAGTTACAAAGTTTTTTGAATCTCCCAGGAGGTGGAGCGCAAGCGGGGAACCGTGCTGGTGCCGTGGCCGGAAATCGGGCAGGTGCTGCGGGAGCTGGAGAACGCTTCGGTGCGGTAGTTGGAACCCGGCCGGCGGGAGCGAATTCGGCGGTTGCTGATTTTCTGAGTAGTTCCGGGGCAGGCGCAGCTTCAAGAGGAAGCGTTGCCGGCGAGCGAGCCGACAATATTAGTCAGCGAACCGATGCTCGGTCTGATTTGCGGGATAGTCGTGGTGAGAATCGCGATTTTGCTTCGGACAATCGCCAGGATCGTGTTTCCGACCGGGGGGATCGTCAGTCGGTTCGTGTCGAGAATCGTGGGGACTTGCGTTCGAGTATGGCGGATGGACGTGGTGAGCGACGGACCGTCAGGCAACAGCAACTCGGTGAACATGCCGATAGCATCCGGAATGAATTGCAAGGCCACTACGACGACCATTTGTTTGACAACTTTTGGGCAAACAATCCCCGTGCTCATTATCGTTTTCACCAGAACCCTGTGTTTTGGAGTTGGGCGACCTTTGCGACGGTGTCGGCGTTCATGCCTTGGAACTGGGGAAGTGCGGCGGCATACGACTACGGATCTGGCGGCAACGTCTACTATGAAGGAGATACTGTTTACTCCGCTGGCGAAGCAATTCCCGCCGAGGAATATGCCGAGCAGGCTGAACAGATTGCGACGTCAGCTCCAGAAGTCGAGAATCCTGACGAAATGGAGTGGCTCCCTTTGGGCGTGTTTGCTCTGACGCAGGACAAAGACTCGAACGCGGTACCTAACATGTTCATCCAACTGGCGGTCAGCAAGGAAGGGATCATCGCAGGTACCTACCAGAACAAGACAACCGGGGAAACCCAGCCGGTTGACGGAATGGTGGATTCGAAGAGTCAACGCGCTGCGTGGGTGATTGGGGATCAGAAGACGCCAATCCTGGAGACGGGGATCGCCAACCTGACCCAAAATGAAACCAGTCTGCTAGTGCATTTTGAGGACGGGAGCACCCAACAATGGCTAATGGTTAGGATTGAGAATCCCGATGCAGCGGAGGAAACAACTGCGACACAGTGATAGATGGTGTTGGCATGCACTCAGGAGTCATTGCTTGCTGCGTTGGCAAGCAAAATGCCTGTCTGAAGGATCAGAACGCGCTGCTGGTTGCGAGTGCGCATCCTCGCTGCCAGCCAATGGCTCCACTCCGACCGCGATTTTGGCAGTTCCCAACGACATCCAGTTTTCACCGTCCTTGGCTCCTCCTTTACGCGGTAGCCTTAAACAACCACAGCTTGATGGAGGAGCCTTTTTTATTATGGCACCGACCTCTTAACTTGAGAGAATTCTAGGAGGTCAGAACTTATTGATTTGCTCGGTGACTTTCAGTAGTCCTCCCCAGCGGACGAGCACTTAATTCCCTTGTGCCAGGATAACTGTCAGACCATGATACTCGGAGGGATCCTAACAAAACGACGAGTCTTGATCTCTTGATATATTCCGCTGGAAGGATACCGACGGAGAAGGGAATAGCCGCGAATTGCCGTTAATTGAGACCACAGTTATAATGACCAGTAATGCCAGCGACAGGCATACGAAAGGGTAGGCACATGATCATTCAAGTCAATACTGATAGAAACATCGATGGCGATCAAGAACTAGCGGAACACATCAAAGCCGAGTTGAGCAATAGCCTGGAACGCCTCAGCGAGCAGATCACAAGGGTCGAAGTCCATCTCAGTGATGAGAATAGCGACAAGAAATTCGGCGCCGAGGATAAATGCTGCCTGCTGGAGGCCCGTCTTGCTGGACTCAAGCCGATCGCTGTGAGCCATCTGGCGGCGACTTTGGACCAAGCCGTTGACGGTGCCATCGACAAGTTGATACGTTCCATCGACAAGACTCTCGGGCGCTTGGACAGTCGCTGATGGGCACACCTCTATCCAACGGTATCGGGTCCTCGCAGCCAAGTAGGAACCGCTGTGCGAACCATTTCGTTTTTATCAATAATAAAATACAAGGGTGTCCGTGAATTCACAGTGCGTCCATGATCCAACGTATTTTTCCATTTCCATAGTCTCTGCGGTGGTTGTATCGAAGTGGCTCTTCGATTCTAAGTGGTTAGGACTCGTTGGTTGGCTCAGTGACTTTCAGTAAACTCCCCAGCGGACGAACTCTATCTTACCTTGTCTTGTGCCAAGATAGCTGCCAGACCCTGCTCTTTCTGAGAGGCTCTTAGGAACCAATGAGTCCTGTTCCCTTGGAAATCACGCTGCATACCCCTTAATTTAGGGAGTTTCGAACGCAATTTGTGCTAAGAGGAATCTTGAGCATTGGCAAGGAATCGGTCAACCAACTTCTCGGCACTCTCCAGCGACATGCCCCGTAGCAAGAATCGCTTTTGCCGCGAGGTGACCCCTCCCACCAATTCCACGGCCGACTTCGGCAAACCAAACGCCTTGCTCAGCAGCGAGACGATAGCCTGGTTGGCCTTGCCCTTGTCGGCTACGGCAGTGACTGCCACGCGCAACGCCCCGGCGTACTCGCCGATGATTGCAGAGCGTTTGGCACCGGGTTGAGCACGTACGGGCAGGAGGGTACCCTGCGGATGACTTTCTAGAGAAATCATGGTGTGAGACCTGCAAATAATACTCGGGTAATTTTAACTGGTCAGGGCTCTTTGGCTCGCTCGGTGACATTTAGTAGACTACCCAGCGGACGAGCTCTATTTTGCCTTGTGCCAGGATAACTGACAGCCATTGCTTTTCAGAGAGACTCTCATGATACAACGACTCCTTACCCATTAGATTGCTCCGACGACGCGGTCCCACTTTCATCGCGAACTTGCGGCGAGAGGCTCTGGCAGCCAGAGCAAGCAGTGACATGAGCCAAGTTGCTGGCTCCGGTACGGCAGTTGAGGTTGTTGGCGTCGCGGCGTCGCCGTAGTTAGTTTGCCAGCCTTCCAGTTCGCTAGCACCAAAAGCCAAGCCAAATCCGCGTTGCCAGGTCAAAAAGTCGGTGCCGGTAACTTCCCCATCGACGTCGAAGTCGCCTGCCAGGTCGGAAACCAGGATCGCGGTAGGGGGAATTCGGAACTCTACTTCCGTGTCACTGCGGAAGATCTGCAGTTCAGGTGAGATCGAGAAAAATAATCCATAGAACTCGGTATTCTCGGGGGCAATAATATCCATCCCTTCAAATTGAGTGGCTATGGTATTATTCAATACCATCTCAGACATGAGTATGTCTCCGTTAGCGTCGAGAATGCCATAATGGCGATCCGCAAGCTCATTTCTACCAAATTGCGAGATTCCAAATCCGATGTGCTCCTCGGCAGTGGTGCGAAAGCGGATTCCCTCGGTAAAACGAATTGTGATGTCGTGGGTTGTGGGCAGAAACCAGGGCACATCGAGAATGTAACCCGAGTGAGGAGAGTAGTCGATGTTACGCGGGTCTAGGGTGATCGAGATTTCGGCAGTGGTGGGATAGGCCGAGGCCATGAAAGTGATTAATAGGAGAACACGGAGATTCATCATGAGTTGGTTTCTCGGATTGGACACAGATGCACCCGTACGGCGGTGATTTATTCTGATCCCTCTTGCGAAATTGTAAAGCGACTAGAATGGGAAAATCCGATGAATGTCGAAGCCATACCTTGGCTCGCAGGTGTGAACTTCACTCCTGCTAAGTGCTAGATCACGGCTTCCTCTTGCGAGTACAATGATCCATTAGTGTACTGCAGAGAACTTAGTCTCGAGTGGGAAATCAATTGGGGCAAAAGATCAAATATGGACCTTTCAACGTTTCACCAGCCGGTGGGTGATTTTCTCGGCAGTCAGGTGGCTCGGGCATCTGTTGTGTTGGACGAAGCGAAGTTGGCTGATTTTCAGCGCGATGGGTTTATCGCCAACGTGCCGTTGTTGACCGGCGACCAATGCGATGCGCTATGCGAGGAGCTTGATGAGTTTTTTCAACCGGGACACGAAGGCTCGGAGTTGTGGTATGAATACCATACCAATGAGTCCACGACGCCCGAGACGGCGTTGTTCCATGCGTTGGGCGCCTGGCGGTTGCGGCCTGGGTTTCACGATCTGCTGTGGAATCCGACCCTGGTCGGGGCGGCAAGCGAGTTGCTCGATGCCGTCCCTAGGTTTTGGCACGATCAACTTTTCTGCAAACCGGCCCATCACGGCGGTGTCGTGGCGTGGCACCAGGACTACTCCTACTGGACTCGCACGGAGCCGATGCAGCATCTCACCTGCTGGATACCACTGGACGACTGCGACGCGGAGAATGGCTCAATTCAATATGTCCCCGGCAGCCATCACTGGAAACTGTTGCCGAGCACTGAACTGGCTGGGAACATGGAGGGAATTCGGCAAGTGCTTGAAGACGATCAGTGGGAGGCACTTTCTCATCCCACTGTGGTCACTGCACGCCGGGGTCATGCCACGTTTCACCATCCGTTGATGGTGCATGGATCACAGGCGAACCATAGTTCGCGGCCTCGGCGCGTGACTGTGGTCAATCTGGTTGCGGATGGCGTGTGCAGCGTGACCGACGAACCATTGTTGGAGGGAGTGCCGGCGATTCCCCGCGGGGAACCGCTTGAGGGGCAGTTTTTTCCGCTGTTAGGGTGAGTTGCGATTGACCTCGGCGAACGCGCGCTTCGCTTTACGTGGCAGGACCACGCATCGCGGATAACAATGCTGCGATTGACATGCTTCGGCCAGTTACGTTCCCGGCTCGCCGGAATTGGTCCATTCGGAGAAGAACTCTGCCCCGAGGGATTGCCAGGGGGAGACAAGCGAATCGACCTGATTGTTCAGACTCGTTTGCGTTTGATTAGTGATGTCGGCGAAAAGGTTGGTTTCGGGGAGTCTGAGTTGGGCGAGCGGGTTGTAGCGTGGCAACTCGGCTTGCGAACGATATACCGCAAAGGAGAGTATCGAGGCCATTTCCTCGGGAACGGCGGTCAATTGCTGAGACAGGAAGCGGGCACGCTCGGCGTTTGCTCGGCGATCGGTAGTTCGAAGGGAGAAGACAGCGATGGCGATGGTGGCCGCGAGTGCGGCAGCAGAGAGCCAGCCGAGCAGAGCGCGGTCGGGAGAACGTGAAGGGCAAGTTCGCGTAGCCAACTCATTGCGTTGTGTTTGTGAAGCAGGAAATGTTTCGGGGAACAGGGACTCCCGTTCGGCGATCGCTCCGGCGCGGAGCAGGTGGTCGAGCTGCCGAGAGTCGTTGGCGAATTGGCGTAAGTGCGGGTCGTAGCGCAGCATGACTCGCAGCCAGAGCGGAAGCGTGGGCGAGTAATCGAGCGCGCGTTGCAGTTGATATTCCAAAAAGGTGCGGATCATGAGTGTGCCTCCACGAGGGCCTGTGCAGACAGAATGGGGTCAGAACTGTTTTTGAGAAAACAGTTCTGACCCCTTTTTTCGTTCCCCATTTTTTCGAGGTGGGGAAGCAGCGCTTTGCGGGCGCGAAAGAGTTGGACGCTGATGGCGGTTTTGGTTTTGCCAAGAGTGTGAGCGACTTCGGCGATCGAAAGCTCTTCGCCGTAGTGCAGCCAGAGGGCCGTCCACTGGTCGGGCTTGAGGACGCTGTCGGCTAGGGACCAGAGGTGGTTGCGTTCTTCGCTGTCGGAAAGCTGCTTATCGGGGGGAATTGATGTGTCGGCAATTTCCAAAGGAGTGGCAGGCTCTGGAGAAACGGGGAGTTGCTTGCGGCGACCATACTCGACGGCCAGTCGCATGGCGATGGTAAAAACCCACGGACTGAGGCGTTGGTCGATGTCAAAAAGGCGGATTTTCTGAAACACGCGAAGCATTGTTTGTTGGACGACATCCTCGGCGTCTTCACGGCGCGGAAGTCGTCGAGTGAGTGCGTAGAGTAGTCGTGGTCGGAAGCGGCGATCCAATTCGGCGAAACTCTGGTCGCATCCCGACTGCAAACGACGCGCGAGTTCTGCGTCGTTACAGGTGGAGAGCGATTCGTGGTTCGCTGTGTGATCGTGCATCGGTTATATTTTAACGGCTAGCGGCAGACGTCGGTGGAATCAACAACGCAGTCGCCTTCGGTTTCCCGTTGAACAATTTGAGTCCCAATGAATTATTCTTGCATTTCGTTCTTCAATGTCACCAGTGCATCATAGCCGATCTTGAAGTTCGCAGTGAGGGTGGAGGTGCCGGTCTGGTGGTCCACAGTGAGGTTGTTCAAAAGTTCGGCGGCTTTCTTGGCGCCCTCTTTTTTGTGGTCGCCTTTCGACCAACCCTCATCCGAGCCATTTGAGTTCCCGTTCTCCTCCTGCATGGCCGCCAATTGGACCATGGCTTTCAGGCCGGTCAGCAGTTGCTGGAGTTGCTGAGCGCGGGCGGGGCTGTCGGCAGTGAGGGAGCCCTGAGCGGTGAGGGTGTCGGCTTCGGCGGTGGCCTGCAAGTTGACCGAGCGGATGGTCTTCACGATGGCGGCACCCGGATCTTTGCTGTCGATTTTCATCGGCATTTTGGAGAGATCGGTTACTGTGAGCGAAAAGAATGTGTTGCCCCCGTTAGGAGAACTCGGGGGAGAGTTCAGCCAGTCGGAACCTTGTTGAACGATTCTATTGGTCAAGTCTACGGTCTGGTCGCGGTCGAAGGTGGCAACCAGCGTGTAACTCTTCTCGGCTTGGCTATAGGGGATGGCACACCAGAGGCGAGGATTATCTCCTTTCTCCATGATGAATGAATGGAGGATCGTGTTCTTATCAAGATCCTCGGACTTGTAGCCAGGGGCGGCTAAGAACCAGCCTTCGAGATTTCCGCTGGTCGCTCCGAGCTTGACGAGTGCTGTGGCTGGAGCCCCGTCGAACTTGTTTCCCAAGAGCAGAATCTCCTGCACATCGGTGCGTGGATCGAAGCCCAAGGCTTCAGAAAAGCTGTCCATCTTTTCGAGGGCGTCGGGATGCTCGGTGGAGATCATATCCTCCAACACACGGCCAAAATTGCTGGAGAAGAGCCGCTGCGGGCTGACTTGAATTCGCCAAAGGGAGTTTCCTGCGACAGTATCGACCGCGGGGTTGGTGTCGCTCTGGGCCTGAGTTGGTAGGGTGATGCCAGCTATAAGCAAGCTGAGAGTGCAGAGGAAGGTTTTCATGGGTATGTTCCTGTGAGAGGCTCTAGTTCAAGGCAGAGGAGCGGGTCCGCTATCCTGTTATACGCATTTCTGGCGGAGGGAATTACAGAAAAATTAGCCAGGGAACCACCGAGAGAGTACCTAGCCGGAGCGACACACGCTCCGGGAATTCCCTTAGGTCCACCTTGGCGGATGCCTCCGGCTGGGGTGACTCGCCAGAAATCTCAGGCCTTCGCAGCCGCGAAGGTGGCTGAGACGTCGATGGTAAACCCTTCGAGCAATTTGGACGTGGCGGTTTGGCCTTCACGAAAGACGCCATGCTCGACGTAAACTTTTTCCTGGAGCGCAAGCACGGTGATTAACTTTTGCTGCGGATCGATGATCCAGTATTCAGGGACGCCCCCTTCGGCGTAGTCGGCCTTCTTTTTCTCCCAATCTCGCATGTGAGATTCTGGATCGTCGCTCACTACTTCCATCACTAGGTCGGCGCTCTGGTAGTATCGTCGGCCGCTCTTGGCATGATTCTCGGTGAAGTTAAATACAATGTCCGGCTCGCGGTACTTTTCTGGGTCAACGTAAACTCGCGTCGGAGCGAACAGCACCATGCCTAACTTACGGGGATCAACGAAGGCTCGAAGAACGTCCATTAAAAATCGAACGATTAGTTGATGCTCAATCGTCGGCATGCGTAGTACCTCAATCTTGCCATCCGTATATTCAACGAGCCAATTGGTGTCGTCCGTAAGGTCCAAATACTCTTCCTGAGTCCAATTACCCTGCACGGGATAAAGCAATGCCAGATCCCATGCGGGTTGACCCTTCACGGGAACATGGCAAGGGATTGGAGGTTTAATTGAAGTTGAGGGACTGGCCATGGGAATTCCTGCGCTGAGTCGCTGGTTTTTTTCAATTGTACCACAAACCCCACCCATTAATCCAGCCAATCTTGTTCGGCCAGCCGCTCGGGGACGTAAACTTCGGTGACGTAGCTGATGTCCTTAGAGATAAGCGATTCGACTTCGAGTTTGAAATCGTTCTTGAGCATTCGCTGGATCTCGGCTTGCCAGCGGCGTTTTTTCTCGAACCAGGGGTACTTGGCGATCTGCTTGGCTCGCTTACGGTCGTTCTCGTTGAGCGAAATTTTTACGCTGTCTGAAAGCTGGCAACGGTCGAAATCGATACTCCGTAGGCCGAGATACTTCGCTTCGGGGATCGCCATGCGTTGGGATTCGAAGGCCAGGTTGATTGAGCCTTGCTTAATAACGCTGTAGATGTAATAGCCCCAGGGGTCGTTGTCGAGCACACAATAGATGGGGAGTTTCAACTCATTGTGCAGACGATGGAGCATGCGGCGCACTCCGCGCGGAGGCTGGCCGCTGCCGTGGGTGAGGATGCAGTTGTGCTTCTGCCAGAATTTGTCTTCATTGAAGCGTTGCCAAACGGTTCCTTTTTCGACATGGAGGATAAACTTGGCACCGCACTTTTTGGGATCGAGTTCGATCACTTCGGGTTCGACGATCGAGGGAATCGCGTAGCCTCCCGAGCCCATACGGGCGCAGTCGATGGTGTCTCCCTTATCGATAAGAGTAATATTGCCAACCATCGCCCCGCGGTTTTCGGCATAGAGATGCAGTTCTTCGCGAATGGAGTCAAGTAGCACTTCGACGTCTTCGATGATCGTGTCGCACTCGTTTTGATCATCGAAGGTATTTTCTTTGGCCCCCTCGATGGTGTGCTTGAGCATGTAGAACAGACCTCGAAGGCTCGTCGATTTGCCTTGATCCAAGAGCCGCTTGCAGCCGCTGGCCACCAGCATGGTGCGCATGTAAGCCTTGGCTTGTGAGAGGTCGAACAACTGGCGACGGTTTTTGCTATTGCCCATTTCGAGGATTCCCTTGCGGGGGCTGAAACGGACGTTCGACAGAGTGCGCGAGGGGATGTCGACGTAGGGATCCTTACGGGTCTTGGCGGCGCTTACCACACGGTCGGCCAGGCCGGTGAGGCTCGACAGGGTTTTCTTATCGCGTGGAGTGAGCTTTACGGCAGCGTGGGGCGTGTGAACTTTTTTCTTGATAGGTCGTTTTTTGGCCATAAAGTGTCTGGCTTTGAGTTGAAGTTTTACGCGTAAAATTAAAATCCCGATTGAATCAACGGTCTTGGTCATCGCGGCGCTTGTGCACACGGACGCCGGAAATCAGAACCAAATTTGATCGCACGTTGACATGGAACGTGACCGTCAAGGGATAGATGACGATCACACGAGTACCTGGGGTTCGCGACTCCCCGACTTGGCTCGGCTCTTGTCAAGCTGGTTTCGATATCACGAATCGAGTTTGTTATCTCGGTCCGCAAATCCGACCAGGCATTGACCCATCCATCGGCCAAGGCGGAGACAGCCAGATCGATCCATTCGATTTGGAACATCTAGAGCTTTTCCAAGTATTCGATGACTTCATCCGTGGTATATGTCTTCTCGTGGGATTCCAGCCTCCGCTCAATCTCTTCTTGGGAGATTTCAGGAGTCATTGGAACCCATAGACTAGGATCCGACGGAGGTGACAAACGATGAACCAGAGCCAGAATCCGGCCCTGCTCATCGCATAGTTCGATGTCTTCGGTGAAGTCTAACAACTTCTTCCGCAATTCTTCGTCGGCAGTTATGCGTACCATCGTAGGTTACTCCGTCGTTTCGATTCGAACTCTTCTATTATACCTCGAATGGAATCACAAATCGACCACAATTCATTCCTCTTCCACTTCTGTCTCCACCTCGACGCGATTGATGGCGGCTTCGTGTAGGGTGGGATCGACGATCAAAACGTTTTCGCCCAGGTCGAGTTGCGTCGGGTCTTCCTGGATCTTCTTGCCACGCTCGTCAAGCTTCATGTCGGCGTCGGCGGTGCGGCGTTTGGCAACGCTCAGTAATTGCGCGTAGAGTTCGGGTTGCTTGACGCCGTTGATCTCACTGACCGCGTTGGAGACTTCTTTCAGATAACGCAGGAATATCTCGCGGCGGTCGGATTGCTGCTTTACCCGCAGCCGCCGACGGAGAAACATGCCCAGCTTGCGGCCGACCGCTTGCAGGCCCAGGCGGATTTCTTTTTGAATTTCGGGGTAGTTGGCGATCGCTTCCTTCGACTCGCTGGTGAAAGGAACCCACACGCTGGCGATATGGACCATCAAGCTCACGGGGCCTTTGGGCAGTCCGCCGCGGGATTGGCTGAGTCCATAGCTCCGCCAATTGGTGTTCAAGATGGTCTGTGTGATCGCGCAGGCCGATTGCTGGAATTGCAGCGGCACACGGTTGGCGTAGCGAAGCACTTCCATCGATTGGCCCTCGGCGATGTTCACGTTCTTCATCGCGGTGAAAAGGGATTCGATTTCTTTGGGCTTGAGTTTGCTGGGGGTCTGACGGGTACCGAGATTGCCAGTCTTGATGATCTTGTCGGCTCCCTCACCACCAAGGCCGTTAAAGGTGTGGACGAGGAATTGTCGCACGGTGCGGGCATCGGTCTCTTCGAGCAGGTCCAGAAGCAGGTCTTTGGTGATGTTCTGTGTGGGGGCGGTGCCGCCGTAGGTGAGGCCGACTTCGATCTGAAAGGGGTTGCCGCGATAGACCGATGGCGGACGGGTGGCGGCGGCGTAGAATTCCCCTGGCACGACCTTGTGCATTCCCTTGAGGATGAGGTCTTCGCCGATAGGGCAGATGCAATCAGTCGCCGGGGCGGCGATCTTGGTTTTTTGGATCGCATGGAACAACTGTTCCGCTTCTTTGCGGCCTAGCTTACGGGTGTTCGTGCGGGTGCTCACGCCGGCAGTCTGACAGATGCGGCGGGCAACTGCCGAGTTCACGCGGGAAAATCGTGACGTAAGAAACTCGGAGACGGTCGAGCCTTGTGTTTCTTCGAGCATTGCAGCGAGCCGACCGAGTTCGACGCCATAAGGATGCGGCTTGATTTCTTTCGGCTCGGGGGGGAGCACATTGGTGGAACGCTCGTAGGTGTAGACGAAGTCGTCAGGGTCCTCATAGTGCAGCGTGATGTGTGGATTGGCGATGGCCGTTTGCTCGAGGTATTCCCCCACGCTACCCCGGCCGCGGACGAATTTGGCTTCCAGTTCGATGGTCACACGGGTGCCGTGTGGTTGTTCGACCCACTCGATGCCGTGCTTTTCGATGTAGGCTTTTCCGCTGTCACCGGGGGGGATATCAACTCCTTCCCCTTTGCCGTTGAGGATGCGGGGCTCGTTTTTCTTGGTGTCGATTTGAATTTCGTAATAATGAGCCGGTTTTTTGGCCCCAACTTTAGAGATGATTTTTACCGACTTGCCGGTGGTCTGCACACCATACATACCCGCCGCGCTGATGCCAATGCCCTGTTGCCCGCGGCTTTGGCGGAGGCGATGGAACTTGGAGCCGTAGAGCAGTTTTCCGAAGATCAGGGGGATCTGTTTCTTGAGGATGCCGGGGCCGTTGTCCTGAATGCCGACTTTGTAGCGGTCGTTGGCCGTCTGTAGGATGTGGACCCAGATCTCAGGCAGGATACCGGCTTCCTCACAGGCGTCGAGCGAGTTGTCGACGGCTTCCTTGACGGTGGTAAGCAGGGCCTTGCGGGGATTGTCGAATCCCAAAAGGTGACGGTTTTTGGCGAAAAACTCGCTGACCGAGATGTCCCGCTGCGTGGCGGCCATCGCTTTAGCGGTGCTGCGGCGCTTGGGAGTCGCTGTGCCGTTCGTCTCAGCGGGGGAAAAATCAGGTTCGGCGGCGACATCGGCAACGGTTGGTGCCGTCAACTTCTTGCGGACCTTTTTTTTAACCTTCTTCTTGACCGAGCTCGTAACCGGCTTCGCCGCACGCACTTTTTTCTTTACCGTTTTCTTCTTTACCGTTGCCAAACCGACCTCTCCCAAAATACATTTCCAGAAAGTTTCCATTGGCTTGTTGAAGCCATCAGATTTCCGCCGATTGCCAGATAGGATTGATTGGCTGTCGACTGAAAGCTGTCCGCTGTTGGCTCTTGCGTTAAACTCTGCGGGTTCTGGGGATTATAGCGATATTAAGACCCTCGACCCAGGGCAGGTGGCCCCTCATTTTGCAATTCACTGGAATTGTCACTACCTGCGGAAAACAAATTCTCATCGTTAGGACCTGAACTGGCCGAAACAAACTGCTAGGACGATTCTCTCTCACTGAGGACCCAGAACCCGATTTCGGGAGTGTGTTATCCTAACCCCCAAAAGTCCCGTCACCGGTCGGAAGAGACCACCAACCTCGACGGGGCTCCCCAAAACCCCATCAGACTCTTGCCGGAAGCCCTACAGACAATTCCCCATTCCGCGCTAGCGGAAGCCGCGAGGATTGTACCCGTCTTCAGTGCTTGAGCCTGTGATCGCAGGGAGGCGATTCATGGCTACACGTATTCTTGCCGTCGGCACGTTGGTGTGTCTTGTCGGAATGCTCTTTGATTGCACCAAGGCGTCGGCAGATTCCGAAGGACGCTATAAGCGGTCTATCAGTTATCAAGACAAGAATGACCTCTTCTACAACTTCTACGAAGGGCCGCAACCCAGTGGCACGGCTGCGCAGATGTATGTGTCGCCGCTACCGGTGCCGGCGCATGTGGGACACACCTATACAACCTATCAACCGCTGATGCCGCACGAAATGATGTACAAGCATCACCGAACGCACTATGCCCACACTCCAGGTGCGGGTTGGTCGCGAGCCAAGATTCGCTACCACACGTATGGGCTGCGTTTTCAGGACATTTTTCATGTCTGGAGCAATAAATATTGATTCATGCGTGTTGCGGCATACATGATTTTTCATCATCAAATCAGCCACGAGGAAACTAGTCGTGTCTCACCTATCTTCACTTACGTCTGCCATGGTACTGTTGCTGGCCTTAGTACTGGCTCCGACTGCCCAGGCTGAGGCTCCCTATCTGAAACCATTGCGTCGGGCGGAGCAGACCAATTGGCACGCCAATTACGCCCACTCGGCGTATGGCTACCCGATTGCGATGGTGGTGCCCCCCACGGCCCAGTTGCAGACCAACTGGAGTTGGGGCGCCCCGAGCATGAGCATTTCGCGGATCGATCACCAGTTTGGCCGCAACTACCCGGGTCCCGGTCCCTTCGGCGCAGGCTTCCGCAATACACCCGTGTGGCCGAGCAATACGCACCAATTCGGCGTCTACCACGTGCGGGCGCCCTGGTATCCGACTCAGCGTTAGTGTTAGCCGGCGTCGTTCTGAAGTCGAGTTCGCTAAGTAAACGGCAGTAGGATACTGCCGACCAACGGGACCTGTTTTTTCGCGGACAAATCGGGCAGAATGAAGATTTACTCGCTTTGTTTGATTAGCAGGTACCCGCTTGAATCTCGAAGTCATTCATTATCCGCACCCAACGTTGAGGCACGTTTCAAAACCGCTCAAACGCGTGGATCGCGAGCTGCGTGAGATGATTGCGCAGATGTTCGAGTTGATGTACAAATATGAGGGCGTAGGGTTGGCTGCCAATCAGGTTGACCTGCCTTATCGGCTGTTCATTGCCAATCCTACTGGTGATGCTAAAGAAACCGCTGCCGAGCATGTGTTTATCAATCCCGTGCTCCGCGGCGGCAAGGGCCAGGTCGAAGGCGAGGAAGGGTGTCTGAGCATTCCTGACGTAAAAGGGAATGTGGTCCGCAAGGAGCGGATCACCGTCGAGGCCTACAATCTGGCGGGCGAGCAATTCAACGGGGAACTCGACGGGCTGTTTGCAAGAATCGCCCAGCATGAGGTCGATCATTTGGACGGCGTGTTGTTCATCGACCGACTTTCGCCGAGTCGAAGAGTCGATATCAGCGGCAACATCGAAGAATTTGAGATCGACTTTCAGAGCAAGCGCGAACGTGGCGAAATGCCCACTGATGAACAGATCGCGGCGAGACTGGCTGAGCTCGAACGTTTGCGTGCTTAGTGTTGCTTCCCTTCGAAGTGACAAGTACGCGGAGTCTATCATGCGAATCATTTTATTAGGAACCGGGCCGTTTGCTGTTCCCTCATTGCGTGCGCTTCACAACTCGTCGCATGACGTGCTGCTCGCGGTGAGTCGGCCTCCGCGTGGGCGGAAACCGCTACCGTCACCGGTGCAATTGGCCGCTGCGTCGCTGGGGATTCCCGATTGGCAGCCCGAGACGGTGAACTCCGACGCTGCCAGGGAGAAACTTGCCGAACGGCAGCCCGACTTGTTGGTGGTCTGCGACTATGGGGAAATCCTCAAATCAGCAACCCTTGACATTGCGCGGTTGGGAGGGATCAATCTGCACGGGTCGCTTTTGCCCAAGTATCGCGGGGCTGCCCCTGTGCAGTGGGCCGTCCTGAATGGAGACAGTGAAACCGGCAACACGGTCATTCGAATGACGCCGGGGCTCGACGCGGGGCCGGCGGTCGGGGTGGACCGCGTGGCAATTGAGCCTGACGAGACCGCTGGTGAACTTGAGGCCCGACTGGCAGAGCGGGGTGCGAAATTGGTACTGCGGGTCGTAGACGAATTGGCCGCCGGCACGGAGAAACCAGTGGAGCAAGACAAAAGCCAGGCCACCAAGGCCCCGCGGCTTTCGAAGGAGCTTGGTGAGATCGATTGGTCTCGATCAGCGCTGGAGATCAAGAATCACGTTCGTGCGCTGCAGCCCTGGCCGCGGGCCTTCACGGACTGGCATGGAAAGTCGGGGGGGCCGTTGCGGTTGATCGTGCATCGTGTCGCCATTACTGGCGAAACGTATCCGGACAGCGAACCGGGGCGTGTCGTTTCTACGGCTGGGGAATTGGTCGTTACCAGTGGTGACGGCCTTGTGAGGTTGCAGGAGATTCAGCCGGCAGGGAAGCGCGTGATGCATGCGGAGGAGTTTTTGCGGGGGAATCCGGTGCAAGTGGGCGACCAGTTGCGGTAGTTTTCCTGCTATCAAGTGCGATTTTCGCCTCGCCGGAGAGGCTGCTGACCGTGTATCATGGGAGCTTGTGGATCGCGTTCAAGAGTGAAAGCTCTTCCACTAATAGCTGCTGGCGGAAGCCCGCGGTTTACTTTGGGAGTCGTGGGCATGGATCGCTGGGACTTGTTGATTGGAGCGGCGGCTGGTTATGTGGCGGTGATGTCGCTTACGCGGCTGATGGTGCGGCGGCGTAACGAACTAGTCGAAGCGGCTCGCGAGCAGGTTGCGGGTGCCATGAAGAAAAAGAAGAAACCCAAAAAGTCGGATCGCAGTGCTGCATAAACTGCGGGACCGCCGCCGGCGGCTATCGATACTGGTTTGTGAGCAATGGCCAAGAAACTCTACATTGAAACCGTGGGCTGCCAGATGAATGTGCTCGATAGCGAGCTCGTGGTGGCCAGCCTGCGCAAACAGGGTTTCGAACTGACTGACAATACCACTGATGCCGACACGATCCTGTTTAACACTTGCAGTGTGCGGCAACATGCCGAGGACAAGATTTACAGCGCGCTGGGGCGGCTAAAAAATGCCAAGCAGACGCATCCACATAAAGTGATTGGCGTGCTGGGCTGCATGGCCCAGAAAGATCAGCGGCTGATTTTTGAGCGCGCTCCTTACGTCGATTTGATTGTCGGACCGGGGCAGTTGCATCAAGTTCCCGACCTGATCGCAGGTATCGAAGCGGGAGGTGGACCGCAGATGGAAGTGAGTCTGGGGCGCAAGGACGGCAGCCGCCAGCAAATCGAGCGGAGCCACGAGAGCTTTGATCCCCTTCGGGACGCGGCGATGCGGCCGACGCCCTATCAGGCTTATGTGCGGATTATGATCGGCTGCGACAAGTTTTGCACGTATTGCATCGTGCCGAGTGTGCGTGGCCCCGAGCAGAGTCGTCCCCCGAGCGAAATACTCGTCGAGGCGAAACAGCTTGCCAGTGAAGGCTGCAAGGAAATCATCTTGTTGGGCCAGACGGTCAATAGCTATCGCTATAAGGAAGGGGATCGTGTCACGCGGATGAGCGACCTGTTGGTTTCGCTCAGCGAGATCGAGGGACTCGAACGGATCAAGTTCGTCACCAACTATCCCAAAGACATGACCGACGATTTGCTCTCTGCGGTACGCGACTTGCCCAAGTGCGCGAAATATCTGCATGTGCCGGCCCAGAGTGGTTCCAACGCGGTGCTGGAGCGGATGAAGCGGGGCTACACGATAGAAGATTACCGCGAAATGATGGAGCGGATCCGCAATATTGTGCCCGACGCGGCAGTGACCAGTGATTTTATCGTCGGCTTCTGCGGCGAGACCGAGGAGGATTTCCAACTCACTTGCAAGTTGGTCCACGAGCAGCGATTCAAAAACAGCTTTATCTTTAAATACAGCGAGCGGCCCGGCACAAAGGGGGCCGAGATGTATCCCGACGACGTGCCCGAGGATGTCAAGAAACGCCGTAATAATGAACTCTTGGCAATGCAAAACATCATCAGCGAGGTGGACAACCAACCGTTCATCGGCCGCCAAGTGGAAGTGCTCATCGAGGGGCCGAGCAAGGCGAGCGAGCGGCAAGGCACTGCCGACTCCGAGCAATTGCAACTGACAGGCCGCACGATGTGCGACCGCATCGTAGTCTTTGATGGCAATCGCCGACAGATCGGCCAGACGCTGCCGATCACGATTTACGACGCCAATGCCCACACGCTCTTTGGCGCGGTGGTCACGCAGCACGTGGGGCCGGAGTTGTTTTCTTTAAGTGTGTGAGTGGGTGGCCGTTGATCTCTTTCCGCCGGGAAGTAAAAATGGAGTCCAGGCGGCAACGGCAGCGGGACGCTACTGGCTAACCCGTCCTCCAGAGAAGAGACTTGCATGGTGACTAAAGTTGCGATTGATCTTGAGTCCCTTCGTCGTGCCATCAATGATCGAGATGAGGCGGGGACACTTTTGTTGTTGTTAGGCGTTGCCAACCTTCGCTCGGCTCACGCCAATCTCGTGAAGCTCGCCGCAGACATTCCGTTGGAACTCTTGAGCACGCTCGTGGGGCAATTCGCTGAAACCGCGCCGCAGTTGGCCGACCCGGATATGGCGTTTAACAATCTGGAGCGTTTTTTTCAGTCGGCCCGAAGCCCGTTGGCCATGGCCGCCCTCTTTGAGCGGGATCGCACAACTTTGCCGAATCTGCTGTTGATTTTCAGTACGAGTCAGCACCTGAGCGATCAATTGTGTGCCGATCCCGAGAGTTATGATTTGCTGCGGATGACGGAAGGCCGACCCGTTGCGCGGGAGGTACTGGTCGAAGAACTCGTGGGCGAAGTCCGCACGAAAGACGATGAATCGGATGTGCTTGCTGCGCTACGTCGATTCAAGCGGCGCGAGATGTTGCGAATTGCGTATGGGGACATTGTACTTGGCGTTCCCGTGGCGCAGATCACGCGGCAGATTTCCTATGTGGCCGATGCGGTGGTCGAGGCGGCACTTGAATTTGCGATTCGCAAAGTAGGCAAACGCAAACATCACGGGAACGGACGGGAGTTTTCACCCCCGCGAATCGTGGCGATCGCCTTAGGGAAGTTGGGTGGCTTGGAACTGAACTACTCGAGCGACATCGATCTGGTGTTCCTCTTTGAAGCAGCAGGTACAGGGATGGGAGTTACTAGTCAGTCTCTGGCGACGGCGGTATCCCAAGAGACGATTAATCTGCTTTCGGAAACGACTGAGCTGGGGTTCGCATACCGGGTAGACATGCGGCTTCGGCCTGAGGGGAGGCAAGGGCCGCTGTGTGTGAGTTTGGAGCAGGCCCTGAGTTATTACGACATGCGGGGTCGCACTTGGGAGCGGCAAGCTTATGTGAAGGCCCGCCCGATTGCTGGCGACTTGGAGCTAGGTTACAGGTTTCTGACACGATTAGAGCCCTGGGTGTTTCGCCGCTATTTAAGTCTTACCGACATCACCGGCATCAAGGCACTGAAGCGCCGCATCGAAGTTCGCAGCACCACCGGAGAGTTTGCGGCCAGCGACGTGAAGGCGGGGTTGGGCGGAATTCGCGATATCGAATTCGTGATTCAGTTCTTGCAGCTCCTGAACGGCGGGGCGCTTGAGGAAGTACGCACCGGCAACACACTGGAAGCGATTGCGAGACTCAACCAGGCGGGCGCACTTACGCAACAAGAAAGCACGATGCTTGAGGAAAACTACAGTTATCTCCGCAAGCTAGAGCATCGCTTGCAGATCATGTACGACCTGCAAACGCATCAACTTCCCAAGTCGGAGGCGGATTTAGTGAAAATTGCCCGGCGCATGGGTTACGCCGATTCGGAACAATTCTCTGCACTGGAGACCTTTCGCATTGATTTCAAACAACGTACGGAAGTCGATCGCAAGATTCTCGATCATTTGCTGCACGATGCCTTTGGCGACAATGCAGAGAGCGAACCAGAGGTCGATTTGGTCAACGACCCCGATCCCTTGCCGGAAACGATCGCCAAAGTGATGGGTAACTATCCGTTCGCCGACCCTCTCGTCGCCTATTCGAATCTGATGTCGCTGGCCGAAGAGCGGATTCCGTTTCTATCGACCCGGCGATGCCGGATGTTTCTGGCCTCGATTGCGCCCCGCTTGCTCGCGGCCATTTCCAAGACTCCGGACCCCGACGGGACGTTGGTGAATTTGAGTCGTGTGAGTGATTCGCTCGGCGGAAAGGCGGCGTTGTGGGAGTTGTTTAGTTCAAACCGACCATCGTTGAATTTGTATGTCACATTGTGTGCGGCCTGTCCTTATCTGGCGGGAATTCTCACCAGTAATCCGGGCATGATTGATGAGTTGTTGGATAGCTTGCTGCTGGCTCGACTTCCCGATTTAAAGGCCCTTGAGGCGTCGCTGGCCGAGTTGACTCGGGGTGCGGAGGACAAGGAGCCGATTCTGCACAGTTTTAAAGTCTCTCAGCACTTGCGAGTGGGAGTCCGCGACATCCTGGGCAAGGATGATATCCAGGCGACCCATGGGGAATTGTCCGATATCGCGGAGGTTTGCCTGCGGCAAGTCGTTGAGATGGAATACGGCAAGCTCGTAGAAAAACGGGGTGAGCCTCGCATCGATCCGCCCAACGAAAGTAATAAGTCGGAGGACGAAGCAAAGTTTGCCAAGTGGCAACCAAGTCCTGATCGGATTGGCCAGCCATGTGAATTCATCGTGCTGGCGCTGGGGAAACTTGGTGGGCGTGAGCCGAATTATCATAGTGACCTGGACCTGGTGTTTCTCTACGAGGCTGAGGGTCGCACGGTCCCCGATCGCCGGGGATCAGCCGAGGCGACCACGAACAATCATTTTTTCAGCGAATTTGGACAACGGATCATCAAGCGGATGTCGGAGTTTGGTCCGTACGGCCGATTGTTCGAGGTGGATGCACGCTTGCGACCGACCGGTCGAGGCGGGGCCATGGCCGTTTCAATCGAGGAATTCGTCCGCTATTTTCTCGAAGGAGCGGGGCAGCTCTGGGAGCGACAGGCATTATGCAAAGCCCGCGTAGTTGTCGGTACTGACGTGGCCGCACAGTACGTGTTGGAAGCGGTGTCGGCGGCGACCTATTGCAAGCCATGGCATCCGACCGATGCCACCGCAATCCGCGAGATGCGAATGAAGCTTGAAGAATCGGCTTCTGAGCGGAATCTGAAACGAGGCCGTGGCGGCACGATGGATGTCGAGTTTATTGTGCAGATGCTCCAACTCAAGCACGGTCAGACCCACCCGGAGGTTCGCGAGCCCGGTACGCTCAACGCCCTGGCCGCCCTGGAACATGCCAGCTTTTTGTCACCCAAAGACGCCTATTTTTTGAAGGTTGCCTACAACCTGCTGCGGAGTGTGGAGGCACGCATTCGGCTGATGGACGCGACGGGTCGGCACGAGTTTCCCGAGGAGCCGCGCGAACGTGCCAAGCTGGCCTATCTGATGGGGGCAAACGATCCGCAACAACTCGCGGAAGAGGTGATCGAAACTTGTCGCAAGGTGCGCGAATCGTTTCTACGGATTTTTGCGGAGGTGGAGCGGTAGGAGGTTAGAGGACGACGCTCCTGTGACTAGGGATTTTAGCCACGAATCGACCCAGATGAATCCCAGCGCGGCCTAGGGGACGCAACCACAAAACGCCTTGAAATTACGCCAAAGGCGTTAAACTCCATAGCCCAGGGTCGCCGGCCAACATAATCAAATACTGGCGGCGCACCCTGGGAATCAAGCCATATCCCCCACCACAACCCCATCGGGGTTGCACACATTCACGCTGTGGCGGCGGTTCCGATGTGGAACCCCTTCGGGGTACGTCATGTTGCACATGTTGTTGACTGCGAAAACTTCAATCGTTGGTAGCACGGATAAGTCCTGTACCAGAGTTTATATCTGTGCCCAAGAATTTTTCATCCGTGGCTAAGAAATAGTTTTGATTGCGGCTGTAAGGCACACTGGAATAGCGACTGCTTCCCGGATCAAAACTTCAATTGATGCTGTCCGGCTTGAAACTCAAGCTCAAACGGTTCGCCCTCGATGGTGCATCGTGGGCAAGCCGCGATTTCGTTGCGGAGGTCTGCGCTGACAAAGAGGTGATCGAGGTTCAGTGTGTTCTGGATGAACATCCAACGCCCGGAGCCATAGCGATGGAGGATGCGTTCGACTACGGTTTCGTCGTCGGCGAGCGTGGCCGGAATCTTGGCGCGTTCCATGTCACCGGTGGTATAGACGTTGATGAATGTCTTGTGTTCGTTGATCGCGTTGCGAAGTCGCTTGGTGATGAAGTCGGCCAGGCCGACACCGATGGCATTACCTTGGGAGGCGGCGGCGAGTGAGAGGGCAGCGATGATCCGAATCTTGGGTCGGTCGAGGTCCTCAAAACCCTTCACGCCGCGGTAGCCGATCACGTTGGTATCCATGCCGGTGCCGCTAAACGTCTTGCCGATTTCGTTGACGACGAGTACGTTGAGTTCGTCGAGAGGGATGCGAGGAAAATACTCGCGGCAACGATCTAGTAGTGCTGGTTCGCGCTGGAGGATCTGGTCGGCGGGGAGAGCGTGAATTTCGGCCGTCTGGTCGAAGCCATCTTCTAGAATCGCCAGACCTGCCCAGAACTTGTCGGAGTCGACCAGCACCTGGCCCATCTCCAGCAGCATGTCTTGCATCTGGGGAGTCGGTGAGGAATGGAAGGTTTCGGCGGATTGGATTTTTCCCATGCCGACGACCATCATTTTTACCAGACCGCTCTGCACCGGGCCGGAGAAACAGGTGTGAAGCTTCACGCGATTGACGACCAGAATGCCGTCGGCCTCGTAGGAGTGGCGATCCAGCCATACGTCGCCCGTTTTCACGGAAGCGATCTTGACGCACTCCATGCTGGAGAGAATCGGCATTTGCATCGCCTGTTCGGTCATGCCGAGCGATTCGATCATCTGCTGCTGCCCTTCGGCAGTGGCCCCGTTATGGGAACCCATAGCAGGCACCATGAATGGTTCGGCCCCATGCTCACGGAGCCAATCCCCTGCTGCGCGGACGATCGTCGGGATCTGACAGATGCCACGACTTCCTACGGGAATCGCCACGCGACCTTGCGGCGGTTCCAAGCCGAGGCGATCGAGTTGCGCGTGAACTTCGGCCGCTACATTCGCGAGGGGTTTGGAGACGAGGTGCTGTCGGACGGAGAGGAGTTTCATTGCGATCAAGTATTCGTTGTCAGTGGTCAGCGGCAGCGAGAGTTTCAGGCGTCTCGGCTGCGAGGACCAGGATTTTGCCGTCTCCCATGCGGCCGGTGCGAGCGACATCGACTAGCTTGCGGACAACTTCCTCGCAGCGGGCGTCTTCAACCCAGGCGGTGATTTCTACCTTGGGGAGAAAGGCCTCGGAGTATTCGCTCTCGGTGTATTGGTCGAGATAGCTTTTTTGCCGTCCCATTCCTTTCACTTCGCGAACATGAACCGCTTCCAGGGGGGCGAGCCGTAGGCCTTCGAGGATTTTCTCGGCGAGATAGGGCTTAACGATGGCGATGACTTGGCGCATGGGGGAAGCTCTCAGTTATCATTCTAACTGAAAAAGTTTTCACCGAAGAGGTCTAACTCCGGCCCGGTTTCCACTTCCATGTCGCCGCAGATGGTTACCTGGCAAGAGAGTCGCATAGTCTCTTCGTTGCCGATGAAGGCCATCGCGGGGATGGGGTCGAGGCCCCCCGGAGTGATCGGCGTAGGAATCGGCCAGCGGAGACGTGTTTTTTCCAGGATACCCATCTTGCTGGCATTTTCCATGCCCTTGGTAATCAGCACGCGGCAGGTACCGCATTGGCCTAAGCCATGGCAGTTGAGGACCTTGTTGAGTGAGGCTCCGAACCCATTAAGGCCCTGATGTGGATTCACACCCGCTTTCATAGCCTCTTTGCGGAGATTTGCTCCCTCGGGAACTTCGATTTCTTTTTTCTCTTTGATAAACTTCACGACCGGCATCGGCGACCAACCCTTTTTAGACTTGAAGGAACTCGAGAGGATCGGCTACCTTTGTTACCGACCAGCGGGTAGGATAATCTACCGCGCCGAGAGCGGTCGGAAAAGTGGAAACAGGGGATGTTTCTGCTTATCTTCGGCCAGATTTTGCGAAGCGATCCTACACCACAAGACTATGTTCACCACGTACCTCCTACAGAATTTGAGAGATGGGCAAAGAATATTCCAAACATCAACAGAAGATCATCAAAAACTATTACGACAACCGCGACGCCATTTCGCTGCAACGGCTCAGTGAATTGGTGACCGATCTCTATCTGGCTGAAGGCAAGAGCCGGGAAACTAAGTGGAATCAGGTGGTCGGCGTCCTGGAAAAACTCGGCCTCAGTGCCCAGCGGATCGCGCAGCTTCGCAAGAAAGACGATCCGGCAATGCTCGTGAAAGTCGTGGAAGAATTGATGGCGAAAGAAGAATGAGAACTGAAATCAGAAGACCTAGAACGCGGTTGATCGCGGATTTCAAAATTTAGCCACGGATTGTCACGCATCGAACACGGATAAGATTGTGACTTCGAAATAATCCGTGTTTCATCTGGGTAAATCCTTGGCCAAATAAATTGGATCTTGGTTGCGGCGAGGGGCCTCGCTTTTTCAAATGAAACAGTATCTTACCTTACTCCAGCATGTTCTTGACCACGGCGTCGCGAAGGGCGATCGCACCGGGACCGGTACGCGGAGTGTATTTGGGTATCAGATGCGATTTGATCTGGCGGAGGGTTTTCCACTAGTGACGACCAAGAAGCTGCATCTGCGGTCGATCATTTACGAGTTGCTGTGGTTTCTGCGCGGCGAGACAAATGTCCGCTATCTCAATGAGAATCGCGTAACCATTTGGGATGAATGGGCCGATGAAGCGGGTGAGTTGGGTCCTGTGTACGGCAAGCAGTGGCGTTCGTGGGCGACTCTCGAGGGGCGGAGTATTGATCAGATAACTGAAGTGGTCGAGGCGATTCGTACGAACCCCGATTCGCGCCGGCTGATTGTGAGTGCCTGGAACGTGGCCGACGTGGAGCAGATGGCACTGCCCCCTTGCCATTTGCTGTTCCAGTTTTACGTGGCCGAAGGAAAACTTTCGTGCCAGCTCTACCAGCGGAGTGCCGACGTGTTTCTTGGAGTCCCCTTCAACATCGCTTCCTACGCACTGCTGACGATGATGGTAGCCCAGGTGACGGATCTGGCGGTGGGGGAATTCATTCACACACTCGGTGATGCCCATTTATACGACAACCACCTGAAGCAGGCCGCCCTACAACTCTCGCGCACGCCGCGACCCTTGCCACAAATGAAAATCAATCCGACAGTGAATGACCTCTTCACGTTCGACTTTGCGGATTTTGAACTGCTTAATTACGATCCACTTCCTCATATTTCAGCACCGGTAGCCGTATGAATTTAGCGATTCTTGTAGCTGTGTCGGAGAACGGCATTATCGGCCGCGAGGGGAAACTCCCTTGGCACCTGTCGGCCGACTTGAGGCGTTTCAGGAGGATCACGATGGAACATGCGATTCTGATGGGCCGCAAGACGTGGGAATCGATCGGCCGTCCGCTGCCGGGGCGAACTTCCATCGTGATTTCACGGCAATCAGACTACGCAACGGGTCACCCCGAAGTGCAGGTGGTGGGAGATCTTGACCGAGCGTTGGCCATCGCCCGGCAGGCAGACTGCGATCAAGACCAAGCATTCGTCATCGGCGGAGCGGCGATTTACAAGCTTGCGTTGCCGCGAGCGGAAAGACTCTATTTCACGCGAGTGCATGCTGAGGTGGAGGGGGACGTCCGGTTCCCCGAAGTGGATTGGTCTGAGTGGGAGGTGAAAGAAGAGTCGCATCACACGGCTGATGAGTTCGACCAGTTCGACCACACATTTACCGTGTACCAGCGAGTGCCATGATTCACGGAGAAAGCGTGTGACTGCGAAAGTGAGAAAGTCGTGCGATTGGCAATACGCCGGCCGCGGCGAGTTGGTCCCTTATCACGACGAGGAATGGGGTGTCCCCGTTCACGACGACCGCAAGCAATTCGAGTTTCTCACGCTCGAAAGTGCCCAGGCGGGGCTGAGTTGGATTACCATTTACCGCAAACGCGAAGCCTATCGCAAGGCCTTCGCCCAGTTCGATCCTGAGAAGGTCGCTCGCTTCACGGAGAAGCGGATCGAGAAACTGCTCTTGAATCCTGGCATCGTCCGCAATCGGCTCAAAGTGACTGCTGCGGTGACCAATGCCCGTGCTTTCTTAGAAGTGCAGGAAGAGTTCGGCACTTTCGACAACTACATCTGGGATTTCGTCGGGGGCGAGCCAAAGGTGAATAAATGGAAGCGAATGAGCCAACTTCCCGCTACCAGCAAGGAGTCTGACACGTTAAGCCGCGATCTCAAGCAACGGGGCTTCAAGTTCGTGGGAAGCACAATTGTCTACGCCCATATGCAAGCGGCGGGGTTGGTGAACGATCATCTGGTGCATTGCTTTCGGTATCGGGAGTGTGCGGAGTTGGGGTGCAAGTAAATGATTCATTTAACCGTTACCAATGTCTCGGTTTAATCCCAAATGACGATTTTTGGGAGTGGTGAGCTGGTAGAGTCGCAACCCTACGCCGTCACGTAGTGTCCGGATTCTCACAGCAATAGGAAGCTGCTGATTGAGGTGTTGCCGGAGAGACTCAGCAAATGGTTCCGCTGAAGTGGCCACAATATCGACATCCTCGGTCATGCGCCTCTCGTCCATGTAGGCATTGACCGCCATCGCACCAAACAGGGCGGCATCATCACGATCTTTGAGGAAGTCGATAACGGCCTGTTAAATGGTTCCTTTCGGCAGGGGGTCATTCATGACAATCTCTCGAAATGTTAGGCCAGTATCGATGAGCATGGTTGATGGTTTCCTTTATAGTCGCCTTTCGCACCGCGAAAGTAGCGCTACTTTAGCGGAGCGAAAGGCGACTTTTTCGGCCGTGGTGACTCCGCCGCGACGGGAAAGGGCGTTCTGGGAGTGATGCACTGTGGCTGTGGCTTCCAGCCGCAGCGAAATACATGCTGCGGCTGGAAGCCACAGCCACGGGAGGAAGCTGACATTCTATGGTATCACATTGTCAGCAAAAACCAGCACCTCTCCAATTGACTCTGCCCCCACGGCCAGCATCACCAAGCGATCAAAACCCAGGGCACAACCGGACGAATCGGGAAGTCCTTTCTCTCGAAGGCCTATTCTCAGTTGCTTCCACCTAAGCCTTGTTGCAATTCATCAAAAGTCGGACCAGATCCGGGTTTGGTCTCAGACATGAATTTCAAGACGCGGTTGCGAAGCTCATGGGCGTCGACATGCCGTAGCCGATCATCAAAGAAGCGGAGCGTTTCTGCTTGCGCAACGGAGGCCGCAATGGTGGAGTTGATGAAGTTGTTCAGCGACACGCCTTGACGACTGGCAAGCTCTTGAGCCTTTCGTTTAAGATCATCTCGCATACGCAGTGATAGGTTTGCCATTGCTTATTCTCCGCTCAAGTAATTTATTACAAACTCTTGGGGTGTCATCCAGTTCCAGCCGTATTGGGGGTAGGTCGGCCGCCGCAAAATCGCGTTCGTTATATGTCACGATGGTCGACCCAGTGTGAATGGCTGCCTCTACAAACTTGTTTTCACTCTCGTCAGTGAGATTCGGTCGCCAACTAAAGTGAATTTGAATCTCGTTCGATAGTGCAATCAAATTGGTCACTAGATCCGCGGATTGACGATGGTTTAGTCCGGTCAATTTCAGGATCGCTGGTCGCTGTAGTACCTCGTGGTATTCCAAAGCGATTGGAGCGGTCAGCATCAAGGGGATTTCTTGCTCTAGAATCCCCATTAGAACTCGGTAGGCCAAGCTTTCTCTGTGACGTCATGCTCCCGCCACTAATACGTTTGTGTCCATCACGATCGGCGGTGTCTTGTAAAGCAAATCCAATCACAACTCCAGTACGTCTACTGAAATGATACCATATAGAAATACGTTTTCAGGTTCTCGATGAATCTGAGCCTTGAATTACCAATCAATTTATGCTTGCTCAGTATCCCGTAGAGCCATTACTTCGCTAATAGCCTTCGCCCCCACAACCAGCATCACCAAGCGGTCGAAACCCAGGGCACAACCCGTCGATTCGGGGACTCCATATTCCATCGCCGCGAGCAGAGATTCTGGCAATGGGAGGGCTGCCCGGCCACTTTCTTCACGATGGTGATTTACTTGGGTGAGACGCTTGCGGAGTTCCTCCACGTCGGTGAGTTCGTGATAGCCGTTGGCCAACTCGACACCTTGCCAGTAGAGTTCGAATCGTTCAGCCACTTGGATGCCTTCGTCGCGGGTCGCCAACTTGGCAAGAGCCGACTGGCTTAAGGGATAGTCGTAAAGCAAATCGGGAGTGGTGAGTCCCAATTGTGGTTCTATCCGAGTGGTCAGTAGCAAATTGAGCCACTCGTCGCGATCGTTAGCGGGCATGTTGTCGGGAACTGAAATTGCATGTTGTGTGGCACAGGTGGCCAATCGTTCGCAAGTCGCCGTGTGGGGATAGATGCCGAGAAGCGATTGAAAGGCTTCGTTGTAGCTAATGCGCCGTGCTGGTGGGGTGCCGAGCAGCACCTGGCAGAGTTCGTCGAGGAGATTCATGCCTGCTTGCATATCGTCGCCCGTGCGGTACCACTCGACCAGGGTGAATTCCGGGTTGTGCAGGTGGCCTAATTCACCGGCTCGAAAGGACCGCGTGACTTGAAAAATGGCCTGGAGTCCCTCAGCGAGGAGACGCTTCATGTGGAGTTCGGGGGAAGCTTGGAGGTATTGCGTTGTTTGTGGATATGCCGTGTGAAGTGTTGCGTCGCGGCTGACGGCGATGGGTTCGATGTGTTGCTCGGGGATTACCTCGTGGGAGAGCAGAGGAGTTTCGACCTCGGTGAAGTTGCGTTCGAAAAAAAAGTTGCGGAGCTTGTGTAGCAGTTCGCTGCGTCGTGCCAATTTTTGCAGTCGGTTGTCCATGTCGTAGTATTAACATAGGAGAAAACTGAGGTAACGGAGTGAGGAACTCAGTTATCTCCGTTGTCACCGGTTCCAACAATCCCCAAGCATGATTCCAAAGCTAGGCGGACGCTCTTGCTGGGATCGGTTGCCCGGGCAGCAGTGGGGGCATGGGGCAATCGAGCATGTCGCACATACCGCGGAAAAGTTCGGCTTCCTTGATTGAGACGTCGCGGTCGTAGCAAATCAGGTCTGCGGCGGCTTCGATGATTAGCTGGCGGTGTTTGGGGGTTACTGTGCGGAGCGTATCTAATGCTCGTTGCAGTGCAGGTAGGGTACATTCCGTAGCAGGCAATAGCGGGACATTGATTTCGGAAAGTAATTGAGAAGCACGGCGAAAGGAGAGTTCCACGCGCTGCCCCGTGTGGTCGAGATTCGCGAGGGTCGACAGCAGAATGCCAACTTCGCGCTCCAGGCGCGCGAGACTGTAGTACGATATACGCGGCTGGCGAATTGGCGCGAATTGAGGACGAAGATGCCGTAACAAGACGCTGTGCAGCATCCATTCAAAAGGTGCAATGCGACGGTCTGCTTCTACCAGTTTGGCAAACGCGTGTGAAAAGCGGCGATACTGATCCTTGGTCATCGTGCGTAAGGCAGGCAGTGCCAGGTCCACCAAGGGGAGCCGAGCACGGGGATCGACGCGGCGTACCAAGGGCTCGAGTTTCCGGGTGAGCTCTACTACGTCGGGGGCGATGGTTTTTGTCAGCGCGGCATATTGAAGTTCACGAATCTCGTCGCTCGCATCGAGGAGCAGGGCAAACATCACTCCCCGTGCGCCGTAGGGTTCTCGCACGGTTTCGCGGATGACTGGGGGGAGACTCTCGATGAGTTCAACAGCATACTCACGATGATACTCGGTGGGACTGCCGACTTGCTCGGGCGAACGACGTACGACTTCGATGGGAACCTCGTCGGCACCAGTTGCGAAACCAAACAAACCGGCGGCTGTCCCCAATTCAGTCAGAGCGGCGGGTATTTTGGGCAGGGCTGGAAACTTGCCATCCCATTGAGGTTCGAGCTGCCGAATGCGCTTTTCCAGAGGCGGGTGGGTGGCCATCAATCCGGTGAAACCTTCCCACACACCTTGGCTAAAATACATGTGGCTCAACTCGGCGGCATTCAGACTCTTGAGTCGAGATCCAGAGACATAGGCCCCGATGCGTTTGAGCGCGCCGGCGATACCTTCGGGGTTGCGGGTGAACTGGACGGCAGAGGCGTCGGCCAAGTATTCACGTTGGCGAGAGACGGCAGCCTTGATCAAGTTGCCAAGGAAAGTGCCCAGAAAGCCGATGAGCATCAGCGCCAGTCCCACTCCTAAGAAGTAAATGGTGGGGTCCCCTTTGCTGGAGCGTCGCCTGCCCCCGCCGCGGGCTGCTATGTTGAACAGTATCCTGCCGATGAGTCCCATCAGAAGGATGCCATGCAACACGCCGATCAGGCGGATGTTGAGCCGCATGTCGCCATTGAGGATGTGGCTGAACTCGTGGGCGACGACTCCTTGCAATTGGTCGCGAGTGAGCTGTTCGACGGTACCCCGAGTGACAGCCACTACAGCGTCGCTGGGGGAATACCCGGCGGCAAACGCGTTGATTGCCGGCTCGTCCTTGAGTAGATATACCGGCGGTACCGGAACGCCGGAGGCGAGGGCCATTTCTTCGACGACATTCACCAGGCGGCGCTCGACGGGATCGGTCGTGTTTTGAGGTACGCGCTGGGCGCCTAGATTCTCGGCAACGGTGGTTCCCCCCCCGCGAAGTTGCGCGAGCTTGAACAGGCTCCCTCCTGCGATCAGGGCCAGCGAACAGGCGCCTGCTCCAAAAGGAACTTTCCAAGGTTCGAGTGGATCGGCTGTTGCACCGCTGGCAAAGTGCTGCCCCTTGCTGGAAAACTCCAGCAGGCCCACCGTTGCGAAGAACACCGCCACGACAATCGCGACCACCGCCAACAGGAAAAACACAATTAACCACTTGGTGGTGCGGCGTGCATCAGTCTGGCGTTGATAGAAGTTGGTGGACATGGGCGTAGTCGAGAGCTAAGAGTCAAGAGTCCAGAGCCAGAAATGTAGAGTCTGAAGATAGCGATGTATGGCTCTCGACTCTTAGCTTTGGACTTTCACTCAAACGAAACCTTCGGTGCTTCGGCGATGGCGGCGCTGTCGGCGAATTCTAGCAATTCAGCGTCGTGGCTGTGACCAAACATGTTGGCGAAAAACACAGGTGGAAACGACTGGCGATAGGTGTTGTAGGCCGTCACGGCGTCGTTATAGGCCTGGCGGGCAAATGCAACACGGTTCTCGGTCGAGGTGAGTTCCTCGGTGAGTTGGGCCATGTTTTGATTCGCCTTCAGGTCGGGATAGGCTTCGGAAAGGGCGAAGAGACGACCGAGCGTACCGCCGAGCGCGGTCTCGGCAGCGGCCAATTCCTGCATCGCCTTAGGATCACCGGGGGACGCGGCTGCTTGCTGGAGGCCGCCGACGGCCCGATTGCGGGCATTAATGACCGCTTCGAGCGTACCTTTCTCATGGCTCATGTAGCCCTTGGCGATCTCGACCAGATTGGGAATCAGATCATACCGCCGTTTAAGCTGTACCTCGATCTGCGAGAAAGCATTCTGAAAGCGATTGCGGAGCGCTACCAGATGGTTGTAAATGCCCACGCCGTAGAACAACAGCAATAGGCCGATGCCGAGGATGATAGCCAAAATTACCCAGGGGGACATGCGAGTCTCCATTTGTTGACGGATGAGGGGATAGTGATGTCATTCCCGCGCAGGCGGGAACCTGGTTTTTCATCGTTGCTATCTGGGTTCCCGCCTGCGCGGGAATGACGGAATAGTTCCTTAATTCAATTCGTTTCTCATTGTGCGACCTTGCCGAAAAAATCCCCTTTTTCCGGAAGACAGGTATGCCTCCGGCTAAGGGTTTTTTAACCTTCGTAGGGGTCCTTGGCTCGTTCGATGCAGCATTGGATGCGGGTGTCGACACGGAACTGATAAATGCAGGGGCACCGAAGTGGATTGCCCCAGTCTGTTTGTTCGCTTTGCTATTACATAGCCATGGGTTTGACGGAATACAATCGTGCCTCCTTGGCCGCAGTCTGATAGTCTCCCGACATAAGTGCCTTGCGAACCGCGTCGATTCTATCCAATTCGGTTGGAACGATATGAGGTCCCCATGCTTTAGGCTCATCAGTCATCTTGACTTCAATCTCAGCCATCACATCGCCAATGTAGAGTCTTTTCGTTTTTGTAAAGTTACCCGTCATTTTCTTACCTTGAATGTTTCATCCCAGCGATCTGGATCAGGTACGTAAGCAGTTATCAGCGCTGCAGGGCAAATTGTGCCCTAGGAATTCCCCATACTGTATGAATTATACTACCGTCCGAAGTGGTTTGTAAAAGCAAAACGGCGGGACCTTTGCCGAATTCCGGGTAGTCCTCGATAGTTTCCGCGGTCTCGCTCGTTGCAATGACTTCTTTACGTCCCAGATTGTCCTCAAGGAGTGCGTCCAAGGCATGTTCGGAGATTCGGAAGTCTTCCCGTTTGACAAGTTCTATGATCTTGGGAGTGAGTAGTGAATCGGTCATGAATTGATTTCAGGCTAAGCATCAGTAGGGCTAACCCTAGGCTGACTCAGGGTCTTTGGCTCGTTCGATGTAGCTTTGGGTGCGGGTGTCGACCCGGAGCCAGTCTCCGATGTTGATAAATGCGGGGGCAAGTACCTCGGCTCCGGTCTCGAGGATGACCGGTTTGGAGACGTTGGTAGCCGTATTGCCTTTGACAGCAGGTTCGCAATATTGCACTTGCAGGACCACATGGTTGGGGAGCGTCACCCCAATGGGGTTGTCGTTGAACACCAGGAGCGAGCATTCCATCCCTTCCTTGAGGAACTTGGCCTCGTCGCCGATTTGGTCGGGGGTCAATTCATACTGTTCGTAGTCGTCGGACTTCATGAAGACAAATCCGTCCCCTTGCTTGTATAAATACTGGGCCGTGAATTCCGACACGTCGGCCGCTTCGACCGTCTGCCCGGCGCGATATGTTTTATCGGTGACCGTGCCCCGGACCAGGTTTTTGAGTTTGCACTCGTAGAGGGCATTTCCCTTGCCGGGCTTGCGAAAATTCATTTCGATCATTTGGAAAGGAATGCCATCGATCTGGATTTTGAGTCCTTTGCGGAATTCGTTGGTACTGTACGTGGGCACGGTATATCTTCCTGTGACGCTACGGGTTATGTTGGGGATGTGAGTGGGTTAATAAGTGAGTATGGTAAGCAATACAGAAACGAAATGGCCATTCTAACTAGTCCTGCACGATTTGTCCGCCCCGTTCTGGAACCAGCGGAGAAGACCTCTTGGCAGGGTGAAATCCGCTCTGCGGTACGCGATCCCGCCGAGTTGTGCCGTCGGCTGAAGCTTCCTGCCGAGTTGGCTCGGCAAGCAGCGGCAGGGACGGCCCAGTTCCCGGTGTTTGTGCCACCGAGCTATCTAGCGCGGATGGAGCGAGGCAACCCGAGTGATCCCTTGTTGCGGCAGGTCCTGCCACTGTCCGGCGAGGGTACTGAGGTGGCGGGTTTTTCGATTGACCCGGTTGGTGATGCCTCGGCGACTTTACACTCAGGAGTACTGCAAAAATATGAGAGTCGCGCGCTCTTAATAAGCACGGGGAGCTGTGCGGTGCATTGTCGCTACTGTTTCCGCAGGCACTTCCCTTATGAGGAAGCGCCTCACAGTGAGGCGGCCTGGGACGCGGCACTCACGTCCCTTGCCACGGACCCGTCGATTGACGAAGTGATTCTCAGCGGCGGTGATCCACTGATGCTCGTTGATTCGCGATTGACGATGTTGGTTGGCAAGATCGCAGATCTGCCGCAGGTTGTGCGGCTGCGAGTTCACACACGGTTGCCGATCGTGGTTCCTCGCCGCGTGACCGGCGAGCTTCTCCAGTTGCTGACCAAGACGCGACTGACGAGCGTCATGGTGATTCATGCCAACCATGTTCGCGAGTTGGCGGATGATGTGGCGTTAGCCCTTGGCAAACTGCGCGATGCGGGAGTCATGTTGCTCAATCAAGCAGTCTTGCTGCGGGGTGTGAATGACTCGGTGGCCGCTCAACGCGAATTGAGTGAGCGGCTCATCGCGGTAGGGGTGTTGCCGTACTATTTGCATCAGCTCGACCGCGTGGCGGGGGCAGCGCATTTTGAGGTACCGATCGCAGAGGGCAAAGAAATCATCGCCGAACTGCGGCGTCAGGTACCTGGTTACATGGTGCCACGATACGTGCAAGAAATCCCGGGTGAGCTGAGTAAAATCGTCCTTTTATAAGAAATGGATAGCCACCCGTGGTTCTTACTGTTCGTAAACCATCGGCTTCCACCGACGGCTATTAGTAATTGGTCAATAGTATTCGATATGGAACAAGTTAGTATCTACGACGCGGCAAGTTTGGAACGATTGCAGCGTGAGATCCGAATCGACCCGCAGCGTGTGCGCAAACTTCGCACTGCGTTTTTCAAGCATTTTCATGCGAACGATGCTGCGATCGCTGAATTTCCTGCCGCTGAGCGAATCGCCCTGCATCCACTCGCGCTGGAATCGCGGCATGATTCGCAAGTAGACGGTGCAACGAAGCTGCTGTTTCGCACTGCGAGTGGGATGCTGATCGAGTCGGTGATTCTCCGAATAACGACAGGCCGCACGACATTGTGTGTGTCAAGCCAGGTTGGTTGCGCAGCGGCGTGTGATTTCTGTGCAACGGGTAGAATGGGCATCGCGAGGGATCTCTCTGCTGAGGAAATCTGCGACCAGGTGTTGCAGGCGGGACAACTGGTGGCACAGGAAAACCGTTTATTGCGAAATATCGTGTTCATGGGGATGGGCGAGCCGTTTCACAATGAACTGCAACTCTACGCGGCACTGGAGATTCTCACGGCCCCGCAGGCGTTTCATTTTTCACCTGCCAAGATCCTCGTCTCGACAGTGGGGATTCCCGAGGCGATGCTCCGCTGTGTGCGACGGTTTCCCCAGGTAAATCTCGCCCTAAGTTTGCACAGCGTCTCTCAAACGTCACGGGAGCAATTGATTCCATTGGCAAAGAAATACCCGCTCGATGTCCTGCAAGCCACACTTCGGCAGGTGAATGCTTTGCAAGGGAAGCCCGTGATGATCGAGTACTTGATGCTTGCGGGTATCAACGACTCGGAAGTTGCTGCACATGATTTGGTGAATTGGCTCTCAGGGCTCAATGTCCACGTTAATTTGATTCCCTACAACCCGATCGAAGATGCCCCGCACCTGAAGGGGACCGACCGTACCGGCCGAGAGCGATTCGCCGGGATTCTCAAGCAAGCGGGTGTGCCGACGACGATCCGCTATTCGCTTGGCGCCGATATTGCGGCTGCCTGTGGCCAACTGGTGCGGAAAGAAAATCGAGCCCAGGCGCTGGCTCAGTTGAGCGGATTTTCCCAACGAAGCTGACGAAACCGAGCAAAGTCAGTATCACAGGAAACCAAGGTAGCCCCGCGCGAGATTGCCAGGGCGGCAAGGTGGGCATCGGTTGATAGCTTGCCAGTAGCATTAGTCTCAAGCAGAATATTTTTAAGCACCGACCAATGGTTCTCGGCCTCACGAACGAATTCGCTGTAAGGATGATTCAACCAAGCATCTACTCGGGCGATACAGTCCGTTAGTGGGACCGGATGAGGCAGAATCTTTGGATTGGTCATGATTCGCACAAACCCCACCAAACTATGCCAGCACAATCCAATAAGCTCATTTTCGTTGAAGGCTGTTTCCCACCATTTAAGGCACTTGTGATGGTGTAGAGATTCGCGGCTCGCCACATAGATAAGCAGATTTACGTCAATGATTTTCATTTGCCAAGCTGCATCTTAGTTAACCGTTCTTCGTCTTCAAGTTCGGCAGCCAATTGATTGGCCTTAGTCAAGTCTACAAAGGGCACGCCAGTGCTAAAGGTTTTTTCTCGATAGACCTTGCGAGGACCTGACTCGGCTTTCTTGAGGGCATTCAAACCAGCGCGCACTGCCCGGTCAAAGAGTTTCGCCATGGAGACTCCTTCTTTGTGGGCATGCTCTTTGAGTTCCCGGAGCAGGTCGTCGTCGATTCGGACGGTGGTTCGCATATTGTCATCATAGCATCACTTTGGGTGATGGCAAGTCATCTTTTTTCGTCTGCCGCTTCGCAAGTCTCCGAAATACCCACGATAGTCAGGGTGTGAACGCCTCTTCGGGTACAACCAGTTGGTTCAATAGAATTCATGCCGGTGGTAGGATGAGCCATTTCCCGTCCAATTGCGTCCGATGCAAAATACAGGCAACTATGAAACCCACTTCCCATTTTTTCAGTTTGCTCGTTTATCTCTCGATGGCCTCTCTTTCTCACAGCAACGACCAACTGTGGGTTACCTTTCCCGGCGGCGACGGGCCAGGCAAGGGCAAACATCTGGTCTTCCTCTCGGGTGACGAAGAGTATCGCTCGGAAGAGGCGTTACCGATGCTGGCCAAAATGCTCAGCAAGCGGCATGGGTTTAAATGCACCGTGCTATTCGCGGTCGATCCGCAGACTGGCGAGATTGACCCCGACAACGTCGCTTCTCTCCCTGGCAGCGAGTCGATCGACTCGGCCGATGCCATGGTCATGGCACTCCGCTTTCGCGCGTGGCCCGCCGAGGTGATGGACCGCTTTGCGAAGGGAGTCGCCAGAGGCAAGCCGATTATCGCACTGCGGACGAGTACCCACGCGTTCAAGTATCCCGAAGCGAGCCCTTATCACAAGTTCAACCGCTTTGGCAAGGAAGTGCTAGGCGAAGCGTGGGTCAACCACTGGGGGCGTCACAAACAGGAAGCGACACGCGGCGTCATCGAACCCTCGGCGAAGGGGGATCCGATACTGCGTGGAGTAACCGACATCTTTGGAGATACGGATGTCTATGAAGTGTATCCCCCTGAGGACGCCAAGATTCTCCTTCGTGGCCAGGTACTCTCGGATATGCAACCCGATTCACCGCCAGCGAGCTACGCTAAGAATCGCAGCAGCGATGGCCAATCGCAAGACGTCAACGATCCTATGATGCCCATTGTCTGGACTCGCGAGGTGAAGAATGACGCCGGCAATACGAACCGGATATTCTGCACCACGATGGGGGCTGCCACCGATTTGAAGTGCGAGGATCTGCGGCGACTCCTTGTGAACGCCATTTACTGGGGGCTCACGATGGAAGTCCCCGAGAAAGCAGACGTGGCCCTTGTCGGCGAATACAAGCCGACCGCCTATGGTTTCGATGGTTATCAGCGCGGTGTGAAGCCACAGGATCACGCCCTGGAAGCGAAGCCAAAGGTAAGTAGCTCGCCGCTGCGATTTGATCAGCAGGAACGGATTGCCCTGGTCGGCAATTCACTTGCCGAGCGGATGGGTCTGTTCGGGAATTTTGAGGCCCTGCTGCACAGCCGATTCCCACAGCAGGAGTTGATCGTCCGCAATTTCGCCCGGCCCTGCGACGCCGTCGATAACCGGCAACGGCCGAGCAGCTATACGCTCATTGACGATCCGCTTGAGGTGTTCAGCCCCGATACCTACCTTTGTTTTTTCGGCTTCAACGAGTCGTTTGCTGGTCCTGGGGGCGAATCGGTATTTCGTGTTGCGTATGAAAAATATCTCGACGAGATGGTGGAGCAATATCCGCGCAGACCGTCGGGGGCTGCGCCACGTTTCGTGCTCATTTCACCTATCGCTTGGGAGCCGACCGGCAATCCACTTTGGCCGAATGCCGACGAGCGCAACGAGCAACTCCGGCGGTACGCACAAATCGTGAAAGAAGTTGCCGCGGCGCGCGGGCTAGCCTCTGTCGATTTATTCACGCCCACCAAGACCCTGTTTGCTGCCAAACCAGGGATGCAATACACGATCAACGGCTGCCATCTAAATGAAGCAGGCGATCGTGAAGTGGGACTGCTGTTGGATCAAGCTCTCTTTGGCATTTCGACGCCGGCTGATGTGGAATCGGAGTCCTTTGAACAGCTTCGTAGTGCGATCAACGAAAAGTCTTGGGTTCACCAGCAAGATTATCGCATGCTCAATGGCTGGTATGTCTACGGCGGTCGGCGGACTTGGGATACGGAAACGTTTCCCCGCGAGTACGCCAAAATCCGGGCGATGGCTGCCGTCCGTGATCGATGGGTGTGGGACCTCGCCCAGGGTAAGTCACCCGGGCCCCCGGACGACAGCGACACAGGTGAGCTATACGTCCCTGCGACGAGATTTGGCAATCCTAGCCAGGACTATTCCGAGCCGGAAGAACTGACGTATCTATCGCCGGAAGAGTCCATCGCCATGATGCGGGTACCAGAGGGTTTTGAAGTGCAGGCATTTGCCAGCGAGCGTGAGTTTCCAGAACTTACGAAACCGAATCAACTTAATTTTGACAATCGGGGTCGGTTGTGGGTTTCGTGTGCGCCGACCTATCCCCAGTGGAAGCCGGGGAATCCCGGTCCGAGCGACCGGTTGCTTATCCTAGAAGACACGGACAACGATGGCCGAGCCGACAAAAGTACGACTTTTTACGACAAGCTCCATTGCCCCATGGGATTTGAATTTTGGAACGGCGGCGTCTTAGTCACCGATCAGCCTCGGCTGATTTGGCTCAAAGACACCGACGGCGACGATCGGGCCGACGTCGTCGTGCATCTGCTCGACGGCTGGGCGAGTGACGATACGCATCATGCTATCGGAGCATACGAGTGGTCCAATGGCGGTTTGCTGCACATGCTCGAAGGGATCTCGATGAACACGGCAGTAGAAACGCCCTGGGGACCTTTTCGACATCGCGACTCTTCGGGGTCCTATGTTCTCGATCCGACTACACTGAAGATTCGCCACTTTCAAACGCCCGGTTATGGTAATCCCTGGTGCTATGTCTTCGATCCCTGGGGGCAGGGGATCGTAGGAGATGGCACTAACGCCAACCAAACCTGGGACGCGCTCTTGTCAGGAGCGCAGTTTCCTGGACGCAGAGGCGTCGATACCATTTTCAACAATCAGGGCATGCGACCCGCGGTAGGCAACGAGTTTCTTTACTCTCGCCACTTACCCAACGAAGTACAGGGACAATTTATTTACGCCTGTGTGATCAACATGAACGGCATTCCGCGGTTTGCGATCGAAGACGACGGCGCGGGTTTCAAGGGCGAGCGGCTGATGAAATCTTCTCAGGGTGATGACCTGCTCATTAGCAGCGACAAGAACTTTCGGCCAACCGATCCCCAGATCGGTCCCGACGGGGCCTTATGGTTCGGCGATTGGTGCAATGCCCTGATTGGTCACATGCAGTATTCGCAGCGCGATCCAAGCCGCGATCACATCCATGGGCGAATCTACCGACTCGTAGCGAAAGATCGTCCACTGCTGGAAACGATCACGCAGGCGGATAAAAATGAAGCAGAACTGTTAGATCAGCTTCGGGTTTACGAACCTCGCACCCGCTATCGGGCCCGCCGCGAACTGCGCGATCGGCCTACGGAAACGGTTTCTGTTGCGGTCCTGCAGTGGACCGCGCAACTCGATCCCCAGAGTCCCGAGTACGACCGGCTGCGGTGCGAAGCGCTCTGGGTGTTACAGGGGCATCACGCTGTCGATGAGGCCTTGTTGTATCATGTGCTCAGAGCCAAGTCATTTGAAGCGCGTGCCGCGGCAACCCATCTAGTGGCTGACGAACGCGATTATCTTCCAAACGCCTTCTCGCTGCTCAAGGAGCAGGTGCGTGATGAGCATCCTCGAGTGCGACTTGAAGCGGTACGGGGCCTGAGCTTCTTTCCGACACTCGCTGCGGTCGAAGCGGCGCTGACTGTGCTGGAAAAACCGCGGGACTCTTATTTGAATTACACGCTCCAGCAGACAATTGGTGCCCTGGAGCCCATTTGGACCGACGCGTTTCAGGCCGCAACATTTCTCTCCGGGAATTCGCAGGCGCAGGATTATTTGGAAGAATATCTTGCCCGCCAGCGGCCTGGTTTGTCTGCCGTCAAACCGCTGAAGCTCGCGCTCGATCCCGACAATTCAGAAGAAGTTCGCAACCATTCGTATGCAGCGCTCGAAAGACTTGCAGGCAATGCCGACAATGGCCAGGCCGTGTTCGGCCGGGTTTGTGCTAATTGTCACAAGGTCGGGGACAAGGGTTACGATTTTGGTCCGAACCTCGGCGATGTCGGCAAGCGGCTCAAACGGCGCGAGTTGATCGAGTCGATCATCGAGCCCAGCAAAAAGGTAGATCCCAAATACATCACCACGACCGTACTCACGGTCGACGGGCTTCCGATGACAGGATTCGTCATCCAGAAAACGGAAGACTCGATCACGCTCGCCCTTCCCGAGGGAATTCAGAAAACTTTCACCAACGACGATATCGATGAAGTTTTCGAGACAAACCAGAGCAGCATGCCGGAGAACCTCGGCAGCACGATCGCACCGACCGAGTTTCTCGACGTGGTCGAATATCTGTCGACCTTGAAGTAGTGCCTAGGGAATTGGGTCTAGAAATCCCCCCACATTAGGGGGATTCGGGACAAGCCGCAAAATTTCCCTGAGGCCTGCGTGCGTAACGTAACTCCTTGTATTTAATAGGTTTACGGCAATTGCGTGTTTTGGCAATGCTCGAATTCATTTCTGGAATTGAAACGACCCCCATTTCGTTACGCATAATTGCAATGCGGGGTCGTCGATTAGGACGGCAACTGCACGGATGGCATTGGACACCAATCTAGCCCCATGCTTCGGAGTGTTTATTGTGATACCTGCTAAGCCTTTGTTGTTGATTACGTTTGCAGCGAGTTCTGCGGTAGGTGTGCATCACTTTCTTTCTTGTGACACAATTACTGAGAATTTTTCGCCGGCTGCGATTTCTTTGACTACCGTTTCACTGGGTGACAAGTCGGTCCGACTGATTGGACCGGTGGCTCCCATTGCTGAGACTGGCAGTGGGCTAATCTTCAAGGCGCGTGTGGATACAGGTGCGAGCCGCTGTTCGCTACATGTGGCGGAATGGGAAATCGAGGAAGCTGATTCTGTGATGAGTGCGAACGTCGGCAAGACGATTCGATTCCGTCTGGTGAACCGGCAGGGCGACTCGCAGTGGCTCTCCCGGAAGATCGCCGAGGTAGATCTGGTTCGCACGTCGGAAGTAGAAGAGCTGCGTTATCTGGTGCCGCTGTCGCTCTCTTATCAGGGAGTGGAGCGTGAGGTGCTCGTGTCGCTCAATGACCGTTCGAAAATGGATTACGCGATGCTCTTGGGCCGAAATTACCTTGCGGGTGAATTTGTGGTTGATGTGTCGCGGGAAACTGTCGACGGGAATTTGTTTGCGGGGAGTCCGTAAATACGGCTCCACGAGCAGTGCCTGCTAACGGTTTGATAGCAAGTAAGCCGGCATCGTTCCGCTGCCGTTTTGCCAGAACCTATCTGTCGCCGAGCAGCGATTTCTGGCGACTATCTCCCGCCGCGCGCCCAACTCGTGATTCGAGCGTTGTGCCGTTCTTGGTACTCGGGGCGCTGGCGACGGGGTCGACGGGGCCGTCTAAGGGGACGCCACGTTCTATCTTTTCAAGCCGGTCGGTGGCACACTTCACGTAGTCTTGGGAAAGCTCGCAGCCGATAAACTCTCTGCCAAGTTTCTTGGCGACGGCCAAAGTCGTGCCGCTGCCCGCAAAGGGGTCGAGCACCAAGTCTCCCTCGTCGGAACTAGCGCGAATGATCCGCCCCAGCAATTGCTCCGGCATTTGGCAGCCGTGAAAACCCTGTCGCTCCTTAAAAGTGCCGGCGACTCGCGAGAAAAACCAGGTATCTTGCTCTGGTGTAAAACCGTAAGCATCGCCCTGGAAATCCTGCGGACGGAGAATCCATGTATCATCGGGTAGCCGACCTGCAGGATCAGCCCTCTTGTCGCCGTACACTAATTCCCGCGCAGAGGGGACACGAATTAAAGGATCGTTGGCATTGAAAGTAAAATTCTTTTCATCTTTAACAAAGTATAAGAGGTGCGTGTGCGAGCGGCTGAACTTGTACTTACAATTCACTCCAAAGGTGAAGTACCAAATGACCCAACTACGAGTCGCGAAACCGATCTCCCGTTGTGCCGCCACCTTCAACTCAGCCGCATACTCGTCCCCAATCGCCAACCAGAACGTGCCCGTTGGCTTCAGCACGCGATGTACTTCGGCGATCCATTGGCGACACCAGTCCAGATATTTCTCGTCGTCCTGGCGGTCGTCGTACTGGTCGTATTCGTAGCCGATGTTGAATGGAGGGTCGGCAAATACAAGATCAACCGAGCCGGAGTCCATTTGTTGCATAAGTTCGATGCAATCACCTTGGTGAATCTTGCCAAGACGTAGTAAATTCGGTTTGTGCTTCATAGCCAACCTATCCGGGGGAGTCCATTCGCGTTTTACAAGAGCACAGTATCTCTCATTGGGTCATGTAATGTACAGTGGGCGCATGTACATGTAATGTAGCAATTGTCACCTTCCCATGCAATACTATGTCCGAATTTATTAATTGTTGGTTCGAGCGGGGGGAAATCATGAAATACGCCTTGTGCAACGAGATGTTTGGCGACGAACCGTTTAGCAAAGCTTGGCCTGAGGTGCGGAAACTGGGGTACACAGGGGTCGAAATCGCACCGTTTACGCTCTTGCCGCCGGGTGAGTCGGTTGATATTCGAAAGTTGCCAGCGGCTAGGCGCCGTGAGGTAAAGCAACAGGCTGCCGATGCTGGGCTGGAAGTCATTGGACTGCATTGGCTACTGGCAAAGACTAGCGATTTCTATCTGACAAGCCTTGAGAAAGGGGTGCAGCGGCAGACGGCTGAGTATTTTAAGGCACTTGCCCAGTTGTGTGCTGATTTCGGTGGCAAAGTGATGGTGCTCGGCTCGCCGCCGCAGAGAAATTTATTGCCGGGTGTGGGATACGATGAGGCGGAAAACTACGCCGCGGAGGTGCTGCGGGCCGCGATGCCTACTTGCGAAGGATTGGGGGTGACCATCGCACTGGAACCGTTGGGTCCTGCCGAGGGTGATTTCATGCTGACTGCAGAGTCAGCCATCGACCTTGCCAAGCTCGTTGACTCACCGAGTTGTAAGCTCCATCTCGATGTGAAAGCGATGTCAACTGAAAAGTACTCGCCGGACGTGCTCATTCGTAAATGGAGCGATTGGCTGGTTCACTTCCATGCCAACGATCCGAACTTGCTTGGCCCTGGCATGGGAGATGTCGAATATGGTCCGATTTTTGAGGCCCTTCAGGAGATCAACTATTCAGGATGGGTCAGCCTAGAAGTCTTCGCTTACAAGCCGAGTCCGCTGGAGATAGCTCGGCAGAGTATTGAGTACATGCAGGAAATCGAAGCGGCCTGTAGCTCATAGGTCATTACTGCGTCGTAGTTCCGCTCGCTGTTGTTGTCGACGAATCTTGCTGGCATGTCGCTTACGGCGCTTGCGGGAGATTCCAGGCAGCTTATTGAGCATCTGTCACCCCAACAGTTCAAGCGAGCGGGTTTTTGATTACGACTGTCCATGGTTCAACCGAATCGCCCACACCCTTACCATGCAATCCTCCGGTTCAACTGTGAAGTAAGCAGCAAGAACAGAAATGGAGATCAGCCGAAGGCCGTCAGATAATTGCTCACCTCTATCATGAGCATCTGTTGCCAGTTCACGGTCAATCTGGTCCGCCGCCAGTGCTATTCTGGATTTCTGGCTCGATTCATTCCAAAGTTCTGCAAGTTCGTCTTCAGCCACTTTTGCCCAAGCCACCGTGTAACGAATCATGCTCCCTCCTGCGATTGCAGGCGAGATTTGATTTCGTTCCAGGTTGTGAATGAGCAACCGCTTGCCTTTGATTCAGCGATTCGTTGTTTGACTTGAGCCAAGTCTTCTTGCGATGGTTTGAAAGGGTGCGTAGTGTCAGAATGCGAGGGGGCCATGCGACCAACTTTACGACCTTGAGAATCGACAAAATCAATCGGTTCTTCAATTCCGGAAATAGCTTCTATTTGCTCGTCTGACAATACGATGCGAATCATGTCAGTGACCCTCCAGAGAAAAATTGTGGAGCCTTAACAACATTTATTATAGCTGGAAATTGATCCAAGAGCATGGATGTTTAAGTCGCGGCCCGCAGTTCGGCCAGATTTTGGGCCGTGCCGACTAACCGATCCCAGTTGTCGTGGATGTACTGCGGCGGTCCGCCGACTTGGGCCATGACTTGTGCGGCTAGTTCAGTGGGGACCATTTCGATCGCGTCCCAGGGGCAGACCTTCAAGTCGTAAGGGTTCGACTTTTTGCCGGGAATATGGACGCATACCTCGCAGCCAACACACCGCTCCAAATCAATTTCACACCACTGCTGATTCCCTTTGAGAATGCCCCCTTCGATGGTGCGCATTTCAATACAATCGACGGGGCAGACTTCCAGACAGGATTCGCAGCCTGTGCAGTTGTCAGCGTTGATGATCGCCAATTCTTTAGGAACTTTTTTGCGGGGACCTTGTTTGGCCATGGCAAATCTTGTGGTGCGAACGGGTGTTTATGGGAATAGCCGCGAGGCAACGCCTCGTAGGGCAGCACATTGTGAAATCTGTCACAATGTTACCCTACTATCGGCCCCTAGCCAAGCGGGACAACGGTTTTTGGGTGATTGCAGGCATTCATCGAGTCGGCATACCAAGCTTGTTACTTGCCAAGCACCTATTTTTGGGCAGAATTTTGCATACCGGCAACCCCATGGCGACACCTGTAGTACTAGCAGTTAAAATCATCACACGGCTGTGCATGTTTGTTGCTTGAAACAGGCAAAGGAAATAAATGGTCCACGGACAAACGCAGATTGAGCGGAATGTCGCGGATTCAACTGGAATTCCGAGCCACAAAAATCCGCTCAACCAGCGTTCATCAACATTCCATATCTTCCTTAAGAGCGGTTCGTTATCCCAAGGTAAATCAAAAAATGAGTAAGTTCGCAAATCTTTACATCACTTTATATCTTTTGTTGGCAATCTGGTTGCCTCCTATGCAGACTGGCAATGCCGAGACGCTTGAGGCCACTGCCACGGTTCATGGAGATCAGGCCCAGGGGACGATCAGCAAGCACATTTATGGGCACTTTATGGAGCACCTGGGACGCTGTATCTATGATGGACTGTGGGTTGGTGAAGAATCGTCGATCCCCAATACTCGCGGAATTCGCAATGATGTGATCGTAGCGCTGAAAGACTTAAACTGCCCTAATCTGCGTTGGCCGGGTGGGTGCTTTGCAGACGACTACCACTGGCGCGACGGGATTGGGCCTCGAGACAAGCGGCCCAAGCGGATCAACATCCACTGGGGGCAAGTGATCGAAACGAATGCATTTGGGACTCACGAGTTTCTCGACTTGTGCGAAATTGTCGGTGCGGATCCCTACATTGCCGGCAACGTGGGGAGCGGTTCGCCGCAAGAGATGCGAGACTGGATTGAGTATATGACTTTCGACGGAGACAGCGAGTTGGCTAATCTGCGACGTGCCAACGGACGTGATCGGCCATGGAAAGTGAGATATTTCGGGGTGGGCAACGAAAACTGGGGCTGCGGCGGGAACATGACTCCTGAGTACTATGCTGACTTGTACAAACAATTCGCCACATATTGCCGTGACTTTAGTGGCAACCACTTGGTGCGGGTTGCCTGTGGACCCAATGGATCTGATGATCACTGGACCAAGGTGGTTTTTCCTCGAGTACAAGGACATACCCAGGCACTGTCACTGCACTACTACACACTCGCCGCACCTTGGCACGACAAATTACGCGCCACGGGTTTCGAAGAGGACCAATGGTTCGGCATACTCAACAGTACTTTGCGGATGGACGACATTCTCGCTTCCACCGAAGCTATCATGGATGCCGCGGATCCGGAGAAAGACAAGGGATTATTCGTCGATGAATGGGGGACCTGGTATCAGGTCGAAAAGGGAACGAATCCCGGTTTTCTGTATCAGCAGAATTCCCTCCGCGATGCACTAGTGGCGGGTCTAAATTTTCACATCTTCCAGAAACACCACGCGCGAGTGAGGCTGTGTAACATTGCCCAAACTGTAAATGTTTTGCAGGCGATGATACTTACCGAAGGGGAGAAGATGTTGCTCACTCCTACGTATCACGCGTTCGAGATGTGTAAGGTGCATCAGGACACCCAGTTTTTGCCCGTGGAAGTGGAGACTCCTGAATACGAAGTAGGAGACGCGGCGATACCGGCGGTGAGTGTTTCCGCATCTCGCGGGGTCGACGGCACGGTGTACGTATCCCTGGTGAACACGCATGCCCGCGACGCAGTCGAATTGAAATGCCGATTGACAGGCATTGCAGCCAGTCAAGTTGCAGGTCGCGTTCTCACGTCGGATACACTTGATGCGCACAACACCTTCTCCCAGCCGAACCATGTCGAGCCGCGCGTGTTTAGCGAATGCTCACTTGGCGACGGTACCTTGAATACCACCCTCCCGCCTCACTCGCTAGTGGTGCTGACGTTGTCAGCGGCATCGCCAGGAGAGTAATGCTCAAAGGACTTCAGCGCAAGAATTGGCCGGTGCTGGCGGTGCTCGTCACCGTCACTTTGATGGTGGTGCAGTTGCGCGCCCAGCAACGCCAGTGGTTTTGCGAATGTGGTACGCTGCGGCTGTGGGTCAGCGATCCCGCGAGTTCGCACACCTCGCAGCATCTCGCCGATCCCTACAGCTTCACCCACGTACAGCATGGCCTGGTGCTCTGTTTTGCGGTGGGCTGGCTGGCGAAAAACTGGACATGGCCGTGGCAAATGTGGTTGGCGATTGCGATCGAGGCAAGTTGGGAAGTAGTCGAGAACACACAATTCGTGATCGACCGCTATCGGGATCGAACTGCGGCGCTGGGTTACACGGGTGATTCCATTCTCAACAGTGCCGGAGACGTGCTGGCCTGCTGGCTGGGACTCTGGCTGGCGAAAAAGCTGGGTTGGAACGCCACCTGGGTATTGTTCTGTGCCATCGAGGTCGTGCTCCTCATCACCATTCGCGATAGTTTACTGCTCAACGTGCTCATGTTGATCTACCCTAGCGAATCGATCAAACAGTGGCAGTTGAGGTGAGTGCTGTGTGCGGGTCTCCAGGCCCCGCGCTTGCGCAAAGCCAACTATCTTTACTTGATACTGCGCATTACAAGGGGGGCATTGTCAGGCCCATTTTGTCAAAATCTCTTTTCTACAAAACAAAACTCGCCGACTTATCTCATGTTTTACAGTGTTTCTTCAATAGTTTTGCCAACAAAACGCGACTCCGTCTTGCGAAAAGACGAATGACTTCAAGCAATCGACGGCCCGGAAACTACCGAGGGATCCCTAGCAGCGTCGCTGTAACAGCGAGGAGAAAGCGGGTTCGATTGTCAAAGATCGGCGCAACACAATCTCGTGCGACGACGAGAGTTCGTACCGCGAGCATCATCATAAAAAATTGAGTAGCCACTTTCTACCACGTTTTTTGGGCTAGGTGGTGGAAGACGCTAGTTACTAGGCGCTGGGCGCTAGTCAGACTGTGCCGCTGTACTCTGACTAGCGCCTGGCAACTAGCGCCTCTCTCGCAACTCTTCCCCAATTTCTGACTAGCGCCTAGCGCCTCATCGATACTTCACCACACACCACATCGCCCGCAGGGCATCGCCGAAGCCGATCTTCTTCCCCTCGGCATAATCCCGCCCCGCATACGAGACGGGTACCTCAAACACCCGCCATCCGCCGCGGGCCACCTTGGCCGCCAGCTCCGGTTCGACGCCAAACCGATCTTCTTGGATCGTAATACTCGCCAGCACCTCACGGCGAAACGTCTTGTAGCCGCATTCCATGTCGGAGAGGTTCAGGTTGGTAAAGAGATTCGAGAGCAGCGTCAACAGGGCGTTCCCCACGCGATGCCAAAAGAGATGGACCCGCTGCACGTCGCCATGAAACCGGGAGCCAATCTCCACGTTAATGCGTTGACACCGATTTGTTCATGCAGACGTTAGCCAGGGAAAAACGTTCCGCAACGCGGTGTAGATGATAATTGTTACGAAAAAGAGCCATATTATTCCAGTGCGAGCTCGCAAAGGGGCCAGGCGTTGACCGAAGAACACTGTTACCACGAGGCCCAAGACCAGCCAACCGAGCAAAGGGAGAAACACAAAGGCGAATGGATTTAATCGAACAGCCTCCAGGAGCTGCCCGTGAATAACGGCGTAGAGCATCCGCATGGAGCCACACCCGGGACAGAGAAGCCCTCCGCTTATCAATCGGAACGGACAAGTAGGATAGCTCCCCGAGTTATTCGGGTCCCTGACGGCAAGCAGCGCCAGCAGACTCAGGACCGCTGTGAGCTGTAGTCCAGCACGGAATCGCGATGAGTAACCCATTCTCCACCAAAAAGGGCCGGCAATCATCGATGGTGCGTCCCTATCATGGCAAAGAAGTAAATGAGACTGACGAGCAACCCCGTAACAACACTTGCCATAGTCCACTGGAAGGCACTTTTAGAGAGGCGTTGGGCTTCTTCATAGTTTCCAGCGTTGTATGCGCCGTTCACTTGCGCTGCTTTAACAATCGCCACAATCCCCAAGGGAAGGCAACAGAATAATGTGGCGAGGATCGCTCCTGCCAGGCCATTGCCCGGCATCGGTGGTATCGCTTCCGTTGTGCTCGGGTCCGGCTCATCATTTTCCTTCATCATGTTGGTTCCATATTCGGTGCGAACTGATAAATATTCCGGTTCCTCGCCAGAATCTGTGGGTCGCCAAGTGGCTTTTGGGCGTGTATGACAGGCGTTTTCGAGGCATTTCAGGGCAAAAAGAATGGTTCAGGAATCTGGCCCCCAAAAAACGACCCTGACGGAACAAGCCGTCAGGGC